>CANRCD010000005.1 GCA_947629005.1 uncultured Clostridia bacterium
TAAAAAATTACTATGAACAGTAAGAAAATTTTGGCTATGATAGTGGCCGTCGCCATGGTCGTAGCCATCGTTCCCGCGTTCACGCTGACAGCCGCCGCGGTGGCAGGAGAACAAAGTATTTCAGCAACCAATGCCTACAGTATGAATAGCTCCGATGTTAAGGAAGACGACCTTTCAGTAATCGGAGAAAATTCTATGAGCAAACGAATTACTTTGATCGGGTTTGACGTTCCTAATCTTGAGGAAAACGAAATTATAACCAAGGCTGAGCTTGTTCTTACAGTTAAGGACGTAACTAACGGCGATTCAACTATTACCGTGGACGACGCTTCGACTATATGGACGAAAAAGAGCTCTACCATAACTTGGCAAGAATCAGGCTCTGATATTTCGCTCCCTTCCGTGACAGAGTTTGGTGTAACGTCCGGCGATAAGGGCAAAACCATAGTAATAGACGTAACCGACTATGTTGCAACAAAAGCAGGGGATTTTGCTTCTTTTAGATTGAGAAACTTTACGCCAAAATCCGGCAACAAATCCAATATTGTCAAGTTTTACAACACATCTGACGATGCACATGCCCCGAAGCTTAACATTTCCATAAAAGAAAAGGCCTCCATAACTGTCAATTTCAAGACAAAGTCCGGCGAACCTCTTAATACGGAAATGCTTCAAGGATATGTAGGCGACACATATACCTACACAAATTCGGTAAACGACAACTATGCTATAATTGAAAAAGACGGAAGCGATGGTAATTTTGGATACATAGCCGAGATTCTCGAGTCTAACCCTACGGAGGTAGTTTCCGGCGGGATCGAGGTCGATGTTATCGTTGCACCAAAATATAAGCTTAAATCAAAGAACCTATTGCCGGACGGCGAAGACGGGTTGGATCAGTATACCGTCGGCAGCGGTACAGCAGGGAATTATACAACACAGATTCTGAGTGCGGGCGGCAATCTCAGAAAGACTGATGAAAAAGCTCATTCCGGAAGCAATTCTATAAAAACCACAAACAATGGATGGGGTGCCGGCGATAGCTTGTGGTCATGGTATGGTTCAAATTCTCTTGTTATGTACAGAGAAGTAAATGCCAATTCAAAATATTACTTTGCCGGTTCGTTCTTCCCCGGCGCCGCCAGAGGAACACAGGCAACCATTGCAACTCTTGCCGCCGCTAATGACCCTACATCCATGCAGGGAATTGAAGACGGAGCCGACGAGCCCGGCGGCGGAAAAATATTAAGCAATGGTGGCGTTACTTCATGGAATGGTCTTGAGCTAACAAAGTCATCTGGTACCGGAACCAACAATAATAAATCATGGCCGGGCAATGAGGACGGTGGGAAACTCTTCCCCAACATGACCGGTAAGTGGAATCAACTTGAATATGAGCTTACTACGGATGCAAATTCCAAAGGATTTATGGCGGCGTTCTACTATACGCTCGATTGCGGAACAAGCTTCTTTGATGATTTCATGCTCTACGAAGTGGAAGATTATGCTGATGAGCTAGAAAGTATTGAAAAAGCAAATATAACCGTAATCGAGGGCAATGATCCCATTCTTCCCAAAAAACTTACAGGGCATACTAAGAACGGGCTTGCCGTTAATGTTGACATTGATTGGGACCTTGGCTCCGTTGATTTTACTAATGCAAATAGCCCTGTAACGGTGAACGGCCATGCACACGACGAAACGGGCGTTGCTGCCGAGGCGACTGTAACAGTCCTTCCGAATACCTTTGAAATGGGAAATATTACATCTGTTTCTTGCAAGCAAGGCGAATATGCAGGAAAAGCGCATAAATTCCCGAAGAATATTGTTTTCGCGAAAGATTTCAGCGTGGAGTTTGACTATAAAGTGAACAGTATAGCTGACGCGTCTATTCAGGTCTGCAAGGATGGCGCGATATTTGGAGATGGCGCTGTGGCCATTGGCATAGGCGGCGCTCTCCTTAATGTGACCTCAGGTAAGGGACTTACCGACAGCAGCAGAGTTTCAACCAATTTGTTTACAGTCGCTGTTGGCGAGCAGTACCGTGTACTCATTAACATTAAAACAGAAGAAAAAATGTTTAATGTAACCGTTACTAAGCCCGATGGCACAAGCTACTCCACTGAAGACGTTTACTTCAGAAATTGCGGCAAGCATGATGTTATAAACACCATAGGCGCACTCTCCAATTCGGAATCTGGTAACACTGCGGACGGCGATATTGAGATGCTCAACATAAAGATTTATGACGCCAACTACAAGGAGTTTAAGGCTCTTGCTCCCGAGCTTGCTTGGACTGGAGAGGACTTTGCCATAAACTTCCTGTTTGGCGACGATGCTGATGATGGAACTTATACCATTAATGTAACCAAGAAGAATGCCGAAACCAAGGAATTTACCGAAACTGTTAACAACACAGCGACGGTTGAGGTAAACGATACTGTGAAGGGCTTTACACTTAACGGAAAGAGCAATGACATTTATAAGGCCGAAGCTGTAAATGGCGATGTTGTTACTGCTGATATGACTAACGGCGTAAGCGTATACGGCCTTGTTATGAAGGCTCTCAGCGAGCTCACCCTTGCTGACGGCGACAAAATACTTGCCGAACAGATCGACGCTGTCAATAAGGTTGTAAACGATGGAGGTCTTTACATCAAGGACGGCGCTCTTCCTATCGAGGCTGTTGGCATTCTAAGCTATGATTCGGCTGAAAACACTGTCACCATCAATGATAAGCTGTTCAATGCCGGCTTGAAGTTTGAAATGGTTAAGTACACCAGCGGAGAAGATGTAGATAAGGATGCAACAATTGAGGATGCTGGCAAGACGGCAAAGCTTAGCTCCGCCATGTCTGCCGGTCTTGACGAGATTTTCCTCAGCGAGATCGAGTTTGTATTTGAACCCGGCGAGGTAGCGGAGGAAGCCGACGAAGCCGGTACTATTGACTTCGTTGAGGAGATATAAGGAGGGCGAAGACTATGAAGAAATTTATTGTTCCCGAGATCAACGTCGTTAATCTCGACCAGCAGGACGCGATTATGACTTCCCCCGGTATTACAGATAAGCGCGCGCTTACAACTGTCATTACTGATGAAACGAGCGCACAGTATAATATGTGGAAAGGCTATGACGCCGAGTAATCACAAATCAGCGAAGGGCCCCTTTTGGGGCCCTTTTGCTATGTGCGGATTATTTTGCCCACGAGGACGCGGCCGCGCGAAGCACGCCGCTCGCGGCGGACCAATCTTCCCACGCAAATAAAAAGCGCCCGATCACTCGGGCGCGATTTTAAGCTGTGCGTATATCTCACGGCGGGAAACGCCGCGGTCGTTGGCAGCGGCCTTCATGGCTTCTTTTTCTGACATACCCTCGTCCGTATAAAGCCGGACGTGCTCGGCTACGGTCATATTCTCCCAACGGGAACGCTCCTCGGCGGCAGCCTCCACGCTCGGGCGGCCCTCGATCACAAGGACGAACTCGCCCCTCGGCGGCGTCTGCTCGTAGCGGGCAAGGGCGGAGGCAAGGTCGGCGCGGTAAATTTCCTCATGCAGCTTCGTGATCTCGCGGCACAGGGCCGCTTTGCGGTTGCCGAAGGCCGCCAGCATATCCCGAAGCGTATTCACAAGCTTATGAGGGGCCTCGTAAAAAATCATGGTGCGCTCCTCGGCCTTGAGCTTTTCAAGCATCTCGGCGCGGCCGCGCTTATTGACGGTGAGAAAGCCCTCAAAGGCGAAGCGTCCCGTGGGCAGACCGCTGGCGATAAGCGCGTTTATGCCGGCAACCGCCCCGGGAACGGGCACGACGTCAACGCCGTTCTCGGCGCAGAGCCGGACAAGGTCCTCGCCGGGGTCGCTGATGGCGGGGGTGCCTGCATCGCTGACGAGAGCTATGCTCTCGCCGGCTTTGAGCCTTTCAAGCAGCATTTCGCCCCTTTCACGGCGATTGTGCTCGAAGTAGCTCACCATCGGCTTGTCAATATTAAGATAGTTAAGCAGACCGCGGGTGTGTCGGGTGTCCTCAGCGGCAATAAGATCCACCGAGCGCAGCGCCTCCACGCAGCGGTAGGTTATGTCGCCGAGGTTCCCGATGGGCGTGGCGCACAGGTACAGCTTGCCGTATGCCATTTATACGATCCCCTCAGTTACGTTTTGTATATAGTTGCCCGCGTCGTCGTACATGAACACGGGCTTTTCAAGCTTAAGCTGCGGCCTGCCGCCGAGCAGGCCCTCCACAAGTATCAGATTGGCGGAGGCGTTGCTGCGCGGATAAACCACGGCCAGCCGCTTCGGCTCGATTTTGTGCAGGCGAAAAGCGGAAAATACGTCGCAGAGCCGGTCGGCGCGGTGTACCATAAACAGCCGTCCGCCAATTTTCAGGCAGTCAGCGGCACTTTTTACCACGCCCTCCAGAGTGCAGCGCAGCTCGTGGCGGCTGACGGCAAGATCGTCGTTTGGATTCACCAGCCCGCCGCCTGCGGCCATATACGGAGGGTTGCAGGTAACGGCGTCGAAGCGGCGCTTGCCAAGCATGGCGGGCGCGTCGGCGAGGTCGGCGTTGTGTACGGTTATCACATCCTGAAGAGAATTTAGCTTCACCGTGCGCGAGGCCATGTCGGCCACCCACGGGATTATCTCCACGGCATCCACCGAGGCGGGCTCGTACAAGGCGCAGAGCAGCACGGGAATTATGCCCGTGCCGGCGCACAGATCCAGCACGCGGTCACGCCTGCCCACCCGCGCGAATTTTGCCAGCAGCACGGCGTCGCTGCCGAAACAGAAGCCATCCTTGCTTTGAATTATTTTATAACCCTTAATCCCAAGCTCCTCGATTTTTTCTCTGTCCGAAGCCATAGCGTTATCTCCTGCAAAGCGAACCGATTTTCCGCAATTAGTCCGATGGGGCTTCCTGCGAAGCCCCATCAGAGTTATTATGTTCGATTACTCCTGAGCGGGAGCGCCAACGGGACAAGTGTCCGCGCAAGCGCCGCACTCGATGCACTGCTCGGCGTCAATCATGTACTTACCGTCGCCTTCGCTAATGCAGCTGACGGGGCAGCCGTCCGCGCAAGCGCCGCAGCTGATGCAATCGTCACTGATTACGTATGCCATCTCAATACACCTCTCTTTGTTTTATTCTATTTACATTGTATCATAAAAACTACAAATTTCAATACTTTTTTTAAAATTACTTGTGAAAAATTTTTCTTGATTTTTATAATCCCTGCCTGTATAATAAAAATAATAAACACGGACTACCGTATTAGGGAGGAACTGATATGGCTGACAAACGGAAGAATATAGCGCACACCGTCTTTATCGACGGCCTCAGCGGAATGGCGCTCGGCCTTTTCGCCACACTTATTGTGGGGACCATATTTGTCCAAATCAGTGATTATATAAGCGGCGCCTTCGGGAATTTGCTGCTGGTGGTTGGCAAAACGGCTCAGCTCCTGACAGGAGCGGGCATAGGCTGCGGCGTGGCGCTGAAGCTGGGGCAGACGGCTCCGCTCGTGACCATCAGCGCGGCTATCTGCGGTTTTGTGGGTGCCTACGCGAGGGCTATCCTCGCGGGGACGTTCTTCACCGATAACGCCTTTGGCATAAATCCTCCGGGCGAGCCTCTGGGCGCCTTTATTGCCGCCATTGCGGGTATAGCCGTGGGCAGGCTCGTCAGCGGCAAAACCGGCATAGACATACTGCTCACGCCGGTTTGCTGCATTGTCGCGGGCTGCGCTGCGGGGCTTCTGGTGGGGCCGTATATCACGCGTTTTATGAATTGGCTGGGTTACCTTGTCAACTGGGGAACAGTTCAGCGGCCGGTGCTCATGGGCATAATCGTATCCGTCCTCATGGGTATTTTCCTGACGCTGCCAATCAGCTCGGCGGCGATCGGCGTGTCGCTGGGGCTCAGCGGCCTTGCGGCGGGGGCGGCAACAGCGGGCTGCTGCGCCAATATGATAGGCTTTGCCGTCGCCAGCTACCGCGAGAATAAGGTCGGCGGGCTGGTGGCTCAGGGACTGGGCACAAGTATGCTCCAGATACCGAATATAATCCGCCATCCGCAGATCTGGCTTCCGGCCATAATCAGCAGCGCCGTGCTCGGGCCGGTATCCACCGTACTTTTTAAAATCGAATCCAACGCCGTCGGCAGCGGCATGGGCACCGCCGGACTTGTGGGGCCGATAATGACCTACAATACCATGGCGCCCAACGGCAATGCCGCCATGGTGCTGGGCGTAATACTGCTTGTGTATTTTGTGCTGCCGGCGCTCATCAGCCTTGCCGTCAGCGAGGGTATGCGCAGAGCCGGCTGGATAAAGTCCGGCTACATGAAGCTCGATATATGAAGATAGGCGGTATTGAACTTAAAAACAACCTCATCCTCGCCCCGATGGCGGGCGTGGCCGACCTGCCCTTTCGCATGGTTTGCCACTCCTTTGGGGCGGGGCTGTCGTATACGGAAATGGTCAGCGCAAAGGCTTTGGGCTTTGAAAACGAAAAAACCTTCCGCTTAATGAGCACCGAGGGCTTGCCCACAGCGGTGCAGCTTTTCGGCTCCGAGCCGGAGGCCGTGGCCGCCGCCGTACCTATGGCGGAAAAGGCGGGGCTGTTCATTGATATCAACATGGGCTGTCCCGCGCCAAAGATAACCGGCAACGGCGAGGGCTCGGCCCTTATGAAGGACCTCGGCAGGGCGAGGGCCGTTATTGAGGCCGCCGTCGGCGCGGCCTCTAAGCCCGTGACCGTGAAAATGCGCGCCGGCTGGGACGCGGAGCACATAAACGCTCCCCTTCTCGCACGGCTGGCCGAGGAGGCCGGAGCGGCGGCGGTGACGGTACACGGCCGCACAAGGGAGCAGTTCTACTCCGGAAGCTCTGACCGAAGCGTTATCCGCCGCGTGCGAGAGGAGGTATCTGTACCGCTCATCGCCAACGGCGACGTATTTTCGCCGGAGGACGCCGTATCGCTTATGGAGCAGACCGGCGCCGACGGCGTCATGATAGGCCGCGGCTCGCAGGGCAGGCCATGGATATTTGCCATGATTACCGAATACATGGCGCGAGGCGGTTATACCGAGCCCTCGCCCGAGGAAAAAATCGCCGTTGCCTCAAGGCACATTGCCCTCATCGTGGAGCACAAGGGCGAATATATAGGCGCGCGCGAGGCGCGCAAGCACGCGGCGTGGTATATTCGGGGCCTGCGCGGTGCGGCGGCGCTTCGGGCGGAGATTAATTCCGCCGAAACTCTTGAAAAAATGACAGAAATAATGAAAAAAGCTATTGACGGATAAGCCGTATTTTGGTATAATAAATAAAATAAATCTTTACGGGAGGACGTTTTTATGGACGAGAAGATACTCTACGAGGGCCTTACCTACGACGACGTGCTGCTTGTTCCCATGAAGTCGGACGTTTACGGTAATGTTGACATCACGACCAACCTTACCAAGAAAATCCGTCTCAATGTTCCGCTTATGAGCGCCGCGATGGACACCGTGACAGAGTCGGCGCTGGCCATCGCCATGGCCCGCGAAGGCGGTATCGGCATAATCCACAAGAACATGACTATCGAAGCTCAGGCCGCCGAGGTTGACAAGGTCAAGCGCAGCGAGCACGGCGTTATAGTCGATCCGTTCTTCCTTTCGCCCGAGAACACACTGGCCGAGGCGGACGCCCTCTGCGCAAAGTATAAGATAAGCGGCGTTCCTATAACAGAAAAAGGCCGGCTTGTGGGCATACTTACCAACCGCGACCTGCGTTTTGAAACGGATTTCACCAAGAAAATAAAAGACGTTATGACGCGCGAGAACCTTATCACCGCGCCCGAGGGTACGACCCTTGACGACGCGCAGGAAATTCTCCGCAAGCACAAGATAGAGAAGCTCCCCATTGTGGACAAAAAGGGTATGCTTAAGGGGCTCATCACCATCAAGGATATCGAGAAGGCAGTGCGCTACCCCAACAGCGCCCGCGATGAGAGCGGCCGCCTGCTTGCCGGCGCGGCTATCGGCATAACCGACGATATTCTTGACCGAGTCAGGGCTCTTGTGGACGCCAAGGTGGACGTGCTTGTGCTGGATAGCGCCCACGGCCACAGCAACAATATAATGAACGCCATTGATAAGGTTAAAAACGCTTTTCCGGACGTACAGCTCATCGCCGGCAACATCGCCACCGCCGAGGCCGCCAAGGACCTCATAGAGCGCGGCGTTGACGCGATAAAGGTAGGCATCGGCCCCGGCTCCATCTGCACCACCCGCGTGGTGGCCGGTATAGGCGTGCCACAGATAACCGCTGTCATGAACGCCTACAGCGTCGCAAAGGAGTACGGAATCCCCGTAATTGCCGACGGCGGCGTGAAATACAGCGGCGACCTTCCCAAGGCCATCGCCGCCGGAGCCGATGTCATCATGCTCGGCTCGCTGCTTGCCGGCTGTGAGGAAAGCCCCGGCAACACGGAAATTTATCAGGGCCGCCAGTTCAAGGTATACCGCGGCATGGGCAGCATTGCCGCCATGGAGAGCGGCAGCAAGGACCGCTACTTCCAGACGGGCAGCCGCAAGCTCGTTCCCGAGGGCGTGGAGGGCCGCGTGCCCTACAAGGGCCACCTCAGCGACACCGTGTTCCAGCTTCTGGGCGGCCTGCGGAGCGGCATGGGCTACTGCGGCACCGCCACCATAGCCGAGCTTAAGGAGCGGGGCCGCTTTGTGAGGATAACCGGCGCCGGCCTTAAGGAAAGCCACCCCCACGACGTACATATCACTAAGGAAGCCCCTAACTACAGCACTAATATATAACGCACGAGGCCGTAAAAAAGTCTCGCAGAACATTCAAGGCCGCGAATATTTTGAAGGGCCGAATGTTTTGATTGAAGGCAAATTTATGCAGCTATAGGAATTACAAAAAAGAAAAAAGCTTGAATTAATTTAGAACATCCGCTCAAAAGAGCGGATGTTCTTCATTTTATGCTCCCGAACTACGAACGAAAATCACCCTTGACGTACCCCGTCGGGAGGGTTTTCTCGGCGGCTAAAGCCGCCTGCGCGAGCTTGATAACGGGGCCACAAAATTGACGAAGCCAATTTTGTGGAGAGAAGGAGGAGCGGCAAACCGCGATTCGCAGCTTGCTACGACGCCGTTCTGCATGATTTTTTCAACCGGCCCGTATTATTTATACAATAACCGCTATCCGCGCGCGGCACGTATGGAGGCGGAGCGGACGGTGTTTTTCATAAGCATGGCAATCGTCATAGGCCCGACGCCGCCGGGCACGGGCGTAATTGCGGAGGCAACCCCGCTTACGGCGGCAAAATCCACATCGCCGCAGAGCTTGCCGTCCACGCGGTTCATTCCGACGTCGATAACCACGGCGCCGGGCTTGACCATGTCGGCGGTGATGAGCTTCGCCCTGCCGACGGCGGCCACAAGTATGTCGGCGCGGCGGCATACTTCGGAAAGATTTTTGGTTTTGCTGTGGCATACAGTTACGGTTCCGTTCTGGTGCAGCAGCAGCATGGCCTGCGGCTTGCCAACAATATTGCTGCGTCCCACGACGACACATTCCTTGCCCGCGACCTCGATTCCTGCGAGCTTGATGAGTTCCATAACTCCGGCGGGAGTGCAGGGCAGGAAGTCGAAATTGCCAATCATTATCTTTCCCACGTTCACCGGATGGAACGCATCCACGTCCTTGGCGGGATCAATGGCGAGAAGCACCCTTTCGCTGTTGATATGCTTCGGCAGCGGCAACTGTACGAGTATACCGTCGATATCGCCGCGTCCGTTCAGCTCGCCTACAAGCTTAAGCAGCTCGTCCTCGCCTGTTTCGGCGGGGAGGGCGTACTCCTCGCTCATGATGCCGCATACCTCACAGGCCTTTTTCTTATTGTTCACATAAACGCGGCTGGCCGGATCGTCGCCTACGATTATGACCGCGAGCCCGGGCTTAACGCCCCTTGCCGTCAGGGCGTCGGCCTCGATGCGGAGCTCCTCCTTTATTTTGGCCGACAGGGCCTTTCCGTCCAGAATTTGTGCTGCCATTTTTTGCTCTCCTTTCACTTTTTCCCTTTATTTCGGGCCTGATAAGGCACTTTTCGCCAAAGCCTATCAAATCTCGGCGGCCGGCCTTTATGAGCGCCTCTCGCACGAGCTTATAGTTTTCGGGCCGCGACCACTGGAGCAGGGCCCGCTGCATGGCTTTTTCGTGCGGATCGCGGGGGACGTATACGCGCTTCATGGTTCGCGGGTCGAGGCCGGTATAGAACATTGCCGTGCTAAGCGTGCCGGGAGTTGGATAAAAATCCTGCACCTGCTCGGGATGGATTTTGTTTTCTTTCAGATACAGAGCCAACTCAACGGCGTCGTTTATGGTGCTGCCGGGGTGGCTGCTCATAAGATAGGGCACAAGGTACTGCTCCTTGCCGGCCTCGCGGCTGATAGCGTAGAACTTGTCCTTAAATTTATTATAGACCTTAACATTGGGCTTGCCCATATAACGCAGCACATTGTCGCTGATATGCTCGGGCGCGACCTTTAGCTGCCCGCTGACATGGTGGGCGCAGAGCTCGCGGAAGAAGGTGTCGTCCTTGTCGGCAAGGCAGTAGTCGTAACGTATGCCGCTTCTGACAAAGACCTTTTTCACCCTGGGTATGGCGCGGAGCTTATGCAGAAGCTCCACATAGTCGCTGTGATCGACCTTAGCGTTGGGGCAGACCGAGGGGTATAGGCACTGGCGGTCGCGGCAGGCCCCGCTTTTGAGTTGCTTATCGCAGGCGGGCGCGCGGAAGTTTGCCGTGGGGCCGCCCACGTCGTGAATATAGCCCTTGAAGTCCTTGTCCCAGACGAAGCTCTCGGCCTCGCGCAGTATCGAGGCATGGCTGCGGGACTGTATTATCCTGCCCTGATGGAAGGTGATGGCGCAGAACGAACAGCCTCCGAAGCAGCCGCGGCTGCTGGTTAAGGAAAATTTCACCTCGTCGTAGGCCGGCACACCGCCCTCGCCGTCGTAGCTCGGGTGCCAAGCGCGTTCATAGGGCAAGGCGTAGATTCTGTCCATCTCGCTCTGGCTGAGAGGCGGACTCATGGGGTTCTGCACCACGTATTTATCGCCGTGCCTCTGCGCCAGTACGGCCCCGCGGATAGGGTCCTGCTCGCGATACTGTATGGCCGCTGCTTCGGCGTACTTCGTCTTGTCGTCGCGGGTTTCCTCAAAGGAGGGCAGCGTTATGGCGGTTCGCGGAGGTTCGTCGGCGATGTAGCAGGTTCCGCGTATGTTGGTGATAAGGTTCACCGGCGTTCCCTCGGCCAGAGCGTCGGCAATCTGGACGATGCTTTTTTCGCCCATGCCAAAGGAGATGAGATCAGCTCTACTGTCAAAAATTATGCTTCGGCGCACCTTGTCGCTCCAATAGTCGTAGTGGGCGAAGCGGCGCAGGCTGGCCTCGGTGCCGCCGATAATGAGCGGAATTTTGCCGAAGGCCCTCCGCACAAGGCTGCCGTAAACTATCGTTGCGCGGTCGGGGCGTTTGCCTGCCTTGCCGCCGGGCGAATAAACGTCCTCGCTGCGCTTCCTTTTCGCGGCGGTATAGTGATTAACCATCGAATCTATCACCCCGCCGGAAATCAGCGCTCCGAGCCTCGGCCTCCCGAAGCGCGTCAGAGAGTCCGGTGTGGAAACGTCGGGCTGGGCGCATATCGCCACGCGATAGCCCTCGGCCTCCAAAAGGCGGCTGAGGATGGCAGTGCCAAAGGAGGGGTGGTCAACGTAAGCGTCGGCGCTGATGAATAAAAAATCGTAATAGTCCCAGCCGCGTGCGTCCATGTCAGCCTTCGATACGGGCAAAAAAGCCATTGCGCCTCCTCCTTTTTTACATAAATACCGTGGTTTTTGCCAATAATACACACATATATTCTAACAGGCTTTCCGCCGGTTGTCAAGAGAAAGGGTGCATTTTATGGCGGTATTGTTCTTTCGCACGCTCGTGCTTTATATACTTGTGGTGGCCGCGCTGCGCGTCATGGGCAAGCGGCAGCTCGGCGAGCTTCAGCCTTCGGAGCTGGTCGTTGCAATCATGATAAGCGATTTGGCGGCTATCCCCATCGAGGAGCGTTCCACAAGTATGCTTGAGGGCGTCGTCCCAATTCTGACGCTTGTGGTTATGGAGCTCATTTTTTCGGTTCTTGTCATCAAAAGCGAGTTTTTCCGCTCGGTACTGACAGGCCGGCCGGCGCTTATAATCAAAAATGGAAAAATTCAACAGGGCGTGCTGCGCCGCCTGCGACTCAGCATAGACGATTTGCTGGAGCAGCTTCGCCTTATGGGTTACAGCGATATTTCCGAGGTCAATACAGTGTTACTGGAGACCAACGGGCAGATATCCGTCATTCCAAGGGAAATCAGCCGTCCGGCCACTCCAAAGGACCTTGGCCTAACGCCCACGCAGACTCATCTTCCCCACACTGTCATAGCTGACGGCAAGCTCCGCCAAAGCGGACTTGAGGCCGCGAATATTACCGAAGAGCGCGTTATGGAGCTGCTTAAGAAAAAAAAGATTCGTTCCACCAAAGACGTGTTTTATATGAACGTCACCGACGACGGCGGCGTATTTATCGAGCCGAAGGATAAAACGCGGTAGCGCGGCGCTGTGGCCTTTATGCGCTAACAATGGCAAACCCTTCACAGTATGGGTGTGCATTGCGCTCCCTTCGGATGAGGGCCTAAACGCAATATTTACAATAATGAACCACACAAAAAGGGCCCCGAAAGGGGCCCTTCGCTGTTTTGTGGTTATTCGGCGTTAAAGCCTTTCCACATCTCGTATTGCGCTGAAGTGTCATCTGCAACGACCTTGGTAAATGTGTTTTTATCCGTAACGCCAAGGGAATTCATAATCACATCAGCCTGACCGAGTTCAACTGTGTTGACCTCGGGAGCAATAAATTTCTTCATGGTTTTCGCCCTCCTTATATCTCTTCAACAAAGTCTACCAAACCGGTCTCGTCGGCTATTTTGGATACCTCGTCGGGCTCAAAAACAAATTCGATTTCCTCAAGGAATATATCCTCAAGTTCCTCCATATCGCCTGAGGTAATGGTTATCGTTACTGACTTGCCGTCATCGGCGACCACTGCGGTAGCATTAGCTATGGTGGTTATTGTTTTGGCATTGGCAAAGGATAAACCGGCATTGCTGGTAATATCCGTAATCGTTACGGTCAGGGTGTTTTTTGCGCTGGATTTAAGAGTAAGAACATCTTTTACCTCGTCGGTGAGCCTATACTTGAGAGTATCCTCAGCACTATCGTCAGCTATCAAATACAGGCCACCGTCATTAAGCACGGTGTTGATCGCATCAATCTGCTCGGCTGCAATGATATCTCCCTCGCCGATGCTGGCAATAGCCCTCATAACAAGGCCGTAGACACTGGCCTTAGTGCTGTCATTCCCGCCTTTAACCCTTGCGGAGTAAATCGCGTTGGAACTTGCGGGCTTAACGGCAACGCCGTTAACAGAGCCGCTTGCGACAACTTCTGCATTGGCGGCAGCGCTTTCTGCATTGGCGGCGTTGAATACGCTTACGCTATATGTAGTGTCGGTCTTAGCGTTTTCAAACAGGAAATCAACGGTGAAAGCATTCTCGTTCCAGCCAAGAGCAGGAATAAGATCTACGGGCGCAGGAATGAGACTGATGTCGTCTGTAAGGCCCCAAAGGATGTTGTGGCCATTGCAAAGCAACACGACCTTATTGTTGCCTTTGGCCTTCTCGGTTATTTTTGCAGTGTCTACATCGGTAATATGATTTCCAAAGGTTTTTTGGTTGCTATCGTTTGTGCCTTTGCCGGTAGTAATGATATTGTTTTGTATGGCCTTGTATACTGCGGCTCTATCGGCTATATCAAGAGCGCTAAACTCTTCAAGACTAATTGCCGCGATATAGGTGTGGCTTGCGCCATTTCCTTGATAGCGATTCAAACCAGCGATTATTTCTGACGAAAAACCGGCCTTGCGGAAACATTAAGAAGGAGGTTAATTTTAACTATGAACAGGACAAAAATTTTGGCTATGATTATGGCATTTGCTATTGTCATGGTCGTCGTATTTGCTATCGGAATTGTTGCCGTAGCAAGCGAAAATCTCGCTTCGTATGAAGGACTAGGCCCAGAGAACAGCTGGTTTGCCACAGCCAATCAAAACAACAACAATAAAAATACTAACCTTGGCCAAAATTTCAGCGGACATCTAAAAATAGAATTCGACCTAATGTACCCTGAAACGCCAGACAGCAGTACACTTATTGCATTCTCAAAAGACAACGGCACATTCGGCAATGCGGAAATATCTATCCAAGGCTGAAATTTAAATAATGTAAATTTTCATTTAACAAGTGATACGTATGCCGGATCGTTTGCAATTGAACTTAACCATATGTACCATCTAGTTTTGGAAACCACCGTTCCCGAAAACACATATAGTGCTCAAGTAACGGACGCCATTACGGGCGAGGCTGTTATGATAACGCATTCTGGCGACGGAGAAGCTGTTACAAAGCTTGAAAGTATTTCCTACAGAAATAATGGTATAGATGCTATCAACTCTATGGTTATGCTTCAGAACGACGGTCGTAATGATTCGTCTAATAACCGAGCTAGACTTACGAATCTTAAAATTTATGAGTTTGACGTACCCTCCAAGGAAATTACGGTAAACTACACGTGCGACGGCCAATTGGTCGGCACAGCAAAGGTACACGTTAAATCTGACGCGAATGAGTATTCAGTAGCAAAAAATGCTTTGGTGAACGGTACGAACGCAAAATATTATATTGAATCGGAACAGACCATCACTATTGAATGCGACACTGTTACCGTGCTGGTTAAATCACTTGGCAGTTGTTCTAAATCCGTGATAACAAGCTTTGGGACGCTGACGCTGGCATTGGCAACGGCGCCAACGGCACAAACAGTTTCTGTGCCTTCAACTGGGGTGTGCTTGGCACTTATGACAGAATGGGGGGTTGCCATTGTTGACGTTCCCTCTATTGGAGCCGAGGATGTGTTCAATATTATCGCGATTAATGCAGGCAACTGAGCTAACGAGCGGTAGCCGGTAAAATTTTGAACGGAACAAGCAAGTATGGTATTATAGATTATTATTAGATATACAGTTGCTTTATCGTGCATATATTAATGATCTAACATTAATTGTAACACATTATATTTTATATCTCATCTTAAGACTTGCCGCTTTTTAACATTAAAACGGCGAGTAAAATGTACATTTTAGAAAAAGTTTTTTCCGCAAAAATTTTGCTTTAAATTTTGCTTTAAAAATTAGTGCGAATTAATGAGAAAATATGATATATTTTTCTGTGCGTGTATATCGGACGGGCGGCGGAGCAAGAGCCGCGAGGGACAATTTTTTAAAAAATTGTAACAAATAACAAAAACAGTTGCATTACCGTTGGATTTATGCTAAAATTATGATGTATGTTTATATACGCGTACTGCGCGCTTTGCGCAGCGCGGAAGCCATGAGAGGCGAAAAAGCCCGCGGGAATGCCCGCGCGGCGAGGAAACTCGTTCACAATCGGTGAAAGGAGAAAAATTATGACTACAGCGGCAAGGCGTCGGGGAAAGCTGTATTCCGTCGGCGAGGAAATATTCAGCTCGGTATCGCACGGCATAGGCGCGCTTATCGGCGTCGCCGCGCTGGCGCTGATGGTGGTTTTTGCCGCCCGCGCTCACAACATTTACGGCGTGGTGAGCGGCGCGATTTACGGCTCAACCATGATAATTCTTTTTACAATGAGCACGCTCTACCACGCTATTCAGGCCCCTCGGGCGAAAAAGGTTTTCCGTGTGATGGATCATTGCAGCATATATCTGCTTATCGCCGGAACCTATACTCCCATAACGCTTTGCACGGTACGCCAGCACGGCGGCTGGGTGATGTTCGGCGTGGTGTGGGGAGTGACGGTGCTGGGCATTGTGCTCAACTCTATCAGCCTTGAAAAATTTAAGCTGGTAAGCCTTATCAGCTACATTGTCATGGGCTGGGCTGTCGTCGCAATGATTGGGCCCATCAGGGCCGCTCTTCCCGCGGCCGGCATTTGGCTGCTGGTTTCCGGCGGGTTGGTATACATGGTCGGCGTAGTGTTTTATTGCATGAAAAAAATAGCCTATATGCACTCTATATGGCACCTGTTCGTACTGGGAGGAAGTATTCTGCACTTTTTGTGCATACTGCTTTACGTGATGCCGGTCAAGTAAACGCTGATTAAATCTGGCGCGTTGACTGGCGAGAAAAATTTTCACGAGGCAAGGCAAAAAGCCCAGGGATACTTTATGTATTCCGAGAATAAGGGGCCCAAAAAAACTCAAGCGCTTGAGTTTTTGGGAAAGAGGAGGAGCAAAGTCTCCCTTTGCGACGACGATAACGCGGCATCGGGGAAATTTGGCCGACAAGCGACGTGCCAAGCAAAAGCGTGATTTAATCAGCGTTTGCTTTAGGCGTGACCGATATATTTTTACTACCGAAAGGAAGATTGTTTTGGAACCCCTGCCTGTCTGTTTGACTATAGTCGGACTATTCATTCTCTGCGGCTTTTTTACGGTGATGACTGCGGCGCTTGACGACGTGAGCCTCTCGCTGCTCCAGAAGGAGCCCGAGGACCGGCGCTGCCGGACGCTGCTTAAGCTTAAGGAAAACGAGACGGCGTTTTTGTCCGTCTGCCGCTTTTGGACGACGCTGCTTCTGCTCGCGGCAGGCGCGGTGGGAGCCGTGGGCTTTGCCCGAACGGCTCCGCTTTACGCGGCGCTTATCGTGCTGGCGGCGGCCTTTGCGGGTATTGTAATTGTGTGGCTGGCCCCGCTGCGCATTGCGCTTAAGAACGCCGAACCGATTGCCCGCGCCCTTGCGCCGGTTATGCGCGTGGTGTATATTGCGACGAGTCCGGTCGTGGCCGCGGCCCAGTGGCTGGCGCGGCTGCTGGCCGTTATGGGCGGAGTGGCTCCTGACGAGGAGCTCAGCGACATAACCGAGGAGGAAATTCGTCTGATGGTGGACATAGGCTCGGAGAGCGGCGCGATTGCCCCCGAGGAAAAGGAGTTCATCGAAAACATCTTTGAATTTGACACAATGAGCGCCGCCGACGTGATGACGCACCGCACCGACGTGGCCGTTTTAAAGCTTGGGGACGATCCCAGAGAATGGGAGAAAATCGTGCGCGACACGGGCTTTTCGCGCTTTCCGGTCTGCGGTGATAAAATCGACAATATTGTGGGTGTGGTTCACGCGAGGGAGCTTTACGAGTTCCTTTACGACGGCAGCGGCAAGGCGGCCGATATAATCCGTCCGGCTTATGTGGTGCCCGAGACCGTCTCGGCGGACATACTTTTCCGCAATATGCAGAAGGAGAAAAACCACATGGCCATCGTGGCCGACGAGTACGGCGGCTTCAGCGGTATAGTTACGCTGGACGACCTGCTGGAGGAGCTTGTGGGCCAGATAATGGACGAAAAGGAGGAGCAGCTTGAGGACGCTCCGCCTATAATCAAGCTTGACGAAAACACATGGTCTATTGACGGCACCGCTCCGCTGGACGACGTTTCCGAGGAGCTCGGGGTGGAGCTGCCCACCGAGGAATACGGAACGATTGGCGGGCTGATTTTTGCCCAGATGGACAAAATACCCGACGACGGCCTGACCTTCGAGGTCGAGGCCTACGGCCTTGTGATGAAGGTAGTGAAGATTTCCGATAGGCGCATTGAGCGGGTGTTGGTCTGCATAGCCGAACCCGCCGGGGAGTTGGAAAACAGTGAAATTACAGAATAACAGGCGCGGCCGCGGCTTTGGCGGCGTGCTGGAGCTGGCCGCGGCGGCGTTTACGCTGCTGGGGCCCTCCTTTATCAACGCGGCCTGCCGGAGCTGGGGACTGTATATAGCCTTCGCGGCGGCCGCGGCGTGCTTTGTTGCGCGGCTGCTTGAGACCGGCCGCGTATACGTGAGCTTTAACATTGTGCTGGGCGTGTTCCTCGGGGCATACGCCCTTTTAGCGTTTGCATGGGCGGACAACTATTTTCAGCATATACGATATGTTTACTTAATACTGACGGCTACGCTGGCAATGCTTTTGGCGGCGGACTATTATACGCTTGAGAAGGAAAAGGGCCTTGGCGGGCGGCTGACGGTGATGGTGATTTTTTCGGCCAACCTCTGCGCTCTGTGGAATCTGGCGTGCTGGGCCTTTGCGGATCATTTTGCCCTTGACCGTCCGTTTTCCGCCGGCATGGGCCAGAGCGACCTTTTAGGCATATACATGGCCGTAGGGCTGTGGTGCGCCGTTAAGGCCGGCGTTGACAGACGGCTCAGGCGCGGCGCGGCGGCGGGACTTTCCATAGCTCCGGCCATAGTTCTCATCATGAGCCGCAGCTCCCTCACGTGGTTTTTCGGCGCGGCCTTTGCCGCGGTGTACATATTCAAAAAGGGAAAAAAGGCTCCTGCGGCTGTATTCGCGCTTTTGGCGATTGTTTCCGGAGTTCTCCTCGCGGTGCGGGCGGTCGTGCCCGGCATCGGCGCGGCCTTTGCCGACGCGCTGCTTGCTGGAGTTCGCCATCCGCCCGGACTTGGCGGGGGCGGCTTCTTTTCGCGGCAGACGCAGCTTCAGTCCGCGGCATACCCGCCGGTTACGGAGCTCGGCGCGGGCGCGTCGCTGGCGAGTTCCCTCGGCATAGTGGGCCTTTTGGCGGCGCTGATGTTTATTGGCGCCGAGGTGTGGCTTGCCTTCAAGTATAAAAGCTGGTTCAGCGCTTTCACGGCGCTGCTTGGCGTTTACGCCTTTTTTGCTCCTCTCGGCAGCGGATTGGCGGCCCTTATTTTGTTGCTCTGTACCTCGGTTTACGGCGAATGGAAGCACGGCAGAACCTATAAAATCAATCTTTCGCCCCTGACTATGGCGATAAAATGCTGCGTTTTGGCCGCGCTGACCCTTGCCGGCGGAGCGTTGGGCGTGGGCGAGGCCTTCCGTGCGGTGGGTATGCGCACGCTTCTCACCGATGAACGAAAGGCCGTATCGCGGTTGTCAGTGGCCTCGGCTATTAATCCCTTTGACGGCGAAAGCTGCTACAGCGCGGCGAACGCCCTGCGTTACTTATACGAGGAGGACGGAAACCGAGAAGACGCCGTCAACGCGGAATACTACATAAAACGCGCCATTGAGCGAGACGGATACAGCGCCCTTTACCACGGCGAATATGCCCGCCTGTTATCTGATATGGACGATTACGCCTCCGCCGTCGAGGAGGGCGGCAAAGCGGTGGAGTTAGCGCCGAAAAATGACAGCTACAAGGCCGATCTCAGCGAAAGCCTGTACCATCTTATGGAAACCTTTGAACGCGGCAGCGTGGAGGCGCAGAGGTGCTACAGCCGAATTCTGGAATGTGCCGAGACCGCCGCTGACATGGATAAAAAGAAAATAATAAACGACTGGGCCGACAAAGCCCAGCCATATACGAGAATAGAGTACTTTGCCGACGGCGGCGGAGCGGAGGAGGAGCGGGAATGAAGGCCGTTATACAAAGGTGCGGAAGGGCCTCGGTCAGCGTGAACGGCGAGACCGTCTCCGCCATAGGCAGGGGATATTTGGCGCTGCTGGGCGTGGAACGCGGCGACACTGCCGCAGACGCCGGCTACATAGCCGACAAGCTGCTTAAGCTCCGCATTTTTGAAGATGAGGATGGGAAAATGAATCTCAGCCTGCCGCAAATAGGAGGCGAGATGCTCATCGTCAGCCAGTTCACGCTGATAACTGACATCCCCGTTGGGAACCGGCCTTATTTTGGAGGGGCCGAGGAACCTGCGGCGGCGCAGGCCTTGTACGACCTTGTGTGCGATAACATCAGCGCGGTTGTGCCCGTGAAAAAGGGAGTTTTCGGCGCACACATGAGCGTGGAGCTCGTGAACGACGGGCCGGTGACTATTGTTATCAACAGCCGTGACAAACTGAAAAGACGGGAGGACGCGCTATGAAAAAGCTGATACCGGCGGCTGCGGGACTCGTTTCGGCGGTCCTTACGCTTATTATGGCAGTTCCCGCCCTCGGGGCGGGCGTTGTGGTGGACGGAGCGCGTCTCGGCTGCGAGGCCGTGAACCTTGACGGCAGCCTGTATATTCCCGCGGACTGCGGTCTTTTCACCGCTCCGGCCGGTCTTGTGGAGGAGGGCGGCGTGATCTACGCACCGTTGAGACTTAACTGCGAGAGCTTGGGCTGGACGGTCAGATGGAATGACGAAACCGGCGACGCCGCCGTTATGACGGGAGTTCCCGCCATCGAGGCGCTCCGCTCCACCGAGGGCTACGCCATGCTCGATGAAGACGCTCGCCAGCGGTTTGACAGTTTCGTTTTCGGCTCTCGGGCCTTCAAAAGCGGCGTATACGACGCGGCCGCGGCCCTGCTTGAGGCGAACGGTTATCTTCAAAAGTCCCCTGATGAGCAGGAGGCTCTTTTGGCCGAATGTCTCAGGCTCGCACCCTTTGTCATGGTCGATTTCGGCGGCGTGCCCGACCTTTGCGGCGGCGTTGAGGCCGAGATTGGAGCAAAGACATATCTCCCGTCCTATAATGTTTGGCGCGGAGATTTGAAGCCCGTCTGGCGCTATGAGGCGTCTATGTCCGACGGGTATAAAACGGATATTTTCACCACCGTTGAGGATAACCCCGTGGTGGAGATTTCCGCCCGTGCGCTGACCCGCTTTCCGCTGGCCGTGCGGCAGTATCTCAAACGGCTTATTTACATAGAAGACGGGGTCAACAGCTATAACGGCAGCGGGGATACAGTCTGGATACGCCTTGACCATGAGCCCGACGAGGACTCCGTTGCCCGCACGCTTGCCCACGAGCTGGGGCACGTGCTCGACAAGAGCCTCACCTCGGACGACTCCGTCTGGGAGGCGGCTCAGGCCGCCGACGGGGTGGCGGTTTCGACCTACGGCAGCAGCAGTCGCGACGAGGACTTGGCCGAGTTCAGCCGTCTTTACTTTATGACAGCGACCGACAGCGCAGCCTCTGAAGCCGTGGCGCGCGCCTACCCCAACCGCAGCGCGGCCTTCCGCGCCTTGCTCTATGCTGCCGACGGCGAATATTACAAGGATTTCAGGGCCGACTTCGACAGCCTGTCCCCATTCGAGGCCGCTGAGCCGGTATACAGCGTTATTATGCCGAAAAACAGCCGTATGGCGCTGACGGTGCAGAGCGCGGACTCGGCCGCGGGCTCGGTTCTTGTTCTCGCTAAAAATGAGGGCAAGGATACTCAGCTCTGGTGGATACGACGCAGAACAGACGGCGGCGCGGCTCTTGTCAACAAGGCTACGGGCTATTGCGCCAGCGTGTCGGGCGGCAGCCTTGCCGACGGCCGTCCGCTTGTCACATGGGACGGCCCCGCACGCCTTAACGAAACGTGGAATATTGAGGAAAAGGACGGCTGCCTCGTATTCCGCGCACGCCACAGCGGGTTCTGTATGGGCTTTAACGACGCCGCCGTCGTGCAAAGCGCCGCCGAGACTCTATGGACGGCGGAGGCGGCGCAATGACGGCGGCTCTGATAACCGCCGCGGCAGTAATCCTCGCGGCGCTGTTCATGACGGCCCCCTCGCTAAGCCCGTCCCGCAAGCGGCGGCTGGCCCCTTTTGAATCAACTCTTATCGCCCATCGGGGACTGTTCGACAACGGCTCCGATTCGCCTGAGAACACTCTGCCCGCCATACGCGCTGCGGCTGAGGCCGGCTTTGGTCTGGAAATTGACGTTCGCCTGACTAAGGACGGACGGCTTGTGGTGGCCCATGACCCCGATCTCAAGCGGATTGCCGGAATCAAGCGTAAGGTGAGCGGCATGACTGCCGACGAACTTTCCGCTATATCCGTGTTCGGCTCAAATCAGGGAGTACCGCTCTTTGCCGACGCAATGGAGGCGGCGGGCCGCGCCCCGCTCATAGTTGAAATAAAGGCCGAAAACCTTGCGGGCGAACGAGCCGTCTGCCGCGCCGCGGCAAGGCAGCTCTCGTCATACCCCGGGCCATGCTGCGTGCAGGCTTTTTCGCCGACGGCTCTGCTCTGGTTCCGCCTGCACCGTCCGGATATGCTGCGCGGCCAGCTTTCGATGGACTATTTTACTCCGTCCAGACGCAAAAAAAGGGGCGGAAGGCCGAACGCCGTCAACGGTTTTATGCTGGGTTCGCTGCTGTATAATTTTCTCTCGCGGCCCGACTATGTGGCCTACGACTTCCGCGACAGAAAATCCGCCGCGCTCGGATTGCAGCGCCGGCTGTATAAAACGGCGCTTGCCGCGTGGACGCTGAAAAGCCGCCCCCAGCTTGCCGAGGCGGCCAAGGACGGCTTCAGTATTCTGATTTTCGACGGCTTTGACCCTGAAACTTAGCGGTTAGCGATTAAGCAGATATATCGCGAGCGTCAGGTATCCGGCAAAGCTTACCCACAGCAAATATGGGATTTGCAGCCGCGCCGCCAGCGGGCTTACCAGCGCAAAGCGCCGTATCATAAGGATTATCAGCCCCAATAGCAGCAGCAGCCAGAAGAATGCCAGAAGAAAGGCCCTCGCGTTGAAAAATACGAGGCTCCATGTCAGGTTGGCGGCCAACTGTAGGGCGTAGGCCCGCATGGCCGCCCGCGCCGCCGCCTCTTTGCCGACGCGGTTTTGCTGCACCAGCGCCGCGCCCGCGCCCATTAGCACGAACAGAACCGTCCATACCGCCGGAAATACCGCCGCAGGCGGCGTGAGGGGCGGCTTTTTTATACTTTGGAATAAATCCATATTTCCGCGTGTCAGCCACGAGGATAACGCGCCGACGCCCAGCGCCAGCGCGATTTGCATTATAAACTGCCACGCCGCGCCCCGCGCGGCTCCAACGCTCCGTACAGTGTTGTTTTCCATTATTGCTTTCCCCCCCTTTTTGTTCAGTGTATGCGCGGGCCGAACAATAATGCCATTTGAGCTTGGCTGATTTTGGCCGCGCACGACTGCGGGGGCGGGGCTAAAGATAGGGCAAGCGAACTTTTTTATTTTTAGGCCCCGATATTATGTGCCGGTATGAAAAAAGCGTGGAAATAAACGGCGTAAGCCGAGCGGCCGGATATTTTGTGAACCAAGCGGATGTTTACACGGCGCGCTTATACGGTTTTATATGATATTGACAACAACCGCCACAATGCCGGCAAGCACGGCCAGAGCTGCGGTAACGGCAAAGGGAATAAAATCCCAGTCGCGGGGTTTTTTAGGACTGCGGGGAAGGGGAGCGGGCGCGAAATACTCTTCCACTATCCGCTCGGCCTCAAAAACCGCGCTGCGGCTTTCCTCGCTGCCGTCCTTCAGCACAAAGAACGCCTGGTCGAAGTGGCGCGATTTGAGGTCGCTTAGGACGATAATTTTTCTTTCCCTGCTTTTCAAGCCCTTTTCCTCCTTATACTCGCGGCGATTACGGTCAGGTCGTCGCCGGGGACGCCGCCCGAATGGTCGCGGGCGCGGTTCAGTATTTCCGAGGCCAGCCGCTGGGGCGTGGCAAGGGCCCCGTGCTCGATGAGTTCCTTTATCCACCCGCTTTCGCCGCTGCCCGAGAGCGCCACGCCGTCGCTGATAAGCACAAGAGTGCTTTCGTCCTCCATGCGCCGCTCGTAGCACTCGGCTCCTCCGGCAGCGGCGGCTCCCGCGGGCAGCCCGCCGGGAGCTATTTCCTCGGCGGCGCCCTTTTGGCTGAGATACGTGGCCGCGCCGCCGCACTTATAAAGCTTCGCTTTTCCTCCGAGCTCCGCCACGCACAGGTCAATGGCGGTATAGCTGCCGGCGTTGCTGCCTATTATCAGAGAATTTGTAAGGTTGATGGCCTCCTCGGCCTCCATTCCCGCCTCCATCAGCGAAATCAGCATTTCGGCGCACAGGCGGCTTTCGCGGGCGGCCCTGTCGCCGCTGCCCATGCCGTCGCACAGGGCCATGACAAAGGTGTCGCGGTCGAGCAGGCAGCATATCGGGAAGTCTCCGCTGACGCGGCGATTCTCCCTGACTGCCGAGGCTACGGCCGCATCCACGTCGTAGTCGGGAGCCACCACGTAGCGGCAGCGGCAGACGCCGCAGCTCTTGAGGCCGGTCTTAGCGAATTTCAGACCGGTGGCCTGCTCCAGCACCGATGGCACAAACTCCTCGCAGCAGCCAAGCTCGCCGCAGCCGCGCAGCGTCAGGCGAACCTCCATCTCGTCTCCCTCGCCGGTGACGTAAACGTCCCGCGAGTCTATGCCCAGCCGCCGCAGCCGAGAGCGCACGTCGTCTGAGAGCAGCTCGTCGCACAGCTCCGCCGCCGGCGGCTTTGCGGCAAGGCGCGAGATTATGGCGCTGACGCCGCCGAATCCCGTCAGCATTGAAGCCTGAAGCTCGCGGCGGCGGGCGCTCCACACAAGGTCGTTTCGGTAGAGCTCGTGCATTTTGGCAAACTCCTCGGCAAAAATATCGGGCCGTATACAGTGCGAGGGCGCGAGCTCGCCCGTGGGCTTTTCGCCCCGCAGCAGGGCCTCGGCCAGACGGTCCATGGCCTCGCGGGTGTTTTTGCCGTCGCGGCCCCAGCAGTATTTTTTAAGTCCGCAGCGGGTGCAGACGCGGCGGGCCGTGCGGTCACACATATTTTGGCGCAGACCGTTTTCTACCTCCTCCGCTGAGGGCGAGAGCGCGCGCAGCGTGGCCTCGGCCGAGGAAAGCGCCGTCCCAAGGCGGCGCAGACTGTCGCGCAGGACAACGTCTGTCGCCGCGGGGGCAAGGCCCACCGAGGTTATGACCTCGAAAAACCTTCTCGGCACAAGAAAGATAAGGGCCGCCGCGGCCAGCGAGCAGGCGAGGTTTATGAGCACCTCGGCCGAGCCGTTGGCAAGAGCCGTCACCACAGCGTTGCTCAGGATAAAGGCCGCGCAGGCGGCCAGCTTGCCCTTTTTGCCGAAGTATCCTGCCGCTATGCCGCTGACGGCGAAGGAGGCGGGCGAGGCGTCTATCCTTCCGCGGCTAAGCGCGCAGATAAGCCCCATTATGGCGCCGGCTGCTCCGCCGTGGAGGCTGCCGAAGCGTATGGCGTAGACCATCACGAGGAATACGCAGGCCGTTTCACCCAAGTCGAGCGCGCCGAAGAGCTCAACTCCCACAAGGCCGGCCACAGCGCAGCCAAAAAGCATTGCCATGCAAAGGGTCTCCTCGCCGGTCAGCGTGCGCCGAAGGTGCAGAGAGGGCAGCAGCGACAGCGCGACCGAGAAGGCAGCCGCCGCTACGTATACCGTGGCCGCCTCGGCCGCGAGGACAATGCAGTCGTAAAGCAGGGGATAGCCGCCCACGCTCATGCTTATAAACAGTAAAAACAGCCCCACCGCCGGAATTATTATCGAGGCCAGCAGCGCGGACTGCCGCTTTGCCGCGAAGGGCAGGCGGCCCTTTTTTATGCCCGGGAACACGGCCATGAAGATGGCTGCCGAAAAAACGTATCTGCCAACGTCGATGAGGCCGGCGCGGCTGAGCAGCAGTCCGGCGGCTCCTCCGAGAGCCGCGGGCAGACTTCCGCCGCAGGCGGCGAAGAACGCAAAACCGAAGGGGTGGCTTTTTCCAATGCCTTCGGCCCGCGAAAGCAAAAGCGCCGTCAGAAAAAGCGCCGCTACGGGAAGCGCCTTTTTGAGCAGCTTAGAGATTTTCTGTTTCATTAGTACATCTCTCCTTATGTAAATAATGTAAAACTATCTTTATTATATATCCCATGGGACAAGCATTATGTCGAAAGGCGAAAAGCGTGCGGAAAAATTTTTCGCCAAATTAGGCCCGCCTTCGCCGAATGCGGCGGGGCCGATGGAAATTAATAAAATAACACTTGCATAATTTCGCCGAAGCCTGTATAATAAAGGTGACATATCCGGAAAGGAGAAAAGCTATGAGCACATTTGAAATTAAGGATAATTTTTACCTTGACGGCAAACCCTTCAAAATAATAAGCGGAGGCATACACTATTTCCGCGTTGTGCCCGAATATTGGCGCGATCGCCTTGAAAAGCTCAAGGCCATGGGCTGCAACACTGTTGAAACCTACGTTTGCTGGAACCTGCACGAACCCCAGCCGGGCAAATTTGACTTTGAGGGCGGGCTCGACATCGCCCGCTTTATAAGCATTGCCGGCGAGCTTGGACTTAAGGTCATAGTTCGCCCGGGCCCGTTTATCTGCGCCGAGTGGGAGTTCGGAGGACTTCCGGCGTGGCTGCTCCGCGAGGACGGCGTAAAGTTGCGCGGCCTTTACGAGCCGTATATGACGCACGTTAAAAATTACTTCCGAGAGCTGTTTAAGCGCCTTGCTCCCCTTCAGGTTACTAAGGGCGGGCCGGTGATACTGTTCCAGATCGAGAATGAGTACGGCTACTATGGCGACGACAAGGAATATCTCATGGAGATGGGCCGCCTTATGCACGACTGCGGCGCGGAGGTGCCCTTTGTGACGAGCGACGGCCCGTGGGACGACGCTCTGGAGTGCGGCAAGTGCGATATGGCGCTGCCGACGGCCAATTTCGGCTCCCATGTGGAGGCGCAGTTCAAAACTCTCTCCGAGCACACCGGCGGGGGCCCGCTGATGTGCATGGAGTTTTGGGTGGGCTGGTTCGATAATTGGGGCAGCGAAAAACATTCCACCAGCAACCTTGACGCCAATAAGCGCGACTTTGACGACGCTCTGCGCCTCGGCCACGTGAACATTTATATGTTTCACGGCGGCACCAACTTCGGCTTTACCAACGGAGCCAACTACTACGATGAGCTTTCGCCCGACGTCACCAGCTACGATTACGACGCCGTGCTCACCGAATGGGGCGACGTCACCCCCAAGTATGAGGCCTTCCGCGAGATAATCAGAAAGTATGCCGACGTGCCCGAGGTGGAGCTGACCGCCAAAATTGAAAAGGGAGCTTACGGCGCTCTCGAATGTGAAGGCCGCGTGAGCCTGAACAGCGTGCTTGACGATATTTCGACCCCTGTTTACGCCAAGGACGCCGTGTGCATGGAAAAGCTTGGCCAGAACTTCGGCTACACGCTCTATCGCGCGTCCTTCCCCAAGGGCAAGACCATAGGCAAGCTGTCGTTCTCGAGGGTGAATGACCGCGCCATTGTGTTTATGGAGGGAAAGCGCTTCGGCACTTATTACGACCGCGAGCTGCTTGAGGAATACGACTTCAAGCGCAATCCCTACGTCTACGCCGAGGACGGCGATTTCGACGTGCTTACCGAGAACATGGGCCGCGTGAACTTCAGCTATAAAATCGAGAACCAGCGCAAGGGCATAGACGGCGGCGTGCTGATAAACGGCCATTACCACAACGGTTGGAAAATGTATCCGCTGCCGCTCGACAATATTGACAAAATCGACTTCGACAAGCCCTACCGCAAGGGCGACCCCGCCTTTTACAAGTTTGGCTTCAACGCCTACAAAAAAATGGATACCTTCCTCGACCTTGAGGGCTTCGGCAAGGGCTGCGCCTTCATTAACGGCTTTAATCTGGGACGCTTCTGGGAGATAGGGCCGCAAAAAAGGCTCTATATTCCCGCGCCGCTCATCCGCGAGGGTCACAACGAGATAGTCATATTTGAGACTGAGGGCAAGGCCTCCCGAACGGTATCCCTTGCGGCCGAGCCGGACCTCGGCCCGCTTTACCTACCCGACGGCCGCCCCGAGTAAAGGCGGCCCGACATGGCAAGGATAAGGAGAAGGGCGCTTATTCCGCTGCTGCTTCTGGCGGCCGCGGTGTTCGGCATTATCGCGCTTAACGTCTATTACGCAGGCAGCGGCGTGATAGTCTATATGTACCACAGCGTCCGCGAGGAGCCCGTCAACGCCGACGACGAGGAGCTGAGCGTCCGCCCCGAAAGCTTTGAGGAGCAGCTCCGCTTTTTCGCCGAGAGCGGCAGGAAAACGATTTTCGCTTCGGAGCTCCCGAAGGTGCAAAAGGGAGGCAAATACCTTGCGCTCACCTTTGACGACGGCTACGAGGACAACTATACTGAGGTGTTCCCGCTGCTGAAAAAGTACGGCTGCAAGGCCACCATATTCATGATAACCAGCCTCATAGGCAAGGAGGGGTATCTCTCCGCCGAGCAGATACGCGAAATGACGGCCAGCGGACTGGTGAGCGTGCAGTCGCACACTGTGTCGCACGAGCCCTTGGCCCTCGGCGATAAGGAGTTCGAGGACGTGGACGGCGAGTTCAGGAACAGCAAAATCGTGCTACAGACCATTTCTGGCAAAAGGGTGAACGCCGTGGCCGTGCCGAACGGAAGCTATGACCCTGTGGTGCTGGACATAGCTCAAGGCTATTACGACGTGATTTTCAGCGGCACGAGCTTTAAGCTCTACGACTACAACCCCTTGGACGTGCCGCGCATAGGGATATACCGCCGCCACACTCTGTGGGAGGTCAAGGCCCTGACCGAGCAAAGGGGCACGTATATGGCGGTGAGGACGCTGCAAAAGCTGATAGGGAAGTAGGAACTCAATTTCGCTCGAAAGCCATGGAAAGGCCGCGTCTCCCATGGCTTTTCCCTTTTTTTCGGCGGCGTTATTCATGCCGCTCCGCTTGCATATACTGATATGCAAGGAGGGAAAACAATGCCCGATATACGCAAGCTTTTGCAGGATTTTCTTTTCCGTGTTTCGGTGTGCATGGGGCTTTTGCTCCTGTGCTTTGCCATGCGCCGGTTGTGGCCCGAGGGCTTCGGCGCGTTTCGGGAAAATCTGTTTTACCGCGTGGATTTCGGCCTTGTCATGCGCGAACTTCGGGAGCTGGGAAGGTGCGTGCTGCCCCGATGAAATTAAAAATACACCCGCTGGCGATTGTAACGGTCGCCTTTTTTGTTTGGAATAAAACCTATGCCAGGCTCCTTGCATCGGCCCTGCTCCACGAGCTCGGCCATGCGCTGGCGGCGTGGCTCGCCGGCAGGCGGAATCTGGTTTTTACGCTGACTCCGCTGGGCTTTTCACTCTACGCCGGCGAATTGAGCGGCCCTGCCGCGCTGGCGGTGTATCTGGCCGGACCGGCGGTCAGCCTCGCCATAGCGCCGTGGCTTTCTCCTCAGACGCTGTGGGTGCTGGTATTTAACCTGATTCCCGTGCTGCCGCTGGACGGCGGGCGCATTGCCGCCGTACTGCTTGGCGAGCGCGCCGCCCTCTCGCTCGGTTCGCTGGCGCTGCTTTTTCTGCTGCTGCTATCGGCCTTGCACGACGTCCCGCCCGTGGGGCTTGTCGCGGTGCTTATTCTCCACGGGCGGTACGTCGCTTCCGGAGGGTATATGAAAATCCGCCGCGCGGCCGACTTTTTGCGGGACCTGTATTGACTTTTCTCACCGATTGTGATAAAATCAAGCCGAATTAACAGAAAGGATAAAGCCTCATGAGCACAGTGAACATAGACCGCCTGCTTAAGCGGGTGCAAAAGCCTACGCGCTACTGCGGGGGCGAGCTGAACAGCGTTATAAAAAATCCGGCCGATGTTAAAATACGCTACGCTTTCGCCTTCCCCGACACGTACGAGGTGGGAATGAGCCACCTCGGCATAAAGATACTCTATCACTGCCTCAACCTCCGGCCCGACGTTTACTGCGAGCGGGTCTTTGCCCCTTGGATAGATATGGAAGAGGAAATGCGCCGCGAGGGCGTGCCGCTGTTTTCGATTGAGACGCGCACCCCCGTGAGCGAGTTTGACTTCCTCGGCGTAACGCTCCAGTATGAAATGAGCTACACTAACATACTTAATATGCTCGATCTTGCCGGCATACCGTTGCTCTCCCGCGACCGCGGCGAGGACTGCCCCTTCGTGAACGCCGGAGGGCCCTGCGCCTATAATCCCGAGCCGCTGGCCGGCATCTTCGACTTTTTCACCATGGGAGAGGGCGAGGAGGTCATCGGGGAGCTGATGGACGCCTATAACGAATGGAAGGCCGAGGGCGGCAGGCGAATCGACTACCTTAAAAAAATTGCGAAAATAGAAGGAATATACGTCCCCTGCCTCTACGATGTGGAATATAACCCCGACGGCACGCTTAAGTCCATGACGCCAAACTGCCCCGAGGCAAAGCCACGCGTCAGAAAGCGCATAATCGAAAAGCTGGACGAGGTGGTTTTTCCCGACAAGTTCATCGTGCCGTTTATGGACATAGTCCACGACCGCGTTAGTCTGGAGGTGTTCCGCGGCTGCATACGGGGCTGCCGCTTCTGTCAGGCGGGCATGATATACCGCCCCGTGCGCGAAAAATCGCCTGACTGCCTTGTGCGCGACGCCGTAAATTTGATAGGCTCCACCGGATACGAGGAGCTTAGCCTTTCGAGCCTTTCCACCAGCGACTACACCCGTTTTGCCGAGCTGGCCGACCGCCTGCTTGAGTTCACCGAAAAGGAGAAGGTAAGCCTGTCGCTGCCGTCGCTGAGGGTGGATAACTTCGGCCTCGGCCTTATGGAAAGGGTGCAGAAGGTCAGAAAAAGCGGCCTCACCTTTGCGCCCGAGGCCGGCAGCCAGCGTATGAGGGATGTCATCAACAAAAACGTCACCGAGGACGACCTAATGCAGAGCGTGGGCCTCGCCTTCGACGGCGGCTGGATAACCGTCAAGCTCTATTTCATGATAGGTCTGCCATACGAGACCGACGACGACATTGCCGGCATTGCCCGACTTGCCGAAAAGGTGGTGGAGCGCTATTACTCCTCCGAAAAGACCAACAAGCGCCGCTCTCCCTCGGTGAATATCAGCGTGGCGGGCTTTGTGCCCAAGCCGTTCACTCCCTTTCAGTGGGCGGAGCAGAACAGCCCCGAAACGCTTCGGCGAAAGCAGCAGCTTTTAAAAGACGAAATTCACAACCGCCACATAAAGTACAGCTATCACCAGAGCGACGTAAGCGTGCTGGAAGGCGTTTTCGCCAGAGGTGACAGACGCCTCTGCGACGTTCTTGTCCGCGCCTTCGAGCTGGGCTGCAAGCTGGACGGATGGAGCGAGTGTTTTGATATGGAAAAATGGCGCCGAGCTTTTCTCGACTGCGGCGTAAGCATGGATTTCTACACCCGCGAGCGCGGAGCGGACGAGCTTTTCCCGTGGGATTTTGTGGACATCGGCGTTACGAAAGAGTTCCTCGCCGCCGAAAACGAACGCGCGTCCCGCGCCGAAACTACGCCTAATTGCCGCCAAAAATGCAGTAATTGCGGGGCCGCGTCCCTGTGCGAGGACGGCAAGTGCAGCGTCTATGCAGAGGAAAGCAGCCTTCGGGCCGTAAGGGAGATGAGAAAAGCGTGAACGATTACTGCCTTATATACGAGAAAACAGACGCTGCAAAGTACATTTCTCATCTCGACTTTGTGAGGGTCATGGGCCGCATGATGCGCCGCGCTTCGGTGCCGGTGGCGTTTTCAGAGGGCTTTAACCCTCACCCGCTGCTGGTTTTCGCGCTGCCGCTTTCGGTGGGCTATACCAGCGGCTGCGAGCTTATGGAATTCCGCTTGGCGGAGTATATGCCTCCCGACGAGGTGGAAAGCCGCCTGCGCGCTTCCGCGCCGGCGGGGATAAACGTGCTTTCGGTCAGGGAGGGCAAAAGCCGCATGAAAAAGCTGCGCTACGCCCTTTACCGCGTCACTCCCGAAAGGCTGCCCGCCTCGGCGGACGGCTTCCTTGCCCGAAAGGAGACCGTAGTTGATAAAAAGACGAAAAGCGGCGTTAAGGATACCGACATTCGCTCCGACATCATAAGCATAGGCCTTGCGGACGGTCATATCGACATGACGCTCAGCGCAGGCAGCGAGCATAATCTTAAGCCGGACGTGGTGATGAAGGCCATGAATAAGTATATCGACGGCTATGACAGCGGCGACTGCGAATATCACCGCGCCGCCATATACGACGAAAACATGGAGGAAATAAAGTAGAGGCAAAAGGCTTCCCCTTCGGGGGAAGCTGTCGTCATAGTCGTCGCAGGCTCCGCATTGAGGTTTCGGTTTTTTCAAAACCAAAACCGAGCTTGCTCCGCCGCTCCTTCTTTCCCCACAAATCCGGCATTACCGTCTTTGCGGAGCCCCTTTGGGGTTAAATTCATAGGTTGTTTTCGCCCGCGCCTAGTAATTATGCCGCCCATGCGGTGTGCCTCAACACGCCCTCCGCTTCGAGGACGCGCCTTCGGCGCGGGAGTCGTATTTAATTTTATGCCTATGTTCTTTTGCGACCAAAAGAACCAAAAGTCTCGGGACTTTGCAGTCGGCGCGGCGGCGCGGGCATTTTTTTTGTTACTTTTTTGTAAAAAAACTTGCTTTTGCTATGGCGTTATGATAGAATTGTGAAGGAAAAACAGAAATATCCGAAAGGAGACTGATTGCCGTGAATATCGAAACATTGCGCGCCGACATGGTGGCCGCCATGAAGGCCAAGGATAAACCCAAGAAGGACGCCGTTTCGTCCCTTGTGGCCGCCGTGAAGAAGGCCGCCATCGACGAGGGCTGCCGCGACGACATTCCCGAGGAACTGGTAGACCGCGTAATTCTTAAGGAAATAAAAACCGTTCAGGAGCAGGTCGATACCTGCCCCGACGAGAGGGCCGAGCTCAAGGCCGAATACCGCAAGAGACTTGAGTATATTTCGGCATACGCGCCCAAACTTATGAGCGCAGAGGAGATACGCGCCGTCCTGAATGAGAAATTCGCCGAGGTACTCTCCACCAAAAACAAGGGCCTTATCATGAAAACCGTCATGGCCGAGCTCAAGGGCAAGGCCGACGGCAAGCTCATCGGCTCGGTTGTAGCCGAAATGATCCAATAAACCGACATCGCAGGAAAGGGAATTTTTTATGCTGAGAGAGAAATACCGCTACACGCCTCCGGAAAACGGTTATCCCGAGTGGAACAACAACCCCGAGATTTTTGAACTGAACCGTATGCCTGCGCGCTCCACGCTCATGACGTACGACAGCCGCGCTGAGGCAGAGGCCGCCGACCGCGACGCTTCCGCGAGAAAAATCAGTCTCAACGGCAGTTGGCGCTTCAATTTTTCCAAAAACATCGCCTCCGCTCCCGAGGACTTTTTCGCCGAGGAGTTTGACGTTTCGGGCTGGGATGAGATAAAGGTGCCCGCCCACTGGCAGCTTCAGGGCTACGACTACCCTCAGTACACCAACACACGTTACCCATGGAGCGTGGCCGAGCCCAAGCTCCGCCCGCCCTACGCCCCGACCGGTTACAATCCGGTGGGCAGCTACGTGCGCTTTTTTGAACTGCCGGAGGATTACGACCCCGAGCGGACGCCCGTAACGCTTCACTTCGGCGCGGTGGAAAGCGCGTTTTACGTATGGCTCAACGGCGAGCTGCTGGGTTTCAATAAGGACAGCTTTTGCCCCGCCGAATTTGACGCCACTCCCTATCTGCGCTCCGGCGAGAATCGCCTCGCTGTGCGCGTTTTCCGCTGGTGCGACGCGAGCTGGCTTGAGGATCAGGACTTCTGGCGGCTGAGCGGCATTTTTCGCGAGGTCTATCTTGAGCTGCACAGCCCCGTTCACTTTTACGATGTGTTTGCCAAGCCGCGCTTAAGCTCCGATTTTGCCTCCGCGTCGCTGGACGTTGAGGTGACGCTGCGCAACTATGACTTCGTGAACGATAAGGTCAGCGTGCGCGCGAAGCTGCTTTACGGCGGAGAGGACGTGCTCGCCGCCGACCCGAAAATTACCCTGCCGCTCTCCGGCGCGGAATTTCAGACGCTGAGCCTGCGCGCCGAGGTCGAAAGCCCCAAGCTGTGGAGCGCCGAAAAGCCAAATCTTTACACTCTTGTGCTTGAACTCACCCGAGGCGGCGAAACGGAATATACCTCCATCCGCGTGGGGCTGCGCTCCTTTGTGATAAACAACGGCCTTATGGAGATAAACGGCGTGCCCGTAATGCTTAAGGGCGTTAACCGCCACGACTTCACGGCCGCGCACGGCCGCGCCACCACCAAGGAGGATATGCTTATAAGCGCGAAGCTCATGAAGCGGCACAACATCAACGCCGTCCGCACAAGCCATTACCCCAACAACGAGCTCTGGTACGATATATGCGACGAATACGGCCTTTACGTCATCGACGAAGTCAATTTGGAGACTCACGGCACATGGAGCTACGGCCAAAAGGAAGAGGGCGAGACGCTCCCCGGCAGTAAGCCGGAGTGGCGCGATATCGTTGTTGACCGCGCCAATTCTATGGTTTGCCGCGATAAGAACCATCCTTCGGTATGTATATGGTCGCTGGGCAACGAGTCCTTTGGCGGAGAGAACTTCATATATATGCGCGATAAGGTCAAGTCGCTCGACGACACTCACCGCCCCGTCCACTACGAGGGCGTGTGCCACAACCGCGAGTTCAACCATGCCTCGGACATCGAAAGCGAGATGTATACCCGCCCGTGGAACATTGAGAAAAACATAAACTTCAACAACGACAAGCCCTTTATTCTATGCGAATACAGCCACGCCATGGGCAACTCCTGCGGCGGACTGAAGGACTACTGGGAGCTTTTCTATAGGTATCCTTCGCTTCAGGGCGGCTTTATCTGGGACTGGATAGATCAGGCACTTTATACCGAAACTCCCGACGGCAGACCGTATCTGGCTTACGGCGGCGATTTCGGCGAGCAGCCCAACGACGGCACCTTCTCGGGCAACGGGCTGATTTTCGCCGACAACACCGTCAGTCCCAAGCTAATCGAAACCAAGGCCTGCTACCAAAACATAAAATTCTCCGACGCTGACATAATGAACGGCCGCGTGCGCATAGAAAACCGCTTTCTGTTCACCGACCTTTCCGAGCTGAGCTTTAAGTGGAAGCTGGAGATGGACGGCGAGTTCATCAAGGACGGCGTGTTCTCCGTTGAGCTGCCGCCGCTCAGTACGGGCGTGTTCTCGCTGGGCCAAGCAATGCCCGAGCGGGGCAGGGGAGAGTATGTGCTGACCGTTACGGCGCACACCACTGAGGACGCTCCTTGGGCCGAGGCGGGTCACGAGGTGGCCTTCGGCCAGTTTATACTGCCCTCCGTCAACGTGACGCCCGAGCGCGCCTTCGCCGCAGGCCCCGTCGGTGTGGACGGAAACACCGTGTTCGGCGACGGCTTCAGCGTGGCGTTTGACGCGGCGACGGGATACATAAAGAGCTACATAGTTGACGGAGTCGAGCTTTTCAGGGCTCCGGCGGTGATGAATTTCTGGCGGGCTCTCACTGACAACGACAAGGGCAGCCGCATAATGAAACGTTCCGCCTGCTGGCGGAGCGCCGGCGCCGAGGCTTCCCTCGTCTCCCGCGAGGTGCGCCAGATGGCCGACGGGGTGGAGGTAAAATGCGCATATACTCTGCCCACTGACGAGGAGAGCCGCGCCGCCCTCACCTACGAGATTTATTCCGACGGAGAGATAAAGGTGACGATGGAGCTTATCCCGGGCCTTATGCACGGCGAGATACCCGAGATAGGCATGATGTTCACCGCCGATAAGGCCCTGACCGATATGACCTTCTTCGGTAACGGCCCCCATGAAAACTATATCGACCGCGACGCCTCCGCAAGGCTCGGCGTTTATCACCAGAAGGCCGCCGAACAGACGGTTCCCTATCTTGTGCCGCAGGAGAGCGGCAACAAAACGGCCGTCCGCTGGGCCGAGTTTACCGGCAAAAACGGAGGATTGCGTTTTGAGGCTCTGGGTAACATGGAGGTCAGCGCAAATCCTTGGACGCCCGAGGAGATAGAGGCCGCCGACCACGCCTACAAGCTGCCCGAGAGCGACAAATGCGTAATCCACATCAACGGCTGGCAGCAGGGCGTAGGCGGCGACGACAGCTGGGGCAGCCGCCCGCATATACAGTATCAGCTTCAGACAAACAGAAGCTATAGGTACTCGTTTGTAATATCCCCGATAAAATAAAGCACCGCATAAAATGGGGCGGCCCTCGCGGCCGCCCTGTGTTGGCCTAAAAATTGCTATTTACAAGACGGGAAAATTGTGATATAATTATATAAAGCCACATAAAAAAGGGAGGAAAACGAAATGAAACTGCGCGCTATAGCCGCCGCCTGCCTCGGCTTGGCAATGCTTACGGGTACGGCCTTCGCGGATGCGCCAAGCCTCGGGCACGGGCCGCAGGTCTATTCTAAGGGCCAGTTCATGCAGCTTCTGGCGGTCGAGACTAAGGTTAATCCGCTGATATACAGCGGTGTGTTCAAGGATGTAGGCTCAGATAACTACTACAGCGACATTGTGGAGGGCCTTGTGGTGGCCGGAATTGTCGATATGGAAATGGCAAAGGACGGCGAAATAGGCCTCGACGAGCCAATTACCAATGAGGAGGCCGTGGCGCTGATGGTTCGCGGGCTCCGCTATAAAAAAAGCAATATGGCCATAGGGGTGGACCTTCAGTTTGAGGACAAAGACGATATTTCGCCTTGGGCATTGAGCTATATCGAGGTTGCCGCCGCCAACGGCCTTGTGGACAACAGCGGCCGCTTTGAGCCGCAGGCAAAGGTAATGGGAGCGCCCGCCATGATAGAGCGCATGGACAAGGTATACCGCAGTCTGCCGCTGCTCCCCGGCAGCGGGCTTATGCGCATTGAGTTTCCCGTGCTGGACGCGCCCGAGGGCGTGGAGCGGCCTGCAATGCTTAGCGAGGACTACAAGCTGGTGTTTGACGATGAGTTTGACGGAGACTCCCTTAATACCAAAAACTGGGGATATAACTATTCTTGGGGCCACAGCCACAACCATTCCGGCTGGTGCGTACCTGAAAACGTCATAATAAAGGACGGCGTGCTCACGCTACGCGGCGAGAACGAGCGCCATCCCGACTCCGTAGGCAAGCAGTATACCTTTAACAATCAGAAGAACGATATTATGTATACCAGCGGCGCGGTGAATACCGCCGGTACGTTCCGCTTTAACTACGGCTATTTCGAGGCCCGCATGAAAATGCCCAAGGGCAAGGGCCTGTGGCCAGCGTGGTGGATGCTGAAGGACGGCTGGCCGCCCGAGATTGATATGCTCGAAATTCTCTGCTCAAGGCCGAAGCAGCTCCGCGTGAACTGCCATTACGGCGCTTCGTGGAACAGCGAAAGGAGCCATGAGCAGGTTATAACCCTTGATTTTGACTCCACCGACGATTTCCACACTTACGGCTTTGAGTGGACGCCAAAGTACATGAAGTACTATGTGGACGGCGTTCAGGTGGGCCATGCTCTCACCGATAAGGCGGCTCTTGACCAGTGCACAAATATGTATATGCTGCTAAACCTCGCCATCGACGGCTGGGACGGAAAGCCCGACTCAACCACCGTATGGCCCGCGGATTTTCAGTGTGATTTCGTCCGAGTATGGCAGAAAAACGAGTATTGATAAAAAAATAGGGAACTTTTTCGCGGGATGATACGTCTAAATAACGGAACTCCCAGAACATGAAAGGATTGATTTACATGAAGAAAAGAATTCTCGGCCTCGCGCTGGCGCTTATCATGATGCTCAGCTCGGCGCCCTCCATGGCCTACAGCGTCCGCGACGCCTACGCCGACTTTGTGAGCGAATACTCCGGCTTTGTCGATACGCTCATGGCCGCCGGCGACGGAACGGTGTCTGAGGGGCTGCTCATAGACTTCCTCGGTGAGCTTCAGGACTATCTGGCCTATATCAATAAGTACGCGGAGGAAATAACCGAGGAAAACCTACAGGATAATCTGGTGGAGGCCGTTCAGTCCATTCTTACAACGTCCACCTACGCTCCGCTTTACAGCGCAATTTATACTGCCTATCCCTCCGCCGTAAAGGCTGCGATAAAGGGAGAGATAAGCCCTGACCTTATGCCGATATATGACACTATAAAATCCATGATCTTTCAGTACCACATGCTGGAAGATGTTGACCACAGCGACAGCGGAGATCTAAAAATAGTAGAGATATCCGAGCTTGGCGACGTCAGCGTTGATCAGGGAGATACGGTTCGGCTGCCCGCCTCGGTTGACGCGAAATCTGAAACCGGCGTCAATACAAGACTTCCCATTGAGTGGGAGGGTACGCCCGACACCTCTAAGGCCGGAACATTTAGTTTTGCCGGAAAAATACGTGTGCCCGCCGGTTATGCTCTGGACAAGGGCCTCAGTGAGGACGTTTCCGTGAAGATTATTGTGGCGAAGAAGGACAGCGGCGGCACGAGCTCCGGCGGCACGAGCTCCGGCGGCACTGGCGGCGGAGTAGGCGGCGGTATCGGCGGCGGCTCCGGCAACGACAGTAATGTTACCCAGACGGTTACCCATAAAAATAAATTCTCGGACGTTCCCAGCGATACAACCGAGGCCGGAAAGGCCATTTACGCCCTAAACGACATTGGCGTCATCAACGGCTACGGCGACGGCACCTTCCTGCCCGGCAATAACATAAAGCGCAGCGAGTTCACTACCATGGTGGTTACCGCTCTCGGACTTTACAATAAAGACGCGACGACGTCGTTTGCCGATGTGGCCGCCGGAGCGTGGTATCATTCTTATGTGGCCTCCGCGGTTTATAACGATCTCATCAAGGGCTACGAGGATAACACCTTCCGTCCCGAGAACCAAATCACCCGCGCCGAGGTAATGACCGTAATTTGGAGGGCGCTGAACAATAATAAGGCTCTCACGGCGACGGCAGCGCAGACGCCCTACGCCGACGACGGGGCCATCCCCGCCTATGCCCGCGACTACGTTTACGCCCTCGCGGCCAACGGCATTGTTAAGGCGGCCGACAATATGATTAAGGCCGAAGCTCCCGCTACCCGCGAGCAGTGTGCCGTCATGCTTTATAACGCTCTTGTGAAGCTTGGCAAAATAAAGTAAAAGCAGAAAGAGGCCGTAAAAAAATACGTGCAGACCGTTCAAGGGCTGAATGTGTTATGTTAATGCGACCAAGAAGTATCATTTTGTGAGAATAAAATGATGAATTGACGAAGAACATCCGCTTTAAAGAGCGGATGTTCTTCGTTTTAAGCCCTTGAACCACGAACGAAAATCACCCTCGGCGTACCTGTGTACCGCTTGCTCGGCGGCAGGCGTTAGTCTGTTTTCCGCCGCTTTGCGGCGCCGCCTGCGCGAGTTTGATTTTCGTCCGTTCTGACGCGATTTTTTTTGCGCGCGTCAGGCTACACAGCAAAAAGGTTCGCACCCATAAAATAAATTAATACATTTTTATTGATTTTTTTATTGTATTTTTTTTCACACTGTGCTATAATGTATATATCATGATAAAATGTCTGATTTTTTCGGATAAAAAGGGAGGAATACACATGACCAAAAAAATTCTGTCCATAGCCTTGGCGCTGTGCATTGCGGCCTCAATGGGCCTGACGGCGCTGGCCGAAAGCAGCTTTTCCGACGTTATCAGTCCGGATTACGACTGGGCCGCCGACGAGATTGAGGAAATGACTACTCTCGGTATAATCAAAGGTTACACCGACGGCACCTTCCGTCCGGCGATAACTATAAGGAAAATTGAGGCGCTTTTGCTGCTTTCAAGGGCCGCCGGCTATTCCAATGCCGACTATGAGCCCTTCGCGCACTATGCCATTTCGCTCTATACACCGGTTCTTGAAAAGTATGACCTCGGCTCGACATATAACCTTTATAAGGACGAGGTCGCCTTTCTGCTTTACAAGGGAGTACTCTCCGTGGACGAGCTTGACAATTGGCTCAGCGGCGCGGGCTCCGCTCTCAAGAGGTACGAGGCCGCAGTGCTGCTGACCAAGCTTATGGGCGCGGAGGAAGCGGTGAAGGACAACTCGTCCGTGCTGCTCAGCTACAGCGACACACCGAAGATTCCTTCCGACGCGCTGCCTTATGTTGAGTATGTGACGGCTCAGGGGCTTATGAAGGGCCTTGAAAATAACGAGTTTGGCCCCAATGACAACGTCACCCGCGTTCAGATAACCATTCTGCTTCACAGGATACTTGACGCTCTCGACCAGACTACCAAAACCGGCGTGGTAACCGCAGTTGACCTCGCGGCCGCCGGCGGCCCTGCCGTTACGGTATACGACGAGGGGACCAAGACCTCCGCTACATACACGCTTGCCGGCGGCGTGACCGTTATTAAGGACGGCGTAAGGAGCGCTGCCGCCAATATTGTGAACGGCAGCGAAGCTATAGCCGTGTTCAGCGGCGATAAGCTCACCGGCTTTGAGGCGCTTTCACCCAATTCCTCGAACACGGGCGCGAATTCCAACACTAACACCAACACCAATACCAATACCAACACCAACACTAATACTACTCCGGAGGACGAGGAGGTTTCCGGCAGACTGGCCGATTTGTCCTTCCGCACGGGCAGCACTTCCTTCGCCGTGGTTGAAGGCAAAAATTACCGCGAGATAGTTGTTTCCGACAATGCAGATACAAAGATTACCGTGGACGGCAAAAAAGCTGAGATAAAGGACCTTAAGAACGGATACAATGTTACGGTTTACATTGAGAAGGGCGTTGTTGACGAGATTGAGGCCAAGTCCGGCGAGCAGACCGTGTCCGGCACGGTTCGCTCTAAGAAGGATGACACTATCACCCTCCGCACAGACAGCAGTTCCAACGTGACGTACGATGTGGACGATGAAGTGACGGTAACCCGCAATTCCGCTAAATCCTCGTTTGAGGACGTGGCAGCGGGCGATAAGGCGACCGTTAAGCTGCTCGACGGCGTGGTTGTGGAAATTACCGCCACCAGCGCAAACTCCAGCATTACCGGCACTATAGTTTCTATAATTATAAGCTCCTCTCCCTCGCTTGAGGTTGAGGTTGACGGCAAAAAGCAGAGCTACGAGCTTTCGCCCAAGGCCAAGATAACCTCCGGCGGCAAAACGGCTGAGGTTTACGACCTCCGCGTCGGCGATAATGTTTCACTTGACCTTGAAAGCGGAGTTATAACCGCCGTCACCGCAACGGTTTCGCCCTCCACCTACCAGAAGAGCGGCACGGTTACGGGCATCAGCACGAGTAACAGCTATCTCACCCTCAGCATTGACGGCAAGAGCGAGCGCGTTTACGCGGCGACGAGGACCAGCGGTGCGGTTTCAGCCGCGGTGCTCAACAATTCTACCGGCAAGACTGTCAACTTCTCGGATATAAAGCGCGGCGACACGGTGACCGCTATCGGCTCTATCGACAGCGACGGCCACTTTACCGCTACGACCATTGTTGTAATGCCTGCGGAATAATTTAAGCTGCCGGGGAAAGCCTGTTCCGTATCATTACCGCTTCGCCGCAATGCGGCGGCAAAACAGGCGAACGCCTGCGACGAGGGTAATTTTCGTTTGTGGTTCAAGGGTATAAAATGAGAAAAATCCGCTCAATGGAGCGGATTTTTCTCATTAATACATTGCTTTTTCGTTAACCTGTAATACTCAAGGCGGACTTAAATAAGTACGTTTGGCCCCTGAGCGTTCTGCGCGACTTTTTTACGGCCGTGTATACTTTTATGAAAAAGCAAAAGGCCGCCATGGCGGCAGCCCTGCTTATTTGTTCCCAAGATTGAACTTCTTTCTGAACTTCTCGACGCGTCCGCCCGTATCAACGAGCTTCTGCTTGCCGGTGTAGAAGGGGTGGCACTTGGAGCAGATTTCTACGTTTATGTTCTGCTTGGTGGAGCCTGTTTCAATGACATTGCCGCAAGCGCACCGAATAACCGTCTGCTGGTACTTGGGATGGATGCCCTCTTTCACGAATGTTCACCTCTTATCAATAGATTTAATCAGAGTGTTTATATTATAGCACAGCTTTCGCAAAATTGCAAGCCCTTTTTCAAAATATTTTGTTTTTTCTCATATTTTAATATTCTACTTCCTCGGTTATCTTTTCAAGCACGCCTGCCACTGTGCCTATAACTCTCACGTCGGAGCGGAATTCATCCGCGCCGAAGCAGAGCTTTTCCCCTCCGCGGGAGAGGGTCGTTCTTCCACCGTCCGCTCCGTAAATGTAAAGCAGGGGCTCGCCGCCGCGCACCGAGGCCAGTATTACGCTTTCGCAGGCAAGCGGGACGTTCTGGTGAATCACAACATAGCAGCCGGCGAATATGTGTCGCTCGGCGAGGGCGTCATCCTGAACCTCAATGCCGAAGCTGAGCGGCCTTCGCAGGCGGCTGTCAAGCTGAGCGGTGTTAAGCTCGCCCGACACGGTTCTGCTTACAATCGGCGGGTCGTTCTCCGGCAAAACGGAAAAGCGGGAGAAAAGCTTTTGCACCACAGTTGGTTGGGGCTTGGCGTAACCCGTTATCAAATTTTCAAACATCACCTCGCCCATGCCCAAAGCGGCGCATATATCGCCGTTGTCCACACCGAGGTTGAGCTTTATCCATTCCACGGCCTCCGCAAAATCCATCACTTGTCACCATAAGCCGCAAGCAAGCGGTCGTATTCCTCCGCCGTGATGGGAATTACTCCTCCGTGACGGAGCTTAAGGTCGGAATTGAATTCGTGGCGAAGCTTGGTGAAGCCGCCGGTCGAAAGGTCGGCGCAGGTGTAGGCGCAGTAGCCGAGGCCTTTGGCGTATCGGTCAACAATCAGGCACCACTTGCCGTTTTTTAGGCGGAAGCACTCCGGACCCTCCACGCCGCGGGTGTGGTCGATGGTGGTCTCTATGCGCCGGAACTCTCCCAGCAGGGTTTCGCCGCGCTCCACGGTTATCACCTTAAAGGTCTCGTCTTTGCTGAAGCGGTAATAGCAGCCGGCCTCACTGTCGCGGACAATGGTGGTGTCTATAACGTCGCTGGGACGCTCGATGTAAAGCTCCGCGGGTGTGAAGCTGCGGAAATCACGGGTTTTGCTGTAATACATACGGCACTTTCTGCGCCCGTCCTTGAGTGAGCGCGAGGCCCAGAACACCATGTAATCATCCTGCTCCTCATCGTAGATGACTTCCGGCGCCCAAGCGCAGCCGGCATCCTCGGGTGCGATGGTGCACATACGCACATCCGTCCAGTTCACAAGATCGCTGCTTTCCCACACGAGAATACTCCTGCTGCCGTTGATGGTGGCCATTTTCCAGCCGTCGCGGCGCAGATGTACGTTGAGGTCGGTGCCGACAATATAGAACTTGTCATTTTGGGGGGAACGCACAATAAACGGGTCGCGCACGCCGCGCTCGCCCACATTTGAGGTGAGCACAGGCTGCTTGGCGTTCAGCGTCTGCCAAGTGTAGCCGTCGCGGCTAACAGAAAAATAGACCTGCTCGCTTAGGGGCGTGTTATGCTTTTTGTCGATGAAGTGTACGAATAAGTACGCGTCCGTATTCAACACGGGAAACACCTCGGAACTGTTAAAAAACAATGATGAAACAAAAGTCAAAAGTATCATAGCACAGTTAATTCTGGAAGTCAAGCGATAAATTCAAAAAGAAAAAAAACGGCATACTTCATAAAAAAGTATGCCGTTTTTCAGTCTGTTTTGTGAATTATTCTGAGCTTTTTCCCGTTATTTTCTGGCCTCGATTATCTTCTGAGCTATGTTTGCGGGGGCCTCCTCGTAGCGTATGAACTCGAACGAGAAGCTGCCGCGGCCCTGAGTCATGGAGCGCAGATCGGAGGAGTAGCGGCTCATCTCTCCAAGCGGAACCTCGGCCGTAACCTTGCCCTTGCCGCCGCCTATGGGGGACATATCGAGTATCCTGCCGCGGCGCTTGTTTATGTCGCCGGTAACGTCGCCCATCTGGCCCTCGGGCACGGTCACCTCGAGGCGGCCTACGGGCTCGAGCAGCACCGGCGCGGCTTGGGGAAGGCCGTCCTTATAGGCGATGGAGGCCGCCATCTTGAATGCCATTTCGCTGGAATCCACAGGGTGGTAGCTGCCGTCCACCAGCACAGCCTTAAGCCCTACGACAGGGTAGCCTGCCAGCGGGCCGCGGGCTATGCACTCACGCAGGCCCTTTTCAACGGCGGGGAAGTAGTTCTTTGGCACCGCGCCGCCGAACACGTTCTCCTCAAAGATGAGGTCGTCGCCGTCGTGGGGCGAGAACTCTATCCAAACGTCGCCGAACTGGCCGTGGCCGCCGCTCTGCTTCTTGTGTCGGCCCTGAACCTTGACGGACTTGCGTATGGTCTCGCGGTAGGGAATGGTGGGGGGCTGAAGATTCACGCCCACGCCGAACTTGCTTTGCAGCTTGGAGCATATAACCTCAAGATGCAGGTCGCCAAGGCCGCTGATAACGGTCTCCTTGGTTTCGTTGTTTACCTCAACCGAGAAGGTGGGATCCTCCTCGTTCAGGCGGGAAAGGCCGGAATTTATCTTTTCTTCGTCGCCCTTGCTCTTAGGTACAATGGCCATTGAAAGATTGGGCTTGGGCAGGGTGATTCCGGTGAGCGATATGACGGGAGCGGAGGGCGAGCAAAGAGCGTCGCCGGTCTGAGTCTGAGCCAGCTTCGTCACGGCTCCGATGTCTCCGGCGCGAAGCTCGGTGACCTCTATCTGCTTTTTGCCGCGCAGCATATAGAGCTTGCCTATTCTTTCGCTTACGCCTTTGTTGGGGTTGAAAACGGTGCTGTCGGGGCGGATAACTCCGCTGTAAACGCGGAATATGGACATCTTGCCGACATACGGGTCGGCCACTGTCTTAAACACGAGCGCGGCCAGCGGGTCGGTATTACTGCCGGTCAGCTCCACGGGCTCGCCGTCCTTTTCGGCAAGCTCCGGCGGGCACTGGATGGGTGTGGGCAAATACTTGAGCATAGCGTCCATAAGGGAACGCACGGCGAAGGTAGTTCCTGTGGAGAAGCCTCCGTAAACGGGGGCCACTACGCCGGCGCGCACAGCCTCCTTAAGCACGGAGCGCATCTCCTCATCGGTGATGACGCCGCCCTCGAGGTATCGTTCGAGCATTTCCTCGCTGCTTTCGGCCACGGCCTCGAGCAGAAATTCGTGGTACTCGTTATATATATCGGCCATATCGTCCGGAATAGGAATCTCGGTCTCAATGTCGTTATTTATAGTGTAGGCCCTGCCGCTGACAACATTTACATAGCCCTTTATCTTTTTGCCGTCCTTAATGGGAATGCGGAAGGGGGCCACGCTCTTGCCGAATTTTTCCTTAAGCTGGGCTACGACCGAGGCGAAGTCGGCGTATTCGTCGTCCATATTGCTGACGAAGAACATCTTGGCCATACCCTTGCCGGTGGCCAACTCATAAGCCTGCTCGGTGCCGACCTGAACGCCGCTCTTGGCGTTCACCACAATGAGCGCGCTGCCGCACACGCGGACGCCGCATATAGCGTCGCCCACAAAGTCAAAGTAGCCGGGCGTATCTATAAGATTCACTTTTGTCAGGCCTATTTTCTCGGTTTTCCACTCGTAGGGCTCAACCGTTAGGTTTATTGAGATTTGGCGCTTGATTTCCTCGGGATCGTAGTCGGAAACCGTCGTTCCGTCCGACACCTTGCCAAAGCGGTCGCTTACGCCCGCCTTGCTGAGTATTGCCTCTACAAGGCTTGTCTTACCGCTGCCTCCGTGACCCATAACGCAGATGTTTCTTATGTTTTCCGCGCTGAATATGTTCATTTTCCTTTTCCTCCTTTATAGTGGCAAAGCCTATATATAAAATATTATACTATAAAATTCCAACAAATACACCCCTAAACTTTCACAATTATTTGTGCAATTTGTATGCAAGTTGAACAAAAAGCTTGCTTCGGCTAAAAAGTTGGGGCAAAAACCGCTCCCACTCTTGACTTTCGGCTTCGGCTGTGATATAATTTACCAATAAGCATCCGTAGCTCAGCTGGATAGAGCGTCAGACTCCGACTCTGAAGGCCGTGTGTTCGAATCACATCGGATGCACCAGTCGGAGCGGGCCCTATTACGCTCGCTCTGATTTTTTGCAAAAAATCGAAGGGCCGCGTTCGTTTCGTACAACGCCGCCACAGTATGAAAGGAGCCACTCCCATGCGCCCCTCGGTATCAATCCTTCTCGCGCTGAACAAACTGTTCCCTCTGCCGGTTCATCCCTTTAACCTCCAGAACGAGGGCAAGAAAACCTACGCTCAATGGCAGTATGAAAAAGGGGCCGACACGATAAAGTTCTATAACGAGGTCGTTTCTCCCGCCGATATGTTTGAGGGCAAAACCGTGCTCGACATCGGCTGCGGCGCCGCCGGCAAGTCACTTTACTACGCCTCGCTCGGGGCTGAAAAGGTCTACGGTATCGACATAGTGGAGGCCTACGCCGCTCAGTCCGCCGCGCTGGCCGAGGAAAAGGGCCTCGCCGATAGATTCGAGTTCCGCCTTTGCGACGCGGGCGACACCGGCTTCCCCGATGATTTTTTCGATACGATAATCATGAACGACAGCATGGAACACGTGGCCGAACCCGAGAGGGTTCTGCGCGAGTGTTGGCGCGTCCTCAAAAAGGGCGGGCGGCTGTTCGTGAACTTTTGCCCCTACTACCACCCCTTCGGCGCGCACCTCAGCGACGCCGTGGGTATTCCGTGGGTGCATATATTCTTCAGCGAGCAGACCATGATTGACGCCTATAAGATACTGATAAAGGACGTACCCGACCGCGACAGCCGCATAGCCTTCCGCTTTTCCAAAAAGCCCGACGGCGGCGATACCATTTCCTATATCAATCACATGACGATAAAGCGCTTCAATAAGATACTCGCTGGACAGCCCTTTACGGTGAAGTACTACCGCGAGGTTCCGCTGCGCCCGTTCCTCACGCCGCTGGCGAAGCTCCCCCTGACAAAGGAGATGTTCGTCAAAATGACCGTCGCGATACTTGCGAAATAGGCAGGACGCCCCATGTCGGTTGGGGGGCGGCTGCGCCTACGAATAACGCAAAACAAAAATCCGCTCATACGAGCGGATTTTGTGCATTAATTCAAATTCGGGCAATTTTGCCGACGCGCGTCACGGCTCCACAATATTCACTACATAGCTTTCCGGATTGACGCAGACATCGTCCTGCCATGTTTCAAAATGCAGGTGCGAAGCGGCCTTGCTTTCGATTGGCGAAGAACCTACCCCGCTGATAACGGTCCCCTTTTTGACCTCTTCGCCTACGCTGACCATGTCGAGGGTGGATACGCCCTTGTAGACAGACCGCAAACCTCCCTTATGCTTCAGCTCGATGACATTGCCCCAGAGCTTGTCCTCGTACGCTTTAGCCACGGTGCCGTCGGCGGCGGCCACCACGGCGGCGGCCAGCGGGGCCGCTATATCCATGCCCGAGTGGGAACGCCAGTCCTGCATGGTTTCGGAGTAGACAGCCTGAAGGGAATAGGGGGCGCAGACGGCGCCGCTTACGGGCTGCTCAAGCGGGAAGGGCGGATCATCGTCCTCCTCTTCGGGCTCTTCCTCTTTTTCCACGTCATCAGCCGGAGCGGCGGTTTTGAGCGTCTCCGGCTCCGGCGAGGAGGGAGCCTTAATATCGGGCACGTCGGACACGGGAGAGGAGGCGCGCAGCAACGGAGCAATGGCCACGGCGCGTTCGGCGGCGTCAACGGCCATAGAGTTGCGCAGAGCTCCGTTCCGCACGGCGGTTATATGACCCATGGCGAAGCTGACGGCGAACACCGCCAGCAGCGCCAAAATAACCATAGTTCTTTTCACAGACTTCATTTGGACTTCACCTCAGTTTTAGCTTCGCCGTTTTTTGTGTAATTTATACAAAAAAATTTTACCGCCGCCCGAGAGCGGCAAAAATTCCCGAAAAAACTCCGCGCATATCGGAAAAATATACCGCCGCGGCGGGCGCGAGCAGCGAAAATAGAATGAAAATCGCCGCGGTCAAGAGAAATTTTTTCATTATTATCTCCCCTTTTTGCATAATTCTATGCTGAAATCAAAGATTTAGAACATTTTGTTATTGAAAAAAATTAAATTTTATGCTAAAATAAAGCAATAAAAAAGGAGGCCACCGCCATGAACGAGAAAAACAGCGCCACCTTCCGCGAACTGTGCGAGCTTTCGCGCAGCATATATACGCTTGAGCCGGAGCTTTACAATACCTTCAACGTAAAGCGCGGGCTCAGGAACGCCGACGGCAGCGGCGTGCTTGTGGGCCTGACCAAAATAGGCGAGGTCCACGGTTACGTTGTGGACGAAAACGAAAAGCAGCCAATCTACGGCACACTGCGCTACCGCGGCGTGGACGTGGAGGATATCGTGCGCGCCTGCCGGACAGAAAAACGCTTTGGCTTTGAGGAAGTCGCATACCTGCTGCTGTTCGGTCGTTTGCCCTCGCGCGATTCCCTTGACAGGTTCAACGCTTACCTCGGCTCTAAGCGCCAGCTTCCCCGCAATTTCACTGAGGACATGATTCTTAAGGCCCCGAGCAGCGACATCATGAACAAGCTTGCCCGAAGCGTGCTCGCCTCCTATTCCTACGACGACAATCCCGACGACAACTCCCTCGAAAACGTGCTGCGTCAGTCCTTTGAGCTCATTGCCCGTATGCCTGTGTTCATTGCGCACGCCTATCAGGCCAAGTCGCACTATTATGACGGCAAGAGCCTCATACTGCATATGCCCGTGGAGGAGCTCTCAACAGCGGAAAACTTCCTGCACTTGATGCGTGCCGACAACGAGTACACGCCCATGGAGGCCGAGCTGCTTGACCTTGCGCTGATTTTGCACGCCGAGCACGGCGGCGGCAACAACAGCGCTTTCACCACGCACGTGGTATCCTCGACCGGCACCGATACCTACAGCGCCATTGCCGCTGCCATAGGCTCGCTTAAGGGCCCCAAGCACGGCGGAGCGAACGCAAAGGTCATGGGCATGATAGAGGATTTCAAGGCCAACGTGGCCGACATAACCGACGAAAATCAAGTCAAGGCGCACATTGTGAAGCTGCTTAAAAGGGAGGCCTACGACAGGAGCGGTCTTGTCTACGGTATTGGTCACGCGGTCTACACCAAGAGCGACCCCCGCGCCGTGCTCCTGCGCGAAAACGCGCTGGCTCTCGCCAAGGAGAAGGGCATGGAGGACGAATTCAATCTTTACGATATCATAGCGAGAAACACCCCGCTTCTCTTTGCCGAGATTAAAAACAGCGATAAGATAATCGCCCCCAATGTGGACTTCTACAGCGGCTTCGTATACAAAATGCTCAATATCCCGCCCGAGGTCTACACCCCCATCTTTGCCATGAGCCGCATTGTGGGCTGGTGCGCACATCGGATAGAGGAGATCACCGTGTCCGACCGAATAATCCGTCCGGCATATAAATCCGTTTCGAAAAAGACGGAGTATGTGCCGATTGATAAAAGGTGAGTTTTTAGCAAAAATCTTTAATTGTTTTTGCTTTTTATGAAAAAACGCTGGATTTTTTCGCCGAAAAGGTGCATAATGGAAACAGAAGAAATTGAAAGGAGCTTACATAAAATGGACATTAAAATCACACGCACAACCTCGCCGAAGGCAAAACCAGCCGACGAAACCAAGCTTGGCTTCGGCAGAATTTACACCGACCACATGTTCATTATGGACCATACCGAGGGCAGGGGCTGGCATGACGCCCGCATTGTGCCTTACCAGAACCTCAGCCTCGATCCGGCGGCCATGGTGTTCCACTACGCGCTCGAGTCCTTCGAGGGGCTCAAGGCCTATCGCTGGCCCGACGGCTCCATTCACCTGTTCCGCCCCGACAAAAACGCACAGCGCATGATAAACACAAATCACCGTATGTGCCTGCCCGCTCTTCCGGCGGAAAATTTCGTTGAGGCTGTGAAGGCTCTTGTTAAGGTAGACGCTGACTGGGTCCCCTCCGCCGAGGGCGCTTCGCTCTACATTCGCCCCTTTGTCATCGCCACCGAACCTCATCTCGGCGTGCGCCCCTCGACGACGCACCAGCTCATCATTATATGCTCGCCCGTCGGGGCCTACTACTCCACCGGTATCAATCCCGTCAAGATTTTTGTCGAGGACGAGTACACCCGCGCTTGTCCGGGCGGCACCGGCTTCACCAAGTGCGGCGGCAACTACGCGGCCTCGCTTATTTCGCAGGTAAAGGCTCACGAGCTCGGATATGAGCAGACGCTCTGGCTTGACGGCGTGGAGCACAAGTACGTCGAAGAAGTGGGCAGCATGAACTGCTTCTTCAAGATTGACGGCAAAGTTTATACCGCTCCCACCGTGGGTACGGTGCTCCCCGGCGTGACGCGTATGTCGTGCATTGAGTTGCTTAACAAGTGGGGCTACGAGGTAAGCGAGGACCGCCTGCCCATAGCCGACGTTATGGCGGCCTCCCGCGAGGGCAAGCTGGAGGAGGTTTTCGGCACCGGTACCGCCGCCGTTATCTCGCCCGTGGGCGAGCTGCGCTACGAGGACGAGGTGGCCTATATCAATAACGGCGAGATTGGCCCCGTCACCCATAAGCTTTACGAGACAATAACCGGTATTCAGTGGGGCAAGCTGCCCGACGATATGGGCTGGACAATGGCTATAGACTGATATAAATCAATAGTTATTACAGGCGGGCCGGACGAATCGGCCCGCCGTTTTGCGGGGGATAATATTTACGCGGCTTTCCATAAACTCACAGGAATGTTTTTTCCCATAGGGATTGACAAAATGTATTGCAATGTGATAAAATAAATCATAATTATTTTACTTTGGAAAAGGTGCTGCCAATGAAAAAGTTGAAATTTGCATTAGTGGCTTTTATTATGCTGTTAATGATTTCCGCAGGCGCGGAAGCCAGCGAGTTTATATTCAAATACAGCGACGACGCCCCTCAGCCCGCGGTCTTTGACTTTGAGGCCGAGTATTTTGATATGAACATTTATTTTACCGACGATGAGGAAGGCATAAAGCGTCTGTCCGAAAAGGGCTATATTGAATATTACGAACGCAACACTGAAATATATCTGCCCGACGAGCCCGAGCCCGACGTTTCGCTTATGTCCATGCCTAACGACAGCCTTGTGGAAAGACAGATGGAATATGAATTTAACGTGACAAACGCTCAGGGCGTGGTGAACAATACCATCGCCTGCGGCGACTACTCCGGTATTCGGGGGCAGGGAGTTCGTATCGGCATAATCGACACAGGCATAGACCAAGATCATCCCGACATCGACTACAGCAGGGTTAATCAGTATGATATATTCACTAAGGGCAATGTCGCCAACGACTTCGACGGCCACGGCACCGGCGTGGCCGGAATTATCGCTGCGAGGACCGATAACGGCATTGGCCTTGCCAGCCTTGCGCCCGAGGCGGAAATATATGTTATCAAAGTATATAAGGACGACTCGAAAACCACTGATTCCCAAAATCTGCTGGATGGCTGCAAGTACGCCGTCACGGTGGGCTGCGATGTTGTCAACATAAGCTCCGGTATGCCGGCGAATTCCAAATCGCTGAGGGAATACATAGATAAGATGAACAGCTACGGCATAATCGTTGTCGCCGCCGCCGGCAATCACAACTCGAGCGACGCCGACCCCTACCCTGAGGACAGCAAGCCGCTTTACCCCGCCGCGTGGGACAGCGTGATAAGTGTGGCCGCCGTTGACAGCGAGGGCGAAAGAACGTGGTTCTCATATCACAACGCCTACGTTGACACCGCGGCCGCCGGTCTCTACGTGCAGGTGCTGACGAATGGCGGCGGCTACGGCACAAACAGCGGCACTTCTTTTTCATCGCCGTTTGTGGCCTCCGTCGCGGCTCTGGCAAAGCAGCTCGATATGAGCATAGACGCGGCTCGCTTCTGTGAGCTGCTCGAGCTCACCTCCACCGACAAAGGCGTACCTGGCAAGGACACGCTCTACGGCTACGGCATAATCAACGTCGGCGCGATGTTGGATTATATGCTCCACGGCGTTGATATAGATATTGCGGATATGATAGATGTGGGCGAAATCGAGCAGGAAAACTTCATTTTTACTGTGACCGTTGTTAATAACTCGATGGAACCTGTCGAGCTGATTGATAGTTGGACGGCGGATTTTGGCGGGCAGATGAACGTCTCCAACACTATCGTTACGGCTCAGCCCGGCGAAAATAAGCTTACCTACAGCGGCTTGGGCAAAATAAGGCACTTTGTCTGGTTTAAGGAGAATATCCGGCCCCTTTGCCCCGTTCAAACGGCGGAATTTAATCCATAAAAAAATGTAAAACATACTTGACATTTTGGCTTTTATGTGGTAGTATAAAAGTAAAGCGCGCTTTACTTTTATACTACCCTTTTTTCGGAGGTGATTTTTATTAAAAATCTGGTAGAGGAGCTCCGTAAGGAGCGCGGCCTGACGCAGGCGGAGCTCGCGGAAAAGCTCGGCGTTTCGCGCCAGACGGTTATTTCGCTCGAGGGCGGGCGTTACAACCCGTCCATCACGCTGGCCCACAAAATCGCGGCGGCGTTTTCCAAAACCATTGAGGAAGTATTTATTTTTGAGGAGGAAAATTAGATGAGCTTCAAAACAAGGCTGATAATCAAGCTGGGCTTTCTGTATGCGTTTGCGGCGGCGCTGCTGCTGCTTGGCTATGGAAGGGACAATAACTTTTTCACTATGGGAACGACTATGGCTATGATGGCCGTAATATTTACGGTGCGCTTCGCGCTGCTTTTGAAAAACGGCGAAAAGCTGGCCGCGCTCGAGACCGATTCGCATGACGAGCGTACGGTGTTCGTATCCATGAAAAGCTATAGCTTTGCCTTTTGGCTTAGCATAGTGGCCGAGGCGGCGGCCTTCTTTGTTCTGGAATGGCGCGGCAGCGCGGCGGCGAGACCGCTCTGCTTTGTGATTTGCTTCCAAGCGTTCGCGTATTTGGGTTCATATCTCTTTTTTAACAAAAAGTACTGATTTTTATCGGAATAAAAAATTGCCCTCCGGCGCATGATAGCTATCGAGGGTGATGATTGAATGGCGTTTCTGGTAGCTGTCTTTACGGTGGGCTCAGTGGCGGGTTATGTCGCCGAGATGATTTGGTGCATGATAACAAATCAAGTGATAGAATCACGCCAAGGCATGGTTTTTGGCCCATTTAGCCAGATATACGGCATAGCCGCCGTTATACTGACTCTGATAATAAAAAAGGACAGTCCGGCAACGAGAATTTTCCTCATAAGCGCGGCAGTCGGCGGAGTGTACGAGTACCTTTGCTCGTATATACAGGAGCAGCTCTTTGGAACTGTTTCTTGGGACTACGGCGACAGCTTTCTAAGCATAAACGGCAGAACAAGTCTTGTTTTCTGCCTGTTCTGGGGAACAATGGGAGTTTTTCTGATAAAGGTCATCAATCCCGCTCTCTCGTCTGTTTTATCGAGGGTCCGCGCGGAAAGCCTTACAATCGCGAGCGCGCTTGTTGCGGCCTTCTTTATTTTCAATCTTCAGTTAAGCTTTATGGCCGTTAAGCGCCAAAGCGGGCGCAGAATGAACATTCCCGCCGTTACGAGGGTTGAAAAATGGCTGGACCTTCGGTTTAACGATGACGTGCTGAAAAAAATTTATCCGAATATGATCGTTGTAGAGGCAAAAGGCAATGAAAAAGCAAAATCGGGCCAAGGAGGCCCTTAAAAAATCAGAAAATCCAAGGGAGGCAAAGAAGGCCGCCGAGGCCTTCACTAGCAAGGACAATGTTATGACCGACCCCTTGGGCAGTTGGACGGGCAACCCCGCCGATCTTGGCGATGTGCCGACGCAGGACGTTGACGATTTATAAGGAACCGTTAAAAATGCCCACAGACTGGCATCGCCACAAATACGGCTCCGCCGTCTTTGCGGGGGCCAATGGCTGAATGTATTGATTTAAGACTGTTTTGAGTTTAGCGAAAAGCAATGAATTAATGTGGAAATCCGCTCGTATGAGCGGATTTCTGTGTGTTGACAAAGCCGTCAGCGTAGGCAGAGTAAGGAGCGCCGACCCCGGCGCTCAGCGTTTAAATGTTCGTGTGTAAACACTTCACCCGCCACCCTTCCGGTGACACCTTCCTCCTTAAGGTAAAGACGAGCTTTTATTCTCCCAAGTATGCTTTTTTAACCGAATCGTCATTCATCAGCTCCGAAGCCTTGCCCGAAAGCACTATGCGGCCGGTTTCCATTACATAGGCCCTGTCCGCGATAGAGAGCGCCTTTTTCGCGTTCTGCTCGACCAACAGCACCGTCGCGCCGCCCGCGCTGATAGACTTGATTATGTCGAATATTTCCGATACCAAGAGAGGAGAAAGGCCCATTGATGGCTCGTCCATGAGGATTATCCGCGGCTTGCTCATAAGGGCGCGGCCCATGGCCAGCATTTGCTGCTCGCCGCCGGAGAGCGTGCCGGCTATCTGCGAGGCGCGTTCCTTAAGGCGGGGAAAGCGGTCGTAAACCATTTCCAGAGTTTCGGCAACCTCGGCCTTGCTGTGCTTGGTATAGGCCCCGAGCTTGAGGTTCGCAAGAACCGTCAGGCTCTGAAAAACACGGCGACCCTCGGGCACGTGGGCCATGCCCATCTCCACAATTTTGTGGGCCGGCGCCTTGGTAAGGTCCTTGCCGTCGAAAATGATTTTACCGCTCTTAGGGCGCAGCAAGCCCGTTATTGCGTGAAGCGTAGTGGTTTTGCCGGCGCCGTTCGCGCCGATGAGGGTGATTATCTCGCCCTCGTTGACCTCGAAGGAAAGGCCCTTTAAGGCGTGTATCATGCCGTAGTAAACGTGCAGGTCTTGAATTTTAAGCATAGCTTCGCCCCCTATTCGCCGATATAGGCCTTGATGACCTCTGGATCGCTCAGCACGTCGGCCGTCTTGCCCGAGGTGAGTATCTTGCCGAAGTTAAGCACGGTTATCTCCTCGCATATACCCGAAACAAGGCTCATGTCGTGCTCTATGAGCAGAATGGATATCTTGAAACGGTCGCGTATAAAGCGGATATTTTCCATCAGCTCGGCGGTCTCGTTGGGATTCATGCCGGCGGCGGGCTCGTCGAGCAGCAACAGCTTCGGCTGAGTGGCGAGCGCACGGGCTATCTCCAGCTTGCGCTGTTTGCCGTAGGGAAGATTTGCGGCTATTGTATACGCCTCGCCGTCGAGGTCGAACACCTTTAGCAGTTCAATGGCCGTTTCATCCATGAGCTTTTCGTTTTTGAAGTACGACGGCAGGCGCAGTACGCCGCTTATGGCGCTGTACGGAAAGCGGTTGTGCAGACCGAGCTTTACGTTGTCGAGCACGCTCTGCTTATCGAATAGGCGGATGTTTTGGAATGTGCGGGCAATGCCGCATTTGCTTATCTCCACCGGACTTTTGCCGAGCAGAGGCTGCCCTTCCAGAAAGAACGCGCCCGAGCCGGGCTTATACACGCCGGTCAGCATATTGAACACCGTGGTTTTGCCCGCGCCGTTGGGGCCGATAAGGCCGTATAGCTGCCCCTGCTCGATAGAAATGGTGAAGCCGTCCACGGCCTTGAGGCCGCCGAATGTTATGCCGAGGTTTTTGGTTTCAAGCGCCTTCAATTTTCAGCCGCCTCCTTTCCCTTCCTGTGCAGCAGCCTGCCGGTGACGCTGCTTACAAGGCTTTTGAACTTTTCGTTGTTGTTCAGCAGCATTGCCAGAATAAGGATTATTGCGTAGAACAGCATACGGTAGTCGTTAAACGAGCGCAGCAGCTCGGGCAGCAGGTAGAGCAGCAGCGTGGCGATTATGCTGCCGCGTATGCTGCCGAGGCCGCCCAGTACCACGTAAACCAAAATCATTATCGAGGTGTTGTAGTTGAATATTTTGGTATTCAGCATGGATATGTTGTGCGCGTAGAGCACGCCCGCAATTCCCGCGAAGAAGGCCGAGACCGTGAAGGCCATCAGCTTGTACTTTGTTATGCTTACGCCGATGGTCTCTGCGGCGATACGGTTATCGCGCACGCTCATGATTGCGCGGCCCGCGCGGGAATCGGTCAGGTTCATTACCACGAACAGCGTAATAAGTATTACCACGAAGCATATAGTAAATGTACTGTCCCTCGGCACGGGGCTTATGCCCAACGCGCCATTGATCAGGGTTTTGCCGGTGGCCTTGTCAAGATTCATGCTCATGGCGTTTTTCATGGAGAAGTGCAGGCCGTTTTTATCAATGCCGACATAAATCGCGTTAAACAAGTTTTTGATTATTTCGCCGAAGGCCAGCGTAACAATGGCAAGATAGTCGCCGCGCAGACGCAGCACCGGTATGCCGATGAGCACTCCGAATACCGCCGCGACAAGGCCGCCAATCAGCATGGCGAGGCAGAGCCTTAGCAGCGGCGTCGTGATAACGTCGCGGGTAATTACCGAGAACATGGCCGAGAAATAGGCCCCCACGCACATAAAGCCCGCGTGGCCGAGGCTCAGCTCGCCGAGTATACCTACCGTCAGGTTAAGCGACACGGCGAGGATGATGTAATAGCTTATCGGAACCAGCAGCCCCGAAAGGTGGCTGCCCAGAACTCCTGTGGCCGATGCGAGCTGCGCCGCGGCAAAGAGGGCTATGACTATGGCGTAGGTCACGAGATTATGTTTTGTTGCCGCTTTCATAACTTCCGCCTCCTCACACTTTTTCGTTATACTTTTTGCCCATAATGCCCGTGGGCTTTATAAGCAGGATTATTATCAGCACGCTGAACACGATGGCGTCGGCTATCTGCGATGATATGTAGGCTCTCGAAAGGTTTTCGATTATCCCCATCAGTATGCCGCCAACCATCGCTCCCGGGATACTGCCTATGCCGCCGAATACCGCCGCCGTGAAGGCTTTAATGCCGGGCATCGCGCCTGTGTAGGCGTTTATCTGTGGGTAGGACGAGCACAGCAGCACGCTTGCCACGGCGGCAAGAGCGCTGCCTATGGCGAAGGTTATGGAGATGGTGCGGTTGACGTTTATCCCCATTAGCTGGGCCGCACCGCGGTCCTCGCTGACGGCCAGCATGGCGCTGCCGATTTTAGTCTTGTTGATGAACAGCGTGAGCGCAAGCATTATGACGAGCGATACAACGATGGTTGTTATTGCCTCGCCCGAAATTGTGAGCGTGTCATTCACCTTCCACGCCTTTACCGGCACCACGGACTTAAAGGTGCGCGAGTTGCTTCCAAAAATCAGCAGAGCCAGATTTTGCAGCAGATAGCTCACGCCGATAGCCGTTATGAGCACCGCGAGGGGAGTGGCGTTCCGAAGCGGCTTGTAGGCCACCTTCTCTATCGTCACGCCAAGCAGCGTACATACGATTATCGCGGCGAGCACGGCTACCGCCGGAGATACTCCCCCCAGCGACATAGTCATGAACACGGTGAAGCCGCCCACCATAATTACGTCCCCGTGGGCAAAATTCAGCATCTTCGCGATGCCATACACCATTGTATAGCCTAAGGCGATGAGCGCGTATATCCCGCCGAGGCTGACGCCGTTTACCAAGTATGAAATAAAGCTCATACGACCCTACTCCTTTCAGATAACTATGCTTTATTGTATCATAAAGGGGCAAAAAACGCAATAGCAAAATAAAAAACGAGTGTTTTTTTGCGCGAAAAAAGGTAAAAAAAAAGAAATCCGCCATGGCTCGCATGGCGGACACGGCAAAAATCGCCCCCGCTCCTTGCCGCTTATTCTACCTTGTATCCCGCGCTCCAGACGGACTTGATAAATTTGGGCCTTTTGGGATTTTCTTCAATTTTTTCGCGTATATGGCGGATGTGTACGGCCACGCTGTTGTCGCCGGCGGCAAAGCTCTCGTTCCACACGCGGCAGTATATTTCCGAAGCCGAAAAAATCTTTCCTTTGTTAAGGCACAGCAGCTCAAGTATGCGGTATTCGGTCGGCGTCAGCCGCGCCGCGCGGCCCTCGGCCTCGACTCTGCGGCGGAGGGGATCCAGTGTCAGGCCGCCGGCGCGGATGAGCCCGCCGTCATTTTCGGCGGCGGTTTCACGCCCCAACCGAAAGGCCGCCCTCGAAGCCAGCTCCTCCGCCGTGAATGGCGCAAGCAGATAATCGTCGGCCCCAAGCTCCGCCGCGCGGCTTATTTCGTCTCTGCGGGAAAGCGCTAAAATGAGCGGAATGTCCTTCTCACGCCTGAGCCTGAGCAGCGCCCGTCCGGCCTCTCCCGCAAGCTGCGGACAGCCTGCGATCAGCAGGCCCACGTCGTACTGCGCCGCCGCCTCGAGCGCGCCGAGAGCGTCCTCCGAGGCAATTACGGGAGAAAGCTCCCTTAGAACGGGCTCGTATTCTCTTTCGCGCCCGCAGATAGTAAGTATGTATTTCATCTTATGTACCTCCGAAAATTATTTCAAAAAACTGACATTTACTAAATGTCATTTCTGCCATAATTATAGCATATAATAAAGAAAATGACAAGTACTAAATGTCAAAAAACGGAGAAAAAATATGTTCAAGAATAAAAGCGCCGACGGTTCCAATAATATTTGCGGAAAAAACGTCGCCGAACTGCGCAAGTCCATCCGTCCTAAAATGTCGCAGCGCGCGCTGGCCGACAGGCTCCAGCTCGCCGGTATCGACGTGGACAAAAATGCGGTGCAGCGCATTGAGAGCGGGCTGCGCTTTGTGACCGATATCGAGCTCGCCGCATTGGCCGAGATTTTCGGCGTGCCGTGCGACGAGCTGCTGAGACGGTAGGGCGATTCGCGCCCCGCAGACCGGCGTGTCTTGGCGGGTCAGACCCTTGCGGCCTTCGCTCGGAGGCGGGTTTTCGGCCTACCCTCGTGCGTACCGGTTACGAAGCGAGTTTTTACATTCCTTCGTGATTTTTATTATAGCATCTCCCATGGGTCATGTCAAGAAATTTACGTTATTTTTTATTAATTTATATGTTATTATTACGATATTTCGCATGCAGTGTGTTAAGTTGAAAACAATAACGCGGGAGCGCATTGCGCCCCCGCGTTTAAGATTATTCATCTGCCGTCTTTTAAGATTTCCTTCAGGAATTGTCCGGTATACGAGGCATCGCACCGCGCCACCTCCTCGGGCGTGCCGCATACCACTACGGAGCCGCCCGCGCTGCCGCCCTCGGGGCCGAGGTCGATGATGTAATCGGCGGTCTTTACAACGTCGAGGTTGTGCTCTATAACTACTACGGTGTTTCCGGCGTCAACAAGGCTCTGCAAAACCTCGATAAGCTTGTGTACGTCCGCGCTGTGCAATCCGGTGGTGGGCTCGTCCAGTATATAAATCGTGCGGCCTGTGCTGCGGCGGCTGAGCTCCGTCGCCAGCTTCACGCGCTGAGCTTCGCCGCCCGAGAGCGTGGTGGAGGACTGACCGAGCTTGATATAGCCGAGTCCCACATCGTAAAGCGTTTGGATTTTGCGGCGTATCTTGGGTATGCTCTCGAAGAAGGTCAGCGCCTCCTCTACAGTCATGTCCAGAACGTCGTATATATTTTTGCCCTTGAACTTTACCTCCAGCGTTTCGCGGTTGTAGCGGCGGCCCTTGCAGACTTCGCAGGGGACGTAAACGTCGGGCAGGAAGTGCATTTCGATTTTGATGATACCGTCGCCCGAGCAGGCCTCGCACCGGCCTCCGCGCACGTTGAAGCTGAACCGCCCCGGGCCGTAGCCGTGGGCCTTTGCGTCGGCGGTGGCGGCAAAAAGCTCGCGTATATCGTTGAAAACGCCGGTATAAGTGGCCGGATTCGAGCGCGGAGTGCGGCCTATGGGCGACTGGTCGATATTTATGACCTTGTCCAGAAGCTCTATGCCCTCCATGCCCTTGTGCTTGCCCGGAATAGCGTGGCTGTGATTCAGCTCGCAGCTCAGCCGCTTGTTGATGACCTCGTTCACAAGCGAGCTTTTGCCGCTGCCGCTGACGCCCGTCACGCATACGAACAGACCGAGCGGAATATCAACGTCAATGCTTTTTAGGTTGTTTTCGGCCGCGCCGAGCACCCTCAGCCGCCTTTCACCCGCGGGGCGGCGCGAGGCGGGTATCTCTATCCGTTTTTTTCCGCTGAGGTAGGCCCCCGTGAGGGAGGCGGGATTTTTGATTATTTCCTCGGCTGTGCCGGTGGCAACTATCTCGCCGCCGTGGACGCCCGCTCCGGGGCCCACGTCCACAATGTAGTCGGCGGCGCGCATGGTGTCTTCGTCGTGCTCTACTATGATGAGAGTGTTTCCGAGGTCGCGCAGCCGTTTAAGCGAGGCCAGCAACTTTCCGTTGTCGCGCTGGTGAAGGCCGATACTGGGCTCGTCCAGTATATACAGCACGCCCACGAGGCCCGAGCCTATCTGCGTGGCGAGCCTTATGCGCTGCGCCTCGCCGCCCGACAGCGTGCCCGCAGAGCGCGAGAGTGTCAAATATTCGAGCCCCACGTTTTTAAGGAACATCAGCCGCGCGGTTATTTCGCGCAGTATCTGGTCGGCTATCATGGCGTCCTTCCCCTCGAGCTTGAGGGAGGAGATAAAGCCGAGCTCCTCAGTAACGGACATGGAGCAGAATTCGTCTATGTTTTTGCCGCCCACCGTAACGGCCAGAATTTCCTTGCGCAGCCGCTTGCCTCGGCAGGTCTGGCAGGGTATCTCGCGTGTCAGGCGCTCGAGGTCGGCTTTGGCCCAGTCGCTGTCGGTCTCGTTATATCGGCGCTGAAGGTTGTTCACCAATCCCTCGAAGGGCAGACTGTAGCGCACGGTCCCGCCGCCGCGGCGGAACTCCACGTCCAGCTTTTCGCCCTTGGTACCAAAAAGGATTATGTCAACCACTTCCTTGGGCAGCCGCTTTACCGGCACGTTAAGGCTGAAGCCATATTTTTTGGAAAGGGCGCGGAAGTAGGCGTTGGCGGTGCTGTCCTCCTTATCGGGGGCGCGCCAGCCGCTGACGGCGAAGGCGCCCTCGAGGATTGAAAGCTCATCGCTTATCAGCACAAGAGATGGGTCTATCTGGGTTATGACGCCTATGCCGCTGCACGAGGGGCAGGCGCCGAAGGGGCTGTTAAATGAAAAGCTGCGGGGCGAAAGCTCCTCAAGGCTGACGCCGCAGTCCTCGCAGGCGTAATTCTGCGAGAAGGTCAGCTCCTCGTCGCCGTTAAGTATCTTCACAACGCCGCCGCCGAGGTGCAGCGCCAACTCCAGCGAGTCCACAAGCCGCCGCTCCAGTCCTTCGCGGACGATAAGGCGGTCGATGACGATTTCGATGGTGTGACGCTTGTTTTTCTCAAGAGTAATATCCTCGCTGAGCTCATAGACAATACCGTCAACGCGCACGCGGGCGAAGCCGCTCTTGCGGGCGTTCTCGAAAACCTTGGCGTGCTCGCCCTTCTTGGCGCGCACCACCGGCGCCATCACGTGCAGGCGGCTGCCCTCTGGCAGGGCCATTATTCTGTCCACTATCTGATCAACCGACTGCTTTTTTATCTCCTTGCCGCAGTTTGGGCAGTGCGGAATGCCCACCCGCGCGTAGAGCAGGCGCAGATAGTCGTATATCTCGGTGACAGTGCCGACGGTGGAGCGGGGGTTTTTGCTTGTGGTTTTCTGGTCGATGCTTATCGCGGGGCTAAGCCCCTCGATGGAGTCCACGTCGGGCTTTTCCATCTGCCCGAGGAACATTCTCGCGTATGCGGAGAGCGACTCCACATACCGCCGCTGTCCCTCGGCGTAAATGGTGCTGAACGCCAGCGAGGTTTTGCCGCTGCCGCTCACGCCGGTAAACACCACCATTTTATCGCGGGGAATTTCCAAATCTATATTTTTCAGGTTATTCTCCCTTGCTCCCTTTATAATTATCTTGTTTTCAGAGGTCATAAAAACGCTCCTTTCCCTGCTGTTACAGATTTTTAAGCCGCTTTATCTTGTCCCTTATCTTGGCCGCGTCCTCGAAGCGCAGCTCCTGTGCCGCCTGCTCCATGGCGTTGGTGAGCTTGGCGATTACGGCCGTCACGTCGGCGGATGGACCCTCGACATCATCTTCGGGCTTAACGGCGGCAATAACGTCGCTGACGGCCTTGGTTATGGTCTTGGGGGTTATGCCGTGCTCGAGGTTGTATTTGTGCTGAAGCTCGCGGCGGCGGTTGGTTTCGCCGATGGCGCGCTTCATGGAATCGGTCTCCGCGTCCGCGTACATTATGACCCTGCCGTCTGCATTGCGCGCCGCGCGGCCTATAGTTTGTATGAGCGAGGTCTCGCTGCGCAGGAACCCTTCCTTGTCGGCGTCGAGTATCGCCACAAGCGAGACCTCCGGCAGGTCGAGCCCCTCTCGCAGCAAATTTATGCCGACAAGCACGTCGAAAACGCCCAGCCGCAGGTCGCGGACTATCTCCATGCGCTCCAGCGTTTCCACGTCGGAGTGCATATATTTCACCTTTACGCCCATAGTGCGGAAGTATTCCGTCAAGTCCTCGGCCATTTTTTTGGTCAAAGTCGTAACGAGCACGCGCTCCTTACGCTCGGCGCGGATAAAAATTTCGTTCAAAAGGTCGTCTATCTGACCCTTAACCGGCCGCACGATTATCTCCGGATCGAGCAGGCCCGTGGGGCGTATGACCTGCTCGGCGATGTTTTGCGACAGCCCGCGCTCGTATTCCGCCGGCGTGGCGCTGACGTAGATGGTCTGGTTGAGCCGCTTTTCAAACTCCTCGAACGACAGCGGCCGGTTATCCAGCGCCGAGGGCAGGCGGAAGCCGTATTCCACAAGGTTCAGCTTGCGGCTGCGGTCGCCGGCGTACATGGCTCGTACCTGCGGAATGGTGACGTGACTCTCGTCCACCACGAGCAGAAAGTCGTCGGGAAAGTAGTCGAGCAGAGTGTAGGGCGCGCTGCCCGGCGCGCGGCCGCTTATGTGGCGGGAGTAGTTCTCAATACCGCTGCAATAGCCCACCTCGCGCATCATCTCTATGTCGTAGTTGGTGCGCTCCTCAAGACGCTGAGCCTCCACAAGCTTGTTCATGGAGCGAAGCTCGCGCAGCCGTTCCTCGAGCTCGCGCTTTATGCTTTCAATAGCCGTTTCAAGCTTGTCGCTGGTGGTAACATAGTGCGAGGCGGGGAAGATGGCCACATGGCTGCGGCTGCCAAGAACCTCGCCGGTCAGGGTGTCTATCTCGCTGATACGGTCTATCTCGTCGCCGAAAAATTCAATGCGTATTGCGTTTTCGGCGCTGCTGGCGGGAATTACTTCCAGTACGTCGCCCCGCACGCGGAACTTGCCGCGGACGAAGTTTATGTCGTTGCGCTGGTACTGCATTTCGATAAGCCGCGCGATGATGGCGTCCCTGTCCTTCACCATGCCGGGCCGCAGCGAAAGCACCATCGAGCGGTAGTCCTCCGGATCGCCGAGGCCGTATATGCAGCTTACCGACGCCACCACAATAACGTCGCGCCGCTCAAAAAGGGCGCTGGTGGCGCTGTGGCGCAGTTTGTCAATGTCGTCGTTGGTCTGGGCGTCCTTTTCGATGTAGGTGTCGCTCGCCGCGATGTAGGCCTCGGGCTGGTAGTAGTCGTAAAAGCTCACAAAGTACTCGACGGCATTGTTGGGAAAGAACTCCTTGAATTCGCTGCATAGCTGGGCGGCGAGGGTTTTGTTGTGGGCCAACACCAGCGTGGGTTTATTTACTTTTTCAATAACGTTCGCCACGGTGAAGGTTTTTCCGCTGCCCGTGACGCCCAAAAGCGTCTGTGCCGGATAGCCGTTCAGTATTCCCTTCGTCAGGCTTTCGATGGCCTGCGGCTGGTCGCCGGTGGGCCTGTAGCCGGAAACAAGCTTAAAATCCATTTGCGCTGCTCCTAACTTTAGCTTATCTTTTTAGCGTATCTTTCATTATACACGAACCTTTGTTCGATGTCAAGCGTCGGGGGAAAATTTCATAAATAATTCGGGAATTTTTTGTGTTTTTCCGTCTAAATAAACTGATAAACACATAGGGGTAAATTTTTCTGAGGCTGACGGTCTTGCTTTGCCGCTCGGGCGTTAAACGAAGAAAATCCGCTCGTACGAGCGGATTTTCTTCGTTATTCATGCGTTATTTATGGTTTCTGCACATTATTCTTCGATAAGCTTAATGCTCTGCTCCTTTTTTTGCTCCTTCAAAACGCTCTGAAGGCTCATGTAGGAGATATTGTCGTCGCCAATGATTATCGGGAAAACTACCTCGTCGCTGTCGTCATATCCGCTCTTCATGGCAATCATTCTGAGGTCGCAGTCCTCTGTTATCTTTATCTTGCTGCCGGAGGACACGCTCTTGCTGCTTTTTGTGGGAGTGGAACCGTTGGTGGTATAGTAGATTTTCGCCCCGCTGGTGGCGCACTTCACTGTCACGTTATTATACGTGCTGTAGGCCTTGATGTCGCTGATGTAGGGCTCGGAGACCTGAGGCGTTATATACTCTATTTCGGCCGAGCCGACTTTGCTGTTGGCGTAGCCGCTGCGCGTAACTATGAGCCTGAGGGTTATATCCTTTGTTATGGTGAAGGGCTTGCTATATTTTGTACTCGTAGTTGTAGGGGTGGAGCCGTTAGTGGTATAGTAAACGGTGGAGCCGCTGGAAACCTTGATGGTAATGGTGTTTCCATTGCGTGAAACCTCGGGCACGGCAAGCCGCTGGAGCGTTACGGGATAGCTGAGCACATCGCTGTTGGAGTAGCCGCTCTTTACGGCAATGGCGCGTATCGTAACGGTGCCTGCCTCGGTCACCTTTATGCCGGCGGAGGTATAAAGTTTGGAATCGGTATCAGGTACGGAGCCGTCGGTGGTGTAGTAGATTTTAGCTCCGCTTGTGGAGGAGGTGAGCTTGACGGTCTTGCCGCCGACAACGGCCGAAACCGTGCCCTTGGGCGTCGCGGCCTTGCCGTTCGTTATAGTGGCGGAGCGCACGTCGCTTGGAGCGTAGCCCATGGCGACGGCTATTACCTTGAGGGAGCCGGCCTTGGGCTTGAAGGCGCTCTTATATTTTGTGCTCTTCATCGTGGGGGTGGAGCCGTTGGTGGTATAGTAGAAAGTGGGCTGGCTGGTAGAGCAGGTAAAGCTGACCTTGCCGCCGGACGACTTGATATCGGGAGTGGAGGCCTTGGGCACGGTGAAGTTGCCTATCTTGACTGGACTGTTGTCATAACCGCTCTTTACGGCGATGGCGCGCACCTCATAGGAGCCGTCCTCGGTCACGCTGATGCCGGAGGAGGTGTAAAGCTTGCTCTTGGTTGTGGGGGTTGTGCCGTCGAGGGTGTAGTATATCTTGGCGCCGGTCGTGTCGGATTTCATGTTGAGCTTAACGCCGCCGAGGATGTTCTCTTTGGTTATAACGGGAAGGCCGACGGTTATTTCACCGGTCTCCTTCTCGGCCACGCCGCCGCTGACGGCGCCCTTCTTAACGGCTATCGCCTTGACGGTGCACGACTTTGTTACCTTGAAGGGCTTGGAATACTTTGAACTCTTTGTCGTGGGGGTGGAGCCGTTGGTGGTGTAGTAAATGGTCGCGCCGCTGACGGATTTAATGGTGACCGTTTTGTCGCCCGAGCCGGTAATGGTGATGGTGGGCGCGGCAAGCTCGTCCACCTTGACAACCAACGTGGCAGTGCTGCTGTCGGCAAGGCCGCTCTTTACTGCGACGGCGCGGACATAGGTGGTGCCGGACTCGTCGATGGTGATGGCGCTCGAATAGCGCTTGTCGGTCTTATCGGGAACCGATCCGTCAAGCGTATAGTAAATTGACGCGCCGCTTGTGTTGGATTTTATGGTGACCTTAACGCCGCCGTCGATCTTTTCTCCCTTGATAGTGGGGGCGGCCGCCTTTTCCTTGGTTACGGTGACAAGGTAATAGCCCACGTCGCTGTAATCGTCGTTGGTCTTGTCGTATGCTACGGCGCGAACTTCCTTGGTCTCGCTGAGGGTGACCTTAGAGCTGTAAAGCTTGTCGCTTTTATCCGGATCCGAGCCGTCGGTCGTGTAGTAGATTTTAGCGCCTGTGGTGTCGCTCTTAAGCGTAAAGCTCGCCTTGCCTTTCGACGTTGTCACGGATATGTTCGGCGCGCTGACGTCGCTTGCGGCGCCCGCCATGACGGGCAGAGCAAGGGTGAACAGCATTGCTAAAACCGCGAGTATTTTTTTCATTTTTCTTTCCCCTTTCATTTTTTATAAAATACCGCATATTGTAGATTGTTTAAGTATATAATAACATATCTTGGGTTATTATGTAAATAGGTAGGACTAATTTGTAATCTTAACTTAAACTTGTATTTACAATTTTGTCATATTTTTATATTATTATTGTAATATATTCGGGGTGATTGAATGAAAAAAAGAATTTTAAGCGTCTTTTTGATAATATTTACGTTTTTTAACGTAACTCCGACCTTGGCTGCCGACAGTGTTTCGGTGACGAGCAAGGCCGCCATAGTCATAGATTACGACACGGGCTACATGATTTACGGAAAAAATCCCGACGCGCCGCGGGCTCCGGCCAGCATGACGAAGATGATGAGCCTTTACAGCTTTTTCAAGCGAATGGACCTATGCGGCATAACTCTTGACACGCCGGTGACAATTTCAAAATCCGTGGCCGAGCTGTCGGTCGAGCCGGGGCTGAGCAACGTGCCCCTCGCCGAGGGCGAGGTTCACTCTGTAGATACGCTTATCCGCGCTGCCTGCATTGTTTCGGCCAACGCGGCCATTGTGGCGCTGGGCTCGCTTGTGGGCGGCAGCAAGGAGGGCTTTGTGGCGCTGATGAACGCCGACGCGGAGGCGATGGGCCTTACGGCGCACTTTCTCGACCCTGCGGGACTTGAGAACGACAACTATATCACTCCGCGCTCCATGGCCGAGCTGTGCCGCCGGCTGATTCGCGAATATCCTCAAATTCTTGATTATACGTCGCTGCGCACCTTCAGCTTTAAGGGCAGAACCTACACCGCCACAAATCAGCTTTTAGAGGGCTTTTCAGGGGCCTACCCCGGAACTGACGGTCTTAAGACCGGCTATATCGGCGTGGCGGGCTACTGCCTCAGCGCCACCTCCGAGCGGGAGGGACGACGCGTAATTGCCGTTACGATGGGCTCCTCAGGCATGAACAGCCGCACAAAGGACGGCTATGCCCTGCTGCGCTACGGCTTCCGCAACATTGAGCAGACGGTGGAGCCTATTTACGACATACAAGCCGATTTTACGCCGGCGGGCGGCGGTTTCCGCGTGACGCTGAAGAATGTTCCGCAGCCGTTTTTCGCGCAGGTGCGATTTTTCAGCCACGGCGAGGTAGTCAAGCAGTACGGCTCCGCCTGGGTGGCCGACGGCTCCGAGCTCAGCGTGGACGCTCCCGCCGACGGGCTTGAAATGGCTCTTTCCGTAGGGCCGTATAACGTGCTGCTTAAGCCGTAACATAAACGAAAAAGCCGCCAAACGGCGGCTTTTTTTATCGGCTATTACCCTCCACGCTTCAACGGGGCTCGGTAGCGTCCACGCGGCTTCGTCACGAAACAAACATTCCATTGTTTTCCTCTGACAAATCGCGCAGAATTTCGCTCAAAACCGCATTGGCCTCCGCGTAGCTGCCGCGTTCCGCAAGCCTTTCAAGGGAATCGTCATTATAGAGGATTTTAGTGAACCAGAGCGCGTTGTAAAGGGTGTATATTTTCCGAGCCGTATCCGCTTCCCGCTCGGAAAGCCTTCTGACGGAGAGATAGCCCTTGACAAAGGCGGAAAAAATCGGCCTTCGCAGCTCCATTTCACTTCGGCAGGACGGGGGAGCGCCCTCGTGAAGTTCCATTTCGTAGGCGGTAAGAAGCCCCTCCAGAACCATATCGGAAACAAGCGCCTCATCTCCGGCGTTGTTATAGTCGAATATCGTTATTTCGTCATCGGTTACAGAGAGATTGTTAATGGATATATCGCCTTGAACAGCCGCTTTCGGTAAATCGTCCCATACGTCGCGGATACTTTTCAGCTTCTCATCCCGCATCCTTTTGATTTCGGATATAACGCCTTGGTCAAGCCTTTCGTCGCGGCAGATTTCGCAGAACCTTTCGTAGGCGTCCACGTCGTTTTCGTATGCCGCTGAAAATAATGTTCCACAGCCTATTTTCAGGCCGTTGGCCAAGGAAACAGTGTGCATACGCGCCATCAGTCCGCCGATACTGTAAGCCGTGGCCTCGCTGATTTCCTTAAGCTCCTCCCCGCAGTGGTCCTCCACGGTGACGATACACGGTATACCTTCGTAAATTAAATCACCGCAGTATCCGCCGTCCGTTTTGTACCGGCGCGGAGTGGAAATGCCGCTGACGCGCATAAATTCCGAAAATCTGCTCTGACTTTCTATCTTATGCCGTTCCGCGGAAAGGTCATCCGTTTCCCGAAGAATTTTTATTACCAGCTTCCTGCCGTCGGCGAGGGTTACAGAAAAGATGAGCTTTATATGACCGTTGTCGTCCTTGCGGTCCAGATACGCCGCTTCGTTTGAAAAATCACTGTCAAAACCGTACAGCGACAAAATCTCCCTTATTGATTGTATGTTTGCTTTCATGCTGTTTCTCCGTGGAATTATCGCTTTTGCGGTAAAAATATAAAATGGCTGAATATTAGTCGGCTATGACCCTCCACGCCTCGACAAGGCGCGGCAGCGTCCATGCGGCGTTGGCCGGACTGGTCGAGGGGAGCGCGGCCGCCGGCCCCCAAAGGGGCTCGGCGAATTTTTTGTAGTATTTTTCGGCTGTGCGGCCATTGACGAAAATTCTCCTTATATCCGCGCCGCTAAAAATGGGCGAAAGGTCGTTCGGCTCGGCGCGGCGGATGCTGCTGTCGGCGCTGCCGTTGATATCGCAGCGGGCAAGTACGTCCCATAAAGCGAGTCCGCGGCCCAAGATAAGGGCGCGCTTTTCTGCAATTCCGTCGGGTACGGCTTCGCCGTAAATTTGCGCAAGTACGCGCCAGAAGCGGTTCTGCGGGTGACCGTAAAAGAAGCCCTGCTCCCGGGACTTCACCGAGGGGAAGCTGCCCAAAATAAGCGTGTGCGAGTTTTCGTCAAACAGCGGCGGAAACGGATGCTCAGTCATTCTTCCTCGTAGTCGCTTATGTCGAATTTGCCGGAGGTGGAATAGGCGAAGCCGTAGAGCGTCGGCCCGCCGTGGGCGGCAATGATGGGGCCGAGCCGACACCCGAGGATATTCACATCGGGGAAGCGGGCTTTGAGCTCCTCGCAGAGCTCGGCCCGTTTGTCAAACACGTCGCCGCAGACGGTGATGATGGTTTTGCCGTTCAGGTCACCGGCCACGCTTTCGGCCATATCTATGATTTTTTTGTTCACACGCTTTTCGCCGCGCACCTTGTCGGACTGCACCACAAGCCCGCCGTCAACGGTTAGGATGGGCTTGATGTCGAGCATATTCGCGAAAAGCAGCGTGGCGGTGTTAATGCGGCCGCCCTTCTTGAGGTGTTCGAGCTCGCTGACGACAAAGGCGGCGTTAAAGTCGGCCGTGGCCTCCTTAAGGTAGGTATAGACCTCGTCAACAGAGGCGCCCTTTTCGACCATGTGCGCCGCGTGGATAACGGGCTGGGCGTAAAGACAGGTGTAGGTCTGGGAGTCCACCACTCTTATGTCGCAGCCGCACTCGTCCATGACCTCCGCTGCGGCTAAGTGGGCGTTCTGGCAGGTGCCGCTCGCCGTGCCGCTTAAAGAGGTGTAGATCATGGCGTCATAGCCGTTTGCCGCTTCCTCGCGAAAGATGTCGGCAAACTGAGCGGGGGTTATCTGAGTGGTTTTCGGCGGAGTTTCGGACTCACGCAGACGCTTGTAAAAGTCGTCAATGCTCTCGTCGATGTCGGCGCGAAGGTAGGTTTCTCCGTCAAAGCTGTAGGTTATGGGGATAACTCTTATCCCATAACGCTCGGCCACGGGCAGCTTAAGGTCGCTGCCGCTGTCGGTCAAAAGCTTGATTTTTGCCATTGTAATATCCTCCTTATGTCAATGTGGGGCTTATCTCGGCGGAGGGCCGCCGCGCCCGCCCTTTCCGCTTGGGCCGCCGTGCCCGCCGGGGGCGTCGATGGCTACCGAAAGAGCCGTCATGGTACGCTGGGCTCGGACAAGACCGGCGTATATGCCGTCCTTCGCCATAAGCTCGTTGTGGCTGCCCACCTCGGCTATGCGTCCCTCCTCGAGAACCACGAGGCGGTTTGCGTTCTTAAGCGTGGAGAGCCTGTGCGCTATGGCAAAGGTTGTGCGTCCGGCTGTTATCCTGCCGAGGGCCTGCTGTATCTGCTGTTCGGTCTCGGCGTCCACCGAGGCGGTGGCCTCGTCCAGTATCATTATCTTCGGGTCGCTGAGCACCGCGCGGGCGATGGCTATGCGTTGGCGTTCGCCGCCGCTCAGACGCTGACCCTTTTCGCCCACGTAAGTATCGTACCCGTCGGGCAGGCCGAGGATAAAGTCGTGGGCGTTGGCTATCTTCGCCGCTCTTATGCACTCGTCGTCCGAGGCGTCGGGCCGCGCGTAGCGGATATTATTGATTATGCTGCCGCTGAAAAGGTAGCTCTCCTGAAGCACCACACCGAGGTGATTCTTGTAATCGTCCATGGCGTAGTCCTCGATGTCGCTGCCGTCTATTAGGATTTTGCCCTCGTCGGCCTTATATAGGCGCATAAGCAGGTTTATAACGGTTGATTTTCCCGCGCCGCTGTGGCCCACAAGGCCAATGGTCTCGCCGCTCGCGACGCCGAGGTTAATGTTCTTCAAAACGCTCTTGTAGGACTTGTAGCCGAAGGTGACGTTGTCAAGCTCTACCTCGCCCCTGATATTCTCGGCCGTCAGCGGGGCGGCGGGCTCGGGCGGAACGTCCTCGTCCATGACCTCGAACACGCGCTGCGCGCTGGTTATGGCTTGGCTTATGTGGCGCGGCAGCATACTGAACCAGTCGAGGCGGCTGTAGAGGTAGCCGGCGTAGGTGGAAAACTGCATAAGCTCGCCCAGCTCCATTCTCTGCCCAAGCACCAGCATACCGCCGTAAATGGTGACAAAATAGCTGCCGAAGCCGATGAGAAATTTGATTATCGGGAACACGGTGTAGACGTACTGCTCGGTTTTGCAGGTTATGTCCCGCACGGAGGACGCCACGCTCTCGAAACGGCGCACCTCCCGCTCCTCCTGCCCGAACACCTTAACCACCTTCACGCCGTTGAATACGTTGTTAAGGGTGTCGGTCAGCTTATCCATCCAGCGCCACTGCTTGTTGTAGCGCATACGGACCGACGTCCTTATGCGGTTGGTTATGAACAGGGCGATGGGTATTGGCACCATGATGAGCAGCGCCATTACGGGGTTAAAGCTCACCACCACTATGCCCACGCCGATAAACAGGCAGACCTCGTTCACGGCCTGCACGGCCACGTTTTGGATGAACTGCTGTATGCGTCCCGTGTCGCCGTTTATACGGTGCATAAGGTCGCCGGCGTTTTTCTCCTCAATATAGCCGAGCGGCATGGACTGCACCTTTTTGTATATGTCGTTGCGCAGGTCTCGGACGAACAGATTGCTTGCCTTGGCCGATACCACCTCGCGCACCGCGCCGATGAGCGTCGTCGCGAGTGAGCACAGCCCCGTCAGCGCGACAAGCCACAGCAAATGCCCCATAAGCCGCCCGCCCGCGCCGAACTGCGTCAGCACCTCGTCGATAAGCCGTTTGCTCACGTAGGGCGAATAGAGCATAAAGCCGCTGTTGGCCCAGAAAAGCAGCAGTAAGACCGCATAGTATCCCCAGCAGGGCCTGCTGACGCGCCATATACGCTTGAGCACGCCCACACGGTCGCTGCAATGACGGCATATACGCGTGTTGCGAATGAAGGGCCGCCCGCAGTTGGGGCATTTTTTCTCGTCGTCGGTGCTGACTATGCCCGGACGCACGCCCTCAATGAGGTCGGTTATAATGCGCTCGGCCATGGAGTAGCGGGCCATGTGCTCCATTGTGAAAAACACGATGGGGAAGGGGTCGCCCGAGGGGTCGGCCTCGAGCATACCCGAAGAGTTCAGCTCGCCGCAGCACACGCCGCTTAGGCTCGCAATGGGAACCACCTTTTCAAGCCGGTTTTCCCTCAGCACCATGAGCCTTGTCATGGTTATCACAAGAAAGCCTTCGGTAAATTTGCCGTCGGGCGTCAGGTCGTATGGCAGGCAGTATAAAATTTCCTCGCCGCCGAGGGCCGCGCCGGCGGCCTCGGAGCTCGCCTCGGGAAGGGCGTAATCCAGCTTCATGGTATCACTTCCAAATTAAATCCATATTTCTATCAGCCTCAGGGCCTTTTCGCCTATCTTGCTCACGTCGGGGAAGATATATCGGTTGCCGTCCACATCCACTATCATCACGCGGCCCCCGCCGAGGTTAAGCAAATTACTGTTCATGTCGAACACCGTAAAGCTGCGGCCGCCGGCGGTGGTCTCCACCGTCCAGTATGTGTGGCCGTATTCCTCCTTCACGTTCGTGACGGCGGTTATTTCCGGTACGAAGTAGCGTCTTTCCAGCTCCTCGTCGATGAGCGCGCGCTGCTCGCCGGTAAAGGCGGCCAAATCCTCAATAACGCCGTACTCCACGCGGCTGTCGCTGCGCTCGCGGTTTTCGCGCCGCACCGAGATGAATTTTTCGGGCTTGCGCAGCGGAAACATACGCAGCAGCGCCACGCGCCCCAAATCCTCGCCGCCGAGCCTGAGCCCCAACAAACCGCCGTCAGTTTTGTAAAACTCGCATTTGTCGGGCGAAAGGTAGTTTATGTCGGCGTAGGCCTTCATTTTGTTTTCATTTTTTTCATTGTTTCCCATGCTTATGCCTCCTTAATCCCCACTATCTAAAGCTGCTCCTCGTCGCCGACGCCGCGTATGCGCAGAGCCTCGCGCTGGAGGCCGAGCATTCGCGCGTAGATGCCGTCGGGCTTATCGGCAAGCTCCTCGTGGGTGCCTATTTCGGCTATCTCGCCGCGCTCCACCACCACAAGGCGGTCGGCGTTCTTAAGCGTCGAAAGGCGGTGGGCGATGGCTATGGTGGTGCGGCCCTTGGTGAGGGTTTCGAGGGCCTGCTGTATCTGCTGCTCGGTCTCGGTGTCGAGCGAGGCGGTGGCCTCGTCCAAAATGAGAATGGCCGGGTCGAGAAGGACGGTGCGCGCTATGGATATGCGCTGACGCTCGCCGCCGCTGAGATTGGTTTTGCGCTTGCCTATTTCGGTCTCGTAGCCGTCGGGCAGCTTCATTATAAAGTCGTGGGCGTTCGCGAGCTTCGCCGCGCGGACTATCTCCTCCATCGAGGCGTCGGGACGCGCGTAGGAGATGTTTTCGGCGATGGTGCCGTTAAAGAGGAAAGTCTCCTGCAAAACCATGCCTATCTGGCCGTGCAGGTCCTTTTGGCGTATCTTTTTCACGTTCACGCCGTCTATCAAAAGCTCGCCCTCATTTACGTCGTAAAGGCGGGTTATGATGTTCGTTATGGTGGACTTGCCCGCGCCGCTGTGGCCCACAAGGCCTATCATCTCGCCGGGCTCGACGTGAAAGCTTACGCCCTTAAGCACGGGCTTGTTCGGCTCGTAGGCGAAGGTCACGTCTCGCAGCTCTATTTCGCCCCTTATGCGGCCTATGTCCACGGGATCCTTGGCCTCGGGCACGTCGGTCTGGCGGTCAACTATCTCAAAAATGCGCTGCGCGCTGTTCATGCAGTTGGCCCACCAGTCATAAGTGCGTATCATAAAGTTGATGGGCGCGTAGAGCATACCCACGTAGCCCACAAAGGTCATCAGCGTACCGAAGGTCATACGCCCCTCTAACACCTGATGGCCGCCAAGACCCCATACAAACAGCCCGCCTATTGTCATAATATAGTTGAGCAAGGGGAAGATACGCGCGCTCATAAGTCCCTCGCGCACGCGCACGTCGTAAAGCTCCTGCGTGGCGTCCTCGAAGCGGTTTATCTCGTTTTGCTCCTTGCCGAAGGCCTTTACAACGCGCACTCCCTGAAGGGCGTCGTTGATAACGCTGTTCAGCTTGCTGGACTTGTGCCAGCCTATCCACTTGAAGCGGTTGAATTTGGGAATGACCTTCTTTATTATGTAAACTATCAGCGGCACCGGAAGCATGATGAGCAGAGCCAGCAGCGGGTTTGAGAAAAACACCGCCGAGCCGACTCCGATGATGGTTATGGCGTTAATGATGAACTGGGGCAGACCGTCGTTTAAGAAATATTGAATGTCCAGCGCGTCGGAGTTGACGCGGTTCATGAGGCTTCCGGTGTGCTTGGAGTTGAAAAAGCTCATGCTAAGACGCTGGAGCGCGTCAAAAACCTCGCTCTTAACGTCGTAGACTATCTTGCCCGAGACACGCGCCCCCACGCGGCCCTGAATTATGTTCACAATGAGCGTGGTGATCTCAAGGGCTATCATCATCAGCACGAAGGGCACAATCTTGCCGTAGTATTTTCCGCCCTCGGCCAGAACTTGGTCGTAGAGCGTGCTGCCGTTGAGGTAGGGGCGGAGCAGGCCGATGGCGCTGTTCACGAGAATAAGCCCCATCACCAGCGAAAGCTCCTTCCAGTAGCGGGGCATATAGCCCAGCACCCGCAAAAACAGCCTTTTTTTGCTTTGGCATTTGGGGCAGGTCTTGCGCCCCTTCTGATACGGGGTGCCGCACTTGGGGCAGACGCGGTCCTCCGCGCCTCGGCCCCAGTCGTCGTCGGTTATGGGCCTGCCCGAGCGCAGCCGGTCGCATATACGGCAAATATTGCCCGCCGCGCCGCCGCACGAGCTCGTGAAGGCCGCCGCCGCGACCTCACGGCCGCCGCCCACGGCCAGCAGAACGCCGGTCGCAAGGTAGTTTTCAAGCCTTATTTCCCACTCGCTGAAATTGTATGACGAAAAGGCGCCCGTGTCCGGATCGGCGGCGATAAAACGGTCGGCGCAGGCAAAAAGCCATACGTCGCCGTAGGAGCCGTCTGTTCGGAGATCGCTGCGGACAGCGGCGATGACCTCCGCCGGAGAGACGCCCATTTTTTTTATAAATTCGGTGATTTTTTCGTCAGGCCTGTCGAAGCCCTTCAGCGCGGCATATTCGTTTTCGGGAGGCATATCCTCACCCCTTAAATTCGTTTGCCACATTATTTTAGCACACTAAAGGTTTTTCGTCAATAGAGTTTTGTGAATTGTTTGTTAATTCGCCGAGCGGGCCGTTATTTCGCCTCGATGTGGCTCCTTTCCACAAGCGCGGCTATATCCCCGCCGTAGGGGACGGGCTCGTCCGCGCTCACGGCGTACATCAGATATTCGATATTGCCCTCCGGCCCGCGTATGGGCGAAAAGTCAAGCCCGCGCACCTCGAAGCCCGCGCCCTCGGCAAAGCGGACGACCCTTTCAATGACCTCGCGGTGAACTTCGCCGTCGCGCACGACGCCTTTTTTGCCCACCTTTTCGCGGCCCGCCTCGAACTGCGGCTTTATCAGAGCCACTATCTCCCCGCCGGACTTAAGCAGCCGCTTTGCCACGGGCAGCACCAGCTCCAGCGAGATGAAGGCCACGTCCGCCGAGGCAAAGTCGAGCTCCTCGCCTATGTCCTCGGGGGTGACGGCGCGTATGTTCGTGCGCTCCATGTTTACCACTCGCCCATCGCCGCGCAGCTTCCAAGCGAGCTGGCCGTATCCCACGTCCACCGCAAACACCTTCGCGGCCCCGTTTTGCAGCATACAGTCCGTGAAGCCGCCGGTCGAGGCGCCTATGTCCATTGCGGTCTTGCCCTCGAGGCTCACGGGGAAAACGGCGAGCGCCTTTTCGAGCTTGAGCCCGCCGCGGCTCACGTATTTCCGCTCCGCCCCGCGCAGCTCCACGGCGTCCTTTTCGCCGACCTGAAAGCCGGCCTTGTCGGCCTTTTGGCCGTTCACGTAAACCTTGCCCTCCATTATCAGGCTCTTGGCGAGGTCGCGCCCGCTGACAAGCCCCTCATCCACGAGATATGCGTCCAGTCGTTTTTTCACAGCAGTTCTCCTATTTTTTCGAGCAGCTTTTCGGTGGTGAAGCCGTAAAATTCCTCAAGCTCGGCCATGGTGGCGTGAGGAACAAAGGCGTCGGGCAAGGCTATGAGCCTGATTTTGAAGCCTGCGCCGCGTCGGCTGAGATAGGCGGCAAGCTGCTCGCCTATGCCGCCGCAGCCGACGGCCTCCTCCATAAACGCGAGACGGCCCGTTTTTTCGGCGCTTTTTATCACTGTGGCCGCGTCGAGCGGCTTTATTGTGCGCATATCTATGACCTCGGCCCCTATCCCTTTTTCGGCCAGAGCCTCGGCGCATTTTAGAGCCCTCGCTACCATCGAGCCGTAGGCCGCGAGCGTTATATCGCCGCCCGAGCGCACTATGGAGGCCTTACCAAATACAAAGGGGCCGTTGTCGATGGGCATGGCCTCGCCGCCGCGCGGGTAGCGCACGGCTATGGGCCCGTTATGCTCCTCCACGGCGTAGCGCAGCATTTTCTTAAGCTCGGCGAAGCTCGACGGAGCCAGCGCCGCCACGTTTGGTATGGCCGAAAGGAAGGCCACGTCGAAAATCCCCTGATGAGTGGCCCCGTCGCCGGGAACAAGTCCGGCCCTGTCCACCGCCAGAACGGCGTGCAGCCCGCCTATCGCGAGGTCGTGAATGACATTGTCGTAGGCGCGCTGGAGGAAGGAGGAATATATGCTTACCACGGGCACCAGCCCGCCGCCGGCCAGACCGGCGGCGAAAGTCACGGCGTGGCCCTCGGCTATGCCCACATCAAAAAAGCGGGATTTATACTGCTTCGCAAATTCGCTAAGCCCGCTGCCCAGCGCCATCGAGGGCGTAACTGCCACAACGGCGGGGTTGTCCTTCGCTATGGAGCAGAGCTCGCCGCCAAAAACCGAAGAGAAGGTATCGCCGCCTGTGTTGGCAAGTCCCGCCGCCGCGTCGAAGGGGCCGACTCCGTGATATTTCTGCGGCGCGGCCTCGGCGGGGGCGTAGCCCTTGCCTTTTTTCGTCAGAACGTGTACGGCCACAGGCTCGTCCATCTTCAGCGCACGGGAAAAAAGCTCCTCCATGTCGGAGATGCGGTGGCCGTTCACAGGCCCGAGGTATGTAATTCCCATCGACTCAAACAGCGTGCCCGCCGTAACGGCGTATTTGATGTGGTCCTTTACAAAGCGTATGGCGTCGCGCATTTTGCTTCCGGCGTAGGGCACTTTGCCGAGGGCGGCCTCCACGGCGTCCTTGGCACGCTGATAGCGGCCCGCGCTGCGAGCCTTTGAGAGCAGCGTGGAAATGCTGCCCACGTTTTTGGTTATGGACATCTCGTTATCGTTTATAACTATCAGCATAGGGCGCTTGAGGTGGCCTATCTGGTCAAGCGCCTCCATGGCGAGACCGCCGGTCAGGGCTCCGTCGCCGATTACGCAGCATACCCTTCCCTTGGCGCCGGTCAGCTCGTTCGCCATAACGGCGCCTATTCCCACCGAAAGCGAGGTGGAGCTGTGGCCCGAGACCGCGAAGTCGTAGGGGCTTTCCGCGGGGGACGAGAAACCGCAGGCCCCGTTCATTGAGCGCAGTCTCTGCATGGCCTCGCGCCTTCCGGTCAAAAGCTTGTAAAGGTAGGACTGGTGCCCCACGTCCCAGATCAGCGTGTCGCGCGGAAGGTCCAGCGCGCGGCAGAGGGCTATCGTCAGCTCCACCACGCCCAGATTGCTGGAAAGGTGCCCGCCGTTTTTCGCCACAAGCGAAATTATCTCCGCGCGGGCCTCGTCGGCAAGCACGGAAAGCTGCCCCACCGTGAGTTTTTTCAAGTCGGAGGGCTGCTTTACTGTATCTAAAATACGGTTTGTATTCAAGTCTATCATTCCTTACGGTCAGTGAGCTTTTCGGGCGGCAGCGGCTCGACAAGGGCTGTGCTGTAGCCTTCGTAAATAACCATGCCGGCCTTCGCGCCGCGCGGTTTTTTCACGTGGCTGACGGGGCAGTAGTCCACTTCGGCCTTCGGGGCCCCTCGGGCCTTTGAAAAATATGCCGCCAGCGACGCCGCGGCGGATATCACCTCGGGCGGGAAGTCCTCGCCCTCATATTTTACAAGGGTGTGGCTGCCGGCAATGTTTTTGGTGTGCAGCCACAAATCACGGCTGCGGCCCAATTTCAGCGTCAGGTAGTCGTTCTGCGCATTGTTGCGCCCAACCATTACGGTGTAGCCCATGAGGCTGAAGCTCATGGGCGGCGAGGCGGTCTCCCGCGCGGGCTTTTTTCGCTTGCCGCCTTCGCCTTTGAGGTAGCCGCCTTCGGTCAGCTCCTCTCGTATCTCGGCCAGCTCCGCAAGGGAGCGCGCGTTTTCCAGCGACAGCAGCACCGACTCCAGATAGGCCAGCTCGTTTTTCGTCAGCTCTATCTGCTCGGCGGCGTAAAGCTCGGTGTTTTTGGCTTTTTTGTACTTGCTGTAGTAGCTTTTCGCGTTCTGCGAGGGGCTTTTTGTCTCGTCGAGAGGTATCGTCACCTGAGTTTGATTTTCGTCGTAATAGTTCGTCACCGTCACGCTTTTCGCCCCGCGCTCCACGGCGTAAAGATTGGCCGTCAGAAGGTCGCCGTAAACACGGTATTTATCCCTGTCCATAGCGGCGGCGAGATCGCCCTGAAGCAGGTCCAGCTTGCGCGAGGCTCTCGCAAGGCAGTTGTTTATCACCTTGGCCATGCCGGATGCGTGGGCCTTCATTCGGGCCTGTCTGTCGCGCAGACGGTAAAACTCCTCGGCGGCGGCGTTCATGCTTTTCATGGGCTTCACCGTCATAGCTCCTCCGTACTGGCGCACGGCGAAGGCCGCAAAGTCAGCGGCGGCCTCCGGACCTTCCGCTTCCTTTATCAGCAGGCACGGCGAAAAATCGCCATCCGTGGCGCGGGCAAACAGCTTTTCCACAGCCACGGCGGTTTTTTGTATGTGGTTTTGCGTCATTTCGTTCACTCGGATATTGGCGTCGCCGCAGACGGAAAAAACGCACTCCCGAGCCATCAAAGGGCTGAGGCCGTTTATGGCCGAGGTGAGCGCCTTATCTGCATACAGACCCCCGTCGGCGGAGGAGAGGGCCTTAAGGTAGTCCGCCGCCAAGGCTTCCGTGGGGTCGAGCCTGCCGCCGTCCGGCGGCGGAAGGTAGGGGAGGCCGGGCAAAATCGGGCGTGCGGAGCTCTGCCCAAGGTCCACGTGGCGCACGCTGTCAATAACGCGGCCATCCTCGTTTAAAAAGATGATATTGCTGCCGCGGCCCATAAGCTCGCATACAAGGCGGCGTGTGACGACGTCGCCGAGCTCCGTGCGGCACTCGACGTCAATGTTTATTATCCGTTCAAAGCCGGGCTGACTGACGGCGGTTATCCTCCCGCCGGCGAGGTTCTTGCGCAGAAGCATACAGAACATGGGCGGCGCGGCCGGATTTTCGTATTTTTCATCGGTCAGGTGTACGCGGGGATTGGCCCCCGCGCTTATGAGCAGGCGGCGGCTCTCGCCGTGCCCGCGCAGCGTCAGCACAAGCATATCCTTCTCGGGCTGCTGAATTTTGTCTATCTTAAAGCCGTTTATCCCGCCGAGCTCAAGTGTAAGGGCACGGACGGCCATGGCGTCAAGCGGCATAGGTATCACTCCGGTGGATGAAAGTTGTATATTTCTGAATTATTATATTACAAAATGAGAATAAAATCAAGATTTTTTTTGTATATTTTTTACAAAATTTACTTGACAAACTTTTTTTGTTGTGATATAGTATAAAGGAATAGAGGTGTCGGCTATGGAAAGCAGCGCGGCCATAAGCGCGCCGGACGGCGGCTTCAGCGACGAGCAGCTTGTCGCTATGGCTCAGCGCGGCGATGGGGCGGCAATGGATTATATCCTGAAAAAATATTCCGCCTCCGTCAAAAAAACGGCTAACCGTTATTTTCTTGTAGGCGCCGATCATGACGATCTGGTGCAGGAAGGCATGATAGGCCTGTTCAAGGCCGTGCGCTCCTATTCGCCCGATAAAAACGCCGCCTTTCGCTCGTTCGCGGAGCTGTGCGTCACGCGCAGTATCCTGACGGCAATCAAGGGGGCCACAAGGCAGAAGCATCTGCCGCTCAATTCCTACATTTCCTTGGACAGGCCCGTCCGCGAGGACGACCGCGACCTTACGGTGATGGACGTCGTCGGGGGGAGCGGGGCCGTCAATCCAGAGGATATCGTTATCGGCCGCGAGAAGGTGGTTTTTCTCGGCGACAGGATAGCGAGATTTCTTTCAAAGCTCGAATGCCGGGTGCTGCTTTATTACCTGCGGGGCGAAAGCTACGCCGACATAGGCGCGCGGCTCGGGAAGGACCCTAAGGCAATTGACAACGCCATTCAGCGCATACGCCGGAAGTTTGAAAAAATCAGCGGCGAGGACGGAATCTGATTTCGGTGTTACGGAAAACGCGGTTGATATATCAGCTTCGGCTATAAGCTTCTGCCAATGCTATACGCGGATGTAGCTCAATGGCAGAGTCCCTGCTTCCCAAGCAGGTCGCGCGGGTTCGATTCCCGTCATCCGCTCCAGTTGCGATACGCCCGTGGAGGGGGAGCACCCTAACAAGGGTAAAATAATTTCTATACTAAGCGAGGAGATTTGTATGTACGAAGACAAGACCTTAGTCTGCAAGGATTGCGGACAGGAATTCGTGTTCACCGCGGGCGAGCAGGAGTTCTATGCGGAGAAAGGCTTCCAGAACGAGCCTCAGAGATGTAAAGAGTGCCGCGCAAAGAAAAAGTCGGCTCTCAGGGAAGGCCGCGAGATGTACACGGCTGTCTGCGCCGATTGCGGAAAGGAAGCAAAGGTTCCCTTCGTTCCCAAGAACGACAGACCTATTTACTGCAGCGAGTGCTATGCGCTTCACAAAAATTAATCTCCTCTGAGCACAGGGGTTCGAACCCCGTGCGCCGTGCGGGGGTATGTTTTCCCGCAGCAGCCTACGTCAAAGAACCGCTCGGAATACGTCAGTATTCCGAGAAACTTTTTCCTTGCCTACGAAAAAATATCCACCCGCACGGTCCAAAGGAGTTTATAGCGAGCGAAATTTTTTTCGGGCAAGGCAAAAAGCGCAGGAAGACTGACGCCTTCCGAGCATTTTTTACGCAGCATGGGGGAATTTTTGCCGCTGTAAACCGCCGCGTCGTTCGGTTCCCCTGTGCTTATACAGAAGTTTAATTATTGTAACTGCAAACGGAGCCTGTTTAGGGTTCCGTTTTTTTCTGCCTTTTTACAGTAAAAAATATTGAAAATTCCGCCGCCTCGGAGTATAATAGAATTATAATACGCAAAAGCGAAAAGGAGCTCCTCCATGAAAAAGCTGATTATCATCGACGGCAACAGCATAGTAAACAGGGCCTATTACGGCATAAGGCCGCTCTCTACGAAGGACGGTATTCCCACCAACGGAATTTTGGGCTTTATGAATATTCTCCTCCGCCTCGAGGACGATTACTCGCCCGACGCCCTTTGCGTGGCTTTTGACCTTAAAGCCCCTACCTTTCGCCACAAAATGTACGGCGAGTACAAGGCCCAGCGCAAGGGTATGCCCGAGGATCTGGCCGCGCAGCTCCCCCACTTAAAGGAACTGCTTTCGGCCATGAACGTGCTCCAGCTCTCGCTGGAGGGCTACGAGGCCGACGATATAATCGGCCATGTCAGCCGCGTGTGCGAGGAAAGCGGCGTCTGGTGCGGCATAGCCACCGGCGACAGGGACGACCTGCAGCTTGCCTCGCCGACAACTCACGTGCTGCTGACCACCACCAGCTATTCCCAAACCAAAACCGACGTTTACGATGCCGACGCAGTGGCGGAAAAATACGGCGTGACCCCGCGTGAGTTCGTGGCCGTTAAGGCCCTCATGGGCGACAGCAGCGACAATGTGCCGGGCGTCAGCGGAATCGGCGAAAAAACCGCCTTTGAGCTCGTCAAAAAATTCCATGGCCTTGACGAGATATACGAAAATATAGACGACCCCTTTATCAAAAAGGGCTGGCGGCAGAAGCTCATTGACGGCAGAGATATGGCTTATCTCTGCTACGACCTCTGCGAAATCCGCCGCGACATCCCGCTGGATTTCTCCGTGGAGGCCGCCGCGCTGCGCCCCGCCGACGTAGCCGCGCTCTCGCGCAAGCTTGAGCAGCTTGAACTGCGCCGCATAGCCGAAAGGCTTGGCCTCGGCGAGGCTGAGGAGCCCGAGGCGGGCCCCGCTCCCGAAACGGGTCCCGCCTCTGACGAGGATTTGGCCACGGCGGCCTGCGCGGAGGAGCTTCCCTTTATCATCGGAGAGGACGGCGAAATCGCCTTTTCAATCGGCGGGAGGGACCTCACCGCCCCGCCAGAGGCTCTGCGCCCCGCCTTTGAAGGCCCCTCGAAAAAAATATCCCACCGCGTCAAAAGCGCCATGCACAGCCTCGCGGCCGTCGGAATAACGCTCGGCGGCGAGTTTTACGATACCGAGATAGGCGCTTATATTCTCGACCCTCAGCAGACGGTATACGATCTTCGCGAGCTGTGCCGCGCGTTGGCGCTGCCCTGCGCGGCCTCGTCGCTGCCCGCCCTCATGCGGGCGCAGACGGAGGAGATAGAGCGCCGCGGTCAGACTAATCTTTTGCGCGGCATCGAGCTCCCGCTTGAGAGAGTGCTGTTTTCTATGGAGCGCGAGGGCTGCCGCATCGACGTGGAGCAGCTCCGACTTTTCGGCGAAATGCTGGGCGAACGCATAACGGGGCTTGAGCAGAGCATATACTTTATGGCCGGAGGCGAATTCAACCTCAATTCGCCCAAGCAGCTCGGCTCGGTGCTTTTCGAGCGGCTGGGCCTGCCTGTCGTCAAGAAAAGCAAGCGCGGCTACAGCACCGACAGCGAGGTGCTCGAAAAGCTGCGCTCCCGTCATGAGATAATCGACCTCATCATCGAATACCGCCGCGCTGCCAAGCTTAAGAGCACCTACACCGACGCTCTGCTCCCGCTGGTTGACGGCGAGAGCCGCATACACTCGTCGCTTAACCAGACGGTCACGGCAACGGGCCGTATTAGCTCCACCGAGCCTAATTTGCAGAACATTCCCGTCCGCACCGAGCTCGGGCGCGAGCTGCGCAAGATGTTTGTGGCGAAGGAGGGCTGCCTGCTGGTGGACGCCGACTACAGCCAAATAGAGCTGCGCGTGCTGGCGCATATCTCCGGCGACGATGCCATGTGCCGCGCCTTCAGCGAAAACGACGATATCCATACCCTTACGGCTATGCAGGTTTTCGGCGTTCCGGACTTCTGCGTCACGCCCGAGATGCGCTCGCGCGCAAAGACCGTCAACTTCGGCATAATTTACGGTCAGGGCGAGTTTTCGCTGGCTAACGAGCTGAAAATCAGCCGCGCCGAGGCCAAACGGTATATCGAAAGCTACTTTGAGAAATACCATGGGGTTAAAGAATATATGGAAAAAACCGTAGCCGCCGCCAAGGCCGACGGCTATGTTTCCACAATTTTCGGCCGCCGACGCGCCGTGCCCGAGCTGGAGTCGCGCAACCGCAACCTCCGCGCCTTCGGAGAGCGCATCGCGATGAATACCCCCATACAGGGCAGCGCCGCCGACATTATAAAGATAGCCATGGTGCGGGTTTACGACGCCCTTAAAAAGGAATGTCCCAACTCGCGGCTCATTCTCCAGATACATGACGAGCTTATCATCGAGGCCCCCGAGGCCGAGGCCGCCCGAGCGGGCGAACTGCTCCGCCGCGAAATGGAGAACGCCGTAAGGCTAAACGTGCCGCTGGTGGCCGACGTACACACCGGTAAAAGCTGGTACGAAGCGAAATAAGGTGATAAAATGATAATCGGACTAACGGGACTGACGGGCGCGGGCAAAAGCACGGCCGCCGCAGCGCTGCGGCGGCTTGGCTGCCACGTCATCGACGCCGACCGCGTGGGTCACGAGGTGACAACGCGCCCGGATATACTGGAAAAAATAAAAACCGCCTTCGGCGCGGGCTGTATTCTGCCCGACGGTACGCTCGACCGGCGGGCTCTCGGTAAAATCGTATTTTCCGACGGCGAAAAGCTGAAAAAGCTCAACGCTATTACTCACCCGCCCATAACCGAGGCCATAGCCGCCGAGGCCGCCGCCCACAGCGGCGAAACCGTGGTTATCGACGCGGCGGCGCTCGGGGAGAGCGGGCTCGACCGCCTCTGCGGCGAGGTCTGGCGCGTCACGGCCCCCGAGGAACTGCGCCTCGCGCGGATTATGGAGCGCGACGGCCTTTCCCGCACGGAGGCCGTAAACAGAATCCTCAGTCAGACGCCCTACGGCGGGCGCTGCGTTCTGATAGACAATTCCTCCACCGAGGAGGCCCTCGGACAAAAGGTGAAGGAGGCGCTATGCGCGAAACTCTGAATCTGACGCGGGCGCTCGCCTGCGCGGCGGCAGCGGCAATTCTCGCGGCGCTGCTGCTATACGGCGGCTTTCCGGCCCCGTATCGAGATGCGGTGCTCGCCGGCGCGCGGGATTACGGCGTTCGCCCCAGCCTAATTTACGCTGTGATAAAGGCCGAAAGCAATTTCGACAAAGCGGCTGTAAGTCCGGCGGGAGCCAAGGGGTTGGCCCAGCTCACTGACGCGACCGCCCGCTACGCGGCGGAAATGGGCGGTATGGAGTACCGCGAAGGCGCTTCCTTTGATCCGGAGCTCAGTATTCGTCTTGCCGCGCTGTATCTTGGGTATCTTCTTGATAAATACGGCGGAGACCTGCGCTGCGCCGTAGCGGCCTATAACGCCGGCGAGGGCAACGTGGACAAGTGGCTCGCCTCGGATGGCGGCATGAGCGCCATACCCTTCGGCGAGACCGACCGCTATCTACGGCGGGTTCGGCTCTACGATTTTATCTATTCAAGGCTCTACGATTTGGGCCCCGCCGCGGAATAAACGAACCCCCCTCTGTCCATACTATGGACAGTAAGGGGGTTTTTACTTGATGAATGGCAAAGTCAAAATCTGCGGGGTTAACACCGCCAAGCTGCCAACGCTGACCGCCGACGAAAAGCGCGAGCTTTTTCTCGAAATAAAGGCCGGAAGCGCCGCCGCCCGTGACAAGTTTATAAAGGGCAATCTCAGACTGGTGCTGAGCATAATCGGGCGCTTCAACAACCGCGGCGAATACGTAGACGATTTGTTTCAGGTGGGCTGTATCGGGCTGATAAAGGCCATCGACAATTTTGACCTCAGCCAAAACGTGCAGTTTTCCACCTACGCCGTGCCGATGATAATCGGCGAGATACGCCGCTATCTGCGCGACAACAACGCCGTTCGTGTCAGCCGCTCACTGCGTGACACGGCCTATAAGGCGCTGTGCGTCAAGGAAAAAATGATGAACGAAAACCAGCGCGAGCCCAACATCGACGAGATAGCCGCCGCGCTCGAGCTCCCGAGGGAGGACGTCGTTATGGCGCTCGACGCCGTTCAGGAGCCGATATCCCTGTTCGAGCCGGTTTACCATGACGGCGGCGACACCGTGTTCGTCATGGATCAGGTGCGCGACGAAAAAAACCTCGACGAAACATGGATAGAGCAAATCTCCCTGCGCGAGGCGCTCAGCAAGCTGCCCGAAAAGGAGAAGGGCGTGGTGAATCTGCGGTTTTTCAAGGGAAAAACCCAGACAGAGGTTGCCGGCGAGATAGGCATAAGCCAAGCCCAAGTCAGCCGTATCGAAAAAAGCGCGATAGAGCATTTGCGAAAAAGCCTGTAATAGGGAACGTAAAAAATATGCTTTGGATCTAGCGCCTCCAATTTACGGAGCAAATTGTTTGACGGCCCATTTTGCTATTATATTTATCTAACAAATATTTGCACAGCAACCTGCGGAGCGCCGAGGTCGGCGCTCCCTACCACAGAATTTATATAAGAATTTATATAAATAAAGCCAATTGTGACGCGGCTTACGCAGCTGCCCCTCATCAGTCGGCTTCGCCGACAGCTTCCCCTAAGGGGGAAGCCTTTTATTGCAAGCCGCAACAAATGCGTAAATATAAAAAACCCCCGTAAAATTACTTTTACGGGGGTTTTTAATGGGCCCGCGGGCTCCTTAAACGTGTTAGGGGGTTATTTAGGCGACGGCCATATCAAAAGCGACCCCTATTTCATTCCCTTTTTTGCGCGGTTGGCGGCCTTCGCGCGGAGGTCGGTATTCAAAATGGCCTTTCTGAGGCGCAGAGCGTGTGGAGTGACCTCCAGCAGCTCGTCGTCGCCTATGAATTCAAGACATTCCTCGAGGCTCATATTGCGGGGAGGAGTTAGGCGGATATTGTCGTCGCTGCCGGCGGCGCGCATATTCGTAGCCTGCTTGCGCTTGCACACGTTCACCACAATGTCCTCCAGACGGCTGCATTCGCCCACGACCATGCCCTCGTATACCTTTTCGCCGGGCCCTATAAACATATCGCCCCTGTCCTGCGCGTTGAACAGGCCGTAGGCCACGGCCTCGCCGTCCTCGTGCGCGATGAGGCTGCCGCGGCTGCGGGTGTTGAAGTCGCCCTCGATATAGGGCTCGTAACTGTCGAAAACGTGATTTATGACGCCGGTGCCCTTTGTGGCCGTCAGCAGCTCGCCGCGATAGCCGATGAGCCCCCGGGCGGGGATTTTGAACTCAAGCTTGGTATAGCCGGCAGCGCCGGGGGCCATGTTTACGAGCGTACCCTTGCGGCTGCCTATGCCCTCCATAACCACGCCGGTGAACTCGTCCGGCACGTCCACGGTCAAAAGCTCCACCGGCTCGCAGAGCACGCCGTCGATAGTTTTGTTTATGGTGCGGGGCTTGCCCACCGCGAACTCGTAGCCCTGACGGCGCATATTTTCGATGAGTACGCTCAGGTGAAGCTCGCCTCGGCCCGAAACGACAAAGCGGTCGGGGGAGTCGGTCTCGGCCACCTTGAGGGCAATGTTGCTTTCGAGCTCGCGCATGAGGCGGTCGCGCAGGTGCCGGCTTGTGACGTACTCGCCGTCCTTTCCGGCGAAGGGACTGTCGTTCACGCAGAAGGTCATCGAGAGCACAGGCTCGTCCACGGGGGTGAATGGCAGCGGCTCCACTTGTGCGGGGGAGCATATCGTATCGCCGATGTTTATCTTATCCACGCCGCTTATGGCAACTATCTCGCCTGCGCCGGCCTCGGTTATGGTTTCTCGGCTGAGGTCGGTGAAGCAGTGCAGCTTGCTGACGCGGGAATTATAGGGCGTTATGCCCTCGCGGCAGATAGTTATGGGCATATTTGTCCTGACAACGCCGCGGTCGATGCGGCCCACGGCTATACGGCCGGTGAAGGAATCATAGTCGATGTTCGACACCAGCATACGAAACTCGCCGTCCATGGTGTTTTTGGGGGCGGGTATGGTATCGACGATGAGGTCGAACAGCACCTTAAGGTTGTCTGGGTGATTATCGGGCGAAAGGCTTGCCCAGCCGTCGCGCCCGCTGACGTAGACGATGGGTGCGTCAAGCTGCTCGTCGGTGGCGCCGAGGTCGATGAACAGTTCCAAAAGCTCGTCCGTCACTTCGTAGGGGCGGGCGCCGGGGCGGTCCACCTTGTTTATCACCATTATGGGGCAAAGGTTCAGCGCCAGAGCCTTTTTCAGCACAAAGCGGGTCTGTGGCATACAGCCCTCGAAGGCGTCCACAAGCAGCAGCACGCCGTCGGCCATTTTAAGGCCGCGCTCCACCTCGCCGCCGAAGTCGGCGTGGCCGGGGGTGTCGATTATGTTTATTTTCACGCCGCCGTAGACAAGGCTGGTGTTCTTGGCAAGTATGGTTATGCCGCGCTCGCGCTCGAGATCGTTCGAGTCCATCACGCGCTCCTCCACCTGCTCGTTCTCGCGGAAAACGCCGCTCTGGCGGAGCATTGCGTCCACAAGAGTGGTCTTGCCATGGTCTACGTGAGCGATTATGGCTATATTTCTTATATCCTTGGGGTCTCTCATGGGTATTCCTCTTTTCTGTCAGTTCTTCTTTTTCCCGTTTTTTTCTGTTACAAAGCAGCTCCAGTTGTCGGCGTAGTGCAAAAGCAGCAGCAGCGGACGCTCCTTCGCCGCCACGGAACTGTTGTCGTCAACATACTGGCCGTCGTGGTAAACTATGGCCTGAGCCTCGTCCTCCGTCAGGGGGAAGCGCGGACCGATGAGGTAAAGACTGCGCACCGGCACGCTTAAGTATGTGAGCTTGTCGCTCATGCGGAAGGGCGCGGCTATGCCGTATTCCTTTTGTTTTTGGGTGGGCGTGTTGGGCAGATACATGGGCTTACCCGGCACGCCCGCTTTGCCGAGATCGTGCAGCAGCGCCGTCACCACGCAGCTTTCAACGCTTATCTCCGGCGCCAGCGCCTCGCGCAGGCGCAGCAGAGCTTCGCACACGTTCACGCTGTGCTCGAGCAGCCCGCCCTCTCGGTTAAGGTGATAGCGGGTACTGGCCGGAGCCGTCAGATAGGCGGTTTTATTCTCCACAAAGTCCATCAGCGAGGCAAATTCCTCCCGCCGCTCTGTCACAAGGGTTTTGTAATATTCGTATTTTTCGCGGACGCCGTCCATTGCCGCCCCTCCGTTCCCTGCTATTTTTTGCCGTGAAACCAATTATACACCCGTTGGAGAAAAATTTCAAGATTTATATTGAAATTTTCGGCGGATTAGTGTAAAATGTATAATAAATATAGTCTGACGGAGGTATTTTTTGTATGAGAAAAAGAATGATTTTCTTCTTTATAGCCGCGATAGCCGCGCTGACACTGTGCTCGTGCGGAAAAAACGGCATGACGGGCGAGTTTGCCGGACTTAAGGAGGCCGCCGAAAGCAAGAGCGGCGTAATTTACAGGACTACTTATTTTGAGCTCAACCGCGGGAAGGACGGTTTCCCATATCCGGAGAAAAACGCCGACGGCGCTGTGCGCTACGTATATGAAAACGACGAGGGCGAAAAGGCCCCGCTGACTGATTACGCCTTTGCCGACGCCCGCGACAGCTACTATGTGGACGAAAACAAGTATCTGGCCCCCGCCACCGAGGACGGCAAAAGCTGGGGCTATGTGCTGCTCGACAAGAGCGGCGACGGCGGATACAGCTGGGACATCGAGCCCATATACGAGAACGCCGAGATGTTCTGCGAGCAGCTTGCCGCGGTGAAAATCGACGGAAAATACGGCGCTATAAACGAAAACGGCGACCTTGTACTGCCCGCGATTTACGACAGCATGAAATTTCGCTCCTTCGGCCTGATGCCGGCCTCGCTCGATGGCGAGTGGTACTTCCTTGACGCCGGAGGCGACAGGCTCTTCGGCCCCTTTGAGGACGCGGAAAGTTTCGATTACGGCTTTGCCGCGGTTAAGCGTGACGGCAAATGGGGTTTTATCGACAAGAGCGGCGTTGACGCAACGGCCTTTGTCTATGACGAGGTCTACTCTGTCGAGGACGACGGCAGCGCGTGGGTGCGCGTCGGGAAAAAGTGGAGGCAGGTTCAGGTGCGAACGACAGAGGGCTAAAAGCCTGTTTGCCACAGGCTTTAAAAAAGGGCGGCCATCGGCCGCCCTTTTCGTATATTCTTACAGACCTTTGTCGGCCTTCATTTTATCCATCGTTTTTATAATACCTTCGGTTATGCCGGAGGCAAGCGCCTCCTGTCCGGACTCGCTGGTGAGGTAGGCCCTGTCGGAGGAGTTGCTGATAAAGGCGGTCTCGACAAGGGCGGCGGGCTGGAGCGTGGTGCGCACCACGTAAAGGTGCGAGCCGTCGTGTATCTGGCCGGCGCGCAGACTTGTGGCGGCAAGGTTGGCGTTGTAGATATTCTCCGCTAAAATCGTGCCGTACTTTGAGTCTGGGTCGTAATAGACCTGCGTGCCGTTGGAATCGGGATTTTCAAAGGAATTGCAGTGTATGCTGACGAAAATCGCCGGAATTTTGCCGCCGCGCTTTTTATTGGCTATCTCGGCCCTCTCCTGAAGAGTGGGCTTGACGTCGTCGGTGGTGCGGGTGGTGATGACGTTATATCCCGCCGCGCGGAGCTTCGCAACAACCTTTTCCGATATGGCGAGGGTGATGGCGCTTTCTTTGACGCTGCCGGCCATGGCGCCGGGATCGCTGCCGCCGTGGCCCGCGTCGATAACGACGGTAGTGTAGTCAAATTCCTTGGTCGCTGTGGTATCCACCGTGCCGGAGGTATCGAGCTCGACGGCCCCTTCCGCGCTTCCGCTTCCGCCGGAGCCCGTATCGGTCTTGGGCGGCTGGGCCGCGGTAATGGAATCGGGAGAGAAAACGGCCCCTCCGGTAAGGTCGCCGATGTTGGTGGCGTACTTGCCGGAAGCCGCCGTAGCCACGATAACGATGCCGTTCTCAGAACGGTAAACTTCGATGTTGGGCTGCTTGTCAACGTCCAGCACTATGCGGGCCATGCCGTCGTGGTTGGCCGCGCGGACGCCCTTCACAATTGAGCCCGAGCCTGAAGCCGCGCCGCCGGAGTATACCGCGCCGTCAAAGTCCATAACCACGCGCTCAGGCGTGTTGTAGCGGGCCACGGTAGGCTTGGCGGGCTTCGTATATGTGAGGTAAACAAGGTCCGCCGAGGCGATGCTCTCAACGGAAACGGCGCTTATCACGCTGTCCGAGGCGGGCTGTACCGGCTGCGTGGGCTGAGACGACTGCGCGGTGGAGGTGGATTCTCCGTATATATAGGGCGAAGCCTCGCTCAGCTTAACCGTGCGGCGGGCGTCGTCCCACTCGACGTCGTAGCCGAGCAGGTTTGCAACTATGCGCACGGGAACCATGGTCTTATCGTTGATTATCATCGGCGCGGGATCGGTGTCCGCAATAGAGACCTTGGAACGCCCCAAATAAACCGAACGGCTGCCGGTGGTGAACAGCACGTCGGCGCCGTTGTATGATATTTTCGTCTGGCTGGTCTCGTTTATCCACGTAACGCTTGCTCCCAGCGACTCAAAAACCTCGCGCACGGGCACAAGGGTGCGGTCCATAAGTATCACGGGCGGCATTTCCTTTGTCGCAACGCGTCTGCCGTCAAGTTCGATAAACACGTCGGGCTCGTTGTAATAGTGATAAACCTCGTCGTATATTAAATTCATTTCAACGGCGTGCGCTGCCGGAGAGCAGAGCACAAGGGCGAGCAGCACCGCAGGCAGAAGCTTTCGCATGAAACCACCTCGAAAATACTTTATGTGACAACTTTTATTATAATATCGTCATGTTACACGATTGTTACAAAAAGGTAACGAAACTGTAAATCTTGTAACAATTGCGTAAAATTTTAACAAATTTGTAAAAACTTACCAAGTTACCTGCCCGTTTCCGGCGTCGAACGGCGCTCCGTAGTGCTCGTAGGCGGCTTTTGTGGCGCAGCGGCCGCGTGGGGTGCGGCTCAGAAAGCCAAGCTGCATAAGGTATGGCTCGTAAACGTCCTCTATGGTGGAGGCGTCCTCGCCGATGGTGGCGGCGAGGGTGTCAAGCCCTACGGGCCCTCCGCCGAAGTTTTGGATTATCGAGAGCATCATGCGCTTGTCCACAGCGTCGAGGCCAAGGCGGTCGATTTCGAGGATTTTCAGGGCCTTGTCGGCCACGTCCTTTGTGATGTTTCCGTCGCCCATAATTTGAGCGAAGTCGCGCACGCGGCGCAGCAGACGGTTGGCAATTCGCGGCGTCCCGCGAGAGCGGGAGGCGATCTCGACGGCGCCGCCGTCCTCAATTTGTACGCCGAGGATCCCCGCGCTGCGCTTGATTATGGTGGTGAGGTCGTGCGTATTGTAAAGCTCCAGCCGCGCTATCACGCCAAAGCGGTCGCGCAGAGGGGCCGAAAGCAGGCCGGCGCGGGTGGTGGCCCCGACGAGCGTAAAGGGCGAAAGACTCAGCCTGACCGATTGGGCGCTGGGCCCCTTGCCAATGATGATATCGAGCGAAAAGTCCTCCATCGCGGGGTAGAGTATCTCCTCCACACTGCGGGAAAGGCGGTGTATCTCGTCGATAAAGAGCACGTCATGCGGGCCGAGGTTCGTCAATATCGCCGCGAGGTCCATCGGCTTTTCGATGGCGGGGCCGCTTGTTACGCGGATATTCACGCCCATCTCGTTGGCTATTATGCCCGCAAGCGTGGTTTTGCCGAGGCCCGGCGGGCCGTAGAGCAGGCAATGGTCAAGGGCTTCGCCGCGCTCGAGAGCGGCGTGGATATAGACCTTCAGGCTTTCCTTTGTCTTGTCCTGCCCAATGTATTCGTCCATGGTTTTCGGGCGGATGCTGAATTCGAGCTCGTTGTCGCCGCTTAACTGGCGGCCAGAGATTATGCGGTCGTCAAATTCCATTGCTCATCCTCCTAAGCGCTTCCTTTATTATATCCTCGGTGGAGAGGGCCGCGCCTTCCGAGCTTATCCGCACCACGGTTTTCTGTGCCTCGCTGGGGGAGCAGCCCAAGGCGATGAGCGCGTTTATCGCGGCCACGTCGGCCGATGGTGAGGCCGTTTCCGCATCCGCGGCGTAGGCCTTCGCGGCGCGGACGGTAGCGTCGGCGGTGTCGATTTTGCCTCGCAGCTCCAGAATAATGCGCTGGGCGATTTTCGCTCCCACTCCCTGCGCGCGGCATATCGCCTTTACGTCATCCGATATTATGGCCGCGGCAAGCTCGGCTGGCGCCAGCACGCTGAGTATGGCCAGCGCGGCCTTGCAGCCCACGCCGCTGACCGAAAGCAGGCGGTTGAAGTAGTCGATTCCGCTCCTGTCAGCAAAGCCGAAAAGTTTTATCGCGTCCTCCTGAACGTGAAGATAGGTAAAAACCTTGGCCTCTGAGCCGTCGGCGGGCAGCCTTGCCATGTCGCGGGTGGGCATGGCCACTCCGAAGCCCACTCCGCCCACGTCGAGGATAATGCCGCTCTCATCCCTGTGCGCAATTATGCCTTTTAAGTAAGAAATCATTTCACTGTCCCCCGTTTCATGAGCTCGCCGAGAGCCGTTTGGCTGTTGAAGCGCGCGCTGTTGCCGTGGCATATAGCTATCGCCAGCGCGTCGGCAACATCGTCCGGCTTGGGCGTTTCGTCAAGGCCCAGCATAAGCTTCATCATCTGCTGTATCTGTTTTTTGTCGGCCCTGCCGTAGCCCGTCAGCGCCTGCTTCACCTGAAGCGGCGTGTATTCGTATATCGGAATGCCCGCCTGCACCGCCGCCAACAGTATCACCCCTCTGGCCTGTCCCACGGCAAAGGCCGTTTTTGCGTTATTGTTGAAGAAAAGCTCCTCCACGCTCACAGCGTCGGGCTTGTATTTTTCTATCGTTTCCACGGCGCGGCCGTATATATCCATCAGCCTCAGCTCGAGCGGAGTGTGCGCCGGCGTGGTTATAGCTCCGTACCAGACGGGCCTGTATGTATTTTGTATCTTGTCCACCACGCCCGCGCCGACAATGGCTATTCCGGGGTCAATTCCGAGTATCCTGATATTATTCATGCTCATTTTCCTTTGTCAAATATTTTCCTAATATAATTGTACCTCAAAACGACAAAAAAATCAAGGGCTAAAAAAATCTGAAAAATTTTCAAAAAGGGCTTGTGTATTTATAAATTTTGTTGTATAATTATTGAAAAGTTTGATTTACGGAGGAATTTACCATGGCAGAAAAAATTGTACTTGCGTATTCCGGCGGGCTTGATACCTCTATCATCATCCCTTGGCTCAAGGAAAACTACGAGGGCTGCGAGGTCATTGCCGTCTGCGGCGACGTGGGACAGGGCAAGGAGACCGAGGGCCTTGAGGAAAGGGCCAAGCGAGCCGGCGCCTCCAAGCTTTACCTTGAGGATTTGCGCGACGAATATGTTGAGGACTTTATCTATCCCGTTGTTAAGTCGGGCGCGGTTTATGAGGGCAAGTACCTTCTCGGTACCTCCCACGCCCGCCCCATAATAGCTAAAAGGCTGGTTGAGATAGCCCTTAAGGAGGGCGCCACCGCCATCTGCCACGGCGCTACCGGTAAGGGAAACGATCAGGTGCGCTTCGAGCTGACGATTAAGGCGCTCGCGCCCCAGCTCAAGATCATCGCCCCGTGGCGCGTGTGGGACATCAAGTCCCGCGAGGACGCTGTGGACTACGCCGAGGCGCATAATATTGAGATACCCGTCACCAAGAAGGAACTCTATTCCCGTGACCGCAATATATGGCACATCAGCCACGAGGGAATGGACCTTGAGGATCCCGCAAACGAGCCCAAGCTCGACAGTCTGTTAAAGCTCACCGTGCCTCCCGAAAAGGCCCCCGACGAGCCCAAGTACATCACGATAGGCTTTGAAAAGGGCTGCGCCACCACGCTTGACGGCGAAAAAATGCGCCCCCGCCAGCTTGTTGAAAAGCTCAACGAGATAGGCGGCGCTTATGGAATCGGCATAGCCGATATCGTGGAGGACCGCCTTGTAGGCATGAAGAGCCGCGGCGTTTACGAAACTCCCGGCGGCACCATCCTCTACTATGCTCATGAGGAGCTTGAGTATCTCTGTCTTGACCGCGATACCCAAGCCTTCAAGCGCCACGTCGGCATAAAGATGGCCGAACTCGTCTACGACGGCAAGTGGTATACTCCCCTGCGCGAGGCAATTTCCGCTTTTGTGGATTCCACACAGGAGACCGTCACCGGCGAGGTTCGCTTAAAGCTCTATAAGGGCAGCGTTTCATCCGCCGGAGCGAAGAGCAAATACTCCCTCTACAACGAGGATATTGCCAGCTTTGGCGACAGTCACGAGCTTTACAGCCACAAGGATTCGGCGGGCTTTATCAACCTGTTTGGTCTGCCGCTCAAGGTCAGGGCGCTCATGAAGCAGAAGAACGAAAACAAATAAGCAGCAGATTTGGGGCGGCCTTAGTCGCCCCAAAAAATTACCGTTGAAAGGGAAGATAATATGAAGCTTTGGGGCGGACGCTTTGAAAAGGCCACGGACAAGGCCGTGGACGACTTTAATTCATCAATTCGCTTCGACAGCCGTATGTACCGCCAGGATATACAGGGCTCCATGGCCCATGCCGAAATGCTTGGCCGTCAGGGCATAATCCCGAAGGAGGACAGCGAGCTCATCGTCAAGACCCTCGGCGAGATACTTGCCGACATAGAAGCCGGCAGGGTGGAATTTGAAATTGACGCCGAGGATATCCACATGAACGTGGAAAAGCTCCTTACCGAGCGTATAGGCGAGCCGGGCAAGCGGCTCCACACGGGCCGCAGCCGCAACGATCAAGTGGCCCTCGACACACGTATGTACACCCGAGACGCCATCGATGCCATAATTCCCATGCTGCGCAGACTTGCGGAAACGCTGATAGGCTTGGCCGAGGATAACCTTTTTACGATAATGCCCGGCTACACGCACCTCCAGAAGGCGCAGCCCATAACGCTGGCCCACCACTTCATGGCCTACGTAAGTATGCTCATGAGAGACATGGAGCGTCTCGCGCAGGCGCGCGAGCGCGTAAATGTAATGCCGCTGGGCAGCGGCGCCCTCGCGGGCACAACCCACCCGCTCGACAGGGGCTTCGTAGCGGAAAGGCTCGGATTTTCCGCCGTTACGTCCAATTCGCTGGACGGAGTTTCCGACCGCGACTTCGCTATTGAAACGGTGTTCTGCCTTTCGCTCGTTATGACGCACCTCTCACGCTTTTCGGAGGAACTGATACTCTGGAGCAGCAACGAGTTCCGTTTTGTCACCATGGACGACGCTTACTCTACCGGCAGCTCCATCATGCCCCAGAAAAAGAATCCCGACGTGGCCGAGCTGATACGCGGCAAAACCGGCCGCGTGAACGGCGACCTCACGGCTCTGCTCACTGTGATGAAGGGCCTGCCGCTCGCCTACAACAAGGATATGCAGGAGGACAAGGAGGCTCTTTTCGACGCCATTGACACTGTTTCCCTCTGCGTGCCGGTGTTTGACAAAATGATAGCCGCGATGAAGATAAACAAGGAGATAATGTATAAGGGCGCAAGCGCAGGCTTCACCAACGCCACCGACGTGGCAGATTACCTCGTGAAGAAGGGTATGCCCTTCCGCGAGGCTCACGGCGTTGTCGGGCGCATGGTGCTCGCCGCCGAAAAGAAGGGCGTCGGGCTGGAGGAGCTCAGCCTCGATGAGCTGCGCGAGTGCAGCCCCCTTATTCAGGACGACATATACGACGCCATCAGCATGGAAACCTGCGTTCGCGGCCGCAGCCTCACCGGCGGCCCCGCCCCTTCGGCGGTGGAGCGTTCCATAGCCGAGGCAAAGGAAAAATTGGAAAAGCTGAAATAAACCGCGCGGCATCGGAATAAGCTGTAGTACAACTACGTTTGTTTGGGGGTCCCGCAAGTGAAAAAGCTTATTGCCCTGATGCTTACCTTTTTTATATGCTTTCCGGTGCGCTCCGCCGCTCCGGAGGACGTCTCGGCCAAAAGCGCCGTGCTGATGGACGCCGCTTCGGGCAGACTGTTATATGAAAAGAACGGTTTTGAAAAGCTGCCTATGGCCAGCACCACCAAAATCATGACGGCGCTGCTCGCCATTGAGGGCTGCGGCCTCGGCGAAAAGGTTACCGTCAGCCCAGCCGCCGCGGGGGTGGAGGGCTCGTCCCTCTGGCTCGAAGCGGGGGAGAGCCTCACCGTGGAGCAGCTGCTCTACGGCCTTATGCTCAAAAGCGGCAACGACGCCGCCGTGGCTCTGGCCGAAAAAACCGCCGGCTCAGAGGAGGCATTTGTGGCGCTGATGAACGCGCGTGCGCGGGAGCTGGGGCTGTATAACACCAGCTTTAAGACGCCTAACGGCCTTGACGCCGACGGTCACCACACTACCGCCTGCGACTTGGCGTCCCTCACGCGCGCCGCCCTGCAAAGTCCGGTTTTCAGAAAAATCGTTTCCACTAAGGAGGCATCCATTCCGTGGGAGGGCCGCAGCTGGGACAGAGCGCTTAAAAACCACAACAAGCTCCTGTGGAACTACGAGGGCTGCGTGGGCGTCAAGACGGGATTTACGAAAAAGGCGGGCCGCTGCCTCGTTTCGGCGGCCGAAAGGGAGGGCCGGACGCTCATCTGCGTTACGCTCAACGCCCCGAACGACTGGGACGACCACAAAAGGCTGCTGGATTACGGCTTCGGCGATTTCACCTCCGCCGTAATAGCCAAAAAAGGCGAACGCCACAGCCTGACGGAGGCAGATGGCCGAGAGATAGGACTGGTTTTTGCCGAAAACTTCATAACCTCGCTCCGCCCCGACGAGGAGGGAACCGTTGAGATACGCCGCGAGCTGGACGACATAACGCTCCCCGTCAAAAAGGGGCGGCGCCTTGGCTCCGCCGCCATATTCGCCGGCGGCGAATATCTTGGCTCGGTGGGCCTTCTGGCCGACAGGAGCGTCGAGGCTGACGGCTTCGGCGATAAGCTGATAAAAATTATAAAGGGACTGATGTGAATGCGCCTGCAAAAATATATCGCTATGTGCGGCGTGGCCTCCCGCAGAGGGGCCGAGCGCCTTATCGAGAGCGGCCGCGTGCTCGTCAACGGCAGTCTTGTGGACTATATGGGCTGCGAGGTGGACGAGAAACGCGACGAGGTGAGCGTTGACGGCAAGGTCATCTCGCCCGAAGGGCGGTTGGTATACATTGCGCTCAACAAGCCGAAAAACTACGTCACCACCGTCAGTGACGATCTCGACCGCCCCACCGTAATGGAGCTCGTGAGCGACATAAGCGAGCGCATATATCCGGTTGGCAGGCTGGATTTTGACACCGCGGGCCTGCTTATAATGACAAACGACGGCGATTTTGCCAACGCCGTAACCCATCCGAGCCATCAGGTGGACAAGACCTATATCGCGCGGGTGAACCGCCCCCTTGAGCGGAGCGAGCTTGAGTCGCTCCGCTCGGGAGTGGAGCTTGACGGCCGCAAAACCGCCCCCGCCAAGGTGGAGCCGCTGGGCGACCCCAAGCGCGCGCATGAGGTGAAAATCTCAATACATGAGGGCCGCAACCGCCAGGTCAGAAGAATGCTTGAAGCCGTCGGCGCCGAGGTGCTCTCCCTTAAGCGCGTGGCTGTCGGCTCCGTGACGCTGGGCAGCCTCCCCGAGGGCAAGTGGCGCCGCCTGAAGCAGGTGGAGATAGATAAACTGAGAGGCAGGAAAAACCATGATAAAGGTAATGATAATCAGCGATAAACAGGTTATAGAGTCAATCCACGAAAATCCGGCGGACAACCTCCGCATAGCGTGGGCGCAGGAGGGCCCGCAAAGCCGCGGCTACGCCGCCTTTACCGAGGAGGGCGAGCTGCTCTACGCCGTGGATAAGGATAATATTTTTGAGCTGCTTGTCCGCGCTGCGCTCAACCATCTCGACCTTGCCGGCGTGGAAAAGGCCTTCTGCAAAAACGAGTCCATGTTCTCCGGCCTTTATCTTCTGGGCTTCAAGTCCGGCGAGAGAGGGCTTGAGATAAATATTAAGGACTTTTTCGCGGCGGGCTGCCACTGATGGGAGGGAACGCCATGCTTTTCGGCAAAAAGAAAGCGGCCGCGCCCGTCCCTACGGGCCATATCGACGACGGCAATGTGGAGCTTGAATCCAGTATATGCACCGGCGAAACGCTCATCGGCTTTCGCAATAAGACTACCGGCAAGCTCGAGAAGGCAGTAGTGGTGCGCAATCAAAGCGACATCGACGAGTTTTACCGCGAGCATGACCTTAAAAACACGGGAAGGCTTAAACACGCGAGGTGAGAAAAATGTTCACGCATCTTCACGTCCACAGCGAATACAGTCTGCTGGACGGTATGTGCCGCATAAGCGAGCTGCCAAAAAAGGCCAAGGAGCTGGGCCAGACGGCCGTAGCCCTCACCGACCACGGCGTTATGTACGGCGCGGTGGATTTTTACAAGGCCTGCAAGGCCGAGGGAGTGAAGCCCATAATCGGCTGCGAGATATATACCTCCCGCGATATGTATAACAAACAGGGCCGCGAGGACAACGGCATTAATCACCTTGTGCTGCTCTGCAAAAACGAACAGGGCTATAACAACCTCATTCAAATAGTTTCCGCGGGTTGGGTGGACGGCTTCTACTATAAGCCCCGCGTTGACCGCCATATCCTTGAAAAGTACAAGGGCGGGCTCATCGCGCTTTCGGCCTGCCTCGCGGGCGAGATACCCCGCGCCCTTGCCGCCGGCGACGAAAAGACCGCGCGGGAAAGCGTGGAGTTCTTCAAGAGCGTTTTCGACGAGTTTTACATCGAGCTCCAGGACCACGGCCTCGATGAACAGAAGCGCCTCAATCCGCTGCTTTTAAAGCTTGCCCGCGAAACGGATACTCCCGTCGTCGTCACCAACGACGCTCATTACCTTACCAAGGACGACGCCAAAAATCAGGATATGCTGCTCTGTATCCAGACGGGCAAGAAGCTCGGAGACGCCGACCGCCTGCGCTTTGCCACCGAGGAATTTTATCTTAAGAGCGAGGACGAAATGCGCGCCCTCTTTCCCGATTTGCCTGACGCCTTTGACAATACCGCCAAGATTGCCGAAAAATGTAATTTTGAGTTCAAATTTGGCGAGCGCCACCTGCCGCGCTTCGATGTGCCCGAAGGCTTCACCGCGGAGGAATACCTCCGCAAGCTCTGCGACGAAGGCCTCAAGGAGCGCTACGGCGATTTGGCCGAAACGCATCGCGAAAGGCTTGAATACGAGCTCGGCGTTATCAGTTCCATGGGCTTTGTGGATTACTTCCTCATCGTGTGGGACTTCATCAACTACGCCAAGAGCCGAAAGATCCCCGTCGGCCCGGGCCGCGGCAGCGGCTGCGGAAGCGTCGCGGCCTACTGCCTCCACATAACCGATGTGGAACCCACGCGTTACAACCTGATTTTTGAGCGCTTCCTCAATCCCGAGCGCGTCAGTATGCCGGACTTCGACGTGGATTTTTGCCCCCGCCGCCGCGGTGAGGTCATCGACTACGTTATTAATAAGTACAAACCCGAAAACGTCAGCCAGATAGGAACCTTCGGCACTATGAAGGCCAAGGCCGCCATCCGCGACTGCGGCCGAGTGCTCGACGTACCCTACGGCGAGGTGGACGCTATTTCTAAGATGGTACCCATGCGCCTCGGAATCACCCTCGAGGCCGCCCTTAAGGAAAATCCCAAGCTCAGGGCCGCTTATGACGAAAATCCCACCGTTAGGAAGGTTATTGATTCCGCCATGGCTATAGAGGGCCTGCCCCGCAACATCGGCACCCATGCCGCGGGCGTAGTCATCGCCGGACGGCCGGTTTCGACGTACGTGCCGGTGCAGCGCAGCGATAATATCATTTCAACCCAGTATACCAAGGATACCGTTGAGGAGCTCGGTCTGCTGAAGATGGACTTTTTGGGGCTCAGGAACCTGACCATAATCGACGACTGCGTGAAGATTCTCGCCTCCCTCGGCGTCCAAGTGGATATGACTAAAATAGACTATTCCGTGCCCGAGGTATACGCCATGATCGCCGAGGGCGATACCGACGGCGTTTTCCAGCTTGAAAGCTCGGGTATGCGCAGCTTTATGCGGCGCCTCTGCCCCGAAAACCTCGAGGATATCATTGCCGGCGTGGCGCTCTACCGTCCCGGCCCCATGGACTTTATTCCCACCTACGTGGCCGCCAAGGCCGACCCGTCAAAGGTCGCCTTCAAGCACCCGAGCCTCGCGCCCATTCTCGATATGACCTACGGCTGCATAGTTTATCAGGAGCAGGTAATGCAAATCGTGCAAAGGCTCGCGGGCTTCTCCATGGGCCGTGCCGACGAGGTGCGCCGCGCTATGAGCAAAAAAAAGGCCAAGGATATGGCGAAGGCCCGCCAGAGCTTCATCTACGGCGAGCTGAACGACGACGGCAGCGTCCGTGTGCCGGGCTGTATACGAAACGGAGTGGACGAAAAAACCGCCGCCAGTATATTTGACGATATGGACGCCTTTGCCCAGTACGCCTTTAACAAAAGCCACGCCGCGGCCTACGCCGTGCTCGCCTACCAGACGGCGTATCTCAAGTGTCTCTATCCCGAGGCGTTTATGGCCGCCCTTATAACCAGTGTTATGGGCGATAACGACAAGGTGGCAGCCTACATTAATAATTGCCGCCAAAAGGGAATAAGTATCCTGCCGCCGGATATAAATAAAAGTGACAGCGGATTTACAATTGAAAACGGAGCCATCCGCTTCGGCCTCACCACCATTAAAAACGTGGGCGAGGGCTTTGTCCGCGCCTGCATAGAGGAGCGCCGCCGCGGCGGAGACTTTGTCAGTCTGCGCGACTTTGCCGAGCGTATGGCCGGAGGCGAGCTGAACAAGCGCGGCGTTGAGGGCCTCATAAAGGGCGGGGCCTTTGACTGCCTGCCCGGCAGCCGTTGGCAGAAGCTTGCCGTCTACGAGCAGGCGTTGTCGTCGGCGGTGCGCAGCGTCCGCGACAACATAGCCGGACAAATATCCTTTTTCTCTATGGATAACGAGGATGATAAGGCCGACGAGTTCCCCGACGTGCCCGAGCACGGCAGCCGCGAGCTGCTTGACATGGAGCGCGAAGCCACCGGCGTCTATATTTCCGGACACCCTCTGGACGAGTACCGTCAGACTATGACCTCAATGGGCCTGCCCGAGATAGAGCGGGTTCTGGCCGCCGGAAGCGAGGAAGAGCGCGGCTTTTCCGACGGCGATACCGTGGCCGTGGCCGGCATAATTACCTCGGTCCGCGAAAAAATTACCAAAAACAACACCCTCATGGCTTATATTCAGGTGGAGGACTTCACCGGCAGCATAGAATGTATTGTGTTCCCCAAGCTCTATGCCGGCCTCGGCGGAGTTGTGCGTGAAAACGGCACCGTTATACTTACCGGCCGCATCGACGTGAAGGAGGAGGAAGCCCCCAAGCTTATCTCCGAGAGCGTCCGATTGCTTCAGCAGGAGCCGCCCGCCGCTGCGCCGCAAGGGATAGCCGAGGCATCCTCGGCTGAAAAAACGCTCGAAATCGACCTCCGCGACGGCGAGCTCTACTTGCTCGACAGCCTCCGTTCAGCCATTTTCAAAAGCCGCGGCCCCGTCCCCATTGCCGTTACCTGCTCCTACGGAAGGATACCCGCCGTAAAAAAGTGTTCCTGCGACCCGACGGAACAGCTTATATCAACGATAAATAGTATAGTTGGACGCGAATGTGCGACGATAAAGTAGCGAAAGTGTATAAAAAACAAAAAAATTTAAAAAAACTGTTGATTTTTTTGGTAGCATGGTGTATTATACTATCGTTATAAACGTAAGGCAGCGAAAAGAGGTCTGTATTATGTGGACAGTTGTTTATATTGCTAAAAACGCCGAGCTTGCCGGCAGGCTCAGGGCCGCCCTCAGCGAGCGGGACATCATAGTCATGGTGCGGGCTCTCAGCCACGGGCAGGATTCCGCTGACGCGGGGTACGAAATTCTTGTTCCCGGGGCCGAGGTAGAGGAGGCCCTTGAGATTATCATTGACGAAGCGTAAATATCGAGGTCGCCCCGGCGGAGCTTGCTCCGCCGGATTTTTGTCCCGCGCAGGTACGTCTTTGCGGGTGTTCGGCCGAAAAAATCAAAAAAGTTTTGAAAAAGGGGTTGACAAACGAAAATATTTGTGGTAGACTAATGAAGCTGTCGCGAGAGGCGGCAGC
>CANRCD010000006.1 GCA_947629005.1 uncultured Clostridia bacterium
TGCTTATATTCATGGCTTTTACAACTCCGTTAGGCCTCATTCTCACAATGGTGGTTTGACGCCTAATCAAAAGGAGGAGACTTTTATGATCCCTTAATACTTTTTTCTCTCTTTTTTGTCTACTTTATTAACATTGATCCATGTTCTTTAACTCCTTTCGAATGTTTGTGTTAGCAACTTCATTCTATCAGAGTTTTTAGGACATGTCTATCTTTTTTCCTTTTTTCTTCTTGCGAAAAATATTATACCTTATCAAAGTTTGGATAGCTGTATTTATCCTTCTCAAACACTCAAAACAGCATATCGCTTTTGTGTGATATGCTGTTTTCATCCTGTTTAACTTTTATTGTTTTATCTCACGCCATCATACGCGGGGGATTTTTTTACTATCTGGCGGGAACACTACTCCTCGTCAAACTGACCGTTATACAGCTTCGCGTACATACCGTCCTTAGCGATGAGCTCTTTGTGATTGCCGCTCTCGACAATGCGGCCGTCCACCAGCACAAGTATCTTATCGGCCTCGCGTATGGTGGAAAGGCGGTGAGCGATAACAAAGCTTGTGCGTCCGTACATAAGGTTCTTCATGGCCTCCTGAATTTTCAGCTCGGTACGGGTATCAACGGAGCTGGTGGCCTCGTCCAGAATGAGAATATCCGGATCGGCCAGCATGGCGCGGGCAATCGACAGGAGCTGCCGCTGGCCTTGGCTGATGTTCGAGGCGTCGTCGCTGAGCATTGTGTCGTATCCGTCGGACAGGCGCTCAATGAACTCATGGGCGTTGGCAAGATAAGCCGCGCTCTCGACGTCCTCATCGGAGGCGTCGAGCTTGCCATAGCGGATATTTTCACGTACTGTCTCGCTGAACATGTGCGTATCCTGGAGCACGATGGCTATACGGCGGCGGAGGGAATCCTTCTGAACGGAGCCGATGTCTATGCCGTCAATGGTTATGCTGCCGCTGTTGATATCGTAAAAACGGGTAAGCAGGTTTACTATAGTGGTCTTACCGGCGCCTGTCGGGCCGACAAGGGCAATGGTTTCACCGGGCTTGGCGTGAATGCAGACGTCCTTGAGGATAAGGCGGCTGTCGTCGTAGCCGAAATTCACGTGATCGAGCACGACCTCGCCTGCCACCTTTTCCATAACGGGCTTTTCGGCGTCGCCTATGTACTCGTTGGGCTCATCCATTATCTCAAACACGCGCTCGGCGCCAGCCAGAGCCGACTGAAACTGCGAGAACATATTCGCCAGCTCGTTCACGGGACGGGAAAACATATTGCTGTAGTTCAGGAAGGCCGCCACGGAGCCGATGTCCATCGTGGCAAAAATGCCGAACAGCCTTACCACCGCAAACAGGCCGCCCATGAAGGCCGTGACCGCGTAGTTAAGATTGTTGAACATACCCATCAGCGGTGCCACAACGCCGGAAACCACCTGTGCGCGGACGGCGTTTTTATAATAGCTCTTGCTTAAGACGTCGAATTTTTCTTCGGCCTCTCTCTCGCGGCAGAACACCTTCACGGCGTACTCGCCGGAAACGGTCTCCTCGATATGGCCGTTCATCTCGCCGAGGGCCGCCTGCTGCCTGCCGTAGTAGCGGCGGGTGTACTTGGCTATTGTGCGGGTGAGGAAAAGCATGACGGGCACAATGACGAGCGTTACCACCGTCAGCGGCACACTTAAAACTATCATCATCACAAAGGTGCCGATGAGGGTTATAACGCTGGAGAAAATCTGCGCCACGCTCATACTGAGCGTCTGGCTGATTGTCTCAACGTCGTTGGTGGCGCGGCTCATGAGCTCGCCGTGGGTATGAGTATCGAAAAACTTAAGCGGCAGCTTTTCCATGCGGCGGAACATATCCATGCGTATTTCGCGGACTGTGTTCTGCGACACCGACGCGAGAACGTAGCTTTGGCCCCAATTGGCCAGCGCGCCCAGAAAATAGAGCGCCAAAAGCGCGATAAGTCCGCGCGTTATCTCGCCGCTCATATCGGCAAGCGTAATGACGGCGCGGGTAGCCTCGTCCGTTTCGCCTATGAGGCTGATGGCGTTGATAACGGGCCGCAGGCAGTAGGTGCCGCCGAGGTTCGCCACCGTGCTGAGACACACAAGGAAGATAACGAGAGCGAGACTGCCCTTAAATTTTGCAAGGTATTTCAGCAGGCGGAGAATAGTGCCTTTGGAATTTTTGGCCTTTTCGCCGCTCATGCTCGGCCCTCCCGGGCCGCGGCCACCGGGGCCGCCGGGTCTTGGTCCTCTGGGTCCCATATCAGGCATCCTCCTTTTCAAGCTGAGAATAGTAAATTTCTTGGTATACCGGACTCGTTTGCATTAAGCTGTCGTGATCGCCCTCGTCCACTATCCGCCCGTTTTCCATAACGAGTATCTTGTCGGCCCCGCGGGCGCTGGATATCCTTTGAGCGATGATTATAACCGTTGTGTCCTTAAGCTGATGATTGAAGCAGGCGCGTATCTTCGCTTCGGTAGCGGTATCCACGGCGCTGGTGCTGTCGTCCAGAATAAGAATTTTCGGCTTTTTGATGAGCGCACGTGCAATCGAAAGCCTCTGCTTCTGCCCACCTGAGAAGTTTACGCCCATCTGGCCAAGCATAGCATCGTAGCCGTCGGGGTTTTTGTTGATGAACTCCTCGGCCTGCGCCATCGCCGCCGCCTCGTGCACCTCCTCGTCGGAGGCGTCGGCCTTGCCCCAGCGAAGGTTGTCGGCTATGGTGCCGGTGAAAAGTATAACGTTTTGAAGCACCATGCCAATTCCCCTTCTGAGGCTCTCCACGTCGTAATCCTTGACGTTTATGCCGTCCACAAGCACCTCGCCCTCGGTGGCGTCGTAAAGGCGGGGGATAAGGTTCACCAACGTAGACTTGCCGCTGCCGGTGGAGCCGAGTATCGCCACAATCTCGCCGGGCTCGGCCTTAAAGCTGATGTTGCGGATAGCGGGCGTGCCTCCCGCGCCGCGATAGCGGAACGAAACGTCCTTAAACTCCACGCCGCCGCGCTCAATTTTGTCGGCTTTGGGGGCGGCCGGCGAAACGATGTCAATATTCTCGTCAAGCACCTCGGATATGCGCTTGGCGCTGGCCTGTGCGCGGGAGACCGACATAAACATCATGCTCATCATCGTGAGCGAGCCGAGTATTCTTGTTATGTACTGAATGAAGGCGTTCACCTCGCCGACCATCATGTCGCCCGCGCCGACGAGCCTTGCGCCGAGCCAGAGCACGGCGACTACCGTTACGTTCATTATCATCGTGATAATGGGCATCATGAACGACATTATCTGGTTGGCCTTAATCGAAAGCTGCACATACTCGTTGTTGGCGTCTCCAAAGCGGTCATTCTCGTGTTGGGCGCGGTCGAAGGCCTTCACCACGCGGATACCCGTGAGATTTTCCTGGATTACGGCGTTCACCCTGTCGAGCTTATACTGCACTTGGCTGAACAGGGGGAACGTCTTGCGCACAACGAGGAACACCGTCAGCAGCAGCAGCGGTATGGCCACCGCAAGCACCAGCGCGAGATTGGCGTTTATGCTGACGGCGTGGATTATGCCTCCAAGGAAGGTCATGGGCGCGCGCACAAGCATACGCAGCGCCATACCCACAAGCATCATCAGAGTAACAACGTCGTTGGTGTTTCGCGTGACAAGCGAGGCGCTGGAAAAATGGTCGATATTGGCAAAGGAAAACTGCTGTATTTTGTGGAAAACGTCCCTGCGCAGGCCGTAACCGAAGTGCTGGCTGGCCTTTGTGGCGAAATACAGGCTGCCCGATCCGCCAACAAAGCCTATCAGCGCCGTGAGCACCATCGCCACGCCTTGGCGAAGTATGTAGCCCGTGCCGGCCCCGCCCTTTATGCCCACATCGACAATTTTCGCCATGATGTCGGGCTGGCGCAGGTCGCAGTAAACCTCGAGTATCATCATTGCCGGCGCAAGGAATACCGCGGGCCACGCGCCCTTGAAGTATTTCATATAACGCTTCATCGGCTGTCACCGTCCTCTTTTTTCTCAAACTGCCCCGCCAGCTTGCCGAGCAGGCGGCCAAGCTCTTCCTGCTCCTCTTTGTCCAGGCAGGAAAAAAACTCGTTGTCGAACTCCTCTATCAGCTCGCGGCTTTTGCGCTCTATTTCGCGGCCGCTGGGCGTGATGTATATGCGCACGCAGCGTTGGTCGCCGGTGTCGGGCCGGCGGGTGATGAAGCCGTTTTTCTCCAGCGACTGAAGCATTACCGTAACGGTCGCCGCGCTGACGTGTCCCTCGCGGCTGAGCTCCGACTGCTTGCAGCCGTCGTGTTCGATTATGTAGCCGAGCATAGGCGGCATACCGCGCCCCACGCCGAGGCCGCTCATTTTGCAGTGTATGCGTCCGCTGTGGTAGCGGGCAACGTCCACAAAAAGCTTGCCAAGCTTTTCCATCAGGCAAAACCTCCCCAATAAAAAATTAGCGTACTAATTTTAGCATACTAAACAAAATTTGTCAAGGGGATTTTTCAAAAAAATACTAAAAAACCGCGCAAAACGACGTCGTAGCAGGACTGGCATTGCTGTTTCGATTTTTTTAATCAAAACAAGCGATACCGAGCTAACGACGCCGTTCTGCGCGTACTTTTTTACGGCCCTATTTATATCGTTGAAATATCCACAATACCGAGCTCGCCCTCGTCCTTTTGTTTAATCGCGGCGAGGAGAGCCTTAGCGGTGTCGAGGCTGGTCATGCAGGGAACGCTGCGCTCGACGCTGGTACGGCGTATCTTGAAGCCGTCGCGGTTATGCTGGCGGCCCCGAGTGGGGGTATTGACCACAAGGTCTACGCCGCCGCCGCTGATGAGGTCAAGTATATCGGGGGAGCCTTCGGCTATCTTATTCACGCGGCGGGCGCGGACGCCATGCTCCTGAAGGTAAGCGCAGGTGCCGCCGGTGGCGTAGATGCCGAAGCCGTAATCCTCGAAATCCTTGGCTATTTGGCAAACCTCGTCCTTATCGGTATCGCGAACGGTTATGAGCATATTGCCGAGCGCGGGTATCTTGAGGCCACTGGCAATGAAGGACTTATAAAGCGCCTCGTGGAAGGTGGGGGCCACGCCCAGCACCTCGCCGGTGGACTTCATCTCCGGCCCGAGGGAGGTATCGACGTCGTGGAGCTTTTCAAAGCTGAACACGGGCATCTTAACGGCCACATAGTCGGCCTCGGGGTAAAGGCCCGTGCCGTAGCCGAGCTCCGACAGCCTTTCGCCGAGCATACAGCGTATGGCGAGGGCCACTATCGGCACGTTAGTCACCTTGCTGATGTAAGGCACGGTGCGGCTGCTGCGGGGATTTACCTCGATGACGTAAACGCCGTCCTCGGCGACGATGAACTGGATATTGATCAGCCCTACGACGTGCAGCTCGGTGGCGAGGCTGCGCGTGAAGGCGATGATAGTCTGCTTGTCCTTTTCGCTGATGGTCTGCGGAGGATAAACGCTGATGGAGTCGCCGCTGTGGACGCCCGCGCGCTCCAAATGCTCCATAATGCCGGGGATAAGAATGTCGGTGCCGTCGCAGACGGCGTCTACCTCGACTTCCTTGCCGTGGACGTACTTATCCACAAGAATGGGGTGCTCCTGAACGCTGCGGTTGATTATCTCCATGTAAACCGCCACGTCCTTGTCGTTATAGGCAATCTCCATGCCCTGCCCGCCAAGCACATAGCTGGGGCGCACAAGAACGGGGTAGCCAATCTCGTTGGCGGCGGCAATGGCCTCGTCGCAGGTGAATATCGTCTTTCCGCGCGGGCGGCGGATGCCGCAGACCTCAAGCACTTCGTCAAAGAGCTCGCGGTCCTCGGCGCGGTCAACGTCGCGCGCGTCGGTGCCGAGAATACGCACGCCCATGTCGTTGAGCGCCTTCGTCAGCTTGATGGCCGTCTGGCCGCCGAACTGCACGATTGCCCCGTAGGGCTTTTCAACGTCCACGATGTTTTCAACGTCCTCGGGGGTGAGCGGCTCGAAATAGAGCTTGTCCGAAACGTCGAAGTCGGTGGAAACGGTCTCGGGGTTATTGTTTACAATAATTGTTTCGTAGCCGAGCCGGCTCAGCGCCCACACGGCGTGAACGGAGCAATAGTCAAACTCAATCCCCTGCCCTATACGGATGGGGCCGCTGCCGAGAACAAGTATCTTCTTGCGCTCGCTTTGGGGGTCGGCCTCGGTTTCGCTGCCGTAGCAGGAGTAGTAGTAGGGGGTTTCGGCGTCAAACTCGGCGGCGCAGGTATCAACCATTTTATAGGCCGGAATTATGTTCCACTTCAAACGCAGGCTCTTTATCTCACGGTCGGTCTTGCCGACAAGCTCTCCTATAATCTTGTCGTAGAAGCCGTATATCTTTGCCTTTTCAAGCAGCTCTGGGGTGAGGGGCTTTTCTGTCAAGTCCTTTTCGAGGCGCATGATATTGTCTATCTTGCCGAGGAACCACTTGTCTATGGTGGTGATATTGTGAACCTCGTCCACGGTCAGGCCCTTTTTCAGCGCTTGAGCCACAACGAACAGGCGCATATCGTCAACCTTGCGAAGCTCGGCGCGAAGCTCGTCCTCGGAAAGAGCCCTGTACTGCGGCAAATCGAGACTGTAGATATTCAGCTCCAGCGAGCGGACGGCCTTCATCAGCGCGCCCTCAAAGCAGGTGTTTATGCTCATGACCTCGCCGGTGGCCTTCATCTGTGTACCGAGCTTGCGCTCAGCGGTGACAAACTTATCAAAGGGCCACTTGGGTATCTTCGCCACAATGTAATCCAGCGCGGGCTCGAAGCAGGCGAAGGTCTTGCCGGTGACGGCGTTCTTTATCTCGTCAAGGTTATAGCCGAGGGCGATTTTCGCGGCGACCTTGGCTATGGGGTAGCCGGTGGCCTTGCTGGCCAGCGCGGACGAACGGCTGACGCGGGGATTTACCTCGATAACGGCATAGCGGAAGGAATTGGGCTCGAGCGCGAACTGCACGTTGCAGCCGCCCTCGACGCGCAGCTTGTCGATTATCCTTATGGCCGCCGTGCGCAGCATTTGATATTCCTTGTCGGCAAGGGTCTGGGCCGGAGCGACTACAATGCTGTCGCCGGTGTGAACGCCGACGGGGTCTAAGTTTTCCATGGAGCAGACTGTTATGCAGCTGCCCGCGCCGTCGCGGATGACCTCGAACTCAATCTCCTTCCAGCCGGCAATACACTTTTCGATGAGCACCTGCCCCACGCGGGAGAGGCGCAGCCCATGGGGAGCTATCTGCGCGAGCTCCTCCTCGTTTTCGGCAATGCCGCCGCCGGTGCCGCCAAGGGTATAGGCCGGCCGCACGATAACGGGAAAGCCTATCTCCTTTGCAAAGGCCAGCGCGTCGGCGTAGGTCTCGACGACCTTGCTTTCGATACAGGGCTGGTCGATGTCGAGCATGGCGTCCTTGAAGCTCTGGCGGTCCTCAGCCATTTTGATGGTCTCGCTGCTGGTGCCGAGCAGCTTAACGCCGTGTTCGGCCAAAAAGCCCTCCTCGGCAAGCTCCATAGCCAGATTGAGGCCCGTCTGCCCGCCCAGCGTGGGCAGGATGGAATCGGGCTTTTCCTTCATTATTACCTTTTTAACGGTATCCGTTGTAAGCGGCTCAACATATACCTCGTCGGCAATGTCCTTGTCCGTCATGATAGTCGCGGGGTTGGAATTTATCAGCACAACCTCCATGCCCTCGTCGCGGAGGGCACGGCAGGCCTGCGTGCCGGCGTAGTCGAACTCCGCCGCCTGCCCAATGATGATGGGGCCGCTGCCGATAACGAGAACCTTTTTAATGCTGCTGTTCTTAGGCATCGCGCTTTCCCTCCATCATATCTATAAATTCGTCGAACAGGTATTCGGTGTCCTGCGGGCCGGGGCAGGCTTCGGGGTGGAACTGGACGGTGAAGATGTTCTTATTCTTATACCGAAGTCCCTCGACCGTGCCGTCGTTCACGTTGACGTGGCTTATCTCGGCGGCCTCGGGATTAATTTTGCTGACTACATAGCCGTGATTCTGGCTGGTGATGTACACGCGGCCGAGCGCCAAATCCTTCACGGGGTGGTTGGCGCCGCGGTGGCCGTACTTCAACTTTTCGGTCGTTGCGCCGGTGGCGAGAGCCATAAGCTGGTGCCCGAGACATATACCGAAAATGGGGATATCGGTTTCGTAAAGCTTTTTAAGGTTGTTTATTACCTCCACGCACTCGGTGGGGTCGCCGGGTCCGTTGCTCAGCATAATGCCGTCGGGCCGCGAGGCGATTATCTCCTCAGCGGGCGTTTCGGCGGGGTAAACCGTCACGTCGAGCCCGCGCTTATGCAGCGATTCGACGATGTTGTCCTTTGCGCCGACGTCGAGCAGGGCCACGCGCCTGCCGCTGCCGTGGTAATTTCTCGCGGAGGAGCAGGTCACGGACTTTACCGCGTCGGTTATCTTATAATCCTTAAGCTGCGCCACAATCGCGTCCTTATTAAAATTCGGGTTTGTGGTGAGATAGCCGCCCATTGTACCGTTCACGCGGATTTTTTTGGTGAGGGCGCGGGCGTCCACGCCGCTTATGCCCGGTATACCGTACTCTTTGAGCAGCTGATCGAGCGTTATCTCGTTGCGGAAGTTCGACGCGAGGGCAGTGTATTCCCTGACGATGAAGCACTTCACCCAAACGCGGCGGCTTTCCATATCGGCATAGTTCACGCCGTAGTTGCCTTCGATGGGATAGGTCATAACGACGCCCTGCCCGTAGTAGGAGGGGTCAGTGAGAACCTCGGTGTAGCCTGTCATGGAGGTGTTGAACACGACCTCCATCATGGCGTCGCGCTCGGCGCCAAAGGCCTCGCCCGTATAGACGCTGCCGTCGGCCAAAATCAAATACGCCTTCATGGTTATCCCGTCCTTTCTTTTGCCTAAGTATTTCTGCCTAAATCTTCAATATTATATCACAGGTTTCATCCTTTTGCAAGGGGTTGCCCCAATTTTTTATTCATAAAATTGTATAAAAATTCACGCTGATTTTGGGCGGTTTTGTCCTTTGCCCGCCATTTAGATTTTATCACAAACATGGCCCCCGTGTCAACAATATGTTGAAAAAACGCGGGGCGGCTTTCAGGCCGCCCCGCGAGGCTATATCTCCACCGACACGTTATAGGTTTTCATCCAGTGGTTTATTTGCAGCATATAGGCTATTGTCTGCGGCGTAGTCATGAGCTGGCCGTACCACGGCTGGACGTTGTTTGCGCCGAGCAGCCCTTCAAGCGCGGCCCTGTCGGCCAGCAGCAGCAGCGGCGAGGAGCTGTCATTAATGACCTCGTTCAGCAGAGCCGACACCGCCCGCATATAGGAGGGGTTGTGTGTTTTTGGGTAAGGGCTCTTTTTTCGCCAGAGCACCTCCTCGGGCAGTATACCCTCCATCGCCTTTCTGAGCAGGCCCTTTTCGCGGCCCTCGTAGTTCATGTAGTCCCACGGCACGCTGTACATATACTCCACAATGGAAGCGTCGCAGAAGGGCACGCGGGCCTCTACGCCGCTGTACATTGTCATGAAGTCCTTGCGGCCAAGAAGCGTCTGCATGAACCAGTCGAGATTGAGGCGCAGCATTTCCTTCATGCGGTCATCGGTGGGCGAATTGCCCGCGAGCTTGTGGGCGGAGCCCACCGTCATAAAGTACCGCTCCGAAACGTATTCCCGAGGGCTCAGCAGGCCGCCTATCTCCGGCCGAAGAAAGCTGAAGCGGTACATAGTGGACTGCGACCAAGGAAAGCCCTCGGCCATACGGATGGTTTCGTCCCTGTACCAAGGATAGCCGCCAAAGATTTCGTCGGCGCACTCGCCGCTCAGACCGACCGAAAAGTTTTTCTTTATCTCACGCGCAAACACCAGCAGCGAGGAGTCCACGTCCGCCATGCCGGGCAGGCCCCGTGCTTCCACCGCCTCGAACAGGGCGTTCGTCAGCTCGGGAGTGTCGATGAGCACGCGGTGATGCGTTACGCCAAGGAAGTCGTTCATTTTGTTCACGTAAGCCTCGTCGCTGTTTGGCTGGAATTTGCCGGGAGTGAAGTACTTGGCGTTGTCCACATAGTCCACGCTGTAGGTGTGCAGCTCCTGCCCGCGGGCGGCCAGTTCCTTTGCGGCCACCGCCGAAATTATGCTCGAATCCAGCCCTCCGGAAAGGAAGGTGAACACCGGTACGTCCGAGGCTAACTGCCGGCGTATGGCGCCGAGCACCAGCTCGCGGGTATGCTCCACGGTCTGGGGCAGACTGTCGGTGTGTTCGTGCTGCGAAAGCTCCCAGTAGCGGCGGTATTTCAGTTTGCCGCCGCGAACAACGCCGCAGCAGGCCGGCGGCAGCTCACGTATGCCCTTCAGCGCTCCGCTGCCGGGCGTATGCCCCGGCCCCAGCAAAAACAGTTCGGCCACGGTATCGAGGTCGGCCACGGCGCGCACGTCCTTGTGACGCAGCAGCGCCGCCACCGACGAGGCAAACACAAAGCCGTCCTCGGTCTCGGTATAAAAGAAGGGCTTAACGCCCATGCGGTCGCGGGCCACAAACAGCTCGCCGCCGTCCCACACGGCAAAAGCAAAAATACCGTTCAGCAGAGCGAGGCAGTCCTCGCCCAGCTCCATGTAGGCCCGCAGCACGACCTCGGTGTCGCAGCGGGTGGTGAAGGTCACTCCGCGGTCCTCAAGCAGAGAACGCACCTCGGCGGTGTTGTAGAGCTCGCCGTTATAGACTATGGTGTGGCCGTCCCTCGTCATCGGCTGTATGCCGTTTTCAATGTCGATAACCGAAAGGCGGGTGTGAATGAGCGCCACTCCCTCGTCGCTGAAAAAGCCGCGCTGGTCAGGCCCTCGCCGCCAAAGCTCGCGCTGCATGGCAAGCTGGTAGTCCTCCATTTCGCCGCGTTTTTTTAAGCGTGGGGAAACCTCCCCGGCTATTCCGCACATAATATCACCTCATTTTTTTATACACTATATTATGCCAAAACGCATGAGGGCGACACACGCCGCCGCTGAAGCCAGCGCCGAGATAGTTTTGCCGGCGTAGTAGGCCTTCTTGGAAAGGTCGGGAGTGACCGCCTCGGTCTGGAGGTGAACGCTGAGTCCGCCCCAGCTAAGGCACCCCGCCGCGAGTGGCAGCGTTTTGGGGCCGAGCTTTCCAAGCTCGCTTACGCCGCGGCTCACCTCAATGAGTCCCGCAAGAAGCGGAAAGCGGGTGATCCTGAGCGCCTCGATTAGGGCGGAAAACGTGATTATCAGCGCGCAGACGCTGACTATCGCCGCGCCGCTGTCCCGCGCGGCTCTGCCAGCCAAGGCGCCCACGCTCGGGGAGCGCGGCGGCGGGGCTGCGCTCCCTCTCGCCCTGCGGCCGAAGATTCTTGCCGAGACCGCCGCTCCGATAACATGACACAGGTACAGCGTCCAGCCCGCACGCACGCTGCCGTAAACCGCCGCGCCGGCGGTGCCGATAATAAAGAGCGGCCCGCTGTTGTTGCAGAAGGCCAGCGCCGCCTCGGCCGAGCGTTTGTCCATAAGGCCGCCGTTCACTGCCTTGGCGGCGGTCATGGCTCCGGTAGGGTAGCCGCCCAGTAATCCCGCCGCAAAGCACATTGAGCCCGCGGCGTCGAGCCCCAGAAGAGGCCTCAGCAGCGGCGCGAGCAGCCGCCCCAGCCTCAGCCCCCAGCCGCTCTCCACAGCCATGGAGCTCAGCAGCATAAACGGCAGCAGCGACGGCACCACCGCCCTTAGGCAAATTTCAAGCCCCAGTCCCGCCCCCCGCAGGGCCGCCGCGGGAAAGGCTATAAGCACAAAACAGAGTATAAGCGCGTACACGTCAAATTTTCTCCCTTCGGTTTTCGTTTATATAATGTATGTTTCGGCCCTTCGCGTCATAACTTAAAACGGGAAAGAAGGTACGCCGATGGCTTCTGAAATTGAAAAAACCGTCCTCGGGCGGTATTCGCTGATAACCGTCACGGCCAACACCGAGCTGTTGGTGGAGGGTCTGCGCGGTATACTGGATTACGACGCCGAAACCTTCCGTGTGAACACAATCAGCGGCATTGTGGTCGTGACGGGACGGGGGCTCGAAATAGCCTCGCTGACGGCGGAGGAAGTGCTGATAAAGGGGAAAATATCCTCGGTTGAATTTTGTATGTAGGAGATTGGTATGCAGGATTTAAGGCAAAAGCTTAAAAGCACCTTTACCGTGGACATAATCGGCGAGCGGCCCGAGCGCTTTCTCAACGCCGCCGCGGCTAAAGGCATATACATATCCGAGGCCCGCCCCACAGAGGGCGGGCTCAGGCTGCGGCTTAGCCGCGCGGCCTGCCGTATAATGGAGACCGAGCTGCCCGAGGGCCTTGTTATGGAGCGGGTGCGCGAGCATGGAGCGCCGCGCCTTTTGCGCGGGATAAAAAAGCGTTACCTGCTGATTTTTGGCGCGGCGGCGCTGGCGGCGGCGTTCTGGGGCTTTTCCTCGGCTGTATGGCGGGTGGAGATCAGCGGCGGCACGCCGAAGCTGAGAGAGGAGACCGCCGAATTTCTAAATGAAAAGGGGCTTGCAGCGGGCACTCTCAAGCGAAATATCGACCAGAACGCCTTAAAGCGCGAGGCCATTCTCTCCATTGACGACATGATGTGGCTGTGGGTGGACCTCAAGGGTACCACGGCGCACGTGCGGGTGGCGGCTCGCAGCCTTCCGCCCGAAAAGCTGCCCACCGAGCCCGCGAACGTCGTCGCCCGAGAGACCGGAGTGGTTGAGGGCATGACCGTACTGGACGGCGTGGCCGCCGTAGGCGAGATGGAGACCGTGGAAAAGGGTCAGGTTTTAATCAGCGGCCTAATTCCCAGCGAACGCATTGAGGAGCCCATAATCCGTCACGCCCGAGGCTCCGTAATGGCGAGGGTCTGGCGCGAAAAGAACGTAATTATCCCGAAAACCCGCGAAAAACGCACGCCCACCGGCGAATCAAAGAAAATTCGGTCGGTAAAAATAAAAAAATTTATTGTAAATTTTTCAATAAACAGTAGCATTTTGTACCCAAAGTATGATAGAATAAGAACTAAATATAAGCTGGGTTCTTTGCCGGTGGAATTCATCACCGACGAGTACGCCGAAGTGAATGTCGAGACCGAGGACGTTGACACCGAAGCAGAGGCCGCCCGCATAAGAGCGGAATTTGAAAAGGAGATTGAGCGGAGCGGGGCGCAGCTTGTGAAGCTTGACGAGGAGAGAGTTGACCGCGGCGGAAGCGTGGAGCTCCGCATGACGGCGGAGTGCCTGACCGACATCGCGGCGGAAACGCCCATGTAACGGAGGAAACTAACGGAGGAAAACGAATGGAAAGAACTTATGAGGCCAAGAGCATGGAAAGCGTGATGAGCGTGTTTGGCAGCGGCGATACTAACGTGCGCCTGATAGAAAAGGAGCTGGACGTGCGCATCTCGAACGCCGACAACATTGTTAAAATAACCGGCCCCGACGCCGACAAGGCCGAAGCTGTTGTGGAGCGGCTGGCCCAGATAGCCGAAAGCGGCGAGGAGCCGGACGAGCAGAGCGTCCGCTACGCCATTTTTATGGCGAAGGAGGGCATTGAGTACGTCCCCGCCGCAAAGGGCGACTATATCTGCCTGACGGGCCGGGGCAAGCCCATAAAGTGCAAAACGCAGGGTCAGCGCAATTATGTGCAGACCATAAAGGACAACGTAATTACGATAGCCATAGGCCCCGCCGGCACCGGCAAAACCTATCTCGCCGTGGCGATGGCGGTGGATGCCTTCCGCCGCAAGGAGGTAAGCAAAATCATTCTTACGCGCCCCGCCGTTGAAGCTGGCGAAAAGCTGGGCTTCCTGCCGGGGGATTTGCAAATGAAGGTCGATCCTTACCTTCGGCCGCTTTACGACGCGCTGGGCGATATGCTTGGTCAGGATAACTACCTCAAATATCTTGAGCGCGGCATAATCGAGATTGCTCCGCTGGCCTATATGCGCGGGCGCACGCTTGACGACGCCTATATCATCCTTGACGAAGCCCAGAACACCACCCCCGAGCAGATGAAGATGTTCCTGACGCGTATCGGCTTTGGCAGCCACGCCGTTATAACCGGCGACATAACGCAGATTGACCTGCCGCGCGGCGTTAAGAGCGGCCTTAAGGACGCGGTAAGGATACTTAAAAACATAGAGGGCCTCGCTGTGGTGAACCTGACCGAGATGGACGTTGTGCGCCACCCGCTGGTGCAGAAAATAATCGCCGCCTACGAGCGAAGCGAACGACGGGAAGAAAGAAGGGAAGCCCGCAATGCTCAGTAAAAAGCGCGCAGAGCTGGCCAAGCCGGCGCTTATCGCGCTGCTGGCCTTTGCCGCCATGCTGACGATAAGCCTGACCGCGGGGCGGACAGGCCAGCTTGAGCTCTCGGCGGGCGACATCTCTCCGGCGGACGTATTCGCACCGCGCGCCATAGTGGACAAAACTACCACCTCGGCCCTGCGCGACGCCGCGATGAAAAGCGTGCAGCCCGTGTACAAGCTCGACAACGACCTGCGCGTCTCGGCAGCGGACAGGCTTAACGGCTTTTTCGCCTCGGTCACGACAGTGCGCGAGGACGATACCCTTGATTCGGCCGGACGGGCCATCCAGTTCAAGGCCTACTCCAAGCTGGAGCTCGACGAGGACTGCTACAGCGCACTGGCGATTATGTCCGACAGCGCCTTCAGCCGCCTCAAGGGAGTTGTCTCCTGCGTGGACGAGGTAATGGCCGAGGGCGTGGAGAACGCCGCCGACGGTCTGGAGCTGTGCCGCGACAAGATTGATTCTCTCGGCCTTAACGATCAGGCCGAAATGGTGGCGACGGCGCTTGCACAGGCCGTAATTACCGAAAATCTCACCGTCGACGAGGCTGAAACGTCCCGCCGACGCGAGGCGGCCGCCTCTGCGGTCGCTCAGGTGGAATATAAGAAAAACCAGACCCTTGTGCGGCGCGGAGAGATTGTGACCCAAGCCCAGCTTGATATGATGAGCGAGCTTGGCCTGCTCAAGGGTTCGAGCCCCCTAAGCCGCCGCTACGTTTTCGGCGTGGTTCTGACGCTTCTGCTGTGCTTCGGCATATTTGCGGCCTTTGTGGCATTTTGCTCGCCGGACCTTATAAAAACTCCGAACAAGCTTGTAATAATCGCCATTATAAGCGTGCTTGCCGTGGCCGCCGAGTTCTACATAGGCCGCGGCGCGGGCGATCATCTGCGCGCCGCCCTGCCGCTCGGGATGCTGGCCGCAGTGGCGGCCGTGTTCTCCGATGCGAAAACCGCCCTTGTAGCCAACCTATGCGTGGGCGTGCTCGGAGCCGTAGGAGCTCAGCATGACTGGGGCTACGGTATATGCCTGATTCTTGGCGGAAGCATAGCCGCCTTCTGCTACAGCCGCGTCCGCCGCAGGGCGCACCTCATTCCCGCGGCGGCGGTATACGCTCTCGGTAACGCTCTTGTATTCGCCTCCATGGCCTTTCTCGAAACCGAGGATGGCCGCGGCATAGCCACGAGCGCGGCGGCAGGCCTTTTGGGAGGCTTTGCCTCGGGTCTGCTGACGGCGGGCTCATTGCCGTTTTTGGAGCTCGCCTTCGACGTGCTGACGCCAATCAAACTGGGCGAGCTGAGCAACCCCGAAAGCCGCCTGCTTAAAAAACTGCTGATACAGGCTCCCGGCACCTACCACCACTCGCTGACGGTGGCGAACATAGCCGAAATCGCGGCCCGCGCTATCGGGGCAGACAGTATGCTCGCCCGCGTAGGGGCCTATTACCATGACGTGGGAAAGATAAACCACCCGCTATACTTCAAGGAGAATCAGTATAACGAAAATCCCCACGACAACATGACATACGAGGACAGCGCCCGCGCCATAATCGCCCACGTGGCCGACGGCGCGGCCATAGCGCGCCAGTACAGGCTGCCGAGCGGCATAAGGGATATAATACTTCAGCACCACGGCGCCACCGCCACGGGCTACTTCCTGAAGCGGGCTCTGCTGGAGGACCCCGACCGCGATACTTCGCCCTTTTTTTACCCCGGGCCGAAGCCCAAAACCCGCGAGGCGGCTATCGTCATGCTCTGCGACGGCTGTGAGGCCGCCGTTCGGAGCCTCAGCAGCAAGGAAGAGGCCGAGATCGAGCGTATGGTGCGCGGCATAGTGGATTCCCGCGCGCGCGAGGGGCAGCTTGACGAGTGCAGCCTGACCTTCGGCGAGCTTAAAACCGTTACCGATGCGATAATCAAAACCCTTGGCGGATACTTTCACGAAAGGATACAATATTAGGAGGATTACAAATGATAGAATTCATCATCGAGAACGAGCAGGACAAGGTTGAATTTACCACCGAGCTGGAGAATGTTATCCAGAGGGCGGTGATGACCGTCATGGAGACGCTTGACTGCGCCGAAACCGACTGCGAGGTCAGCGTTCTGATAACCGACGACGAAGAGATACGCGCCATAAACCGCGCTCAGCGCGGTATCGACGCCCCCACTGACGTGCTCAGCTTCCCAATTCTGGAGTTCGACGACGACGGCGTCATGATAGAGGACAGCGGCGATTACGACGGAGACCTTCTTCTCCTCGGCGATATCGTCATATCGCTGGAGCGGGCCAAGGCGCAGGCCGAGGAGTACGGCCACAGCCTTGAGAGGGAGGTTGGCTTTCTCACCGCCCACAGCGCCCTGCACCTAATGGGCTTCGACCATCAGGGCGAGGACGACACGCCCGTCATGCGCGGTCTTGAAAAAGCGGTCATGGAAAAAATGAACCTGCCAAGGGAGTGAGCGCCGTGGACGAGATGAACGATATTAACGGGGCCGGCCGCAAAAGCCACTCTCTGATAGAAAGCTTCCGCCACGCGGCGGAGGGCTTTCGCGAGACCTTCCGCCTCGAGCGTAACATGAAAATTCACTGCGCGGCCACGGTAATCGTGGCGGCCTGCGCTGTGGTGTTTGGTCTCACCGCCGCCGAAAAGGCTGTGCTGCTCATTCTCTGCGCGCTTGTGATAGCCGCCGAGCTGTTCAACACCGCCCTTGAGAACGCTGTGGATATATGCGCTCCGGTCTTTAATATGTATGCCCGCCGCGCCAAGGACGCCGCTGCCGCCGCTGTGCTGACGCTCAGCGTTGCGGCCGCCATAGTGGGCGTGATAATCTTCTTTCCCTACGGCATGAAAATAATACACTGGATACAAAGGCTGATATGAAAGGACAAGTTATGGAAAAGAGCTTTAAATCCGGCTTCGCGGCCGTGCTGGGCCGCCCTAACGTGGGCAAGTCCACGCTGATAAACGCCCTTACCGGCCAGAAGGTGGCCATAGTTTCCTCCAAGCCGCAGACCACGCGCAGCAATATGCTCGCCATTGACAACGGCGCAGGCTATCAGATAATCTATACCGACACTCCCGGCGTCCACCGCCCCAGAACGCGGCTGGGCGAGTTCATGAACGAATCGGCCCTTCGGGCCGCGAGCGACGTGGACTGCGCTCTTGTCGTTGTGGAAGCCGGACGCGGCGTTTATGATGTGGAAAAGGAGCTTATCAGCGGCCTTGCCGCGAAAAGCATACCGATAATCCTTGTTATAAACAAGGTGGACCTCGTCAAAAAGGAGGATATTCTCCCCCAGATAAGCGCGTTCAGCGAAATCGCCGGCTTTGCCGCCGTGGTGCCGCTTTCGGCCCGCCGCCGCGAAGTCGATGTTCTGCGCGGAGAGATACTTTCCCTGCTGCCCGAGGGTCCTATGTACTACCCCGACGACATTGCGGCCGACCGATCGCTCAGGGATATGTGCGCCGAAATAATCCGCGAAAAGCTGCTGCGCCTGCTCGATAAGGAGGTGCCCCACGGCGCCGCCGTTGAAATCGAAAAAATGGAAGAGGGTGAGGATTTGACACGAATCGGCGCGGTGATCTACTGCGAAAAAGGCAGCCATAAGCCCATCATTATCGGCAAGGGCGGCGAAACCATCAAGCGTATCGGCGCCCGCGCCCGAGAGGATATTGAGGCCCTGCTCGAAACCAAGGTTTACCTTGAGCTGTGGGTCAAGGTGCGCGACGACTGGCGCAATAAGCCCACCGCTCTCAGAGAGCTGGGCTACAGCGATAAATAATTGAAAAAACTTCCTGTTTTTGCTCCGCATCCGCGGCAGATAATAAAAACGGGAGGCGATTCCGTTGAAGGATCTTTTTTGGACATATTTTACCGAGACCGGCAATATTGAGCTTTATCTTGAATACAAGAAAAATCAGCGGCGACAGGAGCTTGAAAATGCAAAACGAACCGATACGGACAAAGGCGCTGGTAGTGCGGACGGCGAACAGCGGCGACAATGACCGCGTGCTAACGGCCATTTCGCAAAGCTTGGGCAAAATCAGTATAATGGCCAAGGGCGTTAAAAGCCTGAAAAATAAAAACAGCGCCGCCTGCGGCGTGCTTTGTTACAGCGACTTTGTGCTCAAGGGCGGGCGCGAGCTGTATTCCCTCAGTTCAGCCGACTGTGTGGAGGGCTTCTATCATCTGCGGGACAGCGTCGAAACCTTGGCCTACGCGGCCTATTTCGCGGCGCTTCTCGAGATGTGCTGCGAACCGTCCGTCCCCGCCGACGATGAGCTGCGCCTTATTTTGAACACCCTCTACGTGCTCCAGAACCGTCCCGAGGACGGAGCGCTGCTGAAGCTGGTGTTCGAGCTCCGCCTATGCGAGTTGGCGGGCCTCGCGCCCTACATATCTGAGGAGTGTCAGTGCGGCGCGGCGGCGGAGTTTTTTGACATAGCAGAGGGCGAGACCTGCTGCCGCGAACACAGAGGCCCGAACTCGGCGCGGGTCTCTCGGGCGGAAATGGCCGTTATGGAGCACATTCTCTCCTCGCCGCTCAAGGACGCGCTGTTCTTCACCACCCCGCCTCCTGTCGTCGCGGCTTTGACGCCGGTTTGCGAAAAGTATATGGAATACCATCTGGGCCGACTGCCGCGGCAGCTCGAATATCTGAAATCTGTGACCGGACCCGCATAAAAACGAGAGCGTTTGCTCATAATACCAATAGTAATTTTAAAGTAACCACTGATTAAATAGGTGCGCTGATTGCGTGAGCGGAATCAGCGCAAGCAAGCGGCGTGCCAAGCTGAATAGCGGTATTTAATCAGGGGTTACTCAAGGAGAGGTATTATGAGAAAACGCTCTTTAATGCTTATTGTTTCGGCCGCCGCTCTGCTTTACGTGATAATGGGCGGAGCCGCGGTTTCAACTATTTCCAAAAACGGCTCGTCGGGCAGCGAGGTTCGACAAATCCAGACCAAGCTCAAAAACTGGGGCTACTATACCGGCGCGGTGGACGGCATCTACGGCTGGCAGACCGAAAGCGCCGTGCGCAGCTTTCAGAAAAAAAACGGCCTGACGGCCGACGGCGTTGCCGGAGAAAAAACGCTTCAGGCCATGGGCATATACCCCTCGGGCAGCGCCAATTCACAGAATGAAAATCAGGTAGGCCTGCTGGCCCGCGTCATCAACGGCGAGGCCCGCGGCGAGCCATACGAGGGGCAGGTGGCCGTGGGAGCCGTGGTGCTTAATCGCGTGCAGCATCCGTCCTTCCCCAACAGCATAAGCGGAGTTGTGTATCAGAAGGGCGCTTTCACCGCCGTTGACGACGGCCAAATCGACGCCGAGATGTACAGCAGCAGTATGCGGGCTGCCCGCGATGCCCTGAACGGCTGGGACCCCACCGGCGGCGCGATTTATTACTATAACCCCGTCACCGCCACCAATCAATGGATACGTTCCCGTAAAATTATCTGCACCATCGGGAAGCACGTGTTCTGCGAATAGGAAATTTTTTGCCCCGCCAGCAGCGCGCCGAAATGCAGGGCACCTTCCTCAGCCCGACTTCGGCGATTGCGCCGCAGAAATATATAATATAATGTCGGGACGGCCCTTGCTCCGAAGGTCCGCCCGCCGATTTTCATCCGCCACCGCGCAAAACAGCCCGAAGGCTTTGCCTTCGGACTGTTTACACAACTTAATTTGACAGCAGCATACGGTCGTTCGCCAACGCATTGCCGCTGATGTCGGCAAACTTTTTAAGCAGATCGTCCACCGTGAGGGACTTTTTCTCCTGGCCCTCGGCGCTGTAAATAATGCGCCCCTCATGCATCATGATGAGCTTGTTGCCATGAGCAATAGCGTCGTTCATATTATGGGTTATCATCATGGCCGTGAGGCCCTCGTCTTTGATAAACTTATCGGAGAGGGTCAAAACGGTCTCGGCGGTTTTGGGGTCGAGCGCGGCGGTATGCTCGTCAAGCAGCAACAGCTTGGGCTTCTGCATAACGGCCATGAGCAGCGTCAACGCTTGGCGCTGGCCGCCGGAAAGCAGCCCCACCTTGCTGGAAAGCCGGTCCTCAAGGCCGAGGCCGAGGTGAGAAAGCATCTCGCGGTAGGCGGCGCGCTCTTTGTTAGTGATAGCCCACTTAAGGCCGCGAGGCTTGCCACGGCGAAAAGCCAACGACATATTTTCCTCAATCCACATATCGGCGGCGGTACCCATCATTGGGTCCTGGAACACGCGGCCGAGATACTTGGCGCGCTTGTGCTCGGGCAGTTTGGTAACGTCAACGCCGTCGATAACGACGGTTCCGCGGTCAACGGTAAAAACGCCGCAAATGCTGTTGAGCAGCGTGGACTTGCCTGCGCCGTTGCCGCCGATAATGGTCACAAAGTCGCCCTCGTTAAGTTCGAGGCTCACGCCGTTAAGGGCCTTTTTTTCGTTGACGGTGCCCTTGTTAAAGGTTTTATATATATTGTTCACCTTAAGCATTGGCCTTGTCCTCCTTTGCGCTCCGTTTTTCAGCAAGCTTGCGCTGCCAGTAGGGTATGCCGAGGAACACGGCAACCACCAGCGCCGAGAACATCTTAAGGTCGTTAGCGTTGAGGCCGGCCTTAAGCACCAGAGAGATGACGATATAATAGATGATCCCGCCGATAACGGCGGCAAGAAGCTTAAGCGCAAAGTTTTTAAAGACCTTGCCCAAAAGTACCTCGCCTATAATAACGGCGGCCAGTCCGATGACGATAGCGCCGCGGCCCATGTTAATATCAGCGAAGCCCTGATACTGAGCCAGCAGCGCGCCGGAGAGGGCCACAAGGCCGTTAGAAATCACCAGACCTATGATCTTATTGTTGTCGGTATTAATGCCGTTTGCGCGAGCCATGTTCTGATTGCAGCCGGTAGCGCGGAGCGAATGTCCGAGCTCGGTGCCGAAGAACCAGTACATAACGGCGATGATAACGGCGGCGAAAATCGCGCTGACAATGATGGCGTTAGTGAGATTGCGCAGGGAAATAAGGATATGATATTTGTCAACCGAAAGCGGAACATTTGAGCGCTGTGTGGTTATGCGTAGATTGACGGAGTATAGGATAAGCTGAGTAAGTATGCCGGCAAGAATCGCGGGAATTCCGAATTTTGTGTGAAAAACGCCCGTGACAAGACCGGCCGCGCAGCCCACCAAAAAAGCTATAAGCAGCGCGAGGGCTACGTGCATACCGCCGGTGACAAGCACCACCAGCGTAACGCCTCCCGTAGCCATAGAGCCATCAACCGTAAGGTCGGCCACGTCCAGAATTCTGAACGTAATATAAACGCCTATCGCCATAATGCCCCAAATTATGCCTTGAGCAACAGGGCCGGCGAACGAGCCGAGAAAGTTAAGCATAAACTTCACCTACTGTACAAAAAATACAAGAGGGCAAACCCGGAAGGCCCCGTGCGGAGCCTTCCAAGGCCGCCCCATTGCTAATGATTTTTTACCGGCTTACTCAAGAGCAAGCGGCTCGTAACCCTCGGGCACAGGCAGACCAAACTGCTCCATGCGCTCGGGAACATATTTCTTGGTGAGCTCGTCGGCATAGCGTATCTCCATACCGGCGGGATCCTGACCGTTGACAAGAATATCATAGGCCATTTCACCGGCAACGTGGCCGATGCTGTAGTAGGAGATGGACAGCGTAGCGACGCCGCAGCCCCTGCATATACCCTCCTCGCCGGCGATAACAGGGATATTGGCGGGGGTGGCGATGTTGGTAACTATCTCGGCGTTGGAGGCCACGGTGTTATCGGTGGGGATATAGAGGGCCTCGCTGTTATCGCAGGCGGTCTGCGTAACGGCAGCAACGTCGTTGGAATCGGCAAAAGCGAAAAGCGTGGGCTCGTAGCCGAGCTTGGTAAGCTCATCGGCAACGATGTCTACCTGATACTTGGAATTGGCCTCGCCAGAGCAGTAAAGCAGGCCAATCTTCTTAACGTCGGGAAGCAGTTCCTTGAACATGGCGGCCTGCTCGGCAAGGGGAGCGAGGTCCGCGGTGCCGGTGATGTTCCGGCCGGTGGTGCCGGTCCAATCACTGATGTCAAGCGCGGTGGCATAGTCGGTGATGGATGTGCCCACGATGGGAATCTCGGAGGTAGCTGCCGCGGCGGCCTGAAGGGCCGGAGTGGCGTTGGCGAAAATCAAATCAACGTCGTCCGCAACGAACTGGCTCACGATGGTGGAGCAGGTGGCGCTGTCGCCGGCGGCGTTCTGGAGGTCGAAGCTTACGTTCTCCTCGCCCAAAAGCTCTGTAAGAGCGTCCTTAAAGCCTTCGGTGGCGGCGTCAAGAGCTTCGTGCTGAACGAGCTGAACAAGGCCAATCTTCACCTTTTTGGCGGTATCGGAAGCATCGGTGTTTGTTGTCGAGGGCTCACCGGCGGGGTTCTGCGTCTTTTCATTATTGTTGCAGCCCGCGAACACCGTAACGGCGAGAGCGAGGGTCAACGCGAAAATCAGCAGCTTTTTAAGGTTCTTCATTTCACATTCCTTCTTTCTTAGTGGTTTTAAATTTAAAATACGGGCCGAAGGCGTTCTCCGGCCCGTATTTTATTTAACTTACTTAGCGCGGTCTATCAGTTTACGGGAACGAATACGCCCTTGCCGACAGGTGTGCCCAGATTGGTCTCGGACAGGCCGAGGTCAGGATTGAACTGGTAAATAGGTGTTACCCATACGCCTGTCGAACCCTCGGGAACCCTTTCGGTACTGTAAACCACCTTGTTGCCGGTGTTGGATTCAATCGTTGCCCATGTTACGCCAAGATATGTCTTGTTGCCTTCAATAGGAGTAGCTCCGTCCATGAAGGTGTAGGCAATATAAACCACCTCTTCGGCACTAGGGGCAACGGGAAGATTATTGATAAACTCCTCGTTGGCAAGGTTAACTTTTACATTGAGCGATACTCCGCCGGTCTGATTCTCAACAAAGGTCACCTCGGGAGCTACAGGCAGCTCGGGAACGGGGATAACCTCAACGGAGATGGTAGCCTCGGTAACAACGTCCTTGGCAACCTCGTAGCCGGTGGTGTCAACCCTTACAGTAAGAACCTTGGTGTCTTCGACGCTGGTGTCAAGGGTATCGGGATCCCAAATAAGGGGAAGCTCAACGTCCTTGCCGTCAACGGTAGCCTTTACGGATGTGGGAAGAACATATTCGTCGCCAACATATAAGGTCTTGGGGAGAAGGTTCTCAAGCTCGGGAAGGGCCTCAACGATGGGAACCGCGGGCTTCTTTTCAACGGTTACATTAACAGAAACCGTCTTAAGGTCGCCGGCAAGCTTGTAGCCCTCGGGGGCGGTAAGCGTGCCCTTGACAGTCTTCTTAACAGGGTTCTTGGTGTTTACGCTGCCGTTCCACTTAACGGGTACGTCAACGGTCGTGCCGTCCGCAACATGGCCGACAACGGTCTCGGGAAGAGTAACCTCTTCGCCAACGAATACGTTAATATCAGCAGGCATCTCAACGGACTCAATAAACTTATCCTCTACAACGGGAGGATTGTCGGCAGCGGCAACGGTTACGGTGTAGGCTTTAGTCTTCTCTACGCCCTCGGCAAGCTCGTAAATAACCTCTGTGGTTTCAGCGGGAATCTGAACCGTAGCGGTAACAGAGGTTTCGGCAACAACGGAGGTATCAATCATGTCGGGCTCCCAAGTGATGTTCATCTTCTCTACCTTACCGTCAACGGTAACGTCGGCCTGAGCGGGGAAGGCAACAAATTCGTCGCCCTCGGTGTAAGAGGTCTTAATCTCGGGGAACTCAATATGGGTTACGTTCTTAACCTCGGGCTCTACATGGGGAACATCGTTAACAACTACAGTATAAGTGAACTCAGTTGTAAGACCATCGGCAAACTTGTATTCAACTTCCGCTGTGTTGGTGGGAAGCTTAGCCGTAGCCTTAACAACAGTGTTGCCTGTCGCAGCGGTGCTTACAGTCTCGGGAGTCCACATAAGGTCAAGCTGAATATCCTCGGTGCCGATCTTAGCGGCGGCCTTGGCCGGAAAGGGAACAAAAGTATCCCCTACGGTATAGGTCTCAGTAATAGAGGGCTTGGTTATCTCGGTAACAGTCTTTACGGTAGGCTCGGTCGGGCCGGGTTCATTGCTCTTAACAACGATGTCAACGGGTGCAAAAGAAACATTTGCACGCGCTGCAGGAACGCCAAGATAAATATCTGTAGGCACCCCATTGGGATCAGCCGAAATAACTTTTATGTCAGCTTTACCGGCAGCCTTTGCCTTGAATCGTATCTTTACAAACTCAACTTCACCATTTTCAATAGGGTAACCACTTTCAAAGAACTCAGAGTTCTCATTCATTATAAATACAGAAATGTTATAATAATTATCACCCATCTCAACCTTATCCCAATTGAAAAGGCTGTCGCCATAATCATCCATGACGGGAACGTCTTTACCCTTAGTGAAGCCCTGTGCAGGTCTGGAAGGAGCTACTCCTTTATTGGTAACAACATCAACGACATCTTTATTCCAGCCAATTACGACCTGTGCCCTCTGGAAGCTACTGGTGCCAACTATGTCTTTGATTTTAACTACAACTTCAAATGTGTCGCCTACTTTAATGTTCTCGGCATCAGATACAACGCCATCTTGAGTTGCCGTATTAACGACTGCGGTAGCCGTAGCTGTAATGTCTTCCGCAAAAGCGCTAATTCCACAAATCGAGAACATCATTGCAAGAGCGAGAAGTGCAGAAATGAACTTTTTCATAAGATTATACCTCGCTTTCAATGCTTCTTTGTTATTTAGTTATTATAAGCAGCTGCCGTCTTATTATAGTTATTTAACAGAGCAGAAAGGTCAGCCATAACTACCATTCCGTTATCATCAATGTCAGCAGCGGCATTATAACCTTCTGTACCAACACGCTTATTGTAAGCGTTAAGCAATGCGGAAAGGTCGGCCATCGCAACCATATCAACCGAATCACCCTCAGCGAAGGCAACTACGTTACCCGCAAGAAGTTCGGTGTCGGGAAGATTGGGGGTGCTCGTGTTGGCGGAAATCTCTCTGTAGAGATAGCCGTCGCGGCCAACCACTACGGTGTAAGAACCTACCTCATTAACAGTAAGGGTATATGTACCAACGTTGGGAGTTTCCTCGCTGTCAGCAACGGCGTTCACCTTATTCGCGGTGTTCTTGATCTGAGCGGTTACCTTTTCAACATCGGCGCCCTCAAGAACAGTCACCTTACCAACAAGCTTGAAGGACTTAACGTCCTCCTCGGCGAGGTCAATTTTTCTGTCACCCTGATAGGGAGCAACAACGTCGGTGCCGCCGCAGTATACGTCAAACACCAGAGTCTCGCCGATAAGGGCGGGGTTAAGCTTGAAGCTGAACTCGAACTTATTGCCATCCTTGACGCCGGTCTGGTCGATATGCATAATATCGGCATCCGCAACCTCGGCAAGGGATTTGCCGGCGGGGACAACAAGGATGGTAGCTTGGCCGTTGGCAGCGTCCAGGTCATTGATCGTACCGGTTACAATAGCACTTTTTTCGGTCTTGTCAGTAACAACATTAACGTCGGTCAGGGTAGCGGCGAAGGCCGTCATGCTGACAACCGCGGCAAAACCCATCGCGCCGGCGATGATCTTGCCAAACAAACTTTTCATTTTTGGGTCTCCTTTCACTGTAAAATAAAAATGTAATTTTTTGCGATGTTCGGGGCAGCGGCGCCGACGCCACCCTCAAGGCGCAATGGCGCTATGCCCACTCATTACATACTATAAGTATACCATAAGATTGAAATTTTGCAAGAGTTTTTTTCAAAACTTGCCCTAAATTTATATTTTCGGCAATTTGCATAAAATTACAAGAATCGTTTTATACAGATTGCCCAGCCGCGCTTCTGCCGGCAAATATGCGCCGCATATCTGCGGGAGCCCGACGGGCTTCCCCGCAGTTTGCGCGGCGGCGGATCAGTCGTTATTCCGCAGGCTTTTCATCAACGATTTCCGTCTCGACGGGGGCAGCGGGCTCAGTATCGGGCTCGGGCTCAGTGATATCGCCCACGATTTCGCCGGTCTCCTGCTCAACCTCCTTGGCGAGCTCCTCCATCTCATGGTAAAGACGTTCTATCTCGCCGCACTTCTCGCCTATTGCGGCGGAAATGTCCTCGCCGGCCTGACGAGCGTTATAGGCGGCCTGACCGATTTCCTTGTAAAGACCGGAAATATCGCGGCGGATGTCATTCAGCCGGATTTTCAGCTTGGCCACGTCATAAACCTCACCGGCCTTCTTGCCCGCCTTATCAGTGAGGTCCAAAACCTTGTCGCGGGCGGTGTTGAAGGCGTCGCCCAGCTTTTTCATCATTCCATCCATATCCATGGTATTACCTCCTCTTTTTGGGGTTCTGCCCCAATTTAATTAATTACATTTTATCACTTTTTTTCAGCCGTGTCTATAGTTTTTTTAAATTTTCAAAAAATATTTTTCGTGCCCAATGTAACATTTATTCAAAATATGCTTGATTTTTCAGCAAAGGTGTTATATAATGTAGGGTGAATATGGACAACTCCGCTTGAATTGGTAGGTGTGATATTTGGAAAAGTTAGAGATAACCGGCGGAAAACGGCTGTTTGGCGAAATTGACGTTTGCGGCGCGAAAAACGCCGCTGTGGCCGTCATTCCCGCCGCTCTGCTTGTTGATGGCGTCTGCCGTATCGAAAACGTGCCGGATATTAAGGACGTAAAGCTCATAACGCAAATGCTGAGCTACTTGGGCGCCAAGGTGAAGCACATCGATGAAACCACTTTATCCATCGACGCCAGCCGGCTTACCACGCATATCGCCGCCTACGACATGGCCAGCCGAATGCGTGCGTCATACTATCTGTTGGGTGCTTTGCTCGGACGGCTGCACAAGGCCGAGGTGGCTCTCCCCGGCGGCTGCAACTTTGGACAGAGGCCGATAAACCTCCATGAAAAGGGCTTTCGCGCCCTCGGGGCCGAGGTAAACACCGTGCGCGGGCAAGTCATCGCCACGGCCGACGGCCTTAAGGGCAGCAACATATATCTTGACACAGCCAGCGTAGGCGCGACGATAAACATTATGCTGGCGGCCTCCCTCGCCGAGGGAAAAACCGTAATTGAAAACGCCGCGAGGGAGCCCCATATCGTCGATGTGGCAAACTTCCTCAACACCATGGGCGCCAACGTGCGCGGCGCGGGCACCGACGTCATACGAATAACCGGCGTGGAAAAAATGCACGGGGGAACCTACAGCATTATCCCCGACCAGATTGAAGCCGGAACCTTCATGCTGGCGGCGGCCGCCGCTGGCGGAAACGTGCTTGTCAGGAATGTTATTCCCAAGCACATGGAATCGGTAGTCTCAAAGCTGGAAGAAATGGGCGTTAAGGTGACGGAATACGACGACAGTATTCGCGTGGAGCGCGACGGCGAGGTTCATGGCGTCCGCGTAAAAACCAATTATTACCCCGGCTTCCCAACTGATATGCAGCCCCAGATGGTGGCGCTGCTTGCCACAGCCAGCGGGACAAGCATTATGACAGAGGATGTTTGGGAGAACCGCTTCCAATATATAGGCGAGCTTCAGCGCATGGGCGCGGATATCCGCGTGGAAGGCAAAAGCGCCATTATTAACGGCGGCCGCCTGTGCGGGGCGCCCGTCCGCGCAACCGACCTGAGGGCCGGAGCCGCAATGATAATTGCCGGCCTTGCCGCCGAGGGCAAGACCGTTATCAACGATCCTCACTACATTGACCGCGGCTACAGCAACATCGAAAGCAGGCTCCGCTCCATAGGGGCAAACATCGAGAGAGTTTACGAGGTTTAGGTGATCGGATGCTCAGGCTTTGCACGCTGACCTCGGGCAGCAGCGGGAACGCCGTCCTTATCGACGCGGACGGCACAAAAATTTTAATAGATTGCGGGATAACAGGCAAAACGGCAGCGGACAGACTCTGCTCCGTTGGGGTGGATCCGGCTGAGCTTTCGGCTGTTTTGGTGACGCACGAGCACGCCGACCACATCAAGGGCGTAGGCGTGCTGAGCCGCCGCTTCGATCTGCCGGTTTATGCCAGCATAGGCACGTGGAGCGCCATGATAGGCCAGATAGGCGCCGTGCCCGACAAGCACATTCACTATATTCAGGCGGATGTGCCTTTTTCTGTGGGCAACGCGGTGGTTTTTCCCTTCGCCACCCCTCACGACGCCGCCGAAAGTCTTGGCTTCACCGTCAGCGACGGGAAAAAGACCGCCTCGGTGGCGACCGACTTAGGACAGGTGGACAGGTACATATACGACAACATTAAAGGCTCCGACCTGATGGTGCTGGAGGCCAACCACGACGAGCGGACTCTGATAAACGGCCCCTATCCTTATCCGCTCAAGCAGCGCATACTCTCGGACAGAGGGCACCTGTCGAACCGCGTATGCGGGGCGCTGTGCGCACGGCTGCTCTCGGAGGGCGGGCCTTGCCGACAGATTTTACTGGGCCACCTTTCAAAGGAGAACAACACCCCGCAGATGGCTTTCGGCTCCGTAAAGGCCAGCGTGGAGCTGGCCGGCGGGAAGGTGGGCGCCGACATGAGGCTGGGCGTAGCCGGAAGGTTTGAGCCGAGCCCGTTTCTGGAGGCGTAAAAATGAACGTAAACATTATCTGCGTTGGCAAAATAAAGGAGGCTTACCTCCGCGAGGCCGTGGACGAATACGCCAAACGGCTCGGGCGCTTCTGCCGCTTCACCGTGACCGAGCTGCCCGACCGGCGTATTCCCGAAAATGCCTCCGCCGCAGAGGAACGCGCCGTGCTCGAGGCCGAGGGCGCCGATGTGCTGCGGGCGATGGGCAAGGGCTACGCCGTGGCCCTGTGCGTGGAGGGGAAGGAGCTCTCGAGCGGGGAGCTGGCTGAAAAGCTTGCCGCCGTTTTTCAACAGACGTCCACAGTAAATTTTGTGATTGGCGGCTCGCTCGGGCTCAGCGCCGCCGTGAAGGAACGGGCCGACCTGTGCCTGAGCCTCGGGCGGATAACCCTGCCGCATCGACTGGCGCGGCTGGTGCTGGCCGAACAAATCTACCGCTGCTTCAAGATAAACGCCAACGAAACCTATCATAAATGAAAGGAGGGCGCGCCATGCGCGTGGCCTTTTTATCGCTGGGCTGCAAGGTAAACCAGTACGAGTCCGACGCCTGCGCCGCCCTGTTCCGCGAGCGCGGGGCCGAAATTTGCCCCTTCAGCGAGGTTTGCGACGTATACGTCGTGAACACCTGCTCCGTAACCAACATCGGCGACAGGAAAAGCCGCCAAATGCTGCGCCGCGCCAAGCGGCGCAACCCCAACGCCCTCGTCATTGCCACCGGCTGCTACGCTCAGACCGCCTTTGAGGAGGTCAACGCCATGCCGGAGGTGGACCTCGTCATCGGCACTGCCCTGCGCCACAAAATCTGCGATTTGGCCGAGGCCTCCCTCCGCGGCGAAAAGCCTGAGACGCGGATAGACATAATGCGCGAGCGCGAGTACGAGGAGCTGGAGTCGGAGGGGAGCTGCGAGCGCTGCCGCGCATACGTGAAAATTGAGGACGGCTGCGACAGTTTTTGCTCCTACTGCATTATCCCCTACGCCCGCGGGCCGGTGCGCTCGCGGCCGATGGAGAGCATTGAGGCAGAGGTTCGCCGCCTTGCCGGAAAGGGCTTTCGCGAGGTGGTGCTGACCGGCATACACGTGGCCTCCTACGGCAGGGACGGCGGCGGCTTCACGCTGATAGACGCCATCGAGCGGGCGGCGGCGGTGGAGGGGATCGAGCGCGTGCGAATCAGCAGCGTTGACCCCCGCGCCTTCACTCCGGAGTTCATTGCCCGCGCCGCCGCCGAAAAAAAACTTTGCCGGCATTTTCACATTTCGCTGCAAAGCGGCAGCGAGGCCGTGCTAAAGCGCATGAACCGCAAATACACCCCCGAGCGGTACCTTTCCGTGCTGGAAGCGCTCCGCGCCGCAATGCCGGACTGCGCCGTCACGACCGATATAATCTGCGGCTTCCCCGAGGAGACCGAGGAAGAATTCGCCGAAACGCTGGCTTTTGCGAGGACGGCAGGATTTGCCGATATTCACGTTTTCCCCTACTCCGAGCGGCGCGGTACCGCCGCCGCGAGGCTGCCGCAGCTTCCCCGCAGTCTGCGGGAGGAGCGGGCCGCAAGGCTCTCCGCCGTGGCGGCGGAGCTTCGGGAGGAGTTTGAGAACGGGCAGCTCGGCTCGGAGGCCGAGGCGCTGTTTGAAAAAACCGAAAACGGCCTCTCCGAGGGTTTGACCGGCAATTATACGCGGGTTTTTGTTCCCTCCGAGGCCGACCTGACCGGCGAGATACGCCCCGTGCGGCTGATTGGCCGCGCCGAAGGCAGGGTAATGGGCGAGTTAATTTGAAAAAATCGGGCCGCGGCCCGATTTTTTTGAACCTTTTTGCTCCTAAACACATCTAATTATTGAACGACCAAGGCGGCCGCCGGAGTCGGAAACAGGAAACGAGGTGACAGAATGGACAAGGAGGACTTCGCGCAAAACGTGCTTGCAGCGGAGCGCACGCTTTACGCCGTGGCAAAAACCATGCTTATAAATGAAAGCGACTGCGAGGACGCCGTCGGCGACGCTGTGCTCGCCGCTTGGCGGAAGCTCGGCTTCCTGCGGGAGGAAAAATACTTCAAAACGTGGCTGGTGCGCATACTCATAAACGAATGCGTCAAGCGGCTGCGCCGCCGCGGAGACGAGGTGAGCCTTGAAAACGCGGAAAGCCTGCCGGCTCCCGAGCGGGAGGACTACAGCGACCTTTACCGCGCGATAGCCGCCCTTCCGCCGAAAATACGCGCGGCGGTACTGCTGTTCTACATAGAAGGTTTCAGCGAGGCCGAAACCTCGGCCATACTAAAAATCCCGCGCGGCACGGTGAAAAGCCGGCTTGCGGCGGGAAGAAAAATCTTAAAGGAGCGATTGGAATGAATAATGCCGATAAAAAGACCTATCTCGAGCCCACAGAGGGCTTTCATCGGGCCCTAAAGAGCGCGCTCGACGCTCTGCCCGAAAAAAAGCTCAGCCATAGACCCGCGAGGGCGGCGGTCATAGGACTTGCCGCGGCGGCGGCGCTGTGCGTCAGCGCGGCGGCGGGCTCGCTGATAGCTTTTCAGACGAGCTGGAGCAGCGCCGAGCCGGACTTTACGGAGCTGCCCTCGCAAAAGGAGCTTGAAAGCCGTTTTGGCTACCCGTATAAGGCCGTGGAAAAATTCTCGAACGGCTTTGAATATACCGGTGGCTTCGTCACCCACAACGACCGATTTGACTCGGACGGCGGCCATATAGACGGGTACGAGTCGTTCTCCTGCGAGTACGCGCGCGGCAACGAATATGTTTCGCTCATAACCCGCGAGGCCGTGGGCGACGACGCGGAGCTAACCGGAGAAGCTGCCGAAGTATATAACGGCCTCGACATATACTACACGGCCTCCACGTTCTTCCTTGTGCCGGATAATCTCGAGATAACCGAGGCCGACAGAGCAGCCCTTGAAAACGGGAATTATTCCTTCAGCTTCGGCGAGTACGACGTTTCGGATGAGGACAGGGCAGAAATAGCCTCCGGCGAGAGCAAAGCCGCCTTTTCGTACATCGGAAGCGAGAACCAAACCATCGCCGTTAAGCACCAGAAATCCGTGGAATGGATCGATGACGGCCGGCTGTACTGGATAAGCTATATTGGCAGAGAGAACATCGCAAAGGATGAGCTTGTCGGCATGGCAAAGGAGATAATAGGTTAAAAGCAAAACGGCGGCCAGCGGCCGCCGTTTTGCTTTTAACCTATTGCGTTCTTCACGCGGGCCATAGAACGCTCCTCTCCAAGCACATGAGAGACGGCCCATATATCCGGCGAATTTTGCCTGCCGGTAATCGCCACGCGGATAACCGCGCTGACGTCGCCCACGTGGCCCTTATAGGCCTCGGGGTTCTTTTTGTAAAGCTTTGGCTGCGGGGCGTAGCCCAGCTCCTCGGCGATAGCGCGTATCTTGCCGAACCACGCGCTCTGGTCGTCGGAGTGGTCATAGCTCTCGGCGTAGCGGCGGAGTATCTCGGCCCTATCGTCCGCGGGGACGTTCTCGGGCCACGGGTCCTCTTGGCGGAAAAGCTCGTCAAAAAAGAAGCTGTAAAACTCCTTGGACTGCCGCCAATGGCTGATATCTTTTCTCGGCTTGGCGTCGCCGCGCCCAATCGAAATCATGTCTATGGTAAATGCCGGATCCCGCGTCAGCAGGGCGTAATATTCGCCGTCGCACTCCTTCGCCCAAGCGGTCAGACTGTCGTATACCGTCTGTGCGTCAAGGGCGGCCAAATAGTTTTTGCTTACGTCGTTCAGCTTGTCAAGGTCGAAAAGCGAACCGCTGACGCCCATCTTCGCGGGGCTGAATTTGAAATCGCCCATGGGCGCAGCGGGATTTTGAATGCGCCAATCCTCGAAGTTGGAGTTGAGCACCGTCATCAGGTACTCCCACACCGCGCCGGGGAGATAGCCCTCGCTCTTGTAGTAATCGAGCGAAAGCTCGGGGTCCTTGCGCTTGCTGAGCTTGCGCTTTATGCCGCCGTCTATCTTCATAAGCTGAGCCGTGTGGCAGTAGACCGGCGGCTTCCAGCCGAGGGCGTCAAACAGGGCGACATGGAAGGGCAGCGTGGCCAGCCACTCCTCGCCGCGTACCACGTGGGTAGTGCGCATAAGGTGGTCGTCGACTACGTGGGCGAAATGGTAGGTCGGCACGCCGTCGCTCTTAAGCAGCACGAAATCCATATCGTTCACGGGCATAGAAAGCTCGCCGCGGATGGCGTCCCTTATTTTGAAGTACTTTCCCTCGGGGTCGGGCGCGCGGAAGCGCAGTACGTAGGGCTTGCCGGCGGCGAGTTCGCGCTCGATATCCTCAAGCGGAGCGTCGCGGTGAACGGCCCATTTGCCGTAATAGCCGAAGTTGGCCTTTTCTGCCTCCTGTCTTTCGCGCATGGCGGCAAGCTCCTCCTCGGAACAGAAGCAGGGGTAAGCGCGGCCCTCCTCAACAAGCTTTTTGGCGAAACAATGGTAAATATGCGTCCGCTGACGCTGAAAATACGGGCCGTAAGCGCCCTTTTCGCCGTCCTTCAGGGCTCCCTCGTCAAACTCAACGCCAAAGTAGCGCAGCGTGTCTATAACCACGTCCACCGCTCCCTCGACCTTGCGCTTTTCGTCGGTATCCTCGATCCGCAGGAAGAACACGCCGCCGCTCTGGTGAGCGAGACGCTCGTCGGTTATCGCGCCGAAAAGGTTGCCCAGATGTATGAAGCCCGTCGGCGAGGGGCCAAGACGGGTCACCTTTGCGCCCTCGGGCAAATCGCGCGGGGGATACATAGTCTCGTAGTCCTCGGGAGTCTTGTCCACGTCGGGGAACAACAGCTCCGCCAGGCGTTTGTAATCCATAGTAATTCTCCTTTGAAATAATTTCGGTAATATAATATCACGGCTGGCGTCAGTTGTCAAGCCCGTCAAAATAGCCCACATAACTGATTTTCCCGTCAAACAGGCGGGCACATAGGTCAATAAAGTAATCGTCCGTCATCGAGGCAATGTAATCTGCCACAATATCGTCGGGCGAAGACGTTTTTTCGTATGGCTCAACAGCGCCGTAATAATGACGGCGGCGATTCACGTATTTTATATGGTGACGCTGTACCAGTCCGTCGCCCTTGGCAAGGTCGGTGAGCAGATAGTCGTAAAGCTGCTCGAACAAGGGGCGCACCTCGCGGTCATAGCGGCCCTTAAGCTCAGGCAGGCCGTAAATGCTTTCGTAATTGTCGCGCTTGCCGCCGTAGAGCAGGCGGAAGTATTTGTCCTCCATTTTAAGGTAGTCTTTGCCGAAGCTGTTTTCCACCAGATTTACTACGATATTGTTGATAAAACGCGCATTGTAATCGCCCTCGTCTCGGCGGATACCGGCCCGTTCAGCGTCTTGGCGGTCCTTGCCCACGTAGGCAATTATATCGCTGACACGCACCACGCAGCCCTCAAGCGTGTTTGCCACAAGAGCGTCGGCGACGGCGTTGTCGCTGCGGGCCGAGCGGACAATTTCGTCGAACTCCTCAAAGCCCGAAAGCGGCCTCGGCCGATACTCGCCAAGCTCCAGCTCGCCGTTGTGGCATAGAATACCGCTGAGCACATTAAGGCTTATGTTCAGGCGAAAAATATCGTCCAGCACGCGGACGCTGTGAATGTTGTGACGGAAGTACAGCCCCGTGCGGCGGTGATAAATCTCGTTCAGAAAGCGCTCGCCGGCGTGGCCGAAGGGGGTATGCCCCAAATCGTGGCCGAGAGCTATGGCCTCAATGAGGTCGCAGTTAAGCCCCAGCAGGCGGCCAATGTTGCGGCCAATGCGCGAAACAAGCTGCACGTGCAGGCCGCGGCGGGTGATATCGTCGTTTTTGTAAAACGAGAAAACCTGCGTTTTGTCGCTGTAGCGGTTGTAGTAAGGGTGATTTAAGATTTTTTCCACATCGCGAATATAGGCAGGCCGCTGGGCGGTGGCTCTGTCACGGCTCATGTCGCGGCGTAGCGCCTTGATCGGTTCGCCGTCGCGGCGGATTATTTCCCGTTCAATTTCGGGAGACAGGCGGATATATTCCATGTACGGGGCTCCTTTAATGTAAGATTTTATCGGGCAATGCTTAGTCAAGCCCCTGTAGGGGCGCGCGCTTCCGCGTCCGCGGGTAATCGCCGTACAAATACCCGCTTTCGCGAAGCCCCGCTCCTTATCCTACCTTACCCCAAGGATAAAGCGGCGGGTGCAAATACGCGCCTCTACAAGAGAGGGGCTGTCGGTTGACAGCCCCTCGACAAGATTTTTATCAATAATTGTTATATGCGGTGCTTCTGAGAATCGGACGAAGACTGCCTCGGGATTCAAGCAGCATTGCGCGGACAAGCTTAACCCCACTGGCCGGTGAGAAGGCAACTTCCCCGTGGCCGCCGGCCTCGACGCTCACGTCGTGGGTTTCAACGCTGAGTTCACGGCCCTCGCCGTCAAACTGAGTTATTACCACAACGCCTTCAACATTCCCGCCGACAGCGCTGAGCACAACTCTGTCATAGTTAACGTCGATGGTAGTGGCGGAACCGGGATCGACAACATAGATGGTACCGGCGTTGGGTACGGAGGTATCCACGTTGGAGTAGTCGATGGTACACTCGGGGTACTGCGAAGAAAGGTTCGGAACCGCGCCGTCCTTGTCTACATAGATAGTATCGGCAACGTCGTCGTTCACCACAACATCAATCTTTGCGGCCAGCGGGCTGGATTCGGAATCGAAGTACTTATTTCCGCCGTCAACGAGTTCGTAAAGCTTGAAGTCGGCGAGCTTGATATTATCAACCCAACCGCTTTCAAAGAAAACCGTATCGGTCTGAGCAGTAAATACCTTCTCCATAAGGCTCCACTTATTGGCCGTCATATCATGACCATAGGTTACCAACATTGTTCCGGTGGCATCCCAGCCTGTCGCATTGTTTTCAGTTACAGTGGTTCGAGCATCGCTGACCACATTCCACTTCTCATTGCTAGCGTCCGGCTTACCGCCGCCTACGCGGAATGCCAGATAATAGGTTTTGCCCGTCTCCACTTTCCAAACAGTACCTATTGAGTTGGAAGCAGAACGTCCTCTGGTGGTAATGGTCATAACGCGACCGTCTATGCCGTTCTCCGTGGAGAAATTGGCACCGGTTATCTCCGTACTCTGGCCATCAGGGCAACGGTTAGTCCAGCCGTTTACGTCTTCCAAGAACTGCGGATTAGGAATTATGTTCGATTTATCCTTTTCAACGGCGTACCTTCTGGTGCCGCTGCCTATCCACTGATACTGGTCGTAATCGTCGGGCAAACGCGCCTCGCCCTGATAGAACTTGCGCACAGTGGCCTTTACCGGAAGGCCCGCGGCCGTGCCCATGATCTCTACAACGTCGCCAGACTTAAGCTCGGGAGCCTCGTCCCATGTGGCGGCTGCGCTCTGTGTGGAGCCGTTGTTGTAGCGCACGCTTACCTGTGCGGGCAGGGTATAGGTCTGCGTACCGGCCTCAAGGTCTATAACGATATCGTCCACGGAAACGGGGACGACCTCGGTGAAGTAGAGGTTGATAACGTTGTCCTCGGGGCGGAGCGTTACGGTGGGCTTACTGGTATTGTCGTAGGTATAGGTTTTGCCGTTGTACCTTATATCGCTCCTGTAGCCGGCTTCCGCCGTATAAGAGGCACTGCCGTTATTAAAGCCCCCTAGGCCGTTTACGGTAGTGGCGGGCTTAAGCTCCGCGCCGGTTGCCCTGTCAAGATACTTAATGGTTACGCTGGTGGTGAAGTCATACTTAACGGAATCGTCGTACTCGGTTAGGATAAAGGCCGCGAACTTCATCGGGCCGGCAGACCAGCCGCAGCAGAAGTAAACCATATCGGTCTGAGCAACGAAGTCGGCCTCCATCCTCTTCCATTCTCCGTTAGTCATATTTCGCCCGTATTCTATGATATTGTTGCCGGCAGCGTCGTAGGCGTTATTGGAATTATCTTCAAAATGCTTGCGGGCGTCGCTGACGACATTATACTTGTAGTTGCTCTCTTCGGGCTTGGCGCCGCCTACGCAGAACGACAGATGGTAGCGCTTACCCTTGGTTACGGTCCAAACCGTGCCGATAGCGTTTTCGTTACGGCCGCGGGTTGAAATCGTCAGCGCGTTCACACCCAGCACGGGGTCCATGGAAATGTCGCCCTGCGGTTGACCGGGCGTAACCTTGCGGTCTGTCCATCCGTTAAGACCGTCCTCAAAAAAGCCGTTAGATATGAGGTTGTTTATCTCTTTAAACTTAAGCGTTATCTGATTTTGCGCCGCGTCATCTCCGGGGGTAAATTTCACGTCCGGCTCATCACAGGTATAGTGCTTGCCGTCCACAGTGAAAAAGCCAATTTCATCGCAAAGAGCGGAATCGGGGATACTGTTGGGGAAATATTTGTAGCCCCGAACAGTTACAGGGTTCTTGGTCGCATCAACTCGCTCGCCGGACTTATCGTAGAACTCATAGTTTATAGTAAAATCGGCAAGCTCCAGCGGACGGAAGTAAAGCCTTATCACATTTTCGCCGTCCTTGGTAACGCGGATGCTGTCCGTGCTCACGCTGGAATCGTAACGGTACGTGGTGTTGCCAATCTTAATATCGGCCTTATCGGCGGCGGTGGCGGTATAAATCGTATCGCCGTAAACATCGGCCTGTATGCGGTCCTCCTTTATGGCGAACTCATCCTCGCCGTAGGGGTAATACTGCACGGTAACGTCGGCAGTATATCCGGCGTCAACCTCCTCAAGCACAAAGTCGTCGAAGGCCCAGCGGCCGTCGGTGTTGTTGGAGCCCGCGCTTTTATCTCTGTTGAGCCACTTGGCGGCGATGAGAAGGTACTTATTATATGCCTGCGGAGAAAGCATGGTTTCGTAGGTCTTCCAGCCGTCGGCTGCGGTGACAGGCGTTTCGGCCTTCCACTGTTCGCCGTCCTTATAGTAGAGCTCACCGAATTCGGACGTGAAGGTGTTGGTGTGCTCCAAAACAATCTCCGAGCCGCTGCTGCCGACAAGGTAAGCGCCAACATAGTATTCCTCGCTTGTGCCGTCGCCCATATAGCGGGACTTGTAGCTGAAGCGGTAGTGCTTGCCGGGGGTCAGCTCAACGTACCTGCGGATGGAATTTGCACTGTCAAGGCTGCCGTGTCCCTTGGAAACAAGGTATTTGTTGGTATGGCTTTCGCCGTTTTCGTCAACCACCTGCTCCTCGGCTATATCAAAGGTAGCGGTCGTCATTGGCTGTGTGCCGCCGTTGCGCCTGTCAGCGCCGGGAACGCCGGTTGTCCAGCCGAAAATCTCCTGCGTGCCGTCATCAAGGCCGCGCACAAGGTCAAAGGAACCGTTGGTTATAAGCGAGGGGGTAATGCCGGCCACGGCCTCAACCGTGTAAACGATTGTAGCGTCGCCCCAGGTGAAGGTAGCCGTAAGCGTGAGGGGAACCTGATAGCCGGGATCCTTGTATGAGCCTGTGTTCGACACAATGTCAGGGGCGGAGCTCACCCATCTTACCGCGCTGCCGGGATAATCGCTGAGGGTGGCGGGCAGACGGACGCTGCGGTCTATACCGTAGGGCACAGCCGCAAGCAGTTGAGCGCGAACGTCGTCGGCAATGCCCTTGGCAATGAGCCTATACTCGCGCTGTACGCTGAAAATCCCATAGGATATCGTCGCGGTAAGTACAACCTCGGTATCTTCGTCGGGGGCGGTGTATATGCCGGTGGGCTTTTCGCCTTTTTTAGTGCTCACCCTTATAACGTCAGGACGGGAGCTCACCCATTCAACCTTGGCGTCGCCGGTAGAGGTGGGCAGAAGAATATCTTTGTTTATGACCTCGCCGTTGGGGTGCAGCGTACCGAAGCCCCACTTCTTAAGGCAGTTGGTGAAGGCGCTGCACTCGGCGTCCTTGTACACTTCAAAAATATCGAAGCCGTCAAGGTATGTGCCGGCGGAAAGGGCATATATATTAAGAAGCATATTTTCACCGGACTTGACATTTACCATACCGTCTATCTGCGTCCAGGTGCGGTCATTCAGCGTAACATTACGGCCGCTGGCTCCGTCGGCCTTATCGTCCACGGCGGACAGCGAGAAAGAAAGCGAGCTTGCTCCCGAGCCTGATTTGGCGTAGAAGCGCACATAGTACATCTTGCTCGAGCCGCTCTCATTTTTTATGTAATGCTTTATGGAAGCGGGCTTGTTGGCGTCGTTGATTCCGTTTCCCGTGGTAGATTTATCGTTAACAAGACGCACGGCGTACAGGCCGTCCTTCGCGCCGGCCATAAGGCGCGCGCGCGCCCACACGGGGCGGTTGCCTCCAATATTCTCGGACATGGGGCTAATATACTCCTTGCCCGCGCTGCCATAGCTCTTGCCCACGGTAAGCTGCTCGGCCCAAGCGTCGCTCTCAAACGAGCCGTCGGCGAGCAGATTTTCGCTGGCGATTTTATAAACCGTTTCGCCATCGGCCATAATAAGGTAGTCGCTTGGCTCGTCGGCATAAGCGGTTAAGGCCATTGCAGGCGCCAAGGCAGCAATCATGGCGAGCGCTGTCAAGAGTGCAACAGTCTTGCGGATTTTCATTGAAATTCCCCCTTGAAAAATTAGTACATTATAAATATATACGGTATTTACGGAAAAAGGCGCACCTATCCCGCAATATTATACATTTATACTATAACACAATCTCGCCAAAAAGTACAGTTGTTTCTTCCCGTCAATTCTTATAAATTTGGTCGGGGGTTTTTGTGCAATCTGCCAATCGCACCCTTGTAAACTTTTTATTACAATTGCATTACAGCGGTTGATTTTTTCGTTTTTTGTAGTATAATGCTTTCTGGAGGTATATTTATGAAAAGCTACGAAATCTTTCTCAGAACGATAATCGACGTCAAAAATTTTGTAAACGCAATCAATGATTTTGACTTCGATTTGGACCTCGTAAGCGGAAGATATGTCGTTGACGCGAAAAGCATCATGGGCATTTTTTCGCTGGATTTGTCGCGCCCGATAACCCTTCGGGCCTTCAGCGACGACGTGGAAAAGCTGGAGGAGGCCATCAGCGGCTTTATGTTTAGGGGCTGATTACGGCGAAAAAGTTGTGCGGGCACAACTTTTTTCATTTTGTAAAGGAGAACGCCATGAGAATTTATCCCGCGATAGACATTCGCGGCGGAAGCTGCGTGCGCCTGCTTAGGGGCGATTACGGCAGCGAGACCGTCTATGCCGCCTCTCCGGCCGAGGTTGCGAAAAAGTGGGAGGCCGACGGGGCCGACTTCATCCATGTCGTGGATTTGGACGGCGCAAGGCTGGGCGGCGAAAACCTTGCGGCAGTAAGGGATATCTGCTCCGCCGTGAGCGTGCCGGTGCAGCAGGGCGGCGGCATACGCACCCTCGCTCAGGTCGAGGCGGCGCTCGAACGGGGCGTCAGCCGAGTGATTATAGGCACCGCCGCCGTGGAGGAGCCCTCAATGGTAGCCGAGGCCGTCAGCCGTCACGGGGTTAAAATTGCCGTGGGCATAGACGCGCGGGACGGCTTTGCCGCTACCGACGGATGGACGAAAACCAGCCGCGTTCCGGCAGTGGAGCTGGCCCTCGAAATGAAGGCGCTAGGCGTTAAAACCGTGATTTTTACCGATATAGCCACCGACGGCACCCTTAACGGGCCCAATGTTCGGGCCATGGCGGATATGGTTGAAAAAACCGGCCTCAGCGTCATTGCCAGCGGCGGCGTCGGCCGCGAGGACGATCTTCTCGCCCTGTCGAAAACCGGCGTCGAAGGGGTAATTGTGGGACGCGCGCTCTACGCCGGACAGCTTGATCTGGCAGAAATCGTAAACAAATACAGATAAGGGGAAAATCCATGCTTATAGACGAAGTAAAATTCGACGAAAAGGGCCTTGTGCCCGCTATAGTTCAGGACGCCGAGGACGACCGCGTGCTTATGCTGGCTTATATGAACCGCGAATCGCTGGAAAAGACGCTTGAAACCGGCCGTACTTGGTTTTTCAGCCGCAGCCGCGGCAAGCTTTGGAACAAGGGCGAGACCAGCGGTCACTTTCAGGATGTACGTGAGGTTCTCGTGGACTGCGACGCCGACGCCCTGCTCATAAAAGTTAACCAGACCGGCCCCGCCTGCCACACGGGTAACCGCTCGTGCTTCTTCCGCAAGGCGGAAAACGGCAGCCTGACCGAGGCCGCCGAGACTCCCAATTCTCACATACTGGACGAGGTTTTCAGCGTTGTCAGGGACCGTATGGAAAACCCCAAGGAAGGAAGCTACACCAATTATTTGCTGGACTGCGGCATTGACAAAATACTTAAAAAGGTGGGCGAGGAGTGCAGCGAGACGATTATTGCCGCAAAAAATGCCGAGCCCGCCGAAATAGCCCTCGAAACCTCCGACCTGCTGTATCACCTTATCGTCATGCTGGCTGAGCGCGGCATGACAATGGACGAGGTTTATTCCGAGCTGAAAAGCCGCCGGTAGGGCAGTATTTACCTTTAATAATGTTGAAAAACGGTTCAATAATACCTTTAGGTGATTATATGAACCGTTTTGTTTTTGCGTTTTTAGGGCTGCTTATGCTGCCGCGGGCGGCGGAGCTCGCAGCCCCGTTTTTACTTGGCTTTTTGCTTTACCTGCTGTGCCGCAATCCGGTGCGGCGCATGACCGTGCACGGTCTGCGGCGCGGAACGGCGGCCTTTTTCTCCCTCGCCTTCCTCTGCGCGGTAGCCTTAGGCGTCGCTTCGGTGCTGCTAATCATGGCGGTGGACGGCGGTCTGCGCCTACCCGAGCTCTACGCCCACCTTAGTGCAGACGGCGGAGGCTCGCTGCCGCTCAGGTTCCTCGAGACCTTTCGCGATCAGCTGGCCGAGGCCCTGCGCTCTCTCGCGGTAAAGCTGCTGTCGGGGCTGGGGAACCTCACAGGCTTCCTTATGACGCTGCTTTTTGCTGTGCTGGCGGCCTATTTTTTCCTCCGCGACGAGGAAAAACTGGTTGACATAACCCGTCAAATCGGCGGCGGCGCCTTCTTTGGCAAACTGCTTAACCTCAGGGAGGCGCTCTCCACAGCCCTCAGCGGCTACCTGCGCGCCCAAGGCCTGCTGATGGGGCTGATTTTCGTGATATTATCAGTATTTTTCCTGCTTTTCGGCGTAAGCCATGCCCTGCCGGCGGCCCTCGGAGTGGCCTTTGTTGACGCGGTGCCGGTGTTCGGCTCGGGCTTCGTGCTTCTGCCGTGGGCGCTTTACGAGTTTCTCTCAGGCGACGCCGCCCTCGGTTTCGGCCTGCTGGCCCTCTACGGAGTCTGCTCGCTGACGCGCCAGATACTCGAGCCCCGCCTTATCGGCGCGGGATTGGGACTGCATCCGCTGCTGTCGCTGGCCGGAGTTTTTGTGGGTTTCAGGCTGTTCGGTTTCTGGGGACTGCTGCTCGGGCCTATGCTTATGTTGGTCTTTGTGAGTTATATACAAAAAAGTTCATAAAATTTGTACAGTTTTAAGCGAACATTTGTTTGCATTTTTCCCCCTTTCGTGGTATACTGTAAGTACGCCTAATAAGAGCCTTAAAGGGAGGGATACCATGGATACCGCCGAAAAGCTCCGTATCCTCGCGGCAAGCGCCAAATATGACGCCGCCTGCACCAGCAGCGGCAGCGACAGACGCGGTCAGGCCGCCGGCATAGGGAGCGCCTCGCCTTCGGGCTGCTGCCACGCCTTCAGCTCCGACGGAAGGTGCATTTCCCTTCTCAAGGTGCTTTACACAAACCACTGCGTCAACGACTGCAAATACTGTGTCTGCCGCCGCAGCAACGACATTGAGCGCGCCGCCTTTGAACCGCGCGAGCTGGCGGACCTGTTCATGAACTTTTACCGCCGCAACTACGTGGAGGGATTGTTCCTCAGCTCCGGCGTTATTAAAAACCCCGACTACACCGCCGAACGGTTGCTTGAGGTACTGACGCTCCTGCGCAAAGAGTACTTTTTCAACGGTTATATTCACGTCAAGGCCATTCCCGGCTCCTCGCCGGAGCTTATCGCGGCGTTAGGGCTTCTGACTGACCGCATGAGCGTCAACATTGAGCTTCCCAGCGAGAACAGCTTGAAGCTCTTGGCTCCGCAGAAAAGCCGCGAAAAAGTCACCGCGCCCATGGGCCAGATACGCGACGGAATAATCCGGCGAAAAAATGAGATAAAGCTGTTTCGCCACACTCCAAGCTTCGTTCCCGCGGGCCAAAGCACTCAAATGATAGTCGGCGCTACGCCCGACAGCGACTTTCAGATAGTCCGTCTCAGCGAAGCTCTTTACAAGACCTACGGTCTTAAGCGGGTTTTTTACTCCGCTTATGTGCCTGTGGGCAGCCACCCCGCCCTTCCGAAGGACGTAAAGCCTCCGCTGCTGCGGGAGCACAGGCTTTATCAGGCGGACTGGCTGCTGCGATACTATGGCTTTAGGGCCGACGAGCTTTTGAGCGAGGAAAACAGCCGCCTTGACCCCCTGCTCGACCCGAAATGCTTCTGGGCGGTCAACCATTTGGAGCTTTTCCCCGTAGAAATCAACACCGCCCCTTACGAGATGCTGCTGCGCACGCCCGGCATAGGAGTGCGCTCCGCAAAGCGGATCGTCTCGGCGCGGCGTTCCGCCAATCTGCGCTTTGGGGACCTGCAAAAGCTGCGCGTACAGCTAAAAAGAGCGGTATATTTCATAACCTGCGGCGGAAAGTATATGTACCCCGCCTTCAAAATGAACCGTGATTTCATCTACGGAAGCCTGGCCGGTTCAAGTTCCATGCTGCCCGGCATACTGGAACACCGCCAGCTCACCATGGAGGACAGTTTTGACTCGCTGCCCCCCTCTCCTGAGGAGAAGCTCAAATGCCTTACGGGACAGTTTTAGACGATTCCTACGTAATTTATGTGTACGACAGCTCGTATCAGGGGCTATTCAGCGCTGTTTTTGACGCTGTCTACGACCGGTGCGAACCGGCCGGCATAGTCACCGGAGACAGACTTCAGCTCGCGCTCGGGGCCCGCTACAAGGAGGCGGCTACGGACGCCGAAAAGGCCCGCCGCGTCTTGGCCGCGGCCCGACAGAAACTTGGCGGCGAGGCCATGCGCCGCATATATCTGGCCTTTCTATCCTCGGACGACGGGCGTGAAATGGCCATATACCGCTATCTTATGCTGGGCTTTAAGCTTGGCAGGGCCGCAAGCTCCCGCCTGACTGACGCCGATGTTTTCCGTGTGTCAACACTCGCGCAGAATGTTTCACGTGAAACAGACAAGATGCAGGGCTTCATGCGCTTCTCCGTAATGGAGAGCGGCACGCAGTACTGCCGTTTTTCGCCGAAAAATAACATTCTTCCCCTTGTCTTGGGGCACTTCGCATCCCGTCTGAGGCCGATTCCCTTTGTTATACACGACACCGGACGCGCTCTGCTCGGCGTCTGGGACACTCACGACAAATACATAGTCGGCGCAGAGGGCTTTATCCCGCCGGAAAAATCCGCCGACGAAAAGGCATTTGAAGAAGCTTGGCGGTTGTTTTACGATACGATTGGCATAGGAGAGCGCAAAAATCCCCGTTTGATGAAGCAGCTCATGCCGGCTCGCTACTTCCGTCACTACTGGGATATTGCGCCGTAAATAAGGCGTCGGTGCGGGTGTTTCACATGAAACACCCGCCGATTTTCAAAAAAACGGAAAAAGTTAAGGATAGGTATTGCAAAAGCGCAGTTTTTGTGTTAAAATATATGAAAGTTAAAATAAGGAAGGAGGCGCGTCCGGTGGCAAGGGTGATAGCCATAGCAAACCAGAAGGGCGGCGTCGGAAAAACGACCACCGCCGTAAATCTGGCGGCCGGATTGGCAAGGCTTGGCAAAAAGACGCTGCTGATCGACGTGGATCCGCAGGGCAACGCGACCAGCGGGCTCGGCGTGGACAAGCGCCGCTGCGAAAAAACCGTGGGAGACTGCCTTGTGGGGGACGACCCTATAGTAGATATCATCGTAGAGACTCCCTACGAAAACCTGTTCCTGTGCCCCTCAAATATCAGCCTCAGCGGCGCGGAGCTCGATCTCATAAGCGTCATGGGGCGTGAAAATCAGCTTAAGAACGCTATTAAACCCATACGCGGCGACTACGACTTCATACTTATTGACTCACCGCCTTCGCTGGGTCTCATAACCATAAATATACTTACCGCCGCCGACAGCGTTATAATACCGATACAATGCGAGTTTTACGCGCTTGAAGGCGTGAGCCAGCTCACCAACACCATAAGAAAGATACGGGAAGCCCTGAACCCGTCTTTGGCGCTGGAGGGAGTGCTGCTCACCATGTATGACAGTCGAACCAATCTCTCAATCCAGGTCGTGGACGAGGTAAAGAAATTTTTCCCGAACAAGGTATACAAAACCATAATTCCCCGCAACGTCCGTCTGAGCGAAGCCCCCGGCTTCGGCCGCCCCGCGCTTTACTACGACGGCGGCTCCAAGGGAGCGGAAAGTTATATGAAGCTGGCGCGGGAAGTGACAGGAGATGAGGTTTAATGGCAAAAAGTCTGCGCGACGGCTTTGACGCCCTTTTTCGCCCGACGGACATCGGCGCGACGGCCGAAGAAAGCGAAACCGCCGCAAAGCTCAAAATTTCAATGGTCGAGCCCGACCCGAACCAGCCGCGCAAGGTCTTTGCCGAGGAGCAGCTTCGCGAGCTGGCCGACTCCATTGCCGAGCATGGCGTTATACAGCCGATAATCGTTGTAAGCGCGGCCAACGGCTACTATCGTATCATTGCCGGCGAGCGACGCTGGCGAGCGGCCAAGCTGGCCGGTCTCACTGAAATTCCGGCCATAGTCCGCAGCTACAGTGACATTCAGGCGGCCCAGATCGCCCTGATTGAAAACCTTCAGCGCGAGGACCTGAATCCCATGGAGGAGGCTCAGGGTTACAAAAACCTTATTGAGCGCTTTGGCCTGACGCAGGACAGCATAAGTGAAAAAATTGGCAAAAGCCGCAGTAATATCGCGAACACGCTCCGCCTTTTGAACCTCGACCCCGAGCTTCAGGCGCAGGTGCGGGGCGGTAAGCTCTCGGCCGGCCACGCGCGGGCGTTGCTCGCCATTCCCGACAGGGCGCGCAGACTTTCAGCCGCTGACCGCGTCATCCGCGAGGGGCTCACCGTCCGCCAAACGGAAGCGCTTTCCAAAGAACCCGCCGCGGACAAAGCCAAGCCCCAAGCTAAAGAGCCGGCCTACCCGGATATCGAGCGTGAGTTGGCCGAAAAATTTGGTACAAAGGTCAGAATAAAGGGCAGCAAAAAGGGCCGTGTGGAAATTGATTTCTACTGCATGGAGGACCTTATCCGCATAGTCGATTTACTGAGCGTTGAATAAAAACCCGAACGATAAAACAATATAAATTGGAGGCATAGCTATGTTAGACATGAAAGTTATCCGCGGAGAGACCGAAAGAGTCAAGGCCGCGTTGGCCCGCCGCAAGGAGGATGTGGATATTGACGCCGTTATCGCCCTTGACGACGAGCGACGCTCCATCCTCTACGAGGTTGAAGGCCTTAAGGCCCGTCAGAACGAGGCCTCTAAGAAAATTCCCGCCATGAAGAAAGCCGACGAGGACGTTTCGCCCGTCTTTACCGAAATGAAAGAAATTTCGGACAAGGTAAAAGCGCTCGACGAAAATGTAAAGGACGTTGAGGCGAAAATCTACGACGCAATGCTTCGCATTCCAAACATTCCCAATGACGACGTGCCCGACGGCGACACAGACGAGGACAATGTTGAGATACGCCGCTACGGCCAGCCCACGGAATTTGACTTTGAGCCCAAGGCCCACTGGGATTTGGGCGCGGATTTAGGTATTCTTGACCCCGACACCGCAGCCAAAATAACCGGCGCGCGTTTCCATGTATACCGCGGAGCCGGAGCAAGGCTTGAGCGCGCCGTGGTGAACTATTACCTTGACACTCACACGGAAAAACACGGCTACACCGAGATTTTCCCGCCGTTCATGGTTCACCGCAGCTCCATGGTCGGCACCGGTCAGCTCCCTAAATTTGAGGAGGACGCATACAAAGTGGCCGGTACAGAGTACTTCCTCGTACCCACGGCCGAGGTGCCCGTGACGAATATGTACCGCGAGCAAATACTTGACGGCGACAGTCTGCCCATAAAGCACGTGGCCTACACGGCCTGTTTCCGCCAAGAGGCCGGCAGCGCCGGACGCGACGGACGCGGCCTCATTCGCCAGCACCAGTTTAACAAGGTCGAGCTTGTGAAATTCACAAGGCCCGAGGACAGCTACGAGGAGCTTGAAAAGCTCACCCATGACGCCGAAATGGTGCTTCAGGGGCTTGGGCTGCCCTACAGAGTTGTAAAAATATGCGTGGGCGACCTTGGCTTCACCGCCGCCAAGAAGTACGACATTGAGGTCTGGATGCCCTCCTACGGTCGCTTCGTCGAGATTTCCTCCTGCTCCAACTTCGAGGATTTCCAAGCCCGCCGCGCCAATATAAAATTCAAGGACGGCCCCGCAGGCAAGGCCCGCTACGTGCACACCCTCAACGGCAGCGGAGTGGCCGTCGGCCGCACCGTCGCGGCGATTCTGGAAAATTACCAGAACGCCGACGGCAGCGTTACCGTACCCGAGGCGCTTCGCCCCTATATGGGCGGCCTTGAGATTATCAAATAGCGTTTCACGTGAAACAAAAGCCCGCCGCCGGCGGGCTTTTGTTTTGAAAAAAATTGAATTTCAAAATGATACAAGTTAGATATAGCCAAGTTAGAAGCGCAAAACCCGAGAGAAACGTCTCCTATTATGCCGTTTGAGCCGACTCCCTCTCTATTTGGCTATTTTTATTATGTACTCTATGTGGTCGCCGCGGTCAACCTCGCGGGCGGAAGTAACGGCCCCGCTTTTACGCAGATTCTCCACGGTCTTGGTAAGGGCCTCAATGCAGCCGCGTGCGTCGGCGGCGGAAAGCCGAGGCACAATGCGGCGGTTCGCGCGAATGCTTTCCTCAATTATATGCTGGACGGTCTTTTCGGCCATGGCGGCGCTCATACCCGCCTTGCCTATACGCTCGGCGGCGTCGAGCTGTTGGGCCTCGCTGTCAAGCCTCAGCAGCGCCCTGCCGTGGCGTTCGCCAAGACCGTATTCCAGCATTTTTGCCCTAACGGAACGCGGCAGCTTCAACAGCCGCAGTTTGTTGGAGACCGCGCTGGGACTTTTCGATATCATGTCCGAGACTTGCTCCCGCGTCAGGTGATGATAGGTCATCAAGCGGTCAATGCTTTCTGCCTCCTCAAAACAATTGAGGTCCTTACGCTGAATGTTTTCCACTATGGATGCCACGGCGCTGCCCGCGTCGCTCATGCTGCGGATTATGGCCGGTATCTTGCCGAGTCCGGCCTCACGGGCCGCCCGCAGCCGCCTTTCGCCGGCAATGAGCTCATACCCGTGGGCCGCCTGCCGCACGATTACGGGGTTTATAACGCCGATTGAGCGGATGGATTCGCTCAGCTCCTTTATTCCCGCGGGGTCATAGTAGCGTCTCGGCTGAAACGGGTTTGGATAGATAAGATTCACGTCGATTTCTTCTGCTCTCATTTGCGCATTTCTCCTTCGTGGTATGGTTTGGCTTTTTATATCAAGATTATACCATAAAATATGCGCCTTGTGAACAAAAACATTTCGCCTTATAACGACGAAAGAGCCCTATTTGATGGGCTCTTTCGCAGGTTTTCCCGCTTTTCTGGGGTATTTTGACGGGGTTTTTTCAATTTTTTCTATAATACAGAGGCTGTGAACAGGACCGCCGCCGCCGAGGGAGACGGCGCGTATATCCCGCAGCCTTCCGCCCATGGCGTTAATGGCGGCGGAAGCCTCGGCGGCCTCCCGCTCCGGATTGGGCCCCTTCATCGCGATGAAGAAGCCGCCCGCCTTTGCAAGGGGGAGGGCGTACTCGGCCAAAACCGAAAGGTCGGCCACGGCCCGCGCCACAACGATATCAAAGTTCTCCCTAAGCGAGGTTCTCGCGGCGTCCTCGGCCCTTGTATGAATGGCGCGAATATCGGAAAACCCGAGAGCCGCGGCGGTTTTGTTTAAAAAATCAACCCTTTTGCCAAGGCTGTCCAGCATAGTCATTTTAAGGTCGGGACGCGCGATTTTGAGCGGAAGCGACGGGAAGCCCGCGCCCGCCCCGACGTCAGCCACAGAGGCCCCGATATCGAAAAGTCCGGTCGTCAGCGGCGTCAGCGAGTCGAGAAAATGCTTGACGCGCACCTCCTCGGGCTCGGTTATAGCGGTCAGGTTCATATTTTCATTGGCGTCAAGCAGTAACCGCTCGTAAAGCTCAAAGCTTCGAAGTTGCTCCTCGCCGAGGGCAAGCCCCAGACGGGACGCCCCAAGCTCAAGAGTTTTCATGGCTCTCCCTCTCCCTCGCAGCGAGATAAATGAGCAGCACGCCCACATCCGCCGGACTGACGCCGCTGATACGGCTCGCGCGGCCCACGTTCTCGGGCCGCATTTTCATCAGCTTCTGGCGGGCCTCCAGCCGGAGGCCGTATATCTTCTCGTAGTCGGTATCCGCGGGAATCAGTCGTTTTTCGTTCTTTTTAAACTGCTCCACCTGCTCGATTTGGCGTTTTATGTAGCCCTCGTACTTGACGGCTATCTCAACCTGTTCCGCCTCGGCGCGGGCCAGAGCGGGCCGCAGCGGGTCGAACGGGGCGAGCTCAGAGTAACCGACGGCGGGCCTCTTAAGAAGCTCGGCCAGCCTGATTCCCGTGGTAAGCGGAGCCTCGCCCTTTTCCTCAAGCAAGCGGTTGATCTCTCCCGAGGGAGCAAGAACGACGTCCTTTATGCGTGCAATCTCGTCCTCTATGCGGCGGCGCTTTGCAAGAAAACGGGCATAGCGCTCGTCGGATATGAGGCCTATCTCGTGCCCGACCGGAGTAAGGCGAAGGTCGGCGTTATCCTGCCGTAGCAGCAGGCGGTACTCCGCGCGGCTGGTCAGCATACGGTAGGGCTCGTTCGTGCCCTTGGTCACCAAATCGTCAATCAGCACTCCGATATATGCCTCGCTGCGGTCAAAGACTATGGGGTCCCTGCCGTCGAGCTTGCGGGCGGCGTTTATGCCCGCCATAAGTCCCTGCGCCGCGGCCTCCTCGTATCCGCTGGTACCGTTGAACTGGCCCGCCCCGTAAAGGCCGTCAATACTCCTGAACTCAAGCGATGGCCGGAGCTGAAGCGGGTCGCAGCAATCGTACTCAATGGCATAGGCGCAGCGCATTATTTCGGCATTCTCAAGCCCGTTCATGCTGTGGAGCACATCGGCCTGAACGTCCTCGGGCAGGGAACTGCTCATGCCCTGAACGTAGGTCTCGCAGGTATCGAGGCCCATGGGCTCGATGAAAGCCTGATGGCGCTCTTTATCGGCAAAACGGACGACCTTGTCCTCGATAGAGGGGCAGTAGCGGGGACCCACGCCGTCTATGAGGCCGTTGAAAAGCGGACTGCGGTGCAGGTTTGCCCGAATTATTTCATGTGTTTTTTCGTTGGTATAGGTGAGATAGCAGCGAACCTTATTAGTCAGTCCGCCCTCAGTTTCAAAAGAAAACGGCGTGATATCCCCGTCGCCCTCCTGAATCTCCATTTTTGAATAATCAAGGCTGCGGCTGTGAACCCGAGCCGGAGTGCCGGTTTTAAAGCGCATTAGCTCCACGCCGAGCTTTGAAAGGCTTTCGCTGAGCCCCCGCGAGGGAAACATTCCATCCGGACCGCCGCTGTAAGCTGTTTCTCCCACTATGACGCGGCCCTCAAGATAGGTGCCGGTGGCGATAATAACGGCCTTCGCCGCATACTTTATACCTGTGTGGATGGTGAGGACGAAGCCCTCTCCGCCGCGCTCTATGCTTTTTACCTCGGCTTGGCGCACCGAAAGGTTTGCCTGATTTTCAAGGCGTTTTTTCATGTCGATCTGATACATACGCCTATCCTCCTGCGCGCGAAGGGAGTGAACGGCCGGCCCCTTGCGCAGGTTCAGCATACGAGACTGGAGCATATTCTTATCGGCGCACTTGCCCATTTCACCGCCAAGGGCATCTATTTCGCGGACAAGGTGACCCTTGGCCGTGCCTCCGATACTGGGGTTGCAGGGCATATTGGCCACAGCGTCGAGATTTATGGTGAAAACGATGGTCTTTTTGCCAAGCCGCGCCGCCGCGAGCGCAGCCTCGCAGCCCGCATGGCCCGCGCCGATGACGGCTATATCGCAGCTTATTGTTTTTTCGGCCATGCTTCGGCCCCCTTTGTATTTTTACTTTTTTCGCAGAAAAAAACATCGGAACAAAGACAGGCTTTGCCTAAGCCGCCGATTGCAGCCTGCTCGCGAAAAGTCAAAAAGCAAGCTAAGTCATTATGAGGGCGGCTTTCCATTAGAATGGGCCCCGCAAAGACGGCAAAGCCGGATTTGTGGGAAAGGAGGAGCAGCGGAGCGAGCCCGGTTTTGGTTTTGTAAAAACCGAAACCGCGATGCGTAGCTTGCGACGACGACGAGCAAGCCTTCGCGCGGAGACTTTTTTCGCAGAAAAAAACGTCGGAGCAAAGACAGGCTTTGCTCCGACGCCGTGGTGCGAGAGACGGGACTTGAACCCGTATGGTCTCCCACACGCACCTTAAACGTGCGCGTATGCCAATTCCGCCACTCTCGCATTTATTGGCGACTGTTACAGTATAGCATAACGGCCTTGGTTTGTCAAGACCTTTTTCAAAAAATTTTGTGCGTCTGTAAAATTTCTCCGCAAGTCAGGCCATCAAGAGTCGCGCGGCATTTTATCCTTTAAGCGCTATTTTCCCTCCCAATTTACAAAAAATTCAAAATATATTTTATCCCCTCACTTGACAAGCCATATAAATTAATATATAATAAGTATGTAATTTTGTGTCCGGTCAGCGCTGTATGTGGTTCAGCGGCGCTCAGGCCCGACGCAAGGTTTTAATATAAATAAGGAGGTGTTTCAATGACGCCGGTAATTATTACCATTGCTGTGGCCATCCTCCTGTGTCTTGGTGTTGGGTTTGCCTGCCATAAGGCGGGCTATAACCATAGAATCAAAATAGCGGAAGCCGAGCTCGGACGGGCGGAGGAACAGGCTAAGAAAATCGTTGACGACGCAAAAAAAGAGGCCGAGGACAAAAAGCGCGTGGCGCTGGTGGAGGCCAAGGAGGAAATCCTTAAGTCAAAAAACGAAGCCGAGCGCGAGTTCAAGGACCGCCGGAGCGAGATAAACCGACAGGAAAGACGACTGCAGCAAAAAGAAGAAAATCTTGACAAAAAAACCGAATCACTGGAAAAAAAGGACGAGCTTTTGAATAAAAAGCTCAAGGCCGCGGAAGCTCAACAGGCCGAGTTGGAGGAGCTGCGCAAGCAGGAAACGGAAATTCTCGAACGCCTGAGCGGGCTTACCGCAGAAGAAGCTAAGGAGTATCTGCTGCGCAACATTGAAAGCGAGGTTCGCCACGAGGCGGCCATAATGATCAAAGAGATCGAAACGCAGACAAAGGACGAGGCGGACAAAAAAGCAAAGAACATTATCAGCGCAGCCATACAGAGATGCGCCGCCGATCATGTGGCGGAGACCACCGTCAGCGTTGTTTCGCTGCCAAACGATGAAATGAAAGGCCGCATAATCGGCCGCGAGGGTCGGAATATCCGCGCTCTCGAAACTCTCACAGGCATTGACCTTATCATTGACGATACGCCCGAAGCGGTTATCCTTTCCGGCTTTGACCCAATCCGCCGCGAGGTTGCAAGGGTGGCGCTGGAGAAGCTCATCACAGACGGGCGAATTCACCCCGCCAGAATCGAAGAAATGGTTGAACGGGCCAAAAAGGAGGTTGACCAGACAATCAAGCAGGAGGGCGAGCAGGCCACGTTTGAGACGGGCGTTCACGGCCTTCACCCCGAGCTGGTTAAACTGCTGGGCAAGCTACGCTTCAGGACAAGCTACGGCCAAAACGTGCTCAAGCATTCTATCGAAGTGTCCCACGTGGCCGGCATTATGGCCGGAGAGCTTGGCGCCGACGTTACGCTTGCCAAGCGCGCGGGTCTGCTGCACGATATCGGCAAGGCCGTTGACCACGAGGTCGAGGGCAGCCATATCAGCATAGGCGTAGATTTGGCGAAGAAGTTCCATGAGAGCAAAGAAGTCATCCACGCTATCGAGGCTCACCACGGCGACGTGGAGCCCACCACTATCATCGCCTGCTTGGTACAGGCCGCCGACGCAATAAGCGCCGCTCGTCCCGGAGCGAGGCGCGAAAATATTGAAACCTACATAAAGCGCCTTCAGAAGTTGGAGGAAATTGCTAATTCCTTCAACGGAGTAAACAATTCCTACGCTATTCAGGCCGGCCGCGAGATACGCATTATGGTCAAGCCGGAGCAGGTCGGCGACGACGATATGGCTTTTATAGCCCGAGAGATTTGCAAAAAAATCGAAAGCGATTTGGAATATCCCGGTCAAATCAAAGTCAATGTTATCCGCGAAACCAGAACCACCGATTTCGCGAAGTAAATCCGAACACAAACCCCCGAGGCAGAGCCTCGGGGGTTTCAGCGTGTCGATAAAACTAATTTCGACGAGTAAAATAACAATCCATTAATCCTGGCAGATCGTTTTATGAATTATATTGTCAGGGAGCCGCTCCGCCTACCGCAAAAACGGGCATAAAAACGGCGACTGAATATCGCTGCGCGTGTCCGCGCGGGTTGAGGGCGGCCCGCCTCATTTTTCGCATTAAAGATTCCCGTTTAACGGCGCGCCGGACTTAGGGCGTGAGTTTAAGCGCGGTTTTATTTTCCCAGACAGAAATCCTCGAAAATCTTATCGACTACCTCCTGATTAAGGCTCAAACCCTCAGCCTCTCCGAGAGCGGCGATGGCGTCGGCTATGTCCACGGCCGCGAGGTCGCTGTAAAAGCCGTCGCCAAGTGAGGCTGCGGCGCGCTCAAGCGCCTCCGCAGCGCGAGTTACGGCCTCGAGTTGGCGGCGGTTCGCTATCGGAGCCGAGCCCCCGTCCATCAAGCCGAGACGACGAACAATCTCTCCGCGAAGCTCTTCGACGCCAAAGCCGGTTTTCGCGCTGATTTTAAAATAATCATCACGCCCGTCGCGCGCAAGGTCGCATTTGTTGGCGGCCTTGATAAGGGCGCAGGGTATGGAGGCGAGAATATCCTCCTCTTCGGGAGTAAGAGGACGGCCCGCTTCGGTGACGAAAACGCATATATCCGCTTCCTTAATGGAGCTCAGGCTAAGGCGCACACCTATCTCCTCTACGCCGCCGGCCTGACGGATACCTGCCGTATCGCCCAACCGCACGGGCACGCCTTCAATGTCGGTCCAAACCTCCACCAAATCTCGGGTGGTACCGGCCTCGGGCGTAACAATGGCCCTCTCACGGCCGTAAATCGCGTTTAAAAGAGAGCTCTTGCCGGTATTCGGTACTCCGCAAATTACGCAGAATACTCCGTTCCTCAAAGCCTCCCCCCTACGGAAGCTGCCGCTGAGCCTCCTAAGACGGCCTATCATACCATTGATTTTTTCAGAGAGAGCGCCGCCCGCAAAATCCTCAACGTCATCATCGGGGAAGTCAGCGGAGACTTGAATGGCCGCGAGCAGCTTCACCAACTCGTCTCTTATTTCATTTATGGGCTTTGATATGCCGCCTTCAAGCCTGTTTACCGCGGCCCAAAGGGCGCCGTCGGTACGGGCGTCAATTATGTCCTTGACGGCCTCGGCCTGAGTCAGGCTGAGCTTGCCGTTCATAAAGGCACGCTTTGTAAACTCGCCGGGCTGAGCCAGAACACAGCCGCGGCTGATGAGGGCGTCGATTATGCGATTAACGCCAACCATGCCGCCGTGGCAGCTTATCTCGCACACATTTTCACCGGTAAATGAGCGAGGCGCACGGAAAACAGTCACAAGACACTCGTCAATTACGCCGCTTTCGTCCACGGTTTTGCCAAATGTTACGGTGTGGCTTTGCGCCGTGAGCAGGCTTTTTTTTGAGCGGAACACCTCCGCCGTTAGCTCGACCGCCCTCTCCCCGCTGACACGTATAACGGCAATGCCGCCTCGACCGTAGGGAGTGGATAGGGCGCATATAGTTGACATAATCCCACCTCTTTACTATTGTGCAGAAATTTTAATGGGCGTAAAAAAACTCACTCTGTAACATAACGCGCACGTGGGCCGACTGAAAAAATCTACAAAACGGCTTTGCCGTTTGCGGGGTCCATATTATCATCGTCCCGCATCATCGTCCCGCCGCGCAGCGGCACAAAACAGACTAACTCCTGCGCCGTAAATGTTTTTCGTTCGCTGCTCAAGGGCTTAAAACAATGAAAATCCGCTCGTTAGGGCGGATTTTCTTCATTAATTCAAGCCTTTTACTTTTTTAATTCAATTTTATTTAAAAAAATACATTCAGCCCACGAACGGTCTGCGCATTTTTTTTACGGCCCGCAATCTATGCGTCCTCTTCGTCAGAAGAGCTCACCAAGCTCATCTCGGCGGCATAGGCCTCGTAGCTCTCAAATTTCTTGGGCTTTTTTTCCTCATAACCGCTGACGCACTCGTTTTCCTTACGATTATAGCGGTACTTGGACTTATAATCGCTGCCGTATTCCTTCTTCTTAGGAGCGATAACAACCCTCCTATTGGGCTCTTCGCCGGTAGAATAGGTATATACGTTGCGGTATTCCTGCAAAGTGGAGTGAATGATTCTTCTCTCATTGGGATTCATTGGCTCGAGAGTTATGCTGCGGTGAGATCTGGACACAAAGCCCGCCTTGCTCTTGGCGAGGCGGATAAGGGTCTCCTCCCGCTTTTCGCGGTAATCGCCTACGTTGAGAGAAACACGTATATAGTTTTCCTCGCCCTTATTGGCCATAAGGCTGGCAAGATATTGAATAGCGTCAAGGTTATCGCCCCTGCGGCCGATAATATAGCCTACGTCGCCCTCATCGCATTCAATGGCGATATCTATTCTTTCGTCCTCGTAGGAGGAGTTTAGACTTACCTCTACTCCAACCTCCTTCAAAAAGGACTTAATAAAATCCTCCGCGCGGGAAACGGGCGTTTCCTCCAAGGTTACCCGAACGCTGGCCTCCACGCTGCCAAGGCCGAAAAGCCCCTTTTTACCTTCGTTGAGAACCTCAATCTGAACCTTGTCGCGAGAGGCTCCCAATTCCTTAAGCGCCAGTTCAACAGCCTCGTCAATGGTTTTGGCGCTCTTTTCAATAACTCTATTCATCTCAACACACCGCCATAAAGCGGCGCAACCTTCCTTTCCGAAATTTAGTTTTTGCTTTTTTCCTTAGATATCTTTTTATTAAGCTTTTTACTGTCATTGAGGGTGAGAGGAATTTCGCTGGGATGCTTTTTCATTATGATGTTTATGACAATTTGCTGGGCCACGTTGATTACCGTGCTGGTGAACCAGTAAAGCGACATTCCCACAGGCATGATAAACGTGAAATACGCCGTCATAACAGGCATAACAAAAGTCATGGAGTTATTCATGGCAGCTGCCTGATCACCCGCGGCGGAATTTTTAGCCATCATTTTTTTGGTGATTACGGAGCTGAGCACCGTGGCCGCTACGGCAAGTACGGGTATTATCCATATTTTGATATCGCTCATGTTTTCATTGAGCATTTTTGTCAGGTCAATGCCGAGAAAGTTAAAGTTTATCGGCGTTTTTCCAAAGCCCTTTATAGCCTCGGCGGCTCCTGGCATACCGCACACCTTGACCTGATAGGTGAGCCTGCCTACATCCGCGCCGGCGGCCTCGGCAGCCTTCTTGACGGCCTCCGTCACGGAAGCTATTTGATCCGCCGAAAGCTGAAGGATATACCTTAGAGGATTGTAGACAACGCCGATAAAGCCGAACAGCACAAAAAGCCGGACTATCATCGGCAGGCAGCCCGACATAGGATTGACATTATACTTGGTATAAAGCTTCTGCATTTCCGTGTTCAGCTTTTCACGGTCATTTTTGTACTTATTCTGAAGCTCGGTCATCAGCGGCTGAAGCTGCTGTGTCCGCGCCATGCTCCTCTGACTCATTATCGTCAAAGGAATGGTAAGAAGATTTATCAGTACCGTTACGATTACGAGGGTCCAGCCGTAATTTTGAATTGTCTCGTATATCGGTCTGATGAGAAAGGCCAGAGGGCCGGCTAAAAAATACATTGCGTCTTCTCCTTGTGTGGCCCGAAAACAGGATACTTAAGGCACGGGATCATAGCCGCCCCTTGAAAAAGGATGGCAGCGCAGGATCCTCCGCACAGACAAATAAAGCCCCTTAAAAGTCCCATACTTCTGAAACGCCTCAAGGGCGTATTCCGAGCAGGTCGGAGTGAATCTACAGCAGGGAAGCTTCAACGGCGAGATGAACCTCTGATATAATTTTATTAAATAAATAAAAAATCTTTTTATCATTTCGGTCATCTTCGGTCATCTCATTCGCCATTTATCAGCCCCGCCCGAAGGAAGGCTTCGCTGAGGGAAGCCCGTACAGCGCGGAAATCGGCCGCGGCGGCGCTGCTTCGTGCGACGACGACAATATCCATACTTTTACGGACACCGTCCTCCATAATGCGGTAGCTTTCCCTTATCAGCCGGCGTACGCGGTTACGCACAACCGCCTTGCCCACCTTGGCCGACACCGTCAGCCCCAAGCGGCAGAACGGATACGGATTCTGCCTGTAATATACCACCAGACAGCCCGCGGCCACGCTTTTACCGCGGTAATAGAGCCTTTTAAAATCCTTGTTTTCTTTAATAGAAACAGTTTTCTTCATTTTTTAAGCGTTTTTAAGCGGGAAAAAGCCTTTCCGCTAAAGTAAACGGCGTTTACTTTATGCGGAAAGTACCTTTCTGCCTCTCCTGCGGCGTCTTTGAAGAACTTTTCTGCCGTTAGCCGTGCTCATTCTGTTTCTGAAGCCGTGGTCCTTCTTCCTCTTTCTTACATTGGGCTGGTAGGTTCTGAGCATCTTTAGCACCTCCTTAATCATCAAGTGCAAACTCGATTCGTATTTGCTGGCACTGTAATAGTATATATGAACGAACCCCGTTTTGTCAATATTTTTTTAAAAAAAATTCAAATATTTTACTCATAGACGAAAAAAACGTAAATTTGCACTTGAAATTTTTCTTTTAATTTGGTATAATTAAAGTATGGGATTTTGCCCTTTATTTGGACTTTTCCACAGGCTTTTGACCTTGATTTGAAGTTTTCAACATGAATAACCCCTCTTTTATAGGGTTTTGGAAAAGTTTTTAACAAATTTTATCAACAGTGATGTTGACAATTTCACTTTTTCAACAGCCATATTTTTTTAGGAGAATTTCAATGCTTACCAATGATTTGAACGAAATATGGGGAAAGGTTCTCCCCATAATCCAAGACGAATGTACCGCGGTGGCCTTCAACGCGTGGATAAAAAAGCTTTCTCCCATAAGCTTGAAGGAAGGTACTCTTTCCCTTTCGATTGACAACGAAATAAACAAAAACCTCATTTCCCGCCGCTACGGCGAGCTGATAAGGCAGTCCTTCAAGCTGGTTACGGGAGAATATCCGCAGCTGCGCATACTCGTCCACTCACAGTTGGAGGATGAAAAAGAACAAAAACGCGAGCCGCAGAACAAGTACGACAAATACACGTTTGAAAACTTTGTCGTAGGCGGCAGCAATCAGATGGCCCACGCGGTGTGCGTGGCGGTGGCGGACCAGCCCGCCGACGTGCAGTACAACCCGCTTTTCATCTACGGAGGAGTGGGACTGGGAAAGACGCACCTTATCCACGCGATTAAAAATTACATAAACGAAAACGACCCAGAAATAAAGATTGCGCTCGTCACATCGGAGAATTTCACAAACGAAATGGTGGAGGCCATAAGGGAAAACCGTTCGCCGGAGTTCCGCGAGAAATACCGCAAGCTGGACGTGCTGCTGATAGACGACATACAGTTTATAGCCGGAAAGAAAAGCATCGAGGAAGAGTTTTTCAACACCTTCAATGTCCTGCACGAATCCAACAAGCAGATAGTTATCACCAGCGACCGTCCTCCCGAAGAAATAAAAACCCTTGAGGAAAGGCTGATTTCCCGCTTTAAATGGGGGCTCCAGTGCGATATTCAGCCGCCTGACTTCGACACAAAGCTGGCCATACTAAAAAACAAGGCCAAGGAAATGAACCTGACCATAGACGACCAAATACTTTACCGAATCTGCGAGGTGGCTAACTCCAATATACGTGAGCTCGAGGGCGCGCTTAATAAAATAATGGCCTACAAAAGCCTCGTAAACCGCGAAATAACTCCAGAGCTTGCCGAGGAGGCATTAAAGGAGTTCGGCCCGAAAGATAAAACCGCGATAACGCCGGAATTTATAATCGAGCAGTGCTCAAAGGCGCTGGGAGTTTCCGTGCAGGAGCTTTACGGCGACAACCGCAAGAAGGAAATATCAAGCGCGAGAAAAGTGACGATGTTTATAATAAGGGAAATACTCGGCACCTCCTTCCCAAAAATAGGAGCCCTGTTCGGCAAGGATCACTCAACCGCAATGTACGCAATAAAAAGCGTTGAAACTCAGATAGCCGATGACCCAAGGTTAAAGATGAACATAAGCGATATTATAAAGGATATAAAAAACGAACACAACCAATAGTCAACAGTTTATCCTGTTGATTCCACACGGCTGAGGAAAAGATTTTATTAATGATTCAACATATAGTTGGGGCGTAACCTGTCCTCTCAGCCCGCATAAATACGGACAAGCCGGTTCATTCCACATTTCTCACGGATACTAATACTACTAAAAATATTAATTAATTTATTTTTTCTTAAAAAGAAGGTGCAAGATAATGAAGTTCTACTGCGATACCGATAAACTTAATTCTGCGTTGACGCTTGTTTCAAAAGCCGTGGAAACAAATGCCGTGGCCCCTCACCTTGAAGGCGTGCTGCTTTCGGTTAAGGGGGGAACGCTTACGCTCAAGGGAAACAATATGGAAACCGGAATCGAAACCGCCATACCGTCAAACGTGGCCGATGAGGGCTCGGTGGTTATCAATTGCCGTATGCTCTCGGATATAATAAAAAGACTTCCGAACGATGTGGCCGAATTTTCGGTGAACGAAAAAAACAACATTTCCATAAGCTGCCTTAATTCAGACTATGTGGTAGCAGGCCTGCCGGCGGAGGAATATCCCGACATACCCGAAATCGAGAAGGAATGTGAGATAAAAATCAACTCCGGCGTTTTGAGGGACATGATAAACAAAACAATTTTTGCCGTCAGCACAAACCCCGACGAGGTCAGAAAGGTGCTTAAAGGCTCTCTTTTTGAGATGACAGGCGATGAGCTGACCATCGTTTCAGTCGATCTTGTGAGACTGGCGCTTATAAAAAAGACCGCTGAAAGCTCCGTCGAGGGAACGGTGAAGTTTATAGTGCCCGGCAAAACATTGAATGACCTGAAGGGTATGCTGAAAAACGACGAGGAGACAGTTACGCTCTCGGTGGGGAAAAATCAAGTGCTTTTTGAATGTTCCGGCTTCAAAATGACTACGAGGCTCATAGACGGGGAATATTTCTCATATAAGCAGATAATTCCAAAGCAGTTCAAATTTAATCTTACCGCCACCGGCCGCGATTTTATCAAGGCCATAGAAAGAGTGGAGCCCATTATCGACGACGTGACGAAGAATCCTATACGCCTTACCTTCGCCGACGGTAAAATCAAGGTGAAGTGCGAGACCCAGCTCGGACGCGTGAACGACATGGTGGAGTGCGGCTACAGCGACGAGGAAATGACCATAGGCTTTAACTACCGTTATATCCACGACGCGGCAATCCGCTGCGAGGATGAAAAAATAGAATTCAAAATCATTTCTCCCCTTAATCCCATTATAGTAGACTGTCCGGAGGATGAATCCTATTTATTTATGGTGCTGCCGGTACGGCTTTGATGAAAGAGAGTGAGTTCCCGTGAAAAAGGTTGAAATTTCAACAGAGCTCATAAAGCTGGATTCCGCCATAAAGCTTTCCGGCGCGGCCGCCATGGGCAGCGACGCCAAGCGCATGGTTCAGAGCGGCCTTGTGGCCGTAAACGGCGAGCGTGAGACGCGGCGCGGAAGAAAGCTCTATCCCGGCGACATATTCAGCCTCGGCGGCGAGGACTATGTGATAGAAAAGCTATGAGGGTAGACAGGCTGGTTTTGAAAAATTTCCGCAATTATGAGGATGAAACCCTCGATTTTACAGACGGAGTCAATATCATATACGGAAAAAACGGCATGGGAAAGACAAACGCTCTTGAGGCCATATACTATTTTTCTCAGGGACGAGGCTTCCGCGGAGGGTCGAGGGAGGCTGTCCGGAACGGCTGCGACAGCGCCGTTATCAGGCTGTTCTTTAACTCCGGCGGGAGAGTGCAGGAGGGCGCCGTATACTTTGACGGCAGGCAGAAAAAAATTACCATAAACGATATAGAGCTTAAAAAGACCAGCCAGCTTGTGGGCAGGTTCGGGTGCGTGCTTTTTACTCCCGACGAGATGAATCTCGTAAAGGGAGCGCCCGAGGTACGCCGCCGCTTTCTGGACAGCGCCATAATCCCGCTCAAGCCGGCGTACCTTCCGCTGCTTTTAAGGTATAATCTTATCTTAAAGCAGAAGATAAGCTTGCTTCGCGCGGAAAAATATTCCATGCTTCCTATTTTCAACCAGCAGCTTGCCGAGGCGGGCTCGCGTATTATACTCACAAGACGGGGCTACGTTGAAAGGATAAGAAGCTTCGCGGCCGAAGCCCAGACCGATATATCTTCCGGCGCGGAAAGGCTCTATATGAGCTACAGTTCCGGCGTGCGAGGGGAGGGAGGTCTTGAGGGAATAAGGGAGGCCTTTCTCAAAAAGCTCGCCGAACTGGAGGAAAGTGAAAAGGAAAATAAAATTTGCTTCGTTGGGCCCCACCGAGACGATTTGATATTCAGAATAAACGGAAAAAGCGCCCGTTCCTTCGCCAGTCAGGGCCAGCAGCGGAGCGTTGTCGTGTGCATGAAATGCGCTCAGATGGAGCTGCTGCGCGAGGAGACCGGCGAATATCCCGTGCTGCTGCTCGATGACATCATGAGCGAGCTTGACCGCGGCCGAAGGGAATTTTTAATCGAAAGGATAAAGGGAAAACAGGTCATTATTACCTGCACCGAGCCCGACGGCAGCGGAGCCGAAAACCTAATACGCATAGAAAACGGCAGAGTGGCCGAAAAAACGGTGGCTTCGCCCGAAAAGCATGGTGAGTAGAATGTATCTTCATCTCGGCGGCGGAAAAGTGGTTAGATCAACTGAAATTGTGGCAATACTTGACCTTGAGACCACCTCCGTCAGCAAAAAAACCCGTGAGTTTCTCAAAATAAACGAAAAAAAAGGGATTATGGAAAATATCTGTGAAGACGTGCCTAAATCATATATTATATGCGGCTGCGGCGAAGATATGAAAATTTACATTTCCCAGCTTTCGTCGTCGACGCTGCTTAAAAGAACAGAATAGAAACGGCTCGTTTCAGCCGGAAAGGATGATAAATTTTGGAGGAAAAAACAACCAAGGTCTATGACGAGAGCCAAATTCAGGTGCTGGAGGGCCTTGAGGCCGTCCGCAAGCGCCCCGGTATGTATATTGGCTCCACGGGAGAAAACGGCCTCCACCATCTTGTATATGAAATCGTGGATAACAGTATTGACGAGGCCTTGGCCGGATACTGCACTCATATAGAAGTAGAAATCGGCGAGGGAAACACCATAACCGTGACCGACAACGGCCGCGGCATACCAACGGGTATCCATCCGCAGCAGGGCGTATCCACAGTTGAGGTTATACACACGGTGCTTCACGCGGGCGGCAAATTCGGCGGCGACGGCTACAAGGTCAGCGGGGGCCTGCACGGAGTGGGCGCCAGCGTTGTAAACGCGCTCAGCGAGTGGTTTGAGGTATGGGTTCACGACGGGAAGCACGTTCATTATCAGAAATATGAGCGCGGCACCCCCGTGGAGCCGCTTAAAATAGTGGGCGAAACAGACCATACGGGCACTACTACGCGCTTTAAGCCCGACGGCGAGATATTTGACGTACTTGAATTTGACTACGATGTGCTGCTTCGCCGAATGAGGGAGCAGGCCTTTCTTAACAAAGGAGTGCGCATAACGCTTACCGATAAGCGGGAAAATCCCGAAAATGCCGATGAGGGCCAAAGAAGCGAAAGCCTGATGTACGAGGGAGGAATAATATCCTTTGTGGAGTACATCAACCGCACCAAGGAGGTTCTCCACCCCGAGGTCATCTATCTTGAGGCCGAACGCGACGACATGAACGTCGAGATAGCCATGCAGTACAATACCGATTACAACGAGGTTATAGTCTCCTTCGCCAACAATATACATACGACGGAGGGCGGTTATCACGAAACGGGCTTCAAAAACGCACTGACCAAAATTTTGAACGACTATGCAAAGAAGTACAACTTGATAAAGGACGGCGATAAAAAACTCAGCGGAGAGGATGTGCGCGAGGGACTTACGGCCATAATCTCGGTAAAGATAGCCGAGGCTCAGTTCGAGGGCCAGACCAAGACCAAACTTGGCAATATCGAGGTGCGCTCTCTTGTGGAGAACAGCATGGTCGAGACGCTTGGCAGCTACCTTGAGGAAAATCCCGCCGTGGCGAGGCTCGTTATCGACAAGGCTATGACGGCCAACCGAGCCCGCGAAGCCGCCCGTAAGGCCCGCGAGCTCACCCGCAGGAAAAATTCGCTTGAGAATACCACACTTCCAGGCAAGCTGGCCGACTGCATTGAAAACGGAGTTGAGCGCACCGAAATATATATCGTAGAGGGAGATTCCGCCGGCGGCAGCGCCAAGCAGGGCCGCGACAGAAACTTTCAGGCGATACTCCCGCTCTGGGGCAAGATGCTGAATGTTGAAAAGGCCCGCGCCGACAAAATCTACGGAAATGACAAGCTCGCTCCTGTTATTACGGCGCTCGGAGCCGGTATAGGAGAGGAATTTGATATAAACAAGCTGCGCTACGGCAAGGTCATAATCATGGCTGATGCCGATGTTGACGGCAGCCATATCCGCACTCTTCTTTTGACATTCTTTTTCCGCTTCATGCGTCCTTTGGTGGAGCAGGGACACGTTTACCTTGCTCAGCCGCCCCTTTTCAAGAACAAAAGGGGCAAGGAGGAGAGCTACACTTATACCGAGGAGGAGCAGGAGAAGGCTCTGCGCGAAATAAGAGAACGCTATGGAGACGATGTCAAGATAGATATTCAGCGCTATAAGGGCCTCGGCGAGATGGACCCAGAGCAGCTCTGGGAGACCACGATGAACCCGGAAACTCGCAATATGCTCCGCGTTACCATGGACGACGCCGTGGCCGCCGACGAAATATTCACCATCCTCATGGGCGACAAGGTAGAGCCGCGCCGTGAATTTATCGAGGTAAATTCCAAGTACGTCACCAATCTTGACATTTAAGAAAGGAGCAGGCACAGATGGCCTCAGATGAAAGAGTGTTCAACGCCGGCAATATAACCGACGTAGAGCTCGTCAGCGAGATGAAAAGCTCGTATATACAGTACGCCATGAGCGTTATCGTCAGCCGCGCCCTGCCCGACGTGCGCGACGGATTAAAGCCCGTTCACAGAAGAATACTTTATACGATGTATCAGGCGGGATATACGCCGGATAAGCCATACAAAAAGTGCGCCGCCACTGTCGGCGACGTACTTGGTAAATATCACCCCCACGGCGACGCTTCGGTTTACGACGCGATGGTGCGCATGGCGCAGGACTTTTCGCTGCGCTACCCGTTGGTGGACGGCCACGGAAACTTCGGCTCAGTGGACGGCGATCCGCCGGCGGCCTATAGGTATACAGAGTCGCGCATGAGCAAAATCTCGCTTGAGACGCTCAACGATATCGACAAGGAAACTGTCGATTTTATGCCCAACTATGACGGCAGCCTCAAGGAGCCCGAGGTGCTTCCCTCGCGGCTGCCGCAGCTGCTCGTAAACGGCAGCTCGGGCATAGCAGTCGGCATGGCGACCAATATCCCTCCCCATAACCTGACGGAGGTAATCGACGGCATTGTGGCCTATATCGACAACCGCGACATATCCATCGACGAGCTGATGACCCACATAAAGGGCCCCGACTTTCCCACAGCCGGACTCATCATGGGAAAGAGCGGAATCCGCGCCGCCTACCATACCGGCAGGGGCAAGATACTTATGCGCTCCCGCGCCGAAATTGAGGGCGACGACGGCCAGCGACAGCGTATTATCGTCACTGAAATCCCATATCAGGTCAACAAGGCGCGTCTAATAGAAAAGATAGCTGAGCTCGTGCGCGAAAAGCGTATCGAGGGTATCAGCGGTCTGAGGGACGAATCCGACCGTAACGGTATGCGTATCGTGATTGAGATAAAGCGCGATGCCAATGCCAATGTTGTGCTGAACAACCTCTACAAGAACACCCAGATGCAGGAGAGTTTCGGCGTAATTATGCTGGCTATTGTGGACGGTCAGCCCAAGGTGCTTAACCTCAAGCAGGTTATTGAAAACTACGTGGTTTTCCAAGAGGACGTCATCAGAAGGCGCACCGCCTTTGACCTTGACAAGGCAAAGGCACGCGCTCACATATTGGAGGGCCTGCTCATCGCGCTCGACAATATTGACGCGGTGATAAGGACTATCCGCGAAAGCTACGACGACGCTAAGGAAAGGCTCATGGAAAGGTTCAGCCTGTCCGAGGAGCAGGCCAAGGCTATCCTTGACATGAGGCTGGCAAGGCTTCAGGGTCTTGAAAAGGAGAAGCTTGACGCCGAGTACAACGAGCTGCTGGCGAAGATAAAATATTATACCGACGTGCTCCAAAGCGAAAGTATGGTACTCGACATCATCAAGCAAGAACTTGGCGTTATGAAGGAAAAGTACGGCGACGAGCGCCGCACCGAGATAACAAACGTGGTTGACGATATCGACATCGAAGACCTCATTGAGGAAGAGGAAAACGTCGTAACTCTCACCCACTTCGGATATGTCAAGCGTATGCCCACCGCGGTATACCGCAGCCAGCGCCGCGGCGGCAGGGGCGTGACGGGCCTCCAGACGCGCGAGGAGGACTATGTGGAGACCATATTCTCGTCCTCCACGCACGACAACCTTCTGTTTTTCACCAATCTGGGCCGTATGTATAAGCTCAAAGCCTATCAACTCCCCGAAGCGGGCCGGCAGGCGCGCGGCACGGCCATAGTCAATCTGCTGCCCATAGAAACGGGCGAAAAAATCACCGCCGTTATCCCGCTGCGCGATTTTGAGGAGGGCAAATACCTCCTGATGTGCACACGCGGCGGCGTTATCAAAAAAACAAGGCTTATGGAGTACAGCAGCGCGCGCAAAGGCGGGCTGATAGCCATAACCTTAGACGAGGGCGACGAACTCATCCGTGTTGAACTGACCGACGGCAGAAACGAAGTGGTTGCCGCCACGCGCAACGGTATGGCGATTCGCTTCAGCGAGGAGGACGTTCGCTCCACGGGCCGCGCCTCGAGGGGAGTTAAAGCCATAACTCTGCGCGGTGACGATTACGTTGCCGGTATGTGTGTGCCTAAGAGCGGCGAAGAGCTGCTACTTATCAGCGAAAACGGCTATGGCAAGCGCACCGGCCTCGACGCTTATCGCGTTCAGGGACGAGGCGGCTTGGGCCTCAGAAGCTACAAAATTTCCGAGCAGACCGGCAGCGTGGTGGCTATTCACAGCGTTGACGACGACGACGATATTATGATGATCACCAGCGAGGGCGTGGTTATCCGCATTTCCGCAGCGGACATAAGCACCATAGGCCGCAATACGCGCGGCGTGCGTTTAATGCGCCTCGGAGAGGGCGTGAAGGTGGTTTCCGCTGCCAAGACCGACCACGAAGAGACTCAGGAGGAAGACGTTTCGGCAGGAGAGACTTCTGAGTCTGAGGCCTCTGCGACCGAAGAATAGAGATAATAAATAAAACCCCCGCAAAGCGGGGGTTTTATTTTCAGACTTAATCCGCCACTTTTTCGACTGAAAAGTAGGAAAAATTATAAAAAACCAGAAAAAATTTTATAGAGAAGGTTTTTTGACGGAAAACAGGAAATGGAAAATGGCACAGTCATAGTAAAAAATGGTTTTCCCGAGGCGCGTCACATATACTTTGCCATGTCCTTACGGAGGCGTGCGATGATTTTCTTTTCAAGGCGCGATATGTAGCTTTGGCTTATGCCGAGCAGGTCGGCCACCTCCTTCTGAGTCAGCTCCTTTTTGCCGCCAAGGCCGTAGCGCAGCTCAACTATCTGCTTTTCACGGCGGCTCAGCCTATCCATGGCCTGATGCAGGAGCTGGCAGTCCACCTCCTCTTCTATATGCTTATCCACGCTGTCGGCGTCGGACCCCAGCACGTCGCCAAGGAGCAGCTCGTTTCCGTCCCAGTCTACATTCAGAGGCTCGTCAAACGACACTGTTACGCGGCTGTTGCTGTTCTTGCGCAGATACATGAGTATTTCGTTTTCTATGCAGCGGCTGGCGTAGGTGGCGAGCTTAATTTTCTTGTTCGGGTCAAAAGTGTTTATGGCCTTTATCAGCCCTATCGCCCCAATCGAAATGAGGTCGTCCGGACAGACGCCGGTGTTGTCGAAGCGGCGGGCTATATAGACCACGAGCCGCAGGTTGCGCTCGATAAGGATATTACGGTACTTTACGTCGGATATTTTGGCTATGCACTCGGCTTCCTCTTCGGGCGGGAGAGGCGGCGGCAGATAATCGCCCCCGCCGATATAGTTTACCTCGGCGGGGCGCTGAAGGAGATATTGACGGAAAATAGATTTAAGGGCAAGCATGGCGGCCTCCTGATATGATAATGGCGGCGGATCGGGCCGCAGGTTGGTCAGTTGGGGTTATAAAGCGCGTCGTAGCTGCGGTCAGCCGAAAGGGCGCGGGGATATATGCCGATGACGCAGCGCTCCATGGGGCGCAGGGCTCCGCCGTCCATTACGGCGGCAAGGTCGGGGACAAAGCCCACCATAAGGCCCTCCTCGCGGCCAACGGAACTGAAGGGGATAAGCCTTGCGCGGACGCCGAGAGCGGCCATTTCGCTGAGGCCGTCCTGTAGGTTTTCCGATGAGAGGCAAAGCCTCGCCTCGGGGTCGAATAAATCCCCAAGGGCGTCCAGCTCGGCCACAATGACCGGCGCGCGGCTTATGGGGTCCACAAGTATGTTGCCGGTGTCGGCAAGAGCGGTGAGCTCGGCTCTGCGGCCTCCCAGCTCAACCACCACGCGGCGGCGGGCCCCGCGGCGGCGGCAAAGCCGCGCCGCGCAGGCAATTATGCGCAGTCCTCCGTAAAACGCTGCCGCGCCTGTGAACAGGGCGGTGGCCGGAATATCAAGATACATAACGCCGTTCGAATATACGGCCCCAAGGGCCGCGCCCCAGCCCGTCATAAACACCAGCGCAAAGCTGAGCCCCCCAAAAATCAGCGACAGGCCGTAAAATATGCCCAGCAGTCGGAAAAACTCGCCAAGGCCGTATATGGGGAAGGCGGCGCAGATTATCATCATCGAGGCGATTAGCTTAAATATCAGACCGCTCAGTACGCCAAGATTCGGGAAAAATACAGCCACGGCGTAGGCCGCGCCGAACGCCGCCCCAAGCAGAGAGCGCCACAGAGGAGGGCGGTTTTTGCCCAGCAGGGCCGCGGCCCGCAGGAGTATGAAGTTGACCGTCAGATTCACGGCGAAAAGAATGTCTATGTAAACGATCACCGCGGCTCACCCCGCATTCATTAATCCGCCTTGGCGCCGATACGGTTATTTTACCGCCGTACTCGGAAAAAAGCTGTCGCAATAAAGGCGTGGACAGGGAAAAATTATCTACAAATTTTTGCAAAAAATCTTGACAAAGTCAGTGTTTGGATATAAAATTATACTGTTATATCAGTTTGCTTGCCTCAGAGGGGGCTGAAATATGCAAAACGCGCTTATTTTTAACATACAGCGGTTTTCCACCCATGACGGGCCGGGTATCCGCACAACGGTGTTCTTCAAAGGCTGCCCGCTGCGCTGCCGTTGGTGCCATAATCCCGAAAGCCAGAGCTTCACTCCGGAAATTATGCACAATCCCGAACGCTGCGTACTTTGCGGACGCTGCGCTTCGGTCTGTCCCGAGGGGGCGGTTTCGGTGGCGGGCGGCAAAATAGACACCGACCGCGAAAGGTGCGCGGCCTGCGGGCTTTGCGCCGAGGAGTGCCCAGCCTGTGCGCGGGAGCTCGCAGGCCAAAGCCGTACAACGGACGAAATATTGGACATAATCCGCCGCGACAGGACGTTTTACGGGGAAAGCGGAGGCGGGGCCACGTTCTCGGGCGGGGAATGCCTTTCGCAGGCGGGGCCGCTCGGGGAACTGCTCCAAGGCTGCCGTAGCATGGGCGTCAGCGCCGCCGTGGATACCTGCGGGTTCGCTCCGTGGGAGAAGATAGCGGCCATTGCCCCGCTGGTGGGGCTGTGGCTTTACGACATAAAATGCGTGGACGGCGAAAAGCATAAGGCCCTGACCGGCGTGGGAAACGAATTGATTCTCGCGAACCTGCATAGGCTTAAGGAGAGGGGCGCGCGCGTATGGCTGCGCCTGCCGCTGATAGGCGGGCTCAACGATACCGCTTCCGACATCGCCGACGCGCTTGCGCTCGCCGGCGAGATAAAGCCTGAAAAGGTGAGCCTGCTGCCCTACCATTCGACCGGCAGCTTTAAGTACGGCCGTCTTGGCCGCGATGCGGAAGAATTTGCCACTCCAACGAAGGAGAGGCTTGACGAAATAAAAGGCATATTTGAGGGCGCCGGCCTTAAAACGGCCATAGGCGCTTAGGAAAGGATGTCAGAAATGAGAGGCTATACCGAAAGAACAAAAAAACTCAGGGAGCAGAGCGTCAGCGCTCAGCCGCGTATCTCGGCGGAGCGCGCATACTGGTTCACTCAGGCGTATAAAAAGTACGAGGGCAGCGTGGACATTCCCGTCCTGCGCGCTCTCGCCTTCAAGACATATATGGAGAACCGTGAGCTCTGCATAAACGACGGCGAGCTGATCGTCGGCGAAAAGGGCGTCGGGCCGCAGTGCTCGCCTACCTTCCCCGAGCTGTGCTGCCACACGATGGAGGACCTTTCCGTCATGAACGACCGCGAGCTCATTAGCTTTAAGGTCGATGACGAGACCCGCCGCATCCACGAGCGGGAAATTATGCCGTACTGGAGCCGCCGCAGCATACGCGAGAAGATAATGGCCTCCGTCAGCGAGCAGTGGAAGGACTGCTACGCGGCCGGTATGTTCACAGAGTTTATGGAGCAGCGCGGCCCCGGCCACACGGGCGGCGGCGGCGGCTTCTATAAAAACGGTTTTTCCGATTATAAGAAAAAAATAGAGGCGAAGCTCGCCTCTCTCGATTTCGCCCACGACCTTAACGCCTACGACAAAAAGGCCGAACTAACGGCCATGAGCATAGCCTGCGACGCAATCATAGCATACGGCCGCCGCTACAGCTCCTACGCCCGCGAGCTTGCCGAAAAGGAGACCGACCCACAGAAGAAGGCCGACCTTATGCTCATCAGCGAAAACTGCGCCGTTGTGCCGGAATTTGCGCCCCGCACCTTCCATCAGGCGCTACAGATGTACTGGTTCGTACATATCGGCGTGACAAGCGAGGTAAACCCTTGGGACGCCTTCACTCCCGGCAGGCTCGACCAGCACACCTACCCCTTCTATAAGGCCGACGTGGAAAAGGGTATAATGAATTACGACAAGGCCCGCGAGCTAATGGAATGCTTGTGGATAAAGTTCAACAACCAGCCTGCCCCTCCGAAGGTGGGCATAACCCTTAAGGAGAGCGGCACCTATACCGATTTTGCCAACATCAACACCGGCGGTATAACCGAGGACGGCAAGGACGGCGTAAACGACGTCAGCTACATCATTCTCGACACTATGGACGAGATGAAGCTGCTTCAGCCCTCCAGCAACGTGCAGATATCCCGTAAGACGCCGCGCGACTTTCTGCTGCGCGCCTGCGAGATAAGCCGCAAGGGCTGGGGCCAGCCCGCATTTTATAACACCGAGGCCATAATCCAAGAGCTGCTGAACGCCGGAAAATCCATTGAGGACGCCCGCTGCGGCAGCGCGACCGGCTGCGTTGAGACCGGCTGCCTCGGCAAGGAAAGCTACGTGCTGACAGGTTATTTCAATATCCCCAAGGTGCTTGAGATAACCCTCAATAACGGCGTGGATAAGTACACCGGCAAAAAAATCGGCCTCGAGACCGGCTCCGCCGCCGACTACAAGAGCTACGAGGAGCTCTGGAACGCCTTTGTCCGCCAGATGAACCACTTCATCGACATCAAGATAGAGGGCAACAACATCATCGAGAAAATTTACGCCGAATATATGCCCGTGCCGTTTTTGAGCGTCATCATGGATGACTGCATAGAGCGCGCCCGCGACTACAACTGCGGCGGCGCGCGTTACAATACGAACTACATCCAGGGCGTGGGTATCGGCACCATAACCGACAGCCTGAGCGCAATTAAGTACAATGTTTTTGACAAGGAATACTTCACTCTCGAGCACCTCAAGGCCGCCATGGACGCCAACTTTGAGGGCTATTCCGACGTTTACGGCAAGGTCGCGAACCACAGCCCCAAGTACGGCAACGACGACGACTACGCTGACGACATCATGAAGGACGTGTTCGCCGCTTACTATTCAGCCGTTACCGGACGGCCCACCGTCAAGGGCGGCGAATACCGCATAGATATGCTGCCCACCACCTGCCACGTCTATTTCGGCGAGGTGTGCGGCGCGCTGCCTAACGGCCGCCTCGCGGGCAAGCCCGTGTCCGAGGGCATTTCGCCCGAGAAGGGGGCCGACGTCAACGGGCCTACGGCGGTCATCAATTCCTGCGCAAAGATGGATCACTTAAGGACCGGCGGCACGCTTCTTAACCAGAAATTTACCCCAAAGGTCGTCGAGGGCAGCGAGGGCCTCGAGAACATGGCCGCGCTGATACGCTCCTATTTCGCCATGGACGGCCATCATATCCAGTTCAATGTAATTGACCGAGCCACTCTGCTCGACGCACAGGCCCACCCCGAGGAATATAAGGACCTTATCGTCCGCGTGGCCGGCTACAGCGACCATTTCCGAAATCTCAGCAAAGCCCTTCAGGACGAGATAATAAACCGCACAGAGCAGTCGTTTGGCTAATATATTTTCGGCAAAGCATACAAAAGATTTGTCATATTTTTGTGAAAAGATTACATGACAAAATTGTAACAGCCCTTGACAAGGGGCGGAAAATGTTGTAGGATAAAATTAGGCTGATGCCAAAAGAAAAGCAAGGAGGTTTTCACTATGGCAAAATTCAAGATCCACGATCTGGACATTAAGGCTTTTGTTGAGGAGCTGAACAACTGCAAGGGCGAGGTCATTATGACGACCCCCGAGGGCGATTCCATCAATCTTCAATCCGCGTTCTGCCGCGTTATCGGCGTTATGAAGATACTTGAGGGCGGCAAGCTCAGCGAGGCCACTCTTGAGTGCAAGGACCCCGAGGACGAGAGCCGCCTGTTCAGACTCAATCTCTACGGCAAGGCCGAGGATTGAGTCCGGCCCGTACATAATCGCGTATATTCGTAAAATGAAGAGGCCCCCGAGGGGGCCTTTTTCGTTGCGCGGGCCGGCGCGGATTTTGTCATGGGTTTCCCCTGTACTTGTAAAAAACTTGACAAAAAAAAGTATATTATGGTAATATACTGATGTAGGGAGAAATATCACTATGCATTTTAGTGAAAGATCGGTGACCGCTTAAAAAATAATGAGACAAAATAGAAAATTAGAAATGGGGAAATAAACATAAGCGCACAAATCGAAATCCCTGCGAAAATGAAATGAAAGGGATGTATGGAAATGAAAAGAACCATTCCCGCTATACTCACTGTTCTATGCATATTGCTTTCGGGAAGCGTTTTCGCGGCGGATAATCCCGCTTATCTCTACTACTACGAAAAAACAGATTTGGAGAACGTCAAAGAACCAATCGACCCATGGCCGCCCGCAAAAACTGCTATAATTCCAATCGGTGTGTCCCGCTGTTCATTTTCCTTTGAAAACAAGGACGTCCAATATTCGGACTATCATATTCAAACCGCGGGAAATGACTGCGACATGGTCGTGTACTACAGGGCGCTGCCAAAGAAGGAGGGCGCGGCAAAGGAGTATGATTTGAAAATCACTCTGGTAAAGCTGAAAGACGAAGAGGAGTTGTACACCAAAAAAATCTCCCTCACCACCGCGTGGCAAAAGATATACATCGACCGCAAATATTCCCCCACGAGCTGGTGCTATCTGAAGCTGACGGAACCGAGCGTTGACGGAAAAGAGGCCGCCGGTGAAATCATGGTGGCGGGAACGAGAGGCCCAAGGACGGAAATCACCCTCAGCAGAGGCGAGTTTGCGATGCTGCTTGCGGAGCTGCTGGAGCTCGACACGGACGACGCGGACGGCGCGGAGGAATTTGGCGACGTTGGGGAGCATAACTACCCCTACGGCGCGGTTATGCGGCTTAGAGAGCTTGGCATAGTCAAGGGCGTGGGGAACAATACGTTCGACTATCAGTCAAAAATCACCTACGCGCAGGCGTTCTGCATGGCGGCGAGGCTGTTCGCCGCAGAGGGGGAGATCGAGGACGCGTCGCCCGACAGACCTTATCCCATCGGAGGTACGGTGATATGCTCTGAGCTCGGCCTGTCGAAGGGAATCTCCGTCAATTTAGACGACGAGGTGACGCAGGCGGGCTGCAAGCTTTTATTTGACAATATCCGCGAGATATATGACGACATAAAGATTTTTGGCTCGGCACAGGAGTGACGTAAAAAAGATCTCCTTGGGCAAGATATGCATAAAACAAAAAAGCAGACGATGACGCCTGCTTTTTTGAGTATAAAAGTGCGCTCTTTAGAATTTAACTGGGCAGTAAACTAAAATTTGCGGTCATAAATTCTTTTCCATATATCCACATGTAAAAGGGAAAAAATCAAACTTTTTTGTTCCGGTATGTATAAAACCAAACGACTCATACCATTTTCTCAGCACTTTGTTTTCTTCAACAATGCCTATATTTATCTTCTTGCAATTTAAGCCCTCTGCAATATTAAAAGCATCTTTTAAAAGCTGTTCGCCTATCCCGTTATGTCTATATGCAGGAATTACGCATAAATTGTTCAACTCGCATTTTTTGTTTTCTTGCAATAGCAAAGAATAGTATCCAACAATGGTTTCATTATCAAAAAATGCATACATAGGTCTATGTTCTCTAACCAACTGCCAATTCAATCGTTCTTCTGTGGTTGCAAACGCTGTAAATCTTGGAGCATTTTCAATAGTAAAACCAAATTCGTTTGCAACCGTAGAAAAACTTTCCCTAATCACTTTTACACATTCTGCAATATCTTTCACACCTACAGCCTTTATCATAATAATTACATAATCAACCTCCGGTTTATCTTTCAATCCGTCTTATCGGTGCATCCCCTTGGGGGCTTTTTTAGTTAGGGGCGGAGGGAAAAGGACGACCCCGCTTTACCCGCGCAGAAACTCGCCCATAAGCTCGTGACCGACCGTGCGGACGGCCCCGCGCTTTTCGGCGCAGGCCTCGGTATAAACATTGCCGGTGGCTTTGCTGTCGCCCTTGGTATAGATTACGCATGGCACGCTTTCACCGCTGTGCGTCTTGATTGAAACCGGCGTCGGGTGGTCGGGCAGCACCATAAAGCGGTAGTCCTCGCCGCTCTCGTCCAGGCGTTTTTTGATATAGCCGATGATTTTTTCGTCGATGAGCTCCAGCGAACGCTTTTTGCCCTCAGCGTCGCCCTGATGGCCGCACTCGTCGGGGGCTTCGAGGTGGACGTAGACGAGGTCGAGCCCGTCCTTGAGCAAGGCGTCGGCGGCGGCCCTCGCCTTGCCGTCGAAGTTGGTGTTAAGGTTGCCGGTAGCGCCCTCAACGTCTATACTTTTCATGCCCGCGAGGATACCGATACCCTTTATGAGGTCCACCGCGCTGACGACCGCGCCGCGCACGCCGTAAAGCTCGCTGAACGAGGCCAGCGCGGGCCGCTTGCCTTCGCCCCATATCCACAGCGAGGTGGCGGGGTTTTTGCCCTCGGCGCGGCGCTTTTGGTTCACGGGGTGATTGGCGAGAATTTTCTCGCTCTTTTTCATTATGTCAAGGATACGCGGGTCGCTTGGCAGGTAATCCCTTATCTTTCTGTCGGAAATGTCGTGCGGAGGGGTGAGGGCAAAGCTCTCGGGGGCGTTGTCCCACACAAAAAGGTGGCGGTAGCTCACGCCGGCGTAAAAGTGTATGTCGCCGCCGCCAAGCTCGGCCTCGACGGCCTTTATGAGCTCGCCGCTTTCGTCGGTCGTGATTTCGCCGGCGCTGTAGTCGAGCATGGTTTTGTCCTCGTAATTCTCCTCATCGCTGAGGGTGACGGTGTTGGCGCGGAAGGCCGTCTGGTTCGGCTTCAGCTCCACGCCTATGCTGGCCGCCTCGAGGGGCGAGCGGCCCGTATAGAAACGCCGCGGGTCGTAGCCCATGACCGAGAGATTGGCCACGTCGCTGCCGGGCTTCAGCCCGTCGGGAACGGTCTTGACGTTAAAAAGGGAGCCGTTTTCGGCGAAAAAATCCATGTTCGGTGTGCGGGCGGCCTCCAGCGGTGTTTTGCCGCCGAACTGCGGCAGCGGCCTGTCGGCGCAGCCGTCGGCCAGTACGATAACATATTTCATATCTGTCAGTCCTTTCGTGGCCCTATTATACAATATTTTACCGCCGATTGCAAGAAGCGTGAATAATTTTCTCAAAAAACATGAAAAATAACCTCAATTAGGAGGATGGATATGAGTAAACTTGCAAAATACGGGCGGCATATCGTGCTTTCGGCGCTGCTGATCGCGCTGGGGGCTTTTGGAGTGTATCAGTTCAGCAGGGCCGAAAGGCTGAGCTATTCGCAGAATCTTGCATACAGGCGCATTTTTACCGAGCTGACCGACTGTGTGGACGACGTCGAGACGGGGCTCCTGAAAGCGCGGCTGGTGAACGATCCGCGCCAGCTGGTGAACCTCAGCGGCGAGCTTTCCCGCAGCGCAGAGGCCGCCAAGACCGGCCTGTGCGCCCTGCCGCTGGGCGAAACCTCGACCGTGCGTACGGTGGAGTTCCTTTCGCAGGTGGGCGATTTCGCCCGCAGCCTGTCCATGCGGGTGCTGGACGGGGGCGAGATGACCGAGGACGACGCCAAAAACATCGAAAGCCTGAGCAGCTCGGCCAAGGGCGTTCGGGCCAGCCTTGACGGGCTGCTGGCAAAAATGAACGACGGCAGCCTCAGCTTTGAGGGTATGAACGCCGGCGAAGGCGTGGCGCTGGCCGAGAGTATTGCCGGAGTGGAGGAGGAGCTCCACGCTTACCCGTCGCTGGTTTACGACGGCCCATTCTCCCAGCACGTCGCGGGGCGCGAGGCCGTGCTGCTGGCCGGCCAGACCGAGATAGACGAGGGCATGGCGCGCAGCATTGCCGCCATGTACCTGGGCTCCGACGCAAAGCTCATGGGCGAGGGCGAGGGGCGGATAGCCTCGTACTACTTTGAGAACGGCGTTAAAAAGGCCGAAATAACCAAGGCCGGAGGCCGGCTGCTGTGGTTGATGAACAGCCGCTCCGTGGGCAAAAGAAGCCTTGGCCTTGAGCAGGCGAAAAGCCGCGCCGCCGACTTCCTGCGCAGGAACGGCTTCCCCGATATGACCGAAAGCTACTACGACATAAAGGACGACTGCGCCGTCATAAACTACGCATGGACGCAGAAGGGCTATATAGTCTACCCGGACCTTGTGAAGGTGAAGGTAGCGCTGGATAACGGCGAAATTGTGGGTTTTGAATCTCGCGGCTATATCATGAACCACACTCCCCGCGCTATCCCCGAGCCTCGCATAACCGCAGAACAGGCGGGCTCGATGGTGAGCCGCGCCGCCAATGTGGAGAGCACCGGCTACGCCGTGATACCACTGGATAACGGCGGCGAAGCGTTTTGCTATCAGCTACGTGGAACCGTGGACGACAAGCACTTTCTGATTTTTATCAACACTCAGACCGGCGCCGAGGAGGATATTATGATTCTGCTGGAGACCGATACGGGCGTTCTGGCGGTATAAGCAAAACGGGGTAAAAAATACGCGCAGACCGTTCAAGGGCTGAATTTGTTGTAGGTAATTTTACGTTTTATAAAATTAGTTAATCGGTAAAATTATGAATTGTTGTAGAAAATCCGCTCAAACGAGCGGATTTTCTTGTTTTATGCCCTTGAACTATGAACGATTTTTTTGGCCGGCCCCTGTGTCTCCAAGTTATACAGCCGCTTTTGCGTGCGTTGAGAAAATTTTACTTTACATTTACAGACTTTTGTGCTATAATGTAAAATAAGTATTAATATAGCCGCCTTGCGCGGCTATCGCGAAAGGTCTGATTTTAATGTCGAAGCTGTTTGCGGACAGGGCCGCCGGCCTTTCGGGCAGCGCGATACGCGCTACCTTCAAGCTGCTGGCCGATCCTGAGATAATATCCTTTGCGGGAGGCGCTCCCTCGCCCGATTTGTTTCCCAAAAAGGAGCTGGAGGAAATAGCCGCGCGCATATTCCGCGAAAAGGGCGAATTGGCCCTGCAATACGGTATTACGGAGGGCTACGCGCCGCTCGTGGATTTCGTAAAGGCCCGCCTCGTCCGTCAGGGCGTGATACGCGGGGAGGAAAACGTCGTTATAACCACCGGCGGCCAGCAGGTCATCGACCTGACGGCCCGCGCCCTTGTGAACGAGGGCGACGTGGTGGTTGCCGAGCGGCCCAGCTTTGTGGGTGGGCTTAACTGCTTCCGCAGCTACAACGCTGACCTGCGCGACGTGCCCGTGGAGGACGACGGCCTCAGCACCGACGCGCTGGAGGAATTGCTTAAAACCACGAGAGTCCGGCTTGTTTACACCATACCCACCTTCCAGAACCCCAGCGGTATAACAATGAGCCTTGAAAAGCGCAAAAAGCTGCTGGAGCTCGCCGAAAGGTACGATTTCTATATCCTCGAGGACAACCCATACGGAGAGCTGCGCTATCGCGGCGCTGGCGTGCCCACCATAAAGAGCATGGACGAAAACGGCCGCGTAATCTATGCCGGCAGCTTCAGCAAGATACTGTCCCCCGGGCTTCGGTTGGGCTTCACGAGCGCGCGGGCTGACATATTGGAAAAGCTTGTCGTTATAAAACAGATAACCGACGTTCATACTCCGGTGCTCAACCAGCTCGTGGCATACGAGTTCGTGACGAATTACGACCTTGACGCCCACGTGCAGAGGAGCCGTGAGCTCTACGGGCACAAGTGCGCAGTAATGCTGGGCGAGATGGATCGCCGTTTTCCGGATTATTGCGAATATACCCGTCCTGAGGGCGGAATTTTCCTTTGGTGCACTCTGCCCGACAGGTTTGATTCCAAGGCGCTCTTTAGCAGGGCCGTGGAGAAAAAGGTGGCCTTCGTCCCAGGCGACAGCTGCATGGTCGATATGGACAAAAAATACTCATCTTTCCGGCTTAACTTCTCGAACACTGCCGACGATAAGATTGCGAAGGGCATAGATATCCTCGCGGGAGTTATTGAGGAAGCGGAGGCCGACTAAACCGAAAGGACTGATAGCATGACAGACAACAAAAAAATAATCCTCTCGGGCATACAGCCCTCGGGCGACAGCATAACCCTCGGCAACTATCTTGGCGCGCTGAATAACTGGGTGAAGCTTCAGGACGATTACAACTGCCTGTATATGCTGGCCGATATGCACACGCTGACCGTGCGCCAAGAGGCCGCGCGGCTCCGTTCGCGCACGCTCTCGCTGCTGGCGCAGTACATTGCCGCCGGCCTTGACCCCGATAAAAATATAATGTTCATCCAAAGCCACGTCCCCGCCCACGCGGAGCTGGCGTGGATACTCAACTGCTACACACAGATGGGCGAGCTTGGCCGCATGACCCAGTTCAAGGACAAAAGCCAAAAGCACGCCGACAACGTCAACGCCGGATTGTTCGATTATCCGGTGTTGATGGCCGCCGATATCCTGCTCTATAAGGCCGACCTCGTGCCCGTCGGCACCGACCAAAAGCAGCACGTTGAGCTGACGCGCGACATAGCTCAGCGCTTCAACGGTATCTACGGCGACGTATTCACCGTGCCCGAGCCCTACATCGCGCCGGCGAGCGCGGGCTCGAAAATAAAGAGCCTTCAGGACCCCACGGCCAAGATGAGCAAGAGCGATCCCAACCCCAACGGCTGCATTTTTATGCTCGATCCGCCCGAAGTCATTATAAGAAAAATAAAGCGGGCGGTAACCGACTCCGAGGCCGAGGTGGCCTACCGCGAAGGCAAGGACGGCATAAATAACCTGCTGACGATATACGCAGCCGTGACCGATAAGACCGTGGAGCAGGCCGCAAACGAGTTTTCCGGCAGCGGCTACGGCGACTTTAAGGCCGCCGTGGGAGAGGCCGCGGCCGAACGGCTGCGCCCCTTCCAAGAGGAGTACCGTCGGCTGATGAGCAGCAAGGACTACCTTGAGGCGGTTTACCGAAGCGGCGCCGAACGCGCCGGAGCGCTCGCCGCACGCACACTTTCCAAGGTGATGAAAAAAGTGGGCTTTGTGCCCAGATAAAGGAGGCGCGCCGTGAGAAACACAAGTATTCTTTTCGCGTTCATAGTGGCCTTTGTGGTGGCCTTCGCGCTGACGCCCTTCGTCAAGAAGCTGGCCTTTAGGATAGGCGCGGTGGACGTTCCCAAGGACGACCGCCGTATGCACACCAAGCCCACGGCTCTGGCAGGCGGACTGGCCATTTTTGCCGGATTTGTCGTGTCGTCGCTGATTTTCGTCCACAAGGACGCCGCGTTCTGGGGCATTCTCGGCGGCAGCGTGATAATAATCGTGCTGGGCGTGTTTGACGACATCTACGCTCTAAGCGCCAAGCTCAAGCTGCTGGTGCAGATAGCGGCGGCGGCGGTTCCCGTCCTCTGCGGCGTGCGGGTGGACATAATCAAGGTGCCGCACTTCATTGACGCTTACGGCTACCTCGATTTGAAATATTTCGCAATACCACTGACTATAATATGGATAGTGGGCGTAACCAACGCGGTAAACCTGCTGGACGGCCTTGACGGTCTCGCCTGTGGGGTTTCGTCCATATCCTCGCTGACGCTGCTTTGCATAGCGCTGCTGGTGGGCGAGCCCACGGTGGCCTTCGCCACGGCGGCTCTCGCGGGGGCTTGCTTCGGCTTCCTGCCGTATAACTTCAATCCCGCAAAGCTTTTTATGGGCGACACCGGCGCGCTGTTCCTCGGCTATATGCTGGCCACGCTGTCGGTGGTGGGCCTTTTCAAGGGCTACGCGGTTATAAGCATTGCCGCGCCCTTCCTTATTCTGGGCATGCCGCTGTTCGATACGGCCTCGGCTATGCTGCGCCGCGCCAAGAACCACCGACCCATCATGAGCCCCGACCGCGGGCACCTGCACCACCGTCTGGTGGACGCCGGTCTCAGCCAGAAGCAGGCCGTCGGCGTGATATACGTGATGTGCGCGCTGCTATGCCTCATCGCTGTGCTGCTTATATGGACGGGCGCGGTGAGCCCGTTGGCGCTGCTTATCGTGGTGGCGGCCTTCGCTCTGTTCATCTTTCTTGCCCCGGGCTTCAGCCGCCTTCTCTCCGGCGACGAGGAGCACGATGGCAGAAAGCATGACGAAAGCGAAAAGAAACGAAAGGATGGCGCAAAGTGATATGATAAAAGTATTCACTGTTTTCGGCACCCGCCCCGAGGCAATAAAGATGGCCCCGCTGGTTTACGAGCTGAAAAGCCGCCCGCAGATAGACTGCAAGGTCTGCGTGACGGCGCAGCACCGCCAGATGCTGGACATGGTGCTGAGGCTGTTCGGGATAACGCCCGATTTTGACCTCGATATAATGCAGGAGCGCCAGACGCTCGCGGGCATAACCACCCGCGCGCTGAACGGACTCGGCGAGGTTTTTGCCCGCGAAAAGCCCGACCTTGTGCTTGTCCATGGCGACACAACCACCACCTTCGCCGGAGCTCTGGCGGCCTATTACAATCAAGTAAAGGTGGGCCACGTGGAGGCCGGACTGCGCACGGGCGACAAATACTTTCCCTTCCCCGAAGAGATGAACCGCAAAATGACCGGCGCCATCGCCGACCTGCACTTCGCGCCGACGGTCAGCAACCGCGCCAACCTCCTTCGTGAGGGCGTGGATCCCGCGCGCATTTTCGTGACGGGCAACACGGTTATCGACGCCTTCAAAACCACAATAAAGCCCGATTTCTCCTTTGCCGGCACCCCGCTTGAGGGCATAGACTGGAGCAAGAGGGTCATCCTTATGACGGCGCACCGCAGGGAAAACCTCGGCGAACCGCTGTATAATATATGCCGCGCCGCCGCGCGCATAGTGCGCGACTTCCCCGACGTGGAGCTGGTTTACCCCGTCCACCTTAACCCCGCCGTTCAGGACACCGCCCGCGAGATACTGGGCGGTATGCCGCGGGCGCACCTCGTGGACCCGCTGGACGTGGATGTGCTGCACAACGCCATGAGCCGCTGCTACATGGTTATGACAGACAGCGGCGGCCTTCAGGAGGAGGCCCCCGCGCTGGGCAAGCCCGTACTGGTGCTCCGCGGCGAAACGGAGAGACCCGAGGCCGCCGAGGCCGGCACGGTGAAGATTGCCGGCGTGCAGGAGGAGGTTGTCTATTCTCTGGCGCGTCAGCTCCTCACCGACGCCGCCGAGTATGACCGCATGAGCCGCGCCGTGAACCCCTACGGCGACGGCGACGCCAGCCGCCGCATAGCCGACGCTATACTCTATCATTTTGGCATAATGGACGAGGCTCCCGACCAATGGCTGTAGAGCGGTTTTTGTGCGGGAATATGGCAAAAGAGTGAAATTAATAGTATAAAATAGACATTTCTTTTCTGCGTTTTGGCAATTTTGTACATTGCATTTGCGGAAAATGAGATGTATAATAGGTGAAAAAGATGAAAAATAAACCCGTGCTCGCGGCCCTTGCCATGGTGACGCAGTTCGGCCTTGGCACCGTGACGCCCATGATACTGTGCATACTCGCGGCGCTGTGGCTTAAAAGCCGCTTCGCTCTGGGCGACTGGGCGGTGCTCATAGGAGTGCTGCTGGGCGTGGGCAGCGGCTTTATGAGCATGATAAAAATGATAAGACAGATGAACGAGCTGAACAAGGAGGACGACGAGTGAGCTACGAGATGAAAAAGCAGCTCCGTGAGATTTTCGGTTTCGTGCTGGCCTTTGGCTTCGTGCAGCTCGCGGTGTTCTTCATATATTACCGCGCGGGGCTGTCCGCGGGTTTCCTCCGCGCCCTTGCGGGAACGGCGGCAGGCTGCGCGGCGGCGGCGCTCAATCTGCTTTTCATGGCTGTCGGCATTGAGAGGGCCGTGGAAAAGGGAGAAAAACGCGCGCAGGCGTCGATGGCGTCCGGCTATATGCTGAGGCTGGCGGCGTTGGCGGTTTATGTGTTCGCGGTGATTAAGCTGCCCTCCGTGTTCAATCTCTGGGCGGCGGTTTTGCCGCTGGTTTTCCCGCGGATAGCGATAGCGATAATCAACATAAAAAAGGTAGGCGACGGCAAATGAACGTGGACGTTAAGGGCCCTGAGATACTGTTTGAAATACCCGTCTTTGGCGGCATAGGCGTCAGCGAAACCATTGTCAATTCGTGGATAATCATGGCCGTTATCGCGCTTGTCTGCTTCTTTCTGGGGCGAAACCTCAAGGTGAGGAACCCATCGAAGCGGCAGCTTGTGGCTGAAAAGGCCGTCACGATGATAACCAATCTTGTGACCGACGTAATGGGCGAAAAAAACGCCCGCTGGGCCCCCTACATCGGTACGCTGCTGATGTTTTCGGCGGTCTCGTCGCTGAGCAGCCTGACGGGCCTCAGGCCTCCCACGGCCGACCTTGCCACGACGCTCGGCTGGGCGCTGGTGACCTTCGTTATGGTTCAGGCGACAAGCATACGCTGCCACGGCGTGGGCGGCTGGCTCAAGGGCTTCACTCAGCCGATTTTCGTGATGACGCCGCTCAACATAATAAGCGAGATAGCGAACCCCATATCTATGGCCTTCCGTCACTTCGGCAACATCGCGTCGGGCCTTGTTATAACCTCGCTTGTTTACGCGGCTTTGGCCGCGCTCAGCAGCCTCGTGCTCGGCTGGATACCCGTCATCGGGCAGATACCCTTTCTTCAGGTGGGCCTGCCGGCGCTGCTCTCGATATATTTCGATTTGTTCACAAGCGTGCTTCAGGCATACATTTTCTCAATGCTGACGATGGTTTTCGTCAGCGGCGCGCAGGACTAAACAGTTATCAATTTGCCGCGGGACGCGGCTCAAATATCACTTTTGGAGGTAATTAATCATGGAAAGAGCTATTGTAATGGCAGCTTCGGCTATCGGCGCGGGCCTCGCGATGATCGCGGGCATAGGCCCCGGTATAGGTCAGGGTTTCGCGGCCGGTAAGGGCGCCGAGGCGGTTGGCCGCCAGCCGGAGGCCAAGGGCGACATCACCACCACCATGCTGCTGGGCTGCGCCGTGGCCGAGTCCACGGGTATTTACGGCCTTGTTGTGGCGCTCATCCTTCTTTTTGCCAACCCCTTTATCGGCCAGCTTTAATGTCTTCCCTTCCGATTTTGAGAAAGGAGGAAGCTCATGGGTAAGTTTTTGGATTTTGTTTCCATTCCGCCCGACGTCTGGTCGCTGATTTTCACGTGGTGCAATCTGCTGATACTGTTTTTACTGGTGAAGAAGTTCCTTTTTAAGCCGGTGCAGAACATTCTCAATCAGCGCGACGCCGAGGTTAGGGAGATGTATGAAAAGGCCGAGGAGGCCGAAAAGAACGCCCAAAGCCTTGAAGCCGAGTACAGCGAAAAGCTGGGCGGCGCCAAGGAGGAGGCCGGCCGCATAATGCAGGAGGCCACAAAGAGCGCCCGCGCCCGCGGCGATGAAATTGTGGGCGAGGCGCAGGCCAAGGCCGCCGGACTCATCAGTCGGGCCGAGGCGCAGATTGAGCGCGAGCGCGAGGCCGCCGTGGGCGAGCTGCGCGCGCAGGTGGCCGACATGGCTGTGGCCATCGCCGGCAAGGTCATCGAAAAGGAGATCGACCCCGCCGACCACGCCCGCCTCGTGGAGGACTTTCTGAGCGGCGAGGTTGAAAAGCAATGAGGGAAACGGGCACGATATACGGTAATTCTTTGTTTTCTTTGGCGGCCGAGGAGGGGAGCAGCACCCTTATCGATTCAAAGCTTGACGCCCTCATCAAGGAGCAGCTGGAGGCCATCGAGGCCGTTCGCGAGGAGGCGGGGGACTTTTTCTCCATGCTGGACGCGCCGCAGCTTTCCACCGAGGAAAAGCTGGGCATTGCGGACGCCGTTTTCGAGGGCTGCCATCCCTACGTGGTGAACACCGTGAAGCTGCTGGTTGAAAAGCGCAGCCTTGCCGCCTTCGGCTATTTGGTGAAGGCCTATGTAAAGGCCTATAACAAGGCCCATAACATCGCCGTCGTCACGGCGGTCACGGCGGTGGAGCTGAGCTCCGAGGCCGAGGCCTCCCTCACGGCGAAGCTCCGCGCCCGCTTGGGCAAGGAAATAGTCCTCAAAAAAAAGGTGGATCCGTCCGTCATAGGCGGGGTCACGCTGCGCACCGACGGCCTGCTCATTGACGGCAGCGTCCGCGGCAAGCTTGAGGACATCAAGAAAGAAATTGTTAGGTAGGTGAACAAATTGGAGCTCAAGCCTGATGAAATAAGCAAAATCATAAAGGACAGGATAAAGAACTATTCGGGTAAGGTCGAGCAGAAGGAGACCGGCTACGTTATCGAGGTGGGCGACGGCATTGCCAAGGTACACGGGCTGGAAAACTGCATGGCCAACGAGCTTGTGGAGTTTGAGAACGGCGAGTACGCCATGGCTCTCAACCTCGAGGAGACCGTCGTCAGCCTTGTTATTCTGGGCAGCGACGAGGGTATTCGCGAGGGCAGCGTCGTCAAGCGCACGGGCCGCGTTGTGAGCGTCCCCGTGGGAGAAGCCCTGATTGGACGCGTAGTGAACGCGCTGGGCCATCCGGTGGACGGCAAGGGCCCCGTAAACGCGGCGGAGACACGCCCCATAGAAAGTCCGGCTCCCGGCATAATCGAAAGAAAGAGCGTCAGCGTTCCGTTACAGACGGGCATTAAGGCCATTGACGCCATGATACCCATAGGACGCGGCCAGCGCGAGCTCATAATCGGCGACCGCCAGACAGGCAAGACGACTATAGGCATAGACACCATCATAAACCAGAAGGGCAAGGACGTTATATGCATCTATGTGGCTATCGGCCAGAAAAATTCAACCGTGGCCCAGATGGTCGATACGCTCCAAAAGAGCGGCGCGATGGACTACACAATCGTCGTTTCCGCCACCGCCGGCGAGCTCAGCCCCCTTCAGTATATAGCTCCCTACGCGGGCTGCGCCATGGGCGAGTATTTCATGTATAAGGGCAGGGACGTACTCGTCGTTTATGACGACCTCAGCAAGCACGCGGTGGCATACCGTGCGCTGTCGCTGCTCATCCGCCGCCCCCCGGGACGCGAGGCCTACCCCGGCGACGTGTTCTATCTGCACTCCCGTCTGCTGGAGCGTGCGGCCCGCCTTTCGCCCGAGTGCGGAGGCGGCAGCCTGACGGCCCTTCCAATAATCGAAACTCAGGCCGGAGACGTTTCGGCTTATATCCCCACAAACGTCATTTCAATCACCGACGGCCAGATCTTCCTTGAAACCGAGCTTTTCCACAGCGGCGTAATGCCCGCCGTGAACCCCGGCATAAGCGTCAGCCGCGTCGGCGGCAACGCTCAGCTCAAGGCCATGAAGAAGGTGGCCGGCACTCTTAAGCTGGCCTACGCCCAGTACCGAGAGCTCCAAGCCTTCGCGCAGTTCGGCTCCGACCTTGACGCAGACACCAAGGCCCGCCTCGATCAGGGCGCAAGAATAGTGGAGGTGCTCAAGCAGGACCGCAACTCTCCCGTTTCGGTGGAAAATCAGGTGCTCATTATCTACGCCGTGACCGAGGGATACCTTGAGCCGGTGGCCGTTGAGGACATACGCGATTTCGAGCGCGAGCTCTTCGAGTACGCCGCCTCGACATATCCCGATATATATAAGAACATCGCCGAGACCGGCGCGCTCAGCCCAGAAACCGAGGAAATGATGAAGGCGGCCATAACAGAGTGCCGCGAAAAGTTCCTTAAAGCGAGGTAAGCGCTATGGCAGAGTCGATGAAGGCCATAAAAAGCCGCATAAAAAGCGTTGAAAATACCCGCCAGATAACCAAGGCCATGGAGCTTGTGGCAACCGGCAAGCTGCGCCACGCCAAGGAGCGTATCGAGCACAGCCGTCCGTTTTTTGAACTGCTCAAGGGAACGCTAGAGGACATCGAGGCCGGAAACCGAGACTTTTCCTCCCCCTTTACAAGGCCCGCCGCGGGCGGACGCACCTGCCGCATAGTTATCGCGGGCGACCGCGGTCTGGCCGGAGGCTACAACAGCAATCTGTTTAAGGCCGCCGCCGCCGAGGAGGGCGACCTCATCCTCCCCATAGGCCGCAAGGCCGTGGAGCTTTACCGCCGCAGGGGCTTTGAAATCCTCAGCGACGAATACGCCGTGGCCGAGGACGTCTCCGTGGGAAGCTGCGGCGCTATCGGCGAGGAACTGGCCAAGGCCTTCCTGCGGGGGGACTTCGACCGGCTTACAATAAGCTATACCTCGTATATCAACGTGCTGACGCAGGCCCCCGCCTCAATGGAGGTCCTGCCCATAGTCTCGGGAAAGGGCGAACGCGCCAAGGGCGGGCTCATCATCTACGAGCCGTCCGCCGAGGCCGTGTTCAACAGCATAGTGCCCCAGTATATCAGCGGCATAGTCTATGGCGCGCTTTGTGAGTCCGTAGCCTCGGAGCTCAGCGCACGCCGCGCCGCCATGGAGGCCGCCAACAAGAATGCCGACGAGATGATCTCCGGCCTGAGCCTTAGGTATAACCGTGCCCGACAGGCCTCCATAACGCAGGAGATAACCGAAATTGTCGCCGGCAGCGAGGCATAGCATCTCATTCGGAAGGAAGGTAAATTTATGAACAAAGGCAAGGTAATTTCCGTAGTCGGCCCCGTTCTGGATATAAGATTCTCCGAGGGCGGACTTCCCGACCTTCTCAACGCCATCGAGGTCACCCGCCCCGACGGGAACAAGATGGTGGCCGAGGCCGTTCAGCACGTGGGCGACGACGTGGTACGCTGCATTGCCATGAGCAGCACCGACGGCCTTGTGCGCGGCGCCGAGGCGGCCGATACCGGCGGCCCGATAACCGTGCCCGTGGGAGACTGCACCCTCGGCAGGATATTTAACCTGCTGGGCGAGCCCGTGGACGATATGCCCGCCCCCGAGGCCCCTGAGCGCTGGAGCATTCACCGTCCGGCCCCGGGATACGACGAGCAGGGCGGAACCACAGAGATACTCGAAACCGGCATTAAAGTAGTAGACCTCATCTGCCCCTACGCAAAGGGCGGCAAAATCGGCCTGTTCGGCGGCGCGGGCGTCGGCAAGACGGTGCTCATAATGGAGCTCATCAACAACGTCGCCAAGGAGCACGGCGGATTGAGCGTGTTCACCGGCGTCGGCGAGCGCACCCGCGAGGGCAACGACCTTTACAACGAAATGAAGGAGAGCGGCGTTCTCAGCAAAACCGCGCTGGTCTACGGCCAGATGAACGAGCCGCCGGGAGCCAGAATGAGAGTTGGCCTCAGCGGGCTGACGATGGCCGAGTATTTCCGCGACCGCGAGGGACAGGACGTACTTCTCTTTATTGACAATATTTTCAGATTTACTCAGGCCGGCAGCGAGGTCAGCGCTCTTTTGGGCCGTATGCCCTCCGCCGTTGGCTACCAGCCCACGCTGGCCACCGAGATGGGCGCCCTTCAGGAGCGTATCACCTCGACGAAAAAGGGCAGCATTACCTCGGTTCAGGCGGTATACGTTCCCGCCGACGACCTGACCGACCCCGCTCCGGCAACCACCTTTGCCCACCTTGACGCGACTACTGTGCTTTCGCGCCAGATAGCCTCGCAGGGCATATACCCGGCTGTGGATCCGCTGGATTCCACCTCGCGCATACTTTCGCCTGATGTTGTCGGCAAGGAGCACTACGAGGTGGCCCGCGCCGTGCAGCGCATACTTCAGCGCTATAACGAGCTTCAGGACATTATAGCCATCATGGGCATGGACGAGCTAAGCGAGGAGGATAAGCTCACAGTAAGCCGCGCCAGAAAGGTGCAGCGCTTCCTTTCGCAGCCGTTCAGCGTGGCCGAACAGTTCACGGGCATGCAGGGCAAGTACGTCCCCGTTAAGGAGACCGTGCGCGGCTTCAAGGAAATCGTTGAGGGACTTCACGACGACCTGCCCGAATCGGCCTTCCTGTTTGCCGGCACCATAGACGACGTTGTGGCCAAGGCAAAGGCGGGCAAGTAAATTTCCCGTTCCCGAAGGGAGTTTTTGAGATGAATTTCCAGCTTCAGATAGCCACCCCCGACGGCCTTGTTTTTGACGGCGAGGCCGAGCGCGTTGTAACGCGCACCACCGAGGGCGACGTGGGTATTCTGGCCCGCCACAGCGACTATGTGGCTCCGTTGGACGTGGGCAAAACCCGCGTCCGCCTGCCCGACGGCAGCGAGCGGCTGGGCTCCTCCAACCGCGGGATGATAAGCGTCAGCGGAGGAGTGGTGCGCATTGTGGCCGTGACATTCGAATGGGCCGACGAGATTGACGTCGAGCGCGCCAAGCGCGCTGCCGAAAAGGCGCGCGAGCGCATCAGCCGACAAAGAACCGACCGCGAGCTGCGATTGGCGGAGTATAAGCTCAAGCGCGCTCTTAACCGCATAGACGTGTATAACAACAGATAACCGCCGTCCGGCGCGTTTTCCGGACGGCCGCATGAAATTCCGGGCAGACCCCGGAATTTCATGCTTTTTGACGGGAATAGTTTTACGTTGAAAATAAGCCGACAGGCAAAGGATGCTCCCTTATAATTGGGCGGGGAGCGCCTTATTCACTACGAAAATCAGTTAGTATACTAACATTATTAATAAATTGTTCACAGTCTTGCAATAGTACGACAACAAAACGGTATTATCATAGGATTTGTAAATTTCAACGGGAGGTACATATTATGGCGGAAAACGAAACCAACGCTCCCGCTCCGGCGGAGGCTCCGGCTATGCCGAGCAAACTGAAAAAGAAAAGAAAAAAGATGAACAAATGGGTCAAGCGCGGAATAGCTCTTGGCCTTGTGGCCGTAGTGGCCGGCGGAGCGGTAATCTACAACAGGAGCAAAAAGGCCAAGGAGGCCGAATCCGAGGCCACCTCGGAAACTTCTGTGGTGACCCGAGGCGACATAACCGTCAAAATAACCGGCTCGGGAACGGTGACGGCCATTGATGAGTACAACATAGTTCCCACGGTGAACGGCGATATCAAGCAGGACTTCTTTTCCGAGGGCGACTATGTGAACGAGGGCGACGTTCTGTATAAGTTCGACAGCACCGTGGCCGACAACGCCATCAAAACTGCCGAAAACCAGATAAAAACCGTGAGAAACAGCGTCACCTCGGCAAGCAACAATATTGACAGCGCAAGGACGAACCTGCAAAACAGGGCCGACGCAGTGGCCAAGGCTCAGGAGAATATCGACAAGCTGACGATTTACGCCAACTCTACCGGCAAGGTCAGCGGGCTCAATCTCACCGTCGGCAACGACGCCGGCGGCAATATTTGCACGATAACCGATACGAGCACTCAGCTTGTCAAGGTTCCCTTTAACGCGGCCCAGTTCGCGAAGATAGCCGTGGGTGATTCCGTCACCTTGAGTATTGAAAAATACATGACGACTGCCTCGGGTACGGTGCAGCGCAAGTACAGCGCGGCAGGAACAGGCAGCGACGGCAGCGTGGTTTACGACGTTGAGATACTCGTCGGCGGCGGGGTGGAGCTGCCCGAGGGCACTATTGTCACAGCCAATGTGCACACCTCCACGGGCGACTGCCAGTCATCCTCGGCGGGCAGTGTGTTTTACCCCGACCCAACGGCCGTCAACGCCGAGGTGCAGGGCAAGGTTCAGAGGGTGAACGTCAAGAACGGCGACTGGGTAATGAAGGGAGCCGTTATCGCGCAGCTTGAGAGCAGCGCTCTTCAGGACGCCCTCAAAACCGCCCGTCAGGACTACACTAACGCCCAGACGCAGCTTGAGGAGGCGCAGAACAATTACCAGAACGCCCTTACAAATCTGGAGAACGCCGAATCTAACCTTGAGGACCGCCAGAATGACGCCGACGATTACACCATCACCGCGCCTATCAGCGGCGTGGTGCTCAGCAAGGACTACAAGGCCGGCGACACCATCTACGGCCAAAATTCCACCACCCTTATGGTAATTGCCGACATGAGCAAAATGAAGTTTACCATAAGCGTTGACGAGCTGGATATCGCCTCCATCGCCCTTGGGCAGGAGGTTGAGGTCACAAGCGACGCGTTGGAGGGCGTGGAGCTGGTGGGTCATATAACCAATATTTCCCAAAAGGGCAATTCCCAGAACGGCGTTACCAACTATCCCGTCGAGGTGACTATCGACGAGCCCGGCGAGCTGATGAGCGGAATGAACGTCAGCGCGGAGATCATCGTAGCCGAGGCAAAGAATGCGCTCCGCGTGCCGGTTTCCGCAGTGAACTACTTCGACGGCAAGAGATATGTCACCGTAGTGGGCGAGCTTAAGGGCGCTTCCGGCGGCCGCGCAGGCAGCCGCGGCGATGGCGGCGAGGAAAAAGCGGACGCTATTCCCGATGGCGAAATGCCGGCCGAGGCCCCCGAGGGTGAAGCCGCAGAGAGCACACCCAGAGGAGAGCGCTCGGAAGGTGCTCGCGGGAACGGGTCTGATTCCGAACCCGCTACGGGCGGCGCTCCCGCCTCAGATTCCGAGGAAGGGCGGTCCGAAGGCGGCGCTCCCGTCGGCGCGGTCGCCATGGGCGGCGTAAGCGGCGGCCGCGGCTCTGGCAGCTCCGACGGGAGCAAGCGCGACCGCTCCGAGCCCGAGATAACTCTCTTTGACGAGGAGCAGCGCGTGGAGGTCACCGTGGGCGTCAGCGACGGCGACTATTACGAGATACTCAGCGGCCTCGAGGAGGGGCAGGTAGTCCATGACGAGGGCTCGTCAAGTGACGGAGGCTTTAACTTCGGCATGATGATGGGCGGCGGCATGGGCGGCGGCCCCGGCGGAGGCGGCCCGGGAGGCGGCGGCCCCCGAGGAGGAAGATAAATGATAAGAATCAAGGATATGTACAAGATATACACCATGGGCGACGTGGAGGTGCGCGCGCTGAACGGCATAACTCTGCACATCAAGCCCAAAGAGTTTGTATCCATCATCGGTCCCTCGGGCAGCGGCAAGTCCACGCTTATGAACATGATAGGCTGCCTCGACACCGCCACCAGCGGCGAGTATCTCATCGACGGCATACCCGTCGAAAATATGAGCGAGGACGACCTCGCCGTGCTCCGCAACGAAAAAATCGGCTTCATCTTTCAGGGCTACAACCTGCTTCCCAAGCTGACAGCCCTTGAAAACGTGGAGCTTCCCCTTATATACCGCGGCATAAACCCCGCGCGCCGGCGCGAGCTGGCCGAGGCCGCCCTCGCTAGGGTGGGCATGGAGAGCCGCATGAACCACAAGCCAAAGGAGCTTTCCGGCGGTCAGCAGCAGAGAGTGGCGATAGCCCGTGCGCTCAGCAACAAGCCCTCGCTGATTTTGGCCGACGAGCCCACCGGCGCGCTGGATTCAAAGACCGGCATTGAGGTGCTCGAAATGATGAAGGACATCCACAAGGAGGGCAACACCGTGGTGCTCATTACCCACGACAGCAAAATCGCTGCCCATGCCGAGCGCATCGTCACCATATCCGACGGCAAGATCACCGGAGACACCACCTCTAAGGAGGGAATAGAGGCATGAATGTGTTCATGGCGTTCAAAATGGCCATTGAGAGCATCCGATCCTCGAAGATACGCTCCCTTCTCACTATGCTGGGCGTCATCATCGGTGTGGCAGCGGTAATAATTCTTGTGAACATCGTCACGGCGGCCACGCTTTCAATGCGCACAGAGCTTGAGAGCATGGGCACGAACCTGATACAGGTAAGCATCAGCCGCGGCGGCTGGGGGCAGACGCGCAGCGTCAGCCTTAAGGAGATAGAAGAGCTGGCCGAGGAAAATTCCGATATTATAAGCGCCGTTTCGCCCGTGGTCACGAGCATGGGCACTATAAAATACGGCACAAATAACGTCAACACCTCCATAACCGGCGTAAGCGAAACCTATGCCGATATCCGCAGCCTTGAGATGGAGGAGGGGCGCTTTGTCTCCGAATCCGATATCGAGAGCCGCAGCAATGTGGTCGTCATCGGCGAATACATACGCAAGGAGCTTTTCGGCGCCGAAAGCCCGATCGGCCAGACGGTCAAGATAAACAACGAAAAATTCACCGTAGTGGGGCTTCTTAAGGCCAAGTCTACCAACGCCTCCGCCGGAGGCGAGGACGACGTAATGCTTCTGCCGTACAGCAGGGCCACCCGCCTTATCCGTAACGCAAATATAAACAGCTTTATGGTTTCGGCGGTGAGCTCCGACTATATGACCGAGGCCACCGAGGCCATCGAGGACTTCCTATATAAAAAATTCAAAAACGACGACTACTATAACGTGCTCAACACGGCCGAGCTCATTGATACCATTGACGACGCTCTCAGCGTCATGAGTCTGCTGATGGCGGGCATCGCCGGCATTTCGCTGGTGGTCGGCGGAATTGGGATCATGAACATAATGCTCGTCACCGTTTCCGAGCGTACCCGCGAGATAGGCATAAGAAAGGCCATCGGCGCGCGGCGCGCCAGCATTATAACCCAGTTCCTCATCGAGTCGGCTGTAATAAGCTGCCTCGGAGGTCTTATCGGAATTGTGTTGGGCGTCGTGGGGAGCTACTTCGTGTGCCGAGCAATGGATATGGGCGCCGTGCCTCTAACTGAGCAGACCACGGTCATCCTCGGCTCCTTTGCTTTCTCGGCCATAATAGGCATCTTCTTCGGCCTTTATCCGGCCAACAAGGCTGCCAAGCTGAACCCCATCGACGCGCTCAGAACGGAATAAACTCTGGGAGGTTATTGAAATGATAAAGAAAATCTGGGCTTTCGCCCTCGGCCTCGCGCTGATTCTGGCGCTGGGCGCGGGAGCCATGGCATATAACGACACCGCGCAGGACCCGGAGCTGGACAGGGCCACGGCCATGCTTTCCGGCCTAGGGGTCATTTCGGGAATGGGCGACGGGGGCTTTCACCCATACGAAAACCTCACCCGCGCACAGTTTTCCAAGATAGCGGCCTACCTTATGGGGCAGGAGGAGAACGCCGTCAGCACAAGCCTACCCTTCACCGATGTTCCCGCCGGCCACTGGGCTACGGGCTATATCGGGCTTGTAAGCGCCGCCGGTATAATTGCCGGTTACCCTAACGGCAGCTTCGGAGCCGACGAGCAGATATCCTACGGTCAGGCCGTGACGGTGCTCGTCCGCGTGCTGGGCTACTCCGGCGAGGACGTGGGCTACCGCTGGCCCGAGGGCTATATGGAGAAGGCTCAGGCCATCGGCCTTACGGAGGGCGTGGCTATTCCCGATGTGAATATGCCCATAACCCGCGGCGACGCGGCGAAGCTCTGCTATAACGCTCTTTTCACCGATATGAAGGCCGGAGGCGAGCTGATTTCGCTGCGCAAGGTCACCCGCGCCGAGGATGTTGTCGTTACCGCCGACAGCAAGGCCGACGTCAGCCTTGACGCAAATGTTATCGCCACCACTGCCGGCAATTACAAGCTCACTCCAGAAAGCAGTGTGCCTGAGGACCTTGTGGGCCGCAAGGGCGACCTTTACTATGACAAGGACGGCGAGGTGCTGATGTTCACCCCCGCGCCCGAGACCGTCCGCACCCTTGTTATTACAAGCACGCTTATGAACGCCGACGCGAACCGCGTCGAGATAAATTACACTGAAAACGGCGTTTCCGGCAGGGAAAGTCTCGCGCTCAATCATCCGCTTTACAACGAGGGTGCCGTACTCACCGTGGGCACCGGCTACCAGCTTATGAGCGAGGGCAGCGAGCTGCGCCTGTTTTACGACGACAGGGGCGGCCTCCAGCGCGGGGCGCTATCCACAGTAACAATGGAAGGGCCGGTGACGGTCTACGGCGACGGTTTCTCGGCGGCGGATGAGTTCGGCATAACCGATACCTCAACGCTCCGCGTTATCCGCAAGGGCCTGAGCGCGTCGCTCGGCGACATTCAGCGTTTCGACGTGCTGTACTACGCCGCCAACACCAACACGCTCTACGCCTATGACGATAAGGTGGCCGGCATTTACGATAAGGCCCTGCCCATCAAGGCAAACGTCACCAGTATCGTCCTCAGCGGCGCTACCTACAGCCTCGCTACCCAGACCGCCATCAACAAGCTGAACGAGAGCGAGGGCGCCTTTGCCATAAATGACCGCGTAACTTTGCTAAAGGGCCGTGACGGCGAAATTGTTGACGCTGTTGACGCCGATGTGGCCGATCTTCAGAGCTACGGCGTTATTCAAAACGCCTATACCCGTATCAGGGCTGACGGCGATTCCTCCGACGGACGCGGTGATTATATGGCGACCGTGTTCATGGGCGACGGCTCCACCGCGGATTATGTGTGCGACAGGGACTACAGCGACGATATCGGCGATTTCTGCCTGCTCAGCTTCAAGGACGGCGTGCTCACCCTTGAAAAGGTTCCATATCAGAGGATAAGCGGCAGCTTCGACAAGAGCGTTCCCAGCCTTGCGGGGCACTGGTTCGCTGACGACTTCGGCATAATAGAGCTTGTGAGCCTGCCCGACGAGGGCCCCGCCACGCTGCGCAAAGTCTCTCTAAGCGAAATTTCCGCCGACAGCCTCACTTCCGCTGACGTGATACACGCGCAGACTACCGGCCCGATGGGCGATATATCCATACTTTACCTGCGTGGCGTCACCAACGAGCAGTATCAGTACGGCGTTGTGACCAAGGCCGAGCTGCCCGAGGGGCTTGACAAATCCGCCGTTACCCGCACATATACCATGCTGTTGGGCGCAACCGAGCGTCAGATGACGAATAACTACAAGTTCTCCGCCGGCGACGCCATTGGCTACGGCCCCTCCGCTACGGGCGGCGACACCTTCATCGACCTTATCAGGCTGGCCCGAGGCTCCGCTGTGGAGGCTAAGACCTCGAGCCGCGTCAAGGTTGACGGTACGATTTATCCCCTAAGCGACAGTGCCGTGGCTTACGGCGGCGACGCGCCCTCAAGATACAGGGCGCTCAGCCTTGACGAGCTGACGGATATGAAAAATGTTATTTCCGTGGAGCTTTACTCCGACCGCGCGCTGTCCGACGGCGGCGAGGTCAAGGTGATAATCGTTACGACGAGTAAATAAATTTAACGCGAAGCGAGCGACGGCTTCCCCACGGGGAAGCCGTTTTTGTCCGCAATATTTTATATAGCAACAACCCACGCAGCGCCGAGCGGCGCTCCCTACTTTCGGGCTTGACAATATTTTGCAGATGAGGTATAATTAATTCGGGTGATTGATATGTATATCGGTATTGACGTCGGCGGCACCGCCGTAAAAGCCGGCGTTGTGGACGGCGAAGGCCGAGTGCTCTCACGCGCGGAAGTAAAGAGCGAGCCCGCGAGCGACACGGCCATGCTCCGCGTCATGTACTCGGCCATGCTCCGCGCCATGGAAGGCGCGGGGGTGTCAAAGGACGGTATTTCCGCCGTGGGCATAGGAAGCAGCGGTATCTGCGACAACGCCAAGGGCACGATAATCTACAGCGGCAACATAGCCTACGACAATACCGCCGTGCGCGAGTTCTTTTCCGAACGGATAAACGCCCGCATAGACGTTGAAAACGACGTAAACTGCGCCGCTATCGGCGAATACGCCCTTTACGGCGGCGGGGCCGGCAGCTTCGTGTTCGTTGCGCTGGGCACCGGCGTCGGCGGCGGGATAATCATAAATAAAAAGCTCTACAGCGGCCTTCAGGGCGGTGCGGGCGAGGTCGGCCACATGACGCTTGTCCCCGACGGCAGGCTCTGCGGCTGCGGCGCGAGGGGCTGCTGGGAGGCTTACGCCTCGGTTTCGGCCCTGATAAACGACGCGCGGGAGCGCGGCGGATATTTCGCAGCCCTGCCCGAGATAGACGGCAAAGCTGTGTTCGACGCGGCGGAGCGCGGCCTGCCCGAGGCCATTGAGGTGCGCGACAACTGGATACATTATGTGGCCGTGGGCGTTTGCAGCCTTGTCAATATCCTGCGGCCCGAAAAGCTGGTTATCGGCGGCGCGGTCAGCCGTCAGGGCGAAACGCTTCTCGCCCCTGTGCGCCGCTACGTGGCCGAAAACGCCTACGGGAAGGACGTTTCCGGCATCGGCATGACCGAAATTTCCGCTGCCCGCCTTATGGGCGACGCCGGCATAGTCGGCGCGGCCATGCTGCATAAGCTGGTTTGATTTGCGCGGAAATTCGGGGCTGACTGTGATGAAGAAACAGATTTTTACCAAAATTTTATGACACAGGCTGTTATGGTCGCTATGGACAAAAATATGAAAAGTACATTATTGATAAAATGTTTTTCATTGAATTTAGGGACAGCGGAATAAAAAGCGGGCCGCTTTGTGACGCGAGCCCAAGCCGTAGGACGCGACGACCCCGGCGCGCCGCCAACTGAGGCAGGGTTTTAACCTGTTCGCAAACACACCGATATAACAAAAAATTATTTTTGAAAGGGAGAATGAAAAATGATCACAGGAATCGAACATCTGGCAATTATCAGCGAGGACACCAAGCGTCTTTCGGACTGGTACAAGCGGGTATTTGACCTCAAGTGCGTCTACGACAACGGCAAAGGCACATACTTTCTCGCCTTCCCCGACAAGAGCATGATCGAGTTCATACCCGCGCTCGAAACTGCCGCCAAGCCCGCCGAAAAGCTCTCCGGCGTGCGCCACATCGCCTTTTCCACCGACACCTTTGACGAGACCGTGGCTCTGCTCAAGGCCGAGGGCGTGGAAATTATTCACGACGCCGCCACCAGCGCGAAGGGGATATCTACCTTCTTTTTCAGGGATATTGACGGCAACGTGATGCACCTTATAGATAGGCCCGAGCCGCTTGTTTGATGAGGGCCGTTAAAAAATACGCTCAGATCGTTCAAGGGCCTTATGTATTGATTTAGGTGATTTATAGTTAATCAAAATAAAATTACTAATTGACGTAGAAAATCCGCTCATAAGAGCGGATTTTCATTGTTTTTAAGCCCTTGAACTATGAACGACTTTTTCTGCCGTCCCCCCACGCCTCCACACTACGGGGCAAGTACTTTTGGCCTAAAAATATAGTAGGGAGCGCCGACCCCGACGCTCCGTTTTCCTTTAAATAAGGTAATCAAGCGGATTAAGATACTCGCCGTTATTTATGACCTCAAAATGCAGGTGCGGGCCGGTGGAATTGCCGGTGCTGCCGCTATGGGCCACCACCTCGCCGCGGGCCACGCTTTGGCCCACGCTCACGTCGATATAGTCCAAATGGGCATAGGATGTCACGATGCCGTAGCCGTGGTCAATCTGCACTATATTGCCGTAGCTGGGCTTATATTCGGCGGTTATTACCGTGCCCGCCGCCGCGGCCTTGACGGGGGTATCCATCGCCACGGCGAGGTCTATGCCCCTGTGGGTGCGGCCCCAGCGCGGCCCGAAGCCGCTGGAAAGCCGCCCGCTAAGCGGATAGCTGAACCCGTCCACAAGGGCGTTGCGCGGTTTGGTGCCCACGCGGACAACCTCGGCCACAGGCTCAAGGGTGGTTTCGCTGGAAACTATGGCCGAGGAGAGCAGTTCGCCGTTGCGATATATCTGCTCGTTCGTCAGCATGATAACTCCGTCGCTGCCCTCAGTCTCGACTACGCTGTCGCCCGCGTATAGGCTTTCATCCTTGACTTCCTCTGTTTCGTGGGGCAGCGTTTGCTGTTCCACAAGGTCCACGGTGTTTATTACGGCCAGCGTATCGCCCTTCTCAAGGGCCGCCTCAAGCTCGTCGCCGCTTAAAAGGCTGCTTTTGCGCACAATTTGCTCCTCTATATCCACCTCCGCCGAAAGGGCGGCGCTGTCGTTGAGACGGTATTTTTCTACGTAGGCCGCAAGCGCGGATTCTACCTCCTCGCGAGTGCCCGCCGCGGCAAGGGTCTCGCCGTCCACAGTGGCGGCGTATGCGCGGCACAGATAGGGCGAGGCCTCGAGAATGGCGTCTACGGCTTCGTCTCCGTCAACCAGAGCGCTCTTTAAGGCCAGCTTCGGCGCGGTCTCGATCTTTGGCTCGGGCGCACCCAGTTTGTCGGCTTGGGCTATTGCCCCCGCAATTATTCCGGCAGCGTCGTCGGCCGCGGCCACGGTGCAAAGCAGCCTTCCGCCGCAGTAGTAGTCCACCCCGACCGTACAGTAGGCCCCGAGGGCCGTAACTCCGGCCAAAGTTACGGCGGCTCCGGCCGCTACGCACATTATGCGTTTGCGCCTGTCCCTGAGCGATGCCGCGTACTCCGCAAAAAATTTCTTAAAAGAGCCCCTGCGCACGGCTTTGTAAACCCGCGCGGGCTTAACGGTCCTTTCGGGCGGCCGCTTTTTCGTCTCCGCCGCGGGCGCTACGCCCGAAACAATGAAAGCTCCGGTATTCTCGATTTGCATTGGTATCAGTCCTTTTTCGGTTTTATACTCAGTATATATTAAGTTTGTCACCAAAATAGAACCTTTATGTAAAACAATTTTAATATTTTTGTAAAAAAATTCGCAAAGCTTACGCTACCGCAAAAAAAGCTCTTGATTTTTTGATTATTATATGTTATAATAACCTCACGGCGACAGGCGGGCGAATATGCCGATGTGATGGAATTGGCAGACGTAGTGGACTCAAAATCCACCGGTAGCGATACCGTGCCGGTTCGAGTCCGGCCATCGGCACCACAGCCGCAAGCGCTAAACCGCTTGCGGCTGTTTTATTTGCTCTTACCAAAGAGGTGACGCTATGAAAACAGACAAAAAAACTCTGGCCGCGCTCATAGTCAGCGCGGCGCTGCTGGTCTGCGCGGCGGCGCTGGCGATTTTTGAACTGCTCGCTCCGGCCCCCGAGGCTATGGCCGGGCCGCCCGAGGAAAGCGATTCCGTAACAATAGAGCTTTTTGCCGTGGGAGACAACCTCATGCATGGGCCGCTGATAAAAAGCGGCCTTGGCGCGGAGGGATATAATTTCGACGGATTTTACGAGCATATCCTCCCCCAACTCGAGGGCATGGACATAAAGGCAATAAATCAGGAGACCGTTTTTGTCAGTCCCGACATGGGCTATACCGGCTATCCGACCTTCGGCGGGCCGGCCGAGGTGGGCGACGCGCTGGTAAAGGCCGGCTTTAATGTTATCGAGCAGGCTTCGAACCACTCATACGACAAGCGGGAGGAGGGCCTGCGCTTCACAATGGATTATTGGCGCTCGCAGCCCGTGACTCTTCTGGGCGTAAATTCCTCCGCCGAGGACGCCCTCCGTGTGGACAAGTTTACCAAGGACGGCTTTACTGTGGCTCTCGCTAATTATACCTACAGTCTTAACGGCCTCGCCCCGCCGCAGGGCGAGGAATATCTGGTGAACATGATGGATGACGAGGCCCGCCCCGCCATAGCCGAACAGCTTGCCCGCGCCAAGGCTGAAAGCGACCTTCTGGTGGTCTTTCCCCACTGGGGTACCGAGTATGACACAGAGCCCGACGATTTTCAGCGCGACTGGCTTAAATTTTTCAACGAAAACGGCGCCGACGTGATTATCGGCGCGCACCCTCATGTGCTCCAGACCGCTGAGGAATACATAGGCGAAAACGGGCATAAGACCGTGGTTTTTTATTCGCTGGGCAACTTCATTTCCAATCAGGATACCCTCGCCAAGGAGCTGGGCGGCATGGCCCGCGTCACCCTTGTGAAGGACGACTTCGGTGCGCGGGTTCGCGATTTTTCTCTGGAGCCCTGCTTTACTCACGTTTCCGGCGGAAAATACACCGTTTACCCCCTCGAGGATTACACCGACGAGCTGGCCCGTACCCATTCTAAACTGGGAGGTCTCACTGTGCAGGCGATTTACGATGAGTTTTACAGGATAACGGGTTTTGAAACCGGCAAATTTAGGCCCGAGAGGACTCCTCTCACGCAGCCGCCCGCTGAAGAACGGAACATCGAATGAAAGATATGTAAGCTCGCTATGTGAATTGAAGGCACGGGAGTCGTCAGAAAAATTGTCCATAGTTCAAGGGCATAAAGTGAAGAACAACCGCTCTTTTGAGCGGATGTTCTTCATTGATTCTTGCTTTTTAGTAACCATACAATACTCAAATTGGCCTTACATTCAGCCCTAGAACGGTGTGCGTATTTCCTTTATAATTGTATGTCGATTTTAGTCTCGGCGCGATAGCCGGGAAAGCCCTCGGCCACCGCCGCCTCGATTTTCAGCTTCACGGCTTCGGCCTCGGGGCTGAGCCTCGGCGGGATAGCGCTGTCGAAGGTGAGGGTATGGCCTTCGCCACGGTGAAGGCGCAAATCGTGAATAGTGATATCGCCGTCCACCTCTCGCTTTATCAATTCCTCAAGCCGCGCCTTCAGTTCCGGCGCACCCTCCGATTTCTCCACGGGATCCATGTGTATCACAGTCTCACAGCTCATCTCGCGGCTTATTTCCCGTTCCAGCGCGTCAATGGCTTCGTGCAGGGCAAAAATGTCGCCCTCGCCGCTGACCTCCGCGTGGAGCGACACCATCATCCGCCCGGGGCCATAGTCGTGTACCGCAAGGTCATGTATGCCGAGAATGTCCCCGTGAGAGGCGGCTATGGCGTTGATTTTTTCAACAAATTCCTCCGGCGGAGCCTTACCAAGCAGCAGCGCCACCGTGGCCTTAAAGCTCTGGGCTCCGGCAATCAGTATAAAAGCCGATACCAGCGCCGCCGCCCAGCCGTCCGCGGCTATGCCCGCCGCCGCCAGCGCCGCCGAGAGCAGCACCGCCCCCGTGGCCGCGCAGTCGCCGAGACTGTCAATCGCGGTGGCCCGCATGGCCGCCGAATTTATTTTTTTGCCGACGGAGCTGTTGTACATCGCCATATAAAGCTTCATTAATATAGAAAGAATAAGCGCGGCTATCAGCGCCGGATTTACCTGCACTGCCGACGGATGAATGATTTTGCCTATGCCTGAGCGAAGCAGCTCCACGCCCATCAGCAGTATTGCTGCCGAAACTATCATGCCGGAGATGTATTCGAACCGCCCGTGGCCGTAGGGGTGCTCCCTGTCAGGGGCCTGCGCCGCCAGACGGAAGCCGAGCAGCGTCACCACGCTGCTGCCTGCGTCGCTCAGGTTGTTAAAGGCGTCGGCTACGGCCGCAACTGAGCCGCTTATGAGACCCGCCGCCAGCTTCGCAAGGAACAGAACCATGTTTATCAGTACGCCCAAGCCGCCGCAGACCAAGCCGTATTTCCGTCTTACAGCGGGATCTGACACGTTTTCCGGATTTTTTATAAATTTGTTTATCAGAAATGAGACCATTTGGCGTTCTCCTGAATATTATTGGAATTATAAGGTAAGTATATAATATATAATATGGATAGTCAAGGCTAATATTTCCCATAGCGTAGACGATTGCGGCGATTTTTTTCAAAAAAGTTTTAAAAAAGGGGTTGACAAACGAAAATATTTGTGGTAGACTAATGAAGCTGTCGCGAGAGGGAAACCGCGCGGGGGCAGCGAACCTTGAAAATTAGATAGCGTAAGGGCTCAAGAGAATGAAAATTCTTGCGAGAAAAACTTGTAGAAATACAAA
>CANRCD010000007.1 GCA_947629005.1 uncultured Clostridia bacterium
TCCGCGATGCCCCCAAACCCCTCAACGCGTTTAAGGGGCCTGCGGGCCCCTTAAAAATCCCCACGACGGGCGGCTGTTACATGAGAGTATTTATATTTTCGCGGTGCGAAGTTATATTCGTTAAGTTATATTCGTTATCTTACATAATTTGTAGGAGGCGCATTGCGCGCCCGCAAAGCGGAGGAGGCGTCAGCACACACCGCACGGGCAACATGGTTGCAAGGCTAACCCTCAGAGCGCCAAGGTCGGCGCTCCATACGGGGCGGGCGAAGGCAAGGGCGCGTGCGAAAGGCAGTGCGGCAATGAAGGGCAAGGCGGCGGGCGGACGATTTTTACGGCCAATAAAAACAGCCGCGCCCTGGCCAAGGGTGCGGCTATCTTTGCCGTTTCCGAACAGTCCGCTTTGTGGGTCTGTCCTTTTCTTGATTACAGTATACCATATTTTTTATGGAATGTCAATAGAAAATGAGGAAATTAATAACATTTTTTTGTGCAAAATGTGCGTGCCCGAATAAAATCACTCCACCTCATAATCCCCGCGAATCATGAGAATAGCTTCGGTATCGGCCGCCACTCCGCGCCCGTCGGCGCGGGGAACCAGCAACAGGTGATTGGCCGCGACGGCCTCACCCTGCCCGAGGTCGGCTCCGCCGGTCACGTCGCACAGGCCTCCCTTAGCCGAGGCCACGGCCCTGACCGTGCCGCCGCGAAGGATTATCTCCGCGCCGGCCGAGGCCGTGAGCCGTTCGCCCGCGGAAAGCTCCACTATTTTAAGCCCGCCCGTGCCCGAGGCCACGGCCCCGTCCACGTAGGGAAGCACTACCTCGTCAATATAGCTTTTTGAAACCAGTGGGTCGCCGGCTGTGCCCGGCGCGGCCGCCGCCGGAGCGGCCAGAAGGCCCAGCGCCAGCGCCAGCGAAAGCGTTTGTTTTTTCATGGGTTTTTCTCCGCGCGTTATGTACGCGCCCAAGGCAGACCGAAACTGATGGAAATAGCGTCGTTCACCTTTACCATCTGAAGTTCGTCCAACCGGCCTATCTTCTCACGAAGGCGTTTTTTGTCGATGGTGCGTATCTGCTCCAGCAGGACGACGCTGTCCTTCTGAAGGCCGTAGTCCGCGGCCTCGATTTCGATGTGGGTGGGCAGCTTGGCCTTGTTAATACGGCTGGTTATGGCCGCGGCAATGACGGTGGGACTGTAACGGTTGCCCACGTCGTTCTGCACCACCAGCACAGGACGTATGCCGCCCTGCTCCGAACCGACCACCGGACTTAAGTCCGCGTAAAAAATGTCGCCCCGTTTTACGATCACTGCGTTTTCACTCTCCGATAAAATTTTCGTAGGCGCTCAGCGCAATTTCATCGGAAGGAATAAAATCGTTTGCTATCTTCAAATTGAGCTGCGCCATCTCGAGGTATCCGGCCCTCATGGCTGCCCTTACGTCCAGACGGCGCTTCTCTTTGAGGTAAGAGCGCACGATCCGGAGAATGAAGTCGTTTCTTGTGTTATGCTCAAGTCCGGCGGCAAAGTCTATTTCCGACAGCAGCGCGTCGGGCAGACTGAGCAAAATTTCTTTTTTTTGTTGCTGTGGCATGGCTGATACTCCTCTCACCCCGAATATATGAGTATTATACCGCAGATATGCCACGCAAATCAAGCCTCAATGTATGGGAACATTGGAAGATAATGGAGGGCAGTCCCGTCCGTCGTTTATGTAGAACCGAGGGACACGCTTGCCCACCATGCAGACGAGCTCGTAATTTATCGTACCCATCAGGGCCGCGAGCTCCTCCACGGGCAGCCTTCTTTCACCGTCGCTGCCGAACAGCACCACGCTGTCGCCTACAACCGTATTTTGAACATTTCTCATGTCAAACATACATTGATCCATGCAAATTCTTCCCAGAACAGACCTTTTTTCTCCGCCGACAAGCAGACCGGCCCTGCCGCTGAGCATGCGCGAGTAGCCGTCGGCATAACCTACGCTGGCAGTGCCCACGGGCATATCCTCGGGCGCGGCGTAGGTCCCGCCATAGCTGATGAGGCTGCCCTTCGGCACGGTTTTTATGTTCGATATTCTGGCCTTAAAGCTCATAGCGGGCTCAAGCGGCAGGCGCGACTTATCCACCTCGTCCGACGGGTACAGCCCATAGAGCACAATGCCCGGGCGCACCATGTCGAGGTGCATTTCGGGAAAGTTGATGATGGACGCGCTGTTGCAGCAATGCCTGATTTTGAAGGTTATGCCGGCGGCGGCCAGCTTCTCTATGCAGAACATGAAGCGGGAGAACTGCTCGCGGGCGTAGGTCAGGTCGGCCTCGTCGGCCTTGGAAAAATGCGTGAACACACCCTCGGCCTCAATGGCGGGCAGGGAAACTATCCCGCGCGTCTTTTCCACAAGGAGCGGGTCGCTGTAATATATGCCCACGCGGTTCATGCCGGTGTCAAGCTTGATATGAATTTTCGCCGTTTTGCCCTGACTGACCGCCGCCGCGCTCAGCGCCTTGGCCAGTGAAAGGTCAAAAACCGTGGCTATTATGTCGTTCGCCACAATCTCGGCGGCGTTATCCTCATCGGCCCCGCTCAGCATCATAATGGGAGTCTCGGGAAAGGCGCGGCGGAGAGCCGCCGCCTCGTCCACGGTGGCCACGGCAAGGCGGTCGGCGCCGTTCTCAAGCAGAACGCGGGAAACCCGCTCCGCGCCGTGGCCGTAAGCGTCGGCCTTGACGACGCCCATCACCAAAGCGTGGGGATCCGTTATTTTTCTGACGTTTATGATGTTGCGCCTGACGGCGCCAAGGTCAATCTCTGCCCAAGCCCTTCCGTGCATGAGCGGTCACCTCCGTAAACGCATATTTTAGTCCGTCAAGAATGTCCGCCGCAGTGGCGGAAAACTCACCGCAGAGCCGACCCGCGGCCACTCCGGCCCGAGAGTGCAGATACACCCCGAGGCAGGCGGCCTCGGCGGGGGCAAGGCCCTGCGCGAGCAAAGCGCATATCAGCCCCGCAAGCACGTCGCCGCTGCCGGCCTTGGCGAGGGCAGAGGTGGACACCAGCGAAACCCACGTTTCACCGGTGGGGGCCGCGACGACGGTACGCGCCCCCTTGAGCGCCAGCGTGACGCCGTACTCAAGCGCGAAATCCCTCGCGGCGCGGAGACGGTCGGCCTCAATCTCGGCCACAGGCCTGCCCGTCAAGCGCGAAAACTCCAGCGGATGAGGCGTAAGCACGAGTTCCCTGCCCGCGAGAAGGCCCGGCCTCCCCGCAAGGGCGTTAATGCCGTCGGCGTCAAGAACGGCGGGAGCGTCCACGCGGCTAAGCAGGCCTGTCACAAAGGCGGCGGAGGCGCTTTTGCCAAGGCCGCAGCCGACGAGCAGCGCCGTGGCGGAGGCCGCGGCCGCGCCGAGCTCCTCCGACGCGGCGGAATAGTCCGCAAGGGGAAGAACCACGGCCTCGGGAGCCATTATGTTAAGCGTATTCTCAAGCCCTTTTTTACAAATCACGTTGACAAGCCCCGCTCCCGAGCGGAGCGCGGACTTGGCCGCGAGAGCCGCCGCCCCGAGCATACCCTCGCTGCCCACGGCCAGCAAAGCCCGCCCAAAGACGCCCTTGTGCGAGAAGCGCGGCCTTTGCGGAAGCAGACTCGCGGCCAGCTCCGCCGTAAGCGGGGACGGCGCGTCGGAGGCCGGCAAATCGTCAAGCGGAACGCCCACGCCTGCAATGACGATATCGCCGCAGTAATCGGCGCTTTCGCCGCTGATCATGCCCGCTTTCGGCGCGGTGAAGGTAACGGTTTTGTCGGCGCGGACAGCCGCGCCCAAGGCTCTGCCGCTGTCGGCGTCGAGCCCGCTGGGTATATCAACGGCGATAACATAGGCGTCGAGCCGGTTGATGAGCTCTATGGCCTCGCGGGCGGGGCCGGTGACCTCTCCCCTTATGCCTATGCCGAAAATCGCGTCCACCACGGCGTCGCAGCGGGGCACGCGCCCTCCGGCCATGGCCTCGGCAAAGGGGACGACGGGCACGCCCTCTTCGGCGCAGCGGCGGGCGAGGAGCCTGCACTCCTCGCTGTGCGGCTCAAGCACGGGCACAACGCGAACCTGCGCCCCGCATCGGCGCAGCAAAAGCGCCAAACGGTAGCCGTCGGCCCCGTTGTTGCCCTTGCCGCAGAAAACGCAAACAGCGCCAAAGAATTCACATTCTTTGGCGCAGGCATTGGCGGCGCTGTCGATAAGGCGCAGCGATGAGGCGAGGTCGGTTATGACCTTTTTTTCGCATAATTTCATTTGCTGTGACGTAAGAAATTTCACGGTTTTCACGGCCTTTCCCCGCAGCTTGATTTTTTATCCATTATTCAATTCAGCGTTTAAAACACTTTGCTCCGTGCGTAATTACGCATGGCGCTGAGGATACGGTCGTCGGGCTCGAAAATGAGCAGGTTGAGGCCGCCCTCGCCGGAAAACACCGCAAAACGCGCGTTCTCGGCCTTGGGAGACGAAGCCGCGTTAATGGTTTTGGCGAACTGGCGGCGCATTTCGGGACTTTTATCCGAATCGCTGACCGATGCGCAGAGTTCCATTGCGTCGAAATCAAAGCCGCACAGCCGCCTGCGGCGGCGGCCGCCGATAATCTCATCCACGTCCAGATGGTCGGCGGTGACGGCGTACTCGTATTCGCGCCGAAGGCCGGTTATGAGCAGGAAGGCCGGATAACAGCCGAAAACCAGCACCACAAGGCCGCTGGCAATCCCTATCCACAAGGCCACCGCGCCCGATATGAACGCCAGAGCGAGGACGACGGCGGCTATTTTAGCCGCGTCGCCCGGGCCCGACTTCTTTTTTACAAGATAATCAACGTAATTTTCCATTAAAGACCACCCTCGCTGGTCTGAACGTCGGCGGAGCTGCTTTCGCCGCCCGAGGAGGACGACGAGCCGGAGCTTTCGCCGCCGGACACGCTGCCGCTGCCGCCGCCCGAGGACGATGAACCGGAGCTTTCGCTGCCGCCGCCCGAGGACGATTCATCGGACGAACCGCCCGAACTGCCCGAGGACGACGAGCCGCCGGAGCCGCTGCCGGAGGATGAACCGCCGGAGCTTTCGCTGCCGGAGCCGCTGCCGCCGGAGGACGAACTGCCGCCCCCGTCCGAGCCGCCCGAGCTTACAGAGCTGTCAGAGCCGCCGTCATCCTCATCATCGCCGCCGGAGCCCTCGCCCCCTGAGCCGGACGAACTGCTTGAGGAGCTGCTTGAGGAGCTGCTTGAAGAGCTGTCGTCGTCCATGTCACTGTTGCTGCTTTCGGTTCTCTTTTTGGACGAGGACGACGAGGAGACTCCCTTGCCCTCGGAAAGAGTGGATTTTTTGGCGCCGAGCTTAAGCGGGTGCATCTCGCAGTATTTTGTGGGAGCCTTGCCGGGGGCGTACATCTCGCCCACAACGTGCTCGCAGTCGGGATAGGCGCGCTGGCCGCTTTCACGGCATATCATGACGGAAACCTCGTCGCTGCCGGGCTTTTCAAAGTCCTTGTATTCCAAATCTTCATGAACGGGAACCATAACCTTGCGCCAAGTCAGGGCCGCAGGATTGGAGTAGAAGCCGGTAAGGTCGCGGGGCTGGTCATAGCCGAACCAAACCGCGCCCACATAATAGGGCGTCATGCCGACGAACCAGCGGTCGTTGCTGGTGCTGGTGCCGGTGGTGCCGGTTTTGCCGGCTATCTCCATGCCTCGGAAGTTGGCCATGGTGCCGCTTCCGTAGCGGACAACGTCCTTAAGGAGGGAAAGCATATTATAGGCGGTGCGCTCGCTCATGGCTATCTCATGCGTGGGCTCGCCGTCGAGTACAACCTCGCCGTTGGCGTCAAGCACCTGAGTGTAAAGCATGGGCTTGTTATAGTAGCCGTCGTTGACGAAGGTACAGTAGGCGGCGGTGAGCTCAAGCACGCTGACGCCGTCGGTCAGGCCGCCCAGGGCAAGCGGGGCGAGGTCCTTATCGGAGAAAGTATCGCCGTTTTCGTTTTCGCGGAAGTCCACAAGCGTGGAGATGTGCATACGCTCCACAAGATACTTGAACACGTTTTCCACGCCAAAATAGCGGCAGACCTTGACGGCCGGCACGTTGCGCGAGTTGGCCAGAGCGGCGCGGACGGTGACGTTGCCCACAAAGCGGTTATCCACGTTGTTGGGCGACCAGCCGCCGTAGGTGACCTTGGCGTCCTTGATGATGGTGTTGGCGTCGATGAGGCCGTACTCCATGGACGGGCCGTAAACCGCGATGGGCTTTATGGTGGAGCCGGGCTGGCGCAGAGACTGAGTGGCGCGGTTGAGCATACGGTTGCCCTCTTTATCGCCGCGGCCGCCCACAAGGGCTTTTACCTGCCCGCTGTAAGGGTCCATTATTACCATGGCGGATTCGGGCTGTACATCTCCCCTGCCGCGCGGGAAGGCGGAAGCGTCGCTGTAGACGGCGTCCATCTTCTGCTGAACGGTCATATCCTGCGCGAGGTATATCTTGAGGCCGCCGTTAAACAGCACGCGGCTGGCGCGCTCCCTGCTGTAGCCGTACTTCTCCATCAGGTCCTTTTGAACCTGATCGATGGCGGCGTCCACGTAATAGCTCTGGTAGGCGACCTCCACCTCGGAGCGCTGCGGCATGAAATTGAGCTTTTCGGCTATGGCGTCCTCGTACTGAGACTGGGTTATCATGCCCAGCTCGCGCATTTTGCCGAGAACGGTTTCCTGCCTCGTTTTATGGTCCTTGGGATTGATGTAGGGATTATAGCGAGTGGGCGACTGGGTGATTCCCGCGAGGCTGGCGCACTCGGCAAGCGTCAGGTCGGAAACAGGCTTGCCAAAGTATGTAGTCGCCGCGGAGCTCACGCCGTAGCACTGCTCGCTGAGGAAAATGGTATTGAGGTAATATTCGAGTATCTCATCCTTGCTGAGCTCGTTTTCGAGCCTATAGGCGCGGTATATCTCGCGGATTTTACGCGCTACGCCGTAGTCCTTCTCGTCGGTAAGGTTTTTGATGAGCTGCTGGGTTATGGTGCTGCCGCCGAAGGTGCGCTCGGATCTTCCGGCCAGCTTATTGTAGGCGTAGGTGAAGGTCGCGCCAACGGTACGCTTGACGTCAAAGCCGTGGTGCGAACGGAAGCGCTCGTCCTCGATGGCGACAAAGGCGTTTTGGAGGTTTTCGGGGATATCGTCAATATCCACCCAAATGCGGTTTTGGTCGTCGAAAAGCTGCTGAACTTCGACGGTCTCCCCCTCGGGATTGGTCGCATAAACGAAGGACGTCAGGTTTAGGCGCATATTGTCCACGTCTATGGGCTCGACGGTTTCCATGTAGCCGAACAAAGCGCCGGCAACAATGCCCGCGCCTATGGCGGCGATGAACAGTATTATAAGCAGCACGGTCAGGAAGAAATTCCTCACCGCAAGGGCCATGACAGCCCCCGCGCCGCGCTTTTTTTTCTTTTTCGACTGCGCTCGGTTCTCCCTGCCCGCGCCGGTTTTATTAGGTTCCATACTGGCAGCACCTCCGCTTTTCTTTAGAAACCTACACAAGTAACTTACACGTAATTTATTATACAACTAAATAATTAAAAAAGTATTACAAAAGCCTGAATTTATTCAAAATAACAAGCTTTCGGCTTAGATTTTTTGCATTTTGGCGATTTTTTCGTCATAACGTACAAAAATTGGAGCGTAAATATATGAAAATTGAACAAGTAGCCCCTTGCAAAACCGTTTGAACCGCGCTATAATATAGACGTACTCGAAAGAGTACCGAAACTTTTTTCATTTTCCCTCCTTTTTAGTGGCAGACAGAGACGGTCTGCCATTTTTTTTGCGCCGTGCGCGGTCGGCGCTCCCGCGAAAGCGGCAAAGCCGATTTGCGGGGAAAAGGAGGAGCGGCGGAGCGCAATGCCTTGGGTCGGGAGGGGCAGAAAAAGGACAAAGCAAGGGATATTTTTGTATTATTTGCACAAAACTATGGCAAAATTATTGTGGAATTTGAATAAGTTACCTCTTGTTTTGCGGGGCAAAAACGGCTATAATATAAGCGTACTCGATGAGAGTACGAAACTTTTTTTCATTTTCCCTCCTTTTTTAGTGGCAGACAGCGCGTCTGCCATCTTTTTTTTGCGCTTTTTTGCGACTTTTTACGCCGCGCGCGGTCGCGGCCCCCGCTAAAGCGGCATTTTACGGAGAAAAGGAGGGGCGGAGGAGCGAGCCCGACTTTGATTTTGAAAAAAACAAAGCCGCGATGCGGAGCTTGCTCCGACGCCGCTCAACATCTTTTTTGCTTTCGGGGCTTGAAAAATGAGGAAATATGAGGTAAAATAAATCCATAGCCTTATTTGGGAGCGATGAGATATGAAAAAATACGAGGAACTGCACAAAAAACTTACCTCGCTGACGGTGTTCCGCAGTCTGCTGGAACAGCCGGTAATGGCGAGGCTTACCGCGCTGCTGGGCGCGGAGGAGACGGACGGACTTATTGAACCCTACTGCGCTCTTTTGCACGAGCTTTACAGGACAGGCGACAGTCTGGCGGATCGGATACTCTCCGCTCTGGCCGAGGACGAAAACATCTACGTAAGCTACGCGGCCGAGGGGCGCGAGGCCGGAGAGCCGATAAAATCCCGCCTTGCGGAGGAGCTGGCAATTCTGGGAGAGGCGGCCTCGCTTAGGTGCGAGGACGTTATTGCCGAGATCGGCGCCGACATACCGCTCCCCCGCTGGCGCGACGGAGCTCCGGACGTGGCGGCGTACTACAACGGGCGGCTGAACAGAATTGCGACAGAGGGATACGGCATCTTCGCGGCGTATCACGTTTTCCGCGCGGACGCCGAGGGCCGCCTCCTGCCCGTGCGCAGACCCGACCCGCAGCGGCTGAGCGAGCTTTACGGCTACGAAAATGAGCGCAGAAAGGTGCTTAAGAACACGCTGGCCCTCGTGGAGGGGCTTTCGGCCAACAACGTACTGCTTTACGGCGACGCCGGCACGGGCAAGAGCAGCACCGTCAAGGCTGTGGTAAACGAGCTCAAGGACAGGGGGTTGCGGCTTATTGAGCTGCAAAAGAGCCAGCTTTTTCTGCTGCCGGACATAATGGACCGCCTCGAGGGCAGTCCGCTTAAATTCATCATTTTTATCGACGATCTGAGCTTTAACTCGGGCGACGGCGACTTTGCCGCGCTGAAGGCCATTCTTGAGGGAGGCGTCAGCAGCCGCGGCAGCAACGTGGCCGTCTACGCAACGAGCAACCGCCGCCATCTGGTGCGCGAGACCATGAGCGAGCGCGACGGCGACGACGTACACCTCTCCGACACGCTTCAGGAGCTTCAGAGCCTTTCGGCCCGCTTTGGACTGACGGTCACGTTCCTGCGGCCTGAAAAGGACGTTTTTGCCGACATTGTGCTGAAGCTGGCCGAGGCGAAGGGAATTACCGCCGACAGGGACGAGCTGTGCCGCAGGGCCGAGGCATACGCCATACGCGCCGGAGGGCGGACGCCACGCGCCGCAAAGCAGTTTGTGGAGCTTGTCCGCGCGGGAGTGATGTAGGGGCGGACGTGCGCCCTTGCGGCGGGGGGGGGGAACGCCCCTCATCAGGCCCTTCGGGCCACTTCCCACGAGGGAAAGGCAAAGATACGTGCGAACATAATAACGACCTGCGGGGCGCCGAGTCGGCGCTCCCTACCGCCGAACAAGCACATTTTTACACCGAATTTACGTAACGCAAAAAGGCTTCCCCTCTGGGGAAGCCTTTTACTTACAGCACATATACCCTGCATTTACGGCGGCCGAACTGATAGCACTCGCTCTTGGTGAGGAACAGCAGATCGACACGGTTGCCCTTAATGGCCCCGCCGGTATCTGCGGCGACGGCGTAGCCGTAAGACCAACTCCCGTCAACGGCCTCCACATACACCCTTGAGCCGAGGGGTATAACCCTCGGGTCAACGGCGATAACGCCCTTCTGAAGCGGAACGCCCGTGGCGCTCTGGCCCGCATAGCCCCCATTCTCCTCGGGGGAAGGGTCATAGGCGGTGGCGAGGCACTCCACAACGTACTTATACTCAAAATCCTTCGTTTCGCCTCCGTCCTCGGCGGTGCCGTACTCGATTACCTTATCGCGGCTTTCGGAGACTACCTTTGAGCTGAGAGCCGTGCGGCTAACCTCAACGCCGCCGTCATAGACGATTTTATACTCCACCTCTTTGACGCCGTCAACGCCCTCCTCGATGGTGACTGTCTCGCCCTTGGGAAGGCCGCTGTTGGCGCGGCGGATTATGCCGCGGGGGATAGTTTCTGTCTCGGTAACGGTGGAAACGTACGAAAGCTCCATAACGCTCTCGCTGACGCTGCCGAGGTCGTCCACGGCCATGGCCGCCGTCCCCGACAACACCGACGCCGCTGCCGCCGCCGATATAACGCCCCTGACAAGCAAAGCAAGCTTTGCCCTTTTGCGTAAATTCATGCCTTAACTTCCTTTCGCATTCAAAAACTTTTCCGGACCTATGTAAACTGATGCCGGCCCGATAAGTTTTCTTATTGCCGTGGACTATTATATACGAATTTATTACATTTGTCAAGGGTTTTTTGTAAATTCGTTATATTTTCGTAATATTTGTTTAATTTTTACATATTCCTCTTGTGAAAATCCGATAATTCTTTTGGATATTTTTGGCTTTTATTTGTCGTTTTTTGCCACATACTTGCGCAATTTGGCCGAATTTGGAGAGAAAATTTTGGCTATTTTTTCCTTTTGGGCCCAAAATTATTTTTAACAAATTTTATCCAAAAAATACATTGAGACGAAATATTTTCCGCAAATCAGCCGAGAGCCCTGTAATTGCCGAGGAAACGGTAGGTGGTGGCGTAGGCCTGCAGCTTTCCCAAGGCGTCGCTCACGTTCGTTTTGCCGACGTTGCCCTCAAGGTCTACAAAGAACAGATAGTCGCCGTGCTGCTCGGCTATGGGGCGGCTTTCGATTTTAACCATGTTCACGCCGTTATCGCGGAAAAAGCCCAGAGCCTCGCAAAGACTGCCGCTGACGTGAGGGGCCGAAAACAGAATGGAAATTTTTGTGTTCGAGGCGTCGGCCACGGGAGAGCGGCCGATGATGATAAAGCGCGTGCGGTTATTCGGCGCAAAGTTGATGTTTGGCTTTAGTATCTTAAGGCCGTAGATATTGGCCGCGCGGGCCGAACAGATAGCGGCCTTGGTTCTATCGCCCATCTCGGAAACCATGCTGGCGGCCACGGCGGTGTTTAGGACCTTGTTCTGCACCCAGTCCTTATCGGACAGGTACTCGCGGCTCTGGTAAAAACCCTGCTCGTGCGAGTAGACCTGCGCCACGTCGTCGATTTCGGCGTCGGGCGTGCCGACAAGGCACTGGCGCACGTCCACATAAGTCTCGCCCACGATGTACACCTCGTATTTGGCGAGCAGGTCAAGCACGTCGATTATGCTGCCGGTGGAGTAGTTTTCGACGGGGAGCACACCGAAGTCCGCCTTGCCGAGCACCACCTCGACGAACACGTCCTCAAAGCTGTGGACGTTATAGATATTGTCCCCGAAAACCGCGGCGGCGGCCTCGCTGCCAAAGGAGCCGTCCACGCCCTGATAGGCCGCGCGGCCGTTTAAGCGGCTGCCGCCGTCGTAGACAAGGGCTATGCTCTTTTGCAGGCGGCGGCTCTCGGCCATTATAGTTTTGAAAATTTCCTCCACATGGCGCTGATAGCGGCGCGTCCCTGTCCGCGAAACGCGGTCCGCCAGCACAAGGCGTTCGCGCTCGGGGTCGAGTATCTTCACGCCGTTTTTCATCTTTATCGCGCCAATCTCTTCGCTGGCGGCCATGCGCCGCTCGAGCAGGGGCACGAGCTCGGCGTCCACCGCGTCGATTATACGGCGCTGGGTTTCTATCTCATTCATCTATCTTCATACCTCCAAGCATAAAGTCCATGGCGCATAAGGCGGCGCAGCTTTCGACGACGACCGCCGCGCGCGGCACTATACAGGCGTCGTGGCGGCCCTTTATAACCAGCCCGGCGTCGGTGTTGGTCTTAAAATTGACGGTATTCTGCGGCCTTGATATTGACGCCGTGGGCTTGACCGCCACGCGGAAGGCAACGGGCATACCGTTGGTTATGCCGCCGTTTATGCCGCCGTTACGGTTTGTTCTTGTGCGGACGAGGGAACCGTCCATATAAAATTCGTCGTTGGCCTCGCTGCCGCGCATGGCGGCAAGGCCGAAGCCCGCGCCGAACTCCACGCCCTTTACCGCCGGAACCGCGAACAAAAGCTCCGCAAGGCGGCTTTCAAAGGCGCCGAAAATCGGGTCGCCGAGGCCTGCGGGCAGGCCGAGAGCCGCGCCCTCGATAACCCCGCCCACGCTGTCGAGGTCACGCTTGGCGGCCATGGCAAAGTCGTACATATCTTTGCCGCGCTCGTCGCTGAGCGTCGGGAAGGGCTTGGCCTTGAGCGCGGCTATCTCCTTCGGGCCGAGGGTCTCAAGGGAGGGGCCCTCGTCCTCCACGGAGCCTATGCTCTTTATCCGCACGGCCACATACACTCCCCTGCTTTCGAGCCAACCCTCGGCAAGGGCGCCCGCAAAAACCAGCGGGGCCGTCAGCCGCCCCGAAAAATGCCCGCCGCCGCGATAGTCGTTATATCCGCCGTAGCGCACGAAGCCGGAATAATCGGCGTGGCCGGGGCGGGCGGTTTCGGCAAGATTGGAATAATCGGCGCTGTGCTGGTCGCTGTTATATATTATGAAGGCCAGCGGGGTGCCGGTTGTTTTGCCGTTAAAAACGCCGCTCAGTATCTCGGGCTTGTCCGGCTCCTTACGGGCGGTGGTAATACCGCTCATGCCCGTGGCGCGGCGCGCCAGCATACGGCCTATCGCCTCCGTATCCACGGGTATGCCTGCGGGCAGGTCGTCGATGACGCCGCCTATGGCGCGGCTGTGCGACTCGCCGAATATGATTAGCTTAAGGTTTTTTCCCCAGTATGAGCTCATTTTATCCTTCCTCCCAAACGGACGAACCTGTCCCAGAAGTCGGGCAGGCTCTTTTTTACGCACTCGGCGCCGTCTATCGTCAGCTCGCCCTCCACATGGGGCGAAAGCGCCGCGAGAGCCATAGCGATGCGGTGGTCGTTATGGGCGGAGCAGACGGCCCCGCGAAGCGGCCTGCCGCCCCGAATGACAAGGTAGTCGGCTCCCTCGGTCACGTCCGCGCCGAGACGGCCAAGCTCCTCCGCCACGGCGGAAAGGCGGTCGCTCTCCTTTAAGCGGAGGCGGCCGGCGTTATATATGCGGCTCTCGCCCTTCACGGTGGCCATGACGGCGGCCAGCACGGGCACAAAGTCGGGTATCTGCGAAACATCCGCCTCTATGGGTAAGCGGGCCGTGCCGTCGCTTTTGTATCCGCCCGACACGCTATCAATTTTCATGCCCATACGGCGGTAAACGTCCACCGTGGCTCGGTCGCCCTGAATGGAGGCGTGGTTTAAGCCGAGGCAGGTCACGCTCCCCATCGCAAGGAAGAACCCCGCCTGCGAAAAGTCGCCTTCCACGGTGTAGACGGCGGGCTTATAGCTCTGATTTCCCTTTATAAAATAGCCGTCGGCGGTTTTTTCCGCGCTGACGCCGAACTCACGGAGCACCGCGAGAGTCATGTTCACGTAGCCCTCGGACTGGAGCGGCGTGGTAAGCGTTATGCGGCTGTCGCCCGAAAGCAGCGGCAGAGCGAAAAGCAGGCCCGTCAAAAACTGGCTGCTGACGTCGCCGCTCAGAGTATAGTCCCCGCTTTTCAGCCGGCCCTCGGCGGTGAGCGTAGCGTCGTTAAGTGCGTAGCTTATGCCCTGCTCGCCGAAGATTTTGAAATAGTCGGTCAGAGGCCTCTCCATGAGGCGCGGAGAGCCCTTTATCTCGACGCGGCCGTTCAGGGCCAGCGCAAGCGGCACCATAAAACGCAGCGTGGAGCCGGACTCGTTGGCGTCCATCGGGGCGCCTATCTTAAGGGCCTCAAGGCAGCTTTCGGTGGCGCGGCAGTCGTCGCTGTCGCCCACGTTCACCGCCCTGCCGCCGCCAAGCGCGGCGCAAATAAGCGCGCGGTGGCTGTAGCTTTTGGAGGGCGGCATAAGCATTTTCCCGCTCAAGGGGCCGGAAGCTATGGTTATTTTCATTATTTATTCCCCTCGTATTATGGCTTCGAGGCCTGATTTATCGGTCTTATAGCAATAGCCCTCGCCCATGCGGCGCACAAGGACTACGCTGATCTTGTCGCCGGAGCGCTTTTTATCGTGACCGGCGGCGGCAATGAGGCCCTCGCGGTCGTCAAAGGCGGTGGGCAGGCCGTATTTTTCGCAAAGACGCTTTATTACGGCCAGCGTGCCGCTGTCGGTCAGACCGGCGCGCTCGGCGTATTCGGTTATAACGCACATACCTATGGCCACGGCGGCCCCGTGACTTATTGTGCCGTAGCCGAGGCGGTTTTCCACGGCGTGGCCTATGGTGTGGCCGAAGTTCAGCAGCATACGCTCGCCCGTGTCGCGCTCGTCGGCCTCGACGATTCTGGCCTTTATGGCGCAGCAGCGGGCGATTATATCCTCGATATCATAATCGCCCGAGAGCAGTTCCTCGCCCATTTTCGCGTCGCGGATGGCGGCATACTTGATTATTTCGGCCATGCCGCAGGAGACCTCGCGCCCGGGCAGGGTTTTAAGCGTATCGGTATCTATGAGCACGGCGGAGGGCTGATAAAACGTGCCTACGAGGTTTTTGCCCTCGGGCAGATTGACTGCGGTCTTGCCGCCGACGGAGCTGTCCACCTGACTGAGCAGCGTTGTGGGGATTTGAATAAGGCGCACGCCGCGCAGCGCCGTTGACGCCGCAAAGCCCGCGAGGTCGCCCACCACGCCCCCGCCCAGCGCGACTACGCAGTCGGAGCGGGAAAAATCGTTTCGCATTATTTCGGAGCAGACGCGCCCAAAAACGTCGAGGCTTTTACTGTTTTCGCCCGCCTCCACCACCACCTTAAAGGGACGCGCTCCTGCGAGAGCGAGCTCGCGGCAGAGGGCGCCGCAGTAAAGCGGGGATACGTTGGAATCGGTTATCACGGCGGCTTTTTTGCCTGCTGTCAGGCCGCCGATGAGCTCCGCCGCGCGGCCCAGAAGGCCGCCGCCGATGTATATATCGTACTCCCTTTCGGGAATGTTTACCCTTAATGAACGCATGATGATACTTCCTTATTTACAAAATACTTAAAACAAAGCCTTGGATTTATTTTACTATAAATCGCGGAGTTTGTCAATAGTTGAAAACCTCGGCATTTTGTCTTGACATTTACGGAAAAATGATGTACAATCATTATAAAGAAGGGAGATGTAATTATGGCAAAGGAACAAGGTAAACCTAACGGGGCCGAAAAGCTCCTTGGCAAAATGAACGACAGGGCCTACGAGGAGGCCTACGACATTCCCGAGAATACCGTCCGTGATGCGGATTACATTCCCGAGGAGGACGAAATCGACCACGACAAGGACAACGAAATAAAAGGCAGATAAGGGGCCGGAAAAATAGTAAGGGAGCGCATTTGCGCTCCCTTACGAATTTTTTACCATACTTGGCGCGCCGACAACGGCACAGCCCCATCAATAGTACTGATAGCTCCTAATCCACTGACATTCAAGGCCGGTGTTCCACACGGTGGTGCTGTCGGGCTCGCTCTCCCACGCGCCGATACCGGTGTTTATAATAAGGAACATATCCTTCTGGTAGCTGACGTCGCTGGTGCCGCGGCGGCTGAAGTACAGATTGCCGTTGACGTACATATCAATATAATCCCAGCCCCAGTCTATGCTGAAGGTGTTCCACTGGGTGCGCATATTGCCCACCGAGCTGTGATACATCCATCCCGCGCCCTCGTTGCCGCCGCCGTGGGTGGCGGTGTACCATGTGTTGGTGCCGTGGCTGGAAAGATACTCAAACATATCGGTCTCGGGCGGCCAGCTGCCGTCGTGGTTCAGCCAAAAGGCCGTCCAGTAGCCGCGCGGGCTGTTGGGCTGCTTGAAGCTGCCCTCGATATAGCTTCCCTTATTATAGTGCTTGCTATTAACGCTGATAACGCCGGTGGTGGCGCAGTATTTTTTCCACTTTCCGCCGTTGATACTGTCGTTATAGCCGGTCTGACCGCTGGAATTGGTTATCCAATCGTCGCCGTCAACCTTCTCGGCCTTAAGCAGCACCCTGCCGCTCCCGACAACGACGTTCTTATCGCGGTGGACGGCGCTGTGGTTATGATGATCCGACCACCACGGGTAGCCCTTGTGCCACTGGCTGCTGAGAGTGCTGCCGTTGAACGAGTCGGAGACGTAGTTCTTCGACTCGTCGCGCAGGAAAAAGCTGCACGCGAGCTTCATTCCGTCGTCCCAGTTGCCGTCTTTGCTTGTCTTGGTTTCCACATAATTGCCGTTCACGCGCAGGTAGCGCGTGGGCTCGCGGTAGAGAGCGTAGGAATAATCGCCGTTCTTGCCGACCTTAGCCGTCTTGATAAAGGTGGCGTTGGTGCGGAAAGCATCCGTGTCTTTATACCGCTGAACGGAGACCTCATTATTGGAGTTCACATACACATAGCAGCCCGGCTGGCCGATGAGCTCAAAGGACACGCCCTCGGGATCTATAAGGCCCCTGCGCTCGACAAAGCGGGTATAGAACGGGTTGACGCCGCTGGTGACGCCGAGCTTCGAATTGACGGTATTGGCGTTCACCACAAAGTAGCTCTGGCCCTTGCCGCCGCCGTTGGTATCGTAGGCGTCCTGAAGGCGGACGATGCCGTTAACCGCCGCCACGTTGGGCTTGGCGGGGCCGAGGTCTCTAACGGTGACGTTATCCACGTAAATATCGCCCTTGCCGCCCGCGCCGGTGTTTATGATGAGGGTGTCGATAGGGGTTTTGCTCCAGTCGGCCGTCCAGCTGTCGTCCCCCTCGGTGGGCAGCGAGGCCGCGGCGGTTGAAATGGTACTGCCGTCCGTCACGCGGACGGAAAGGCTTTGGCCGGTGGGGTTATAGGTGAGCTCAAAATGCCACAGCGCGCCGTATTTGAGGCGGTTGCCGCCGGTACCGATAAAGGCGTTGTTGTCGCCCTTGTTATACTGAATCGAGGTGTTGCGGTTGAGCTGCATACCGTCATTTTGCGGGCTGAAGCGCATTTGAAGGGCCAGCGGATTTGTCTTGTCCGCGCCGCCGCTGTTATGGCCGTGCGCCAAGGCTATGCCGCCCCATTCGTCATGCGTGGGGGCGTACATATCAAAGCTGAGCTTGGTCAGGTTCTTCTCCGAAAAGCCGCCCAGATCGACGTAGGCGAAGGCTCCGCCCGCGCCGCGCGAGGAGTTTGTAGTCCGGCCCACAACGTCGTAAAGGTGGAGGGCCTTATCGGTTATGGCGCTGCTTGCGATATCGACGTAAAGCCCGCTGCCGAGGGAGGAGGTGTAATTCGGGAAGTTATCCTCCTTTATGGCGGCGGCGGAAAGGCCGCTGCCGTTGTCCTTTTCTATGGCCCCGCTCATATCGTTGAAATCGTAGCTCTTGAGCACGGTCCCCTCGTCCTCCGGCAGGCCGGCAATCTTGACGGAGAAGTCGTCGATATACATTTCGCACTTGCCGCCCGCACCGGTGTTGAACATTATATAATTAACATAGCTGTTCTTCCACGTCTGGCTCATGGTGCGCTCGTCGTTATACAGGCCGTAGCGCACAAAGGCGGATTCGGTCTTATCGCCGTCGGATACGGTGACGATGACGGAGTCGGCCGAGGAGTCAACGTCGAGCACAACGTCCCACACGCAGTTGGCCTTAAAGGCCGTGCCGCCGCCCAGCAGGGTGGTCTGGCTGCCTTCGTTATAGGTGATGGAGCGCATGAGGTTGAAGCCCATTTTATTCTTGCCAGAGGGCGCGAGCCTAAGCTGGAGCGCCGCCGGATGAGAGGTGTCGTCCCCGCCGGTCACGCGGCCCGAGCTAAGCGTTACGCCGGCCCACTGGGCATTATATGTGCTGCCGTCGATGGTATTGGGCACGTACCACTTGAACTTGACGCGGTACTTATCGCCGGGGAGGGCCAGCTTGTGCGAGGCCCCTATGCTGCCCGCGCCCGCGCCCTTATCCTCACGGTCTACGTTATCGTAGAGGTGGAGGGCCATATTGCCGTCCTCGAAGCCCACGCCCGAGGGTGTGGGGGCTATATCGGCGTAAAGGCCGGAGCCGGTCGCGGGAGTATAGTCGGTATAAGTCATCTCGGGAAGGGCGGCGCTGGCCCAGCCGGCCTCGCCGAGGCTGCCCGCGGCGTTGAAGCTCTCGTCCTCGGCCACGGTCTCGCCCACGGCGGAGCCGTACGCCTCGAAGGCGGTAAGGCTGAACCAGTTGTCGCTGGCATCGTCATAGCCGTGGTCGGTGAGCTCTTTAGCCTTCCAGCCGTAGCCGACTATCTTCACATAGCGGGCGGCAAGATCGCCGGCGGGGAAATACTCGGTATAGGGCGAGGAGCCGGAGGAATAGCGTTTATATATGGCGGTGGTATATTCCGTTCCGTCCTCGGATAGCTCGACGGCAAAGCCTGTGCTGCGCGAGCTGCCGCGATAGAAGCCAAGCCCGATGTTGTGCAGCTCGTAAACCGCGCCAAGGTCAACCACGGCCTCGACGGGCTTTTCGTCGTTTGAGCCGACGGCGCCCTTAGTCTGGCCGGACCAGCGGGTGGAGGATTCGCGGTCAAGTATATTGACGGCCTCGTTGCCCTCCTGCTGATTGGAGCAGCTTATTATGCTGCGCTCTATAGCGGGCACAACTATCATCTCCGCGCCGTCGGGCTTGGGGAAGGCGCCCTCGGGATTGCGGGAATCGACCGCGCGGACGTAGGGATTCATGCCGTTTGTCTTATTCCAGAGGAAAATCAGGGTGTACTCGCCGCTTCCGAGAGCGGTATCCTTTTCATAGGATATGCGGGTATCGGGAAGGGCGGTCACGGTCTCGTCAGTTATGCCGAGCAGTCGGCCGTCCTCGCTGAAGCGGGCGATTATGACGTCGGCGGATATCTCCTCCTCGGTGCCGTTAATCAGCAGCGCATCGGAACGAGAGTAGGCCGTGCCATTCTCGTCCATAAGATTCTCTACCGCGGACGAGGCCGTAAGCTCAGGTACGCGGGCGCAGGAAAGATAGGCGTTCATGCCGTCGGTTTCCATGGTTATGGCGTCGGTTAGCTTTGCAAGGTCGCCCGCCGCGCCGTCATACACGCCGGTCACAACAAACTCGCCGTCGAGCACGGAGCAGTCGGCCTCGGTCAGGCTGTAGGAGCTGCCGGCCTCAAGCTGCATTTCACGGGTCTCTATCTCATCGCCGCCGTTCATATAGTGCAGCGTAAGCGTGGCTCCCCTTCCCTGCACGGCGTAAAGCCGCGCGTCGCGGAAGAAGGCCAGCGTTTCGGGGAGAGTAAGCTCGGGAGCCGCGCCCTCGCCCTCGTCCTCGGGCACGGTGAAGAACAGCTCAACGCTGTCGCCCTCATTGAAGCCCGCAAGATATTCGAGGAAGGCTGCCTCGCTCATCTCGTTCATCAGGCCGTAAGCCGGAAGCGGGGGCGCGGGCTCAAGACCGCTGTCCTCGTCTTTGAGCATAAGGCCGGTCACAAGAACGTCGGCCGCGTAGGATGGAGTTTCCGCAAGGCCCTTGGTAAATACGAGGCGGTAAGTCGCGCCGTTCTCAAGCGCAAAGGCGTTATCGGCGGGGAGCTGGCCCTCGCCGTAACAGGCCTCGCCCACGGTTATCTTGGCCTCGGCGCGGAAAAGTTCGGTATCGTCAACGTCGCCGTAAAGAGTGAAGGAACCCTTTTTGGCGTAGGTGCAAAAGTCCGCCTCGTCCCAGCGCCACGTTACGTTCTTGATTATGGGCGCGCCATTGTCGAGGTACGCCTTGACGCTCGTCGGGAGCTGGGGCCGCACGCCCCGTATTGTGGCCGCGCCGCCGGCGGCGGAAAGCGCAGGCTCGGCGCGAACAATATCGCGCTTTGTATAGCGGGCGTAAATGTCGTTTTTATCCTGCGCGAGGCTCTTCAGGCAGAGGTTTTCGTCCGGCTCGGGGTTGCCCTTTACGCCGGAATCGACGCCGGAAGCGGCGGGCGCGGCCCCGCCGCCGTCCTCTATGACGGGCGGGTCAATCTCGTCAGGGTGTTCGGCCAGCCAGTCGTAAACGTAGTCGTAATAATATATGCAGCCGTCCTCGCCGCGTATGGATTCGGGCACGGCTCCGTCATAGGAGAAGGGCTTGCTGAGCTTGCCGAGCATATCAACGCTTTCGGCTATCTCACCGCCGTTCTCGTCCACGTAGTGGAGAGTGACGGGCGCGTATTTGACGTACTTTGCGGTGCGCAGGGAAGGAGCGGTATCCGAGGAGCCTTCCCTGTCGGTTACGTATGCGGCGCAGGTGTCGGCCTCAACCATGAAGGAAAGGTACTCGTCGTTCCTGTGGTCGCGCACATAGCCCGTCACGTCAAGGTCAACCCAGCCCTTTGTGGCTTTCGGCAGCTTGCGCGAGCTTATCAGCTCAGCCCCGTCAACGATATTCCTGGAGTTATTCCATGTGATTTCGCCCTCATCCCACGTATCGAGCTCCGCGGGTATGCCGTAGACGCTGTACGTGGGAGATGCGTCGTTGTCGATATGGTCAAAATAAAGGCGGAGCGAGGCGTTGACGATAGAGTTTACGTCCTCGCCTTTTTCGCCGCTGTATTCGTCGTGAATAATCTCATCGCCGAAGCCGCCGCCCTCAAAGCGGAGGAAGGCCTTGCGCTCGGTCCCCGCGTCGGTATTTGTTCCCGTTTTCGTGCCGGTTATGCGGAGCGCGGTTCCCTTTTCGGGCGCTTTGTCGTCCATGGGGTGGGCGTTATGAGGCGAGGTAGGCTCGCTTTCCACGATGAAAGTGTCGGCAAGGGCGGGACGGTCCTCGATATCGCCCTCCTCGATAAGCACAAGCTGATTGACCGGCCTGTTGCCGGGGACAAGCCTGCCGCCCACGCTGAACGAGCCCGCGGAGCCGTAGGCTGAGGAATCCACCTCATCCCAGACAACGCCCATCGTGACGGTCGAATTGTCCTCAACGTCAACCGTCAGCGCGCGGGGAAGCGCGGGATAGACCCCGAGCGTGGTGCTTAAGGCGGGCATACGCACGCCGGTTATCTCAAGCACCTTTACGGTCACCTCTACCGCGTCGGTTTCTATGCCCTGAAGCTTGCCGCTGACCTTGAACTCGCCGCCCTCGGCGTAACTGCTCTCGGCAACGGCGTCCCACTTGACGGGATACGGCTGAACCGAGCCGTCGCTGAAGCGCACGTCAACGCTTTCGGGCAGCTTGGGCGCGTGGTACTGCACGGTGGTGACGGGACTGACAGGTACCGTGCCCTCGGGCAGCTTATCGGCGTATACGAGGGTTATCTCGGTGTCGCCGCTTATGGCGACGGGCAGCGGATTTTTACGCTCGGTCGCGGCCGCGTCGTATATCATGCCGTTTATTTTTTCGGGTATGTCGGGGGTGTAACGCTCGCCTATGGGCAGACGCTCCATGAGCGGGCTTTTCAGCTCCTCGCCGGACGGGCCCTCATATTTGACGGTGACGGCGGCGGTCTTGCGGCGGATATAATCCACCTTGGGCGCGAAGCTCTCGCCGGCCTCGGATGAGTAAATATGGCTGACGGCGGTATCGGCGGTCAGCGCAAAGGCGTAAACGCCGTCGTCGGACGGGTGTTGGTTTATATAATCCGTTATGTCGAGGGTGAAGTAGTCCAGCACGGCGGAGGAGTTGTTCGGTATTATGACCTTGGCCGCCGCCGTGCCGCTCACGGCGGGCTTATTGCCCCAGTTTACGGAGGACGCGGCCCAGTTTTTGTCTATGGGCGTAAGGCTAACGGTCTGATTTGCCTCGGCTATGCTGAGGGCGCGGAAGGTGAGCGCCGCTTTGTCGTAATGCAGGTTTTCGCCCTTGGGCAGGGAAAACTTTACGAAGGCGTTGCGCGTGTAAAGTGCGCCTGTCGAGCCGCCTATGGTCTTGTTTGCGGCTATGATCATTTCGGTCTCGGCCGAAAGGTCCTTGGCGCGGTTACCTTCGCTGTCCTCGGCGTAGGTATCCTCGGTGAGGGCAACGCAGCCGTACTCCGACGAGGCGAGGGCCGGATCGCGGGTTATCTCAAGCGCGGGGCGCAAGGCGAAGGAGCCCGACTCGGAGGAATGAACGATAACGCCCGCCGCGCCGGCCTTTACTCGCAGGGAAAAGCGAGTTTTTTTGTTTTCGCGTATATACCGCGTGAGGTCGGCGGTTATCTCCGCGCCGAGCTTTGCGCTGCCGCTGCCAAGCGGCCTTGACACCGCCGCTAGGCTTTCCGCTTTGGCGGCGGGAGCGTTATTCCATGTGAGGGCGGAGGCGCTCCAATTATCGCCTACCTCATAAAAGGCGAGCGCGGAGGCGGTAACGCCGTGTTTTTTGAAGTTTTCTATCATGGTTGAAGCGTCCGCCACATAGAGCTTCAGTACGGCGGAGGAAACCGTGCTCGGGTCTATATCGCCGAGGTCAAAGCGCAAAAAGGCGTCGCGGCTGCGGCCCGCATCGCCGCGGTTCTCGCCGCCGACAAAGCCCGTTTCAACGGGAAGCGGGTTTTTGCTATTATAGCCTATCTCAAGAGTGGTTTTATCAGCGTTTACAGGCGTATCGGCGCTGTTTGCGTCAATGTATGTATCCTCCGACGGCGCAAGGCTCACCGTGGCGGCGTCCTCGGCCACGGCGCTCGGACCGGCGGGCGTGAACGCAGCAACCGAGCATACCAGCGTTACCGTGAGGATAAGGGCAAGCATTTTCCGTAATTTCATATTATTTCCCTCCGTTTGAGTGCGTTTTTGCCGTTTTGTACATATATTTAGATAATTGTATTATATCACATTTCTTTCCGCTTGGCAAGGACTTTGCGAAAATTTAACAAAGAGTCCTCAAAAAACGCCGGCCCGAGCGCGACGGACGGCCCAACCGCCCGAGGCGAGCCTCATTTTTGGGCGGACGCGTCGGGCCCCTGCCGCTGAACGCTGGGGTAATACATGAACTCCTCGCCGCCGAGGCGGCCGATGGCAAGGTTATACACATCAGTGCCCCTGCACTCGAGGCGGAAAATCTCGTCGTCCTTAAGGCTGCCCCCTCGTGAGGCTATGGGCAGCTTAGCCGCGGCCGAGGCGGCGCGGAGTATTTCCGCTCCCCTCTCGCTGAAGGCCAGCGGGCGGATATAAGTCGGAGGGATGTATTTACCGTCGCTGCCGAGCACAAGGTTAAACAGCACGCGCCTAAGGCGGCTGTCGGCGTAGCGGCGGCTGTGGGCCGCGGCGATTATGGCCTCGAGCGAGTTGCCATGAGCGGCCTTCTTAAGCCGCGCGGCAATCTCCTCGTTGCAGCCGGCAATGGCGGTCAGCTCGTCCATTGAGGCGATTTTGAGCCTGTAGGCGATGATCTGGTCAAAGCTCTTGCTGAACACGGGCCTGAACACCGGCGGGTAGGGCACGTAGCTGTCAATGCTTTCGCCGGTTTTAAGGCTTTCGCGCAGGGCGCGGGCGCTGGCCACGTTTTCGCCCGGCTCCATCGAATCGTGGGCGACCTCGGCGCGATGTATCGTCACGGGCGTTATGGAACTGCCGGTGCGCTTAAGCGCCTTGAGGTACTCCACGCCGAGGATATTGTTCGGCTCGGCAATGGCGGCGGCCTTTTCGCCCAAAACCGCCGTCAGCGCCCTCTGACGCGCGGCGGCGTAGCTGAGACCATCGGAAAGGGCGGCGGAGAGAGCCTCGCGGAAGGCGCCGCTCTCGTTCATGAGAGCCTCGGCCAGCTCGGCGAGGGGCGCGAGTTCGCCCGCTTCGGAGCCGAACCACAGCTCGTCTACAAGCGAAAGACCGTTCATCTCCTCCACCGCGCCCATGGCGAAGCCCTCAGCCGAGGACAGCGAGTAAAGCAGCGGCAGCTCGAGCACAAGGTCGAGCCCGCAGCTTACAGCGACCTTCGCGCGGGTGAATTTGTCGAATACGGAGCAGCCGCCCCGCTGAACGTAGTTGCCGCTCATCACGGCGACGGCCGCCGCCCCGCCCTCCTTCATTGCGTCGATAAGGCGCTTGTGCCCGTTGTGGAAAGGGTTGAACTCGGCGATGGTTGCCCTGATTGTCATAAATCATCCACTCCTTATAAATCGTTTTTTTCCATGGTCAAAAAAATTAAAAAAGCTATTGAAAATTTTCCGGATATGTTATATAATGTATAATCATATAAAAATCTATGGAGGCGTATTTAAAATGAGTAAATTCCTTGAGAGCGTTATCGCTCGGGCCAAGACCGACAAAAAAACCATCGTCCTCGCCGAGGGCAACGACATCCGCACCATTCGCGCGGCGGCGTCGGCCCTTGAACAGGAAATTGCCGACATTATTATTTTAGGCGATATTGATGAGATTTGCAAGATGGCAAATGAAGAAAATTTGAAAATTTCCGACGCAACGCTCATTGACCCGTGCAAAGACGAGCATTTTAACGATTTCGCGTCCACATTTTACGAAATGCGCAAGGCGAAGGGTATGACTCCCGAAAAGGCCGAGGAAACGATGAAGAACACGCTTTACTTCGGCTGCATGATGGTTAAGCAGGGCTTCGCCGACGGCATGGTGGCCGGTGCGTGCAACTCCTCGGCCAATGTGCTCAGAAGCGCGCTTCAGGTTATCAAGACGGCCCCGGGAACAAAGCTGGTTTCCGCCTTCTTTATCGAGTGCGTGCCCGATTGTGCGTACGGCGAGGACGGAGTGTTCCTGTTCGCCGACTGCGGGCTGAACGAAAATCCTGACGCCGAGGCCGTAAGCGAGATTGCGGTATCCTCGGCCAAGAGCTTTAAGACGCTTGTGGGCGCGGAGCCCAACGTGGCCATGCTGTGCTACTCCACCTACGGAAGCGCCAAGAGCGAGCTGGTGGACAAGATGGCCCTCGCCACGAAGCTGGCCAAGGAAAAGGCCCCCGATGTGAACATAGACGGCGAAATGCAGGCCGACGCGGCCATGGTTCCCGCAGTCGCGGCGTCGAAGGCTCCGTCGAGCCCTGTCGCCGGCAAGGCCAATGTACTGGTGTTCCCCGACCTCAACGCCGGAAACATCGCTTACAAGCTGGTGGAGCGTCTCGCCAAGGCCGAGGCCTACGGCCCCATCACTCAGGGCATTGCCAAGCCCGTAAACGACCTTTCGCGCGGGTGCAAGGCCGAGGATATAGTGGGCGTTATCGCTATTACCTGCGTTCAGGCGCAGGCCCAGAACTAAGGAAAGAGGCCGTAAATTATGAAAATTCTTGTTATTAACGCGGGCAGCTCCTCGCTGAAATACCAGCTTATTGATATGGACAAGCGGTTCGTTATGGCCAAGGGCCTGTGCGAGCGCATAGGTATCGACGGAAGCCGCCTCAAGCACACGCCCGCGGGCAGGGACAGCATCGTTATCGAAAGCCCGATGCCAACCCATGCCGACGCGATATCCCTTGTTATCTCGTCGCTTACCGACAGTGAAAACGGCGTTATCTCCTCGATGAGCGAAATAGGCGCGGTGGGCCACAGAGTTGTCCACGGCGGCGAAAGCTTCAGCGAGAGCGTGGTTATAGACGAAAAGGTGAAGGAGGGCATACGCGGCTGCGTTGAGCTCGCTCCGCTGCACAACCCCGCTAACCTTATCGGCATAGAGGCCTGCGAGAAGGTAATGCCAAATGTACCGCAGGTGGCCGTGTTCGACACCGCCTTCCATCAGACAATGCCGCAGAAGGCTTACCTCTACGGCCTGCCCTACGAGTATTATCAAAAGTACAAAATTCGCCGCTACGGCTTCCACGGCACCAGCCATAAATACGTCTCGGGTCGCGCGGCAGAAATGCTCAACATGCCCCTTTCCGAGCTTCGCGTCGTGACCTGCCACCTCGGCAACGGTTCGAGCGTGGCCGCCATCGACCACGGCAGGGTTGTCGATACCTCAATGGGCCTAACGCCCCTTGCCGGCGTCATCATGGGTACACGCTGCGGCGACATCGACCCCGCCATCGTCACCTTCCTGATGGAGAAGGAGGGCCTTGACCCGAAGGCCATGGATGCCGTGATGAACAAGCAGAGCGGCGTTCTCGGCGTTAGCGGCGTTTCCAGCGACTTCCGCGACCTCGGCAACGCCGCAGAAAACGGCGACAGCCGCGCCAAGGCCGCGCTGGATATGTTCTACTATTCCGTCAAAAAGTTCGTCGGCGCTTACGCCGCCGTCATGGGCGGTATCGACGCTCTGGTATTCACCGCGGGCGTGGGCGAGAACAACGCCGCCTGCCGCGCCGCCGTTACCGAAGGACTGGAGTACATGGGCGTGAAAATTGACCCCGAGCTTAACAAGCAGCGCGGCGAGCTGGATATTTCCGCGCCCGACGCCGCCGTGCATACGCTCGTTATCCCCACCGACGAGGAAATGATGATAGCCCTTGACGCGCAAAGACTGACAAAGTAAATTTTAAATTGGGGCCGTAAAAAAATACGCGCAGACCGTTCAAGGGCTGGGTGTATTGATATAAGGCCGCTTTGAGCATTAAATGTTTACCGAAAAGCAATTAGTTAATGTAGAAAATCCGCTCATATGAGCGGATTTTCGTTGTTTTAAGCCCTTGAACTACGAACGAAAATCACCACTCGGCGTACCTATGTACGCCGTCGGGAGTGCTTGCTCGGCGGCAGGCGTTCGCCTGTACGCCGCTTCGCGGCGCCGCCTGCGCGAGCTGATTTTCATACGTTCTGCACGATTTTTTCGGCCGGCCCCCGTGCCTCCACACTACAGAGTGAGTTTTTCGGCGGTTTTTTGCGCGGCAAAGAGTCGTTACATCACCCTTATCAGCAGCATATATACGGCGGTGCCGGAGATTATGCTGACGAGGGAGCTTCGCTTCCAACTCTGGAGCCCTATAACGACGGCGGCGGAAATGAGCTCCGGCAGACCGAAGGGGGCCGAGGCGAGGTCAACGCTGCGAAGGCAGTATATCACAAGCATACCTATAATCGCGCTGGGGAGCACATCGCCCAGATAGGAAACATAGGCGGGAGTTTTGCCGCCGCGGAATATCAGAAAGGGAAGAAAGCGAAGCAGTATGGTAACTATGGACATTACCGCCACAAGGAGGGCGGCGTGTACGTTCGCGCTCATGCCCCCGCCTCCTTTGCCTCAAGGCGTGGACGCAGCAGCGTCAGAACCGCCGTGATGACGAGCATGGAAGGGATGAGAAATCCCTCCGCGCCAAATATCAGCAGGCAGACAAGGCTCCCCGCGATGCCGACAACGGCGGGAGTGCGGTCGCGGGCGGTTATCCACTGCTCGGTGAACGACGCGATAAACAGCGCCGTCATGGAAAACTCAATGCCATCCGCGCCGAAGGGGAGCGCCGCGCCGAGAATACTGCCCAGAACGCAGCCCGTCACCCAGTAGCACTGGTTAAAAAGCGACACCAAAAAGCGGTAGAGGTCGGGGTCCGTCCCCTCGGGCGCGGAACCGTCGCACAGGAGGGAATATGTCTCGTCGGTCAGGGCGAAAATCAGGTAGGGCTTATACTTACCTGCGTCGCGGTAGCGGTCGATCATGGATATGCTGTAAAACAGGTGGCGCGCGTTAACCATGAAGGTCGTCAGCGCGGCCGTGATGAGCGAGGCCCCGCCGGCGAGCAGCCCTACGCCCACATACTGCATGGAGCCCGCGAAAATCAGCACGCTCATGGCCAGCGACCACAAAAGTCCGTAGCCGGCGTTCCTCAAAAGTATGCCGAAGCCGACGCCCAGAACCACATATCCGGCCAGCACAGGCGCCGACTTGATAAACGCTTTTTTGACAACGCCGCGCCCTGAAGCGCGCGGCGGAGTTTTATCCGTGTTCATTGATATTATTCTCCTCGCATAAAAGCCGCCGGCTTACTGCCGGTCGTCGCTCTCCTCGGCGTCAACCTGAATCGGCTCCGTATATCCGTCGGGCGGAGAATCGGGCAAAATAAAGGCCACAATGAAGTAGGCCAATATGCCGGTTCCGAAGAAAAGCACGCAAACGGCCCAGATTATGCGAACTATTGTAGGATCGATATTGAAATATTCGGCTATGCCGCCGCAGACTCCGAAAATTTTGCGGTCGGCGCGGGATTTATACAGTCTTTTCATATTGAGACGCCCTTTCGCTGAGGTTTTGTTATAATTGCGCTTCGCCTTTCCGAGCCCAAAGGGCGGGGAAAATTACGGCGGCGCGTAAAATCGGCGTATAATATAGCCATAATTATTATACCACTAAGCGGGGCTTTTGTCAAATTAATTGGCAAAATTACGCCGGCTAAGGCAAAAGATGTATAAATTCGCTCTGCGGGGGTATTCGGACTTATACATTAAGGGAGCGCAGAGCCAATGCCCCCTGCGGGCGAAAAAAGGCAATACGGGACGGAAAAGGCAAAACTGACGGCGGGAAAGACGGCGGGGCGGAAAGAGGGCGGGCCAAGCGGAGCGATTGACGGACGGGGCTTTACCATGCCCAGCAAAAAAGGCCCGCACAGCGGGCCTTTTTATTTTATGCGGGAACTTAGGCGTTAATGGAAGATACAACGCCGGAGCCAACGGTCCTGCCGCCCTCGCGGATAGCGAAGCGGAGACCTTCCTCGATGGCGATGGGGGTGATAAGCTCAACGTCCATCTTTACGTTGTCGCCGGGCATGCACATCTCGGTGCCGGCGGGCAGGGAGATAACGCCGGTAACGTCGGTGGTTCTGAAATAGAACTGAGGACGATAGTTGTTGAAGAAGGGGGTATGACGGCCACCCTCCTCCTTGGTCAGCACGTAAACCTGACCGGAGAACTTGGTGTGGGGATGAATGGAGCCGGGCTTGGCAAGAACCTGACCGCGCTCAATCTCGTTCCTCTGAACGCCGCGAAGCAGGGCGCCTATGTTATCGCCGGCCTCGGCGCTGTCGAGGAGCTTGCGGAACATCTCGATACCGGTAACTACAACCTTGCGGGCCTCGTCGGTAAGACCAACGATTTCAACCTCCTCGCTCATCTTGAGGGTGCCGCGCTCTACACGACCGGTGGCAACGGTGCCGCGGCCAGTGATGGAGAATACGTCCTCAACAGGCATAAGGAAGGGCGCGTCGGTGGGACGCTGAGGAGTGGGGATATAGCTGTCAACGGCGTCCATAAGGTCCAGAATGGGCTTATAAACGGGGTCGTTGATGTCGGTAGAGGTGCTCTCGAGAACCTCAAGGGCGGAGCCTACAATGATGGGAATATCATCGCCGGGGAACTCGTACTCGGTGAGAAGGTCGCGAACCTCCATCTCAACGAGCTCGAGCAGCTCATCGTCGTCAACCTGATCTCTCTTGTTCAGGAAAACAACGATGTAGGGAACGCCAACCTGACGGGCAAGCAGGATGTGCTCGCGGGTCTGGGGCATAACGCCGTCGGCGGCGGAAACAACAAGGATAGCGCCGTCCATCTGCGCAGCGCCGGTGATCATGTTCTTAACGTAGTCGGCGTGGCCGGGGCAGTCAACGTGAGCGTAGTGACGGTTATCGGTCTCGTACTCAACGTGGGCGGTGGAGATTGTGATTCCGCGGGCCTTCTCCTCGGGAGCCTTGTCGATCTGGTCGTAGGCGGTGTAGTTGGCCTGACCCTTCATACCAAGAACCTTGGTGATGGCCGCGGTAAGAGAGGTCTTGCCATGGTCAACGTGACCGATGGTGCCGATGTTTACATGGGGCTTACTTCTTTCAAATTTTTCCTTTGCCATTGTAAATTTGCCTCCTTTAGACTATTTTGATTTTTTTGTTAATTACATTATAAATGAAAACGAAATAAAAATCAATACTTTTTTTATAAATATTGAAATTTATGGAGAGTCATCAGTCCTTCTTGGCGCGGGCGCTGATGATATCGTCCATGATGTTCTTGGGAACGGCCTCGTAGTGGTCGGGCGTCATGGTATAGGCGCCGCGGCCCTGAGTTTTGCTGCGCAGGTCCGTGGCGTAGCCAAACATCTCGCTGAGGGGAACAAAGCTTGAAATCTGCTTGGTTCCGGCGATGTCGTCCATGCCGAGGATACGGCCGCGGCGGGACGAAAGGTCGCCTATAACGTCGCCCATGTATTCCTCGGGCACGGTAACGTCAACCTTCATGATGGGCTCCTTAAGGATGGGGTCCGCCTTGCGGCAGCCTTCCTTGAAGGCCATGGAACCGGCTATCTTGAACGCCATTTCGGAGGAGTCAACCTCGTGATAGGAGCCGTCGAACAGCGTTACGCGGACGTCCACCACATTGTAGCCGGCAAGCACGCCGGACTGCATTGCGCCTTGGATACCGGCGTCAACCGCGGGAATATACTCCTTGGGTATAGCGCCGCCGACAATCTTGTTGACGAACTCGTAGCCCTGTCCGGGCTCGAGGGGCTCAAGCTCAATAAATACGTGGCCGTACTGGCCCTTACCGCCGCTCTGACGGGCATACTTATGCTCGATCTTGACGGACTTCTGAATGGTCTCGCGGTAGGAAACCTGCGGCTTGCCGACGTTTGCCTCGACCTTGAACTCACGCAGAAGCCTATCGACGATTATCTCAAGGTGAAGCTCGCCCATGCCGGCGATGATGGTCTGGCCGGTTTCCTCGTCGGTATAGGTCTTAAAAGTGGGATCCTCCTCGGCGAGCTTGGAGAGGGCTATGCCCATTTTCTCCTGACCGGCCTTGGTCTTGGGCTCGATAGCTACGCGGATAACGGGCTCGGGGAACTCCATCTGCTCAAGAATGATGGGGTGTTTCTCGTCGCAGAGAGTGTCGCCGGTGGTGGTATTCTTAAGGCCGACGGCCGCAGCTATATCGCCGCTGTAAACCTTTTCAAGATCCTCGCGCTTGTCGGCGTGCATCTGAAGAATACGGCCCAGACGCTCCTTATCGCCCTTGGAACTGTTCAAAACGTAGGAGCCGGTCTCGACGGTGCCGGAATATACCCTGAAGAACGCCAGCTTGCCGACAAAGGGGTCGGTCATTATCTTGAAGGCGAGGGCGCTGAAGGGCTCCTCGTCGCTGGAGTGGCGAACCTCCTCCTCCTCGGTGTCGGGGTTCACGCCGGTGATGGCGGGAACGTCGAGCGGGGAGGGCATATAGTCGATTATCGCGTCGAGCAGCTTCTGAACGCCCTTATTGCGGTAGGACGTTCCGCACACAACGGGCACCATTTCATTGGCGATGGTGCTCTTGCGTATGCAGGACTTAATCTCGTCAATGGTGAGCTCCTCGCCCTCGAGGTACTTCATCATAAGCTCCTCGTCCATTTCGGCTACGTGCTCCACCATGTCAGAGTGGTACTGCTCCGCCTTCTCGCGCATATCCTCGGGAATCTCCTCCTGACGGATATCCTTGCCGAGGTCGTCATAGTATACGTATGCCTTCATCTCAACAAGGTCAATTATGCCCTTGAAGGTGTCCTCCGCACCGATGGGAAGCTGAATGGGCACCGCGTTGCACTTGAGGCGGTCCTTCATCATCTGAACGACATTATAGAAATTGGCGCCCATGATGTCCATTTTATTGACATAAGCCATGCGGGGTACGTGGTACTTGTCCGCCTGACGCCACACGGTTTCGGACTGGGGCTCAACGCCGCCCTTCGCGCAGAATACCGTAACGCTGCCGTCGAGCACACGCAGCGAACGCTGAACCTCAACCGTGAAGTCAACGTGGCCGGGGGTGTCAATGATGTTTATTCTGTGGTTCTTCCAGAAGGCGGTGGTGGCCGCGGAGGTGATGGTTATGCCTCTCTCCTGCTCCTGCTCCATCCAGTCCATGGTAGCGGCGCCCTCGTGAACCTCGCCGATTTTATGCGTCTTTCCCGTGTAGAAAAGTATTCTTTCGGTCGTTGTCGTTTTACCGGCGTCAATGTGCGCCATGATGCCGATATTACGAGTTTTTTCCAAGCTGTAAGCTCTTGGCATTAATATCCTCCTTTCCCTGATAATGGGGAACTTGGTTTATAAGGACTACCAGCGGTAGTGGGCGAAGGCCTTGTTGGCCTCGGCCATCTTGTGGGTATCCTCACGCTTTTTGACGGCGCCGCCCATATTGTTGACGGCGTCGAGTATTTCGCCGGCCAGACGCTCGCGCATGGTTCTTTCGCTGCGGGCGCGGCTGTATGTTGTGAGCCAGCGAAGGCCGAGGGTTTGACGGCGGGCGGGTCGAACCTCCATGGGAACCTGATAGGTTGCGCCGCCGACACGTCTTGCCTTGACCTCAAGCACGGGCATAATGTTGTCCATGGCGGCGCGGAACACCTCAAGGGGATCCTTGCCGGACTTTTCGCGGACAATGTCAAACGCACCGTACACAATCTTCTGCGCGACACCCTTCTTGCCGTCGAGCATAATGCTGTTTACAAGACGGGTAACGACCTTGTCGTTATACACGGGATCGGGCAGAACGTCACGCTTGGGAACAAAACCTCTTCTTGGCACTTGTCTTCCCTCCTTCATTAAAAATTGATGAATTCACAGGTACTCTGCCCCATAAGGGGCCGTCAGTGCAACGACAAATATATATAATCCGCAGTCGCACTATTTTCCGCTTCCTGCGGGGAAAATTACTTTTTGGGCTTCTTGGCGCCGTACTTGCTGCGGGCCTGCATTCTCTTCGCAACGCCGGCTGCGTCAAGGGTGCCGCGGATAATGTGATACCTTACGCCGGGCAGATCCTTAACTCTTCCCCCGCGGATGAGAACAACGCTGTGCTCCTGAAGGTTATGGCCTTCGCCGGGGATGTAGCTCGTCACCTCAATGCCGTTGGAAAGGCGCACTCTGGCAATCTTGCGAAGCGCGGAATTCGGCTTCTTGGGGGTCTGGGTCTTAACATTCGTGCAGACGCCTCTCTTTTGAGGAGAGCTTTGGTCCGTAGGCGCCTTCTTGAGGGAGTTGAGTCCCTTCTGAAGCGCGGGGGCGTTTGATTTTACAACGCCGGTTTCCCTTCCCTTTCTGACAAGCTGGTTAAATGTGGGCATGATTTCACCTCCGATTATAACGTATGCGGCCTCGCGGCCTACACCAATTCCGTATTATATCAACATTTTCAAATTATGTCAAGACTTTTTGGAAAAAAACATTAAAAATTTTTAGTGAATATTACCGATTTTTTTGTGTATTCTGCAAAGGAAATGAGGAACGCGGAATGCAAGATTTTCACCATTCTTCGTTCCGCGGTTTCCCCTACTTAGACGCGGTCATGGCGTCGTTATTACGGCCGCAGCTCGGGCAGCGGGGAAAATCGCAGTCGTAGACGGCTCCGCACTCGCACTTCACCTTGGATATGCCTGAGGTCTCGGCGGCAAAAAACTCGAGCTTGCCGCACTTGGGGCAGGAATAGACCTCAACCTCGACCGCAGGCTCGGACGCGGGCCTGCCGAATCGGAAACCTTCAGAGCCGAGAAAGTTAAGCCTTTCGCTGCATCTTGGACAATGGATCTTCTTCATTGTAATTTCTCCTCCTGTTTATTCATTAGCTGTTTCAGTCTGTTATCGGGGTAAAAATCGTAGGCGCGGCCATCGAAGAAAAGCTTGTTCCCTCTGACCTGTGCCTTTGAAATATCTATCCACGCGGTCTCCCACGAAAGGAGGCCGTAGCGCGTAACATAAACCAGTATTCCTCCGTCGGTCAGGACGTATTCCACCTTAAACACGCCCTTTTTCAGCACGCGGTTAAGCGCGGCGGCCGTAAGCGCAACGGCGGCTATCTGGAAAAACGCCGCGTATGGCAGCGGCGAAAGCAGACGCAGCGCCAGCGCGCAGAGAGCGGCGAGCAAAAGCACGGCGGCAAAGCTTGCCATGGGTTTGGCCGGAAGCAGGGCCGCGCCCCTGTAGACCGAGGTTTTATCCTTTAAAAAATCGTCCCTCACGTCACTTCTCCGAGGCGGCCCCCGTGGCGAAGGCGGTCTCCTTCACCGCGGCGGCAACGGCGGCGGCCACGCGGGCGTCCAGCGCGGCGGGCAAGATATAATCGGCACACAGCTCGGCTTCGGGCACAAGACCCGCGATGGCCTTAGCGGCGGCGATTTTCATTTCGTCGTTTATCTCGCGGGCGCGGGCGTCGAGAGCTCCGCGGAACACGCCCGGGAAGGCGAGGACATTGTTTATCTGATTGGGAAAGTCGCTGCGGCCGGTGCCTACGACGAAGGCCCCCGCCTCCTTCGCGGCGTCGGGCATTATCTCGGGCTCGGGATTGGCCATGGCGAAAATTATCGGCTTATCCGCCATGGAGCGCACCATTTCGGGCTTAAGCACGCCCTTCGCGCTGACGCCCACAAACAGGTCGGCCCCCTTAACGGCATCGGCAAGCGTTCCCTTGAGGTTTTCGGGGTTAGTATCCTCGGCAAGGGACGCGAGGGCCGAATCCATGCCCGAACGGCCTCGGTAAACAATGCCGTCGATATCGGTCATTATCACGTTTTTGAGGCCGCTCTTCATCAGCAGCCGACAGATAGCCGCGCCAGCGGCCCCTGCCCCGCTGAACACGGCCTTTATCTCCCCTATCCGCTTGCCGACAAGCTTGAGCGCGTTCATCACGGCGGCGAGCACGATTATCGCCGTGCCGTGCTGGTCGTCATGGAAAACGGGGATGGACAGCTCCTCCTTTAGCCGACGCTCTATCTCGAAGCAGCGCGGGGCGGATATGTCCTCGAGGTTTATGCCGCCGAACACGGGTTCGAGGTATTTGACGGTACGGACTATCTCGTCCGCGTCCTTCGTGGCAAGGCATATCGGGAAGGCGTCTACGCCGCCGAATTCCTTGAACAGTATGCACTTGCCCTCCATGACGGGTATGGCGGCGTGAGGGCCTATGTCGCCGAGGCCAAGCACCGCCGTGCCGTCGCTGATAACGGCCACAAGGTTATGCTTGCGGGTGTAGTCGTAGACGGAGGCGGGGTTTTTATATATCTCCCGACAGGGCTCCGCTACGCCCGGGGTGTAGGCCGTGGAAAGGTCGTCCCGCGTTTTGAGGGGGACGGCGCTTATTACCTCAATTTTGCCCCCGTGCTCCTTGTGGAGCCTGAGAGCGGCTTCTCCATAGTTCATTGCGATTTTCCTTTCTGCATCTTATATATCTCGTAAAGACCGTCCAGCGTGAGCATACCGTCAATCACGTCAATGCTTTTCGCCTCGCGGCTTATCATGGCCGCAAGGCCGCCGGTGGCTATGACCTTCGCCTGCGGACAGTTCATCTCCGCCTTCATAAGCGAAACGATATAATCAACCTGACCGGCGTAGCCGTGGAGCACGCCGGCCTGCATACTCTCAACTGTGGTGCGGCCGATGATACGGTCGGTGGGAGCGAGCTCTATCCTCGGGAGCTTGGCGGTCCGCGAGAAAAGCGCCTCCACGCTTATTTTTATGCCGGGACTTATCGCGCCGCCGAGATAGCGGCCCTTTTCATCAATGGCGCAGAAGGTGGTGGCGGTGCCAAAGTCCACGACTATGGCGGGAGGGGCGTACTTCCTGAGCACGGCCACGGCGTTGACAAGCCTGTCCGCCCCGAGCTCGCGCGGGTTCTCGTAAAGTATCTCCATGCCGAGGTCCATCTCGTTGGTGACGACGATGGGCGTGCGGCCAAGATAGTCCTTGACGGCCCTCTCCAAAGAATACATGACGGGCGGAACGACGGAGCTGATGATGACGTCGTCCACGTCCTCCTTTTTTATGCCGCGGTGATTCAAAAGCTGAATGAACAGCAGGCCGTATTCGTCGCGGCTCTTTTCGGCCGAGGTCGTTATGCGGAAGTGAAAAAGGCGCCTTCCGCCGTCGTACACGCCCATGACTATGTTGGTGTTGCCGACGTCTATCGCTACTAACATTACATTTCTCCTTTATCCGCTATATTATCCAATCCACGACAACTGAGCCGCAGCTTCCGTCCTCGATTTCAAGCACCCCGAACGTCGGCGCGCCCATGCGCGGGCGGGAGCAGCTCCCGGGGTTAAAGACGAGTATGCCTTTTTCACGCCTGTCGTCGGGGCGGTGAGTATGGCCGTAAAGCGCGGCTTGGCAGCCCCGACTCTCGGCGGCCAAAACAAGGCCCTCCGTACCGCGGCTGACGCCCCGCGTGTGGCCATGGCAGATGAAAATGCGCGCGCCGCCGAGCTCGATAACGCTCTCCGTCGGGCGCGGAGCTCCGAAATCGTTATTGCCAAGCACGGCGTACACCGGCAGGCCGCAGGTTTTCTCAAGATAACGGACGTCGCGCTCAATATCGCCGAGGTGAATTACGGCCTCGGCCCCGCCGACGGCGGCCAGCGCCTTATCCATTGGGCGGACGTCGCCGTGGCTGTCGGAAAAAACTATTACGCGCATAGGCACCTCCGTTCGGGCCGAAATTTTGCATTTTGTATTCTTCATTATATCACAAATTTTCCCTTGTGTCAATATTTTCCGCGCGGCATAATATGTGTTAAGACTATTTGGAAACGGAAGGTAGACAGTTATGCAGCAAAATATAGTTTCAATGCTTAAAAATATGAGCCCAAAGGAGCTTAACGAGGCCGTGGCCAAGGCCAAAGCCTTCGCCGCCACCGCGGAAGGAAAGGAAATGGTTAAAAGGCTCCAAAGCGGAAAGCCCATCGAAGGGCTTCCCGTAACCACAGACGAGCAAAACAAAATTATCGCAGAGTTGACGAAAAATCCCCAAATCGCCAAGCAGCTTGCCGCTATAATAGGAAAGAAGTGATTTCGCTATGAATCTGGAGGAGCAGATTTCCTCGGTACTGAGCGACCCCGAGGCAATGAGCAAAATATCCTCGATAGTAAGCGCTCTTGGAGGGGGCGGGGCCTCCCCCGCTCCCCAGAGCGCCCCGCAGGCCCAGCAGCAACCGCAGCAACCGCAGCCCCCAAGCCCGACCCCTCAGCCGCAGCCGACCCTTCCCGCCGGACTGCAAAATCTGAACCTGCCCGACCTCGGCAATGACAACCGTACCCGCCTTTTGATGGCGGTGAAGCCCTTTCTCAGCGAAAAGCGAGCCCCCTACGTGGACGGCGCGGTGGCCCTGCTGCGCATGATGCAGCTCGGCAAGCTGGGCAAGGACATGAAGCTGTTTTAAAGGCGCGCCATGCGGAGCAGAAGCATGACGCCCTTCCTGCCATCAACGGGGCGCGGCGCGGCGGGCGGGGCCGCGCAGGAGCCGACGTCCCTGATAAAAAAGATAAGCGAGCTCAAAACCGACGATTACATCCTGCTGGGGATAATAGCCGTGCTGTTTTTTGAGGGCAGCGACGACTATATCATGATGGCGGCGCTGGGGTATTTGTTTTTAATGGGACTGTAGGAACGTAAAAAAACACGCGCAGACCGTTAAAGAGATGAAGCCCTCGTTTCAAGGCAATTTCGGGTATTATAAACGGGAATGATATTGAAAATCCGCTCGGCCGAGCGGATTTTTGCCCGTTCTGACGCGATTTTCTCTGCCGGCCACTGCGCCTCCGCGCTACAGGGCGAGTTTTATTACAGCTTCATTAATTCTTTTTCCCGCAATAATTTTTTGCTCTTTACGCAAAAAATTATTGACACGGGACTTTTGGGGTGGTATATTATACCCATAAAGCGAACAAATGTTCGTATTTCGAGGCTCGGTACACATTTACGAAGGACAAGCACGCGGGAGGCATGAAAGTGACAAAAAGGAAAAACGAAGGAGCGGTAAAATTCTGCATAGTGTGCGGGAAAAAGATACCCGAGAGCAGCAACCGTCACAAAATATGCGGGGAACGCTGCCGTCTTAAGCGGCGATACCTTGCGCGGCGCGGTCAGGCCGCGCCATACGAGTACGCGACGGAGCCGCCGATAGCGGCATACTCGCTGGGAGAGCTTCAGCGTCGGGCGCGCGAGGCCGGACTAAGCTACGGGCAGTACATGAGCAAGCTGCACGCCGGAGGGCTCAGCCTGCACGGGAGGAGCGCGACTTGAAAAAGCAGGGGCAGCGCAAGCTGAAAGAGCTTATCGAGGGCTATTTTGCCTACTGCGCCGGAGAGCCGCGGCTGGACGCGGACGGCAATCCGCTGCTTGACAAGAGCGGGGCCGAGATAAGGACGAACGTGCGCCCTCCCACCGTGAGCGGGCTGGCGCTGGCGTTGGGTTTCGACAGCCGCCGCGAACTGACGCGTTTCTGCGGAAACGCGGCCGAAAATGCCCTTATCGAAAACGCGCTGCTCAGGATAGCCAACTACAACGAGGAAAAGCTCTTTGACAAGGACTGCGCCCGCAGCGCGATATTCAACCTGTCGAACGGCTGCGGCGAAGATGAAATGGAGAACGCCGCCGAGCTGCGTATTCCAGCCGAACTGCTGTGCGCGGGCTTCATAGACCTTTACCGCGACATCCGCGCCGGTAAGCACGCCGAGTACGTGCTAAAGGGCGGGAGAGGAAGCACAAAGTCGTCCTTCGCGGCGTTGGTGACGGTGGAGCGGCTTTTCAGCCATCCGGACGAGCACGCGCTTGCCATGCGGCAGGTCGGCGCGACGCTGAAAGACAGCGTGTACTCCCAGCTTTGCTGGGCGGCGGCGGCCCTCGGGGTGGAGGACGAGTTCGAGCGAAAGCAAAGCCCGCTCGAACTTATACGCAAGGCCACGGGCCAGCGGATTTACTTTCGCGGGGCGGACGACCCCTCGAAGCTGAAATCGCTGGCCCCGCCCTTCGGACACATCGGCACGCTGTGGCTGGAGGAGCTTGACCAGTTCGGCTCCGAGGCGGCGGTGCGCTCGCTGGAGCAGAGCGTGCTGCGCGGCGGCGACGGAATTGCGATAAAGACCTTCAACCCGCCCCGCTCGCCAGCCGCTTGGGTGAACCGCAGCATGGCCGCGCCCAAGGCCGGCCGCCTTGTGCATCACAGCACTTACCTTGACGTGCCGCCCGAATGGCTGGGCGGGCGGTTCATCGACGAGGCCGAACACCTTAAGACCGCCGACCCGAAGTCCTACGCCCACGAATATTTGGGCGAGTGCAACGGCGACGGCGGGCCGGTGTTTGAAAACCTGACGCTGCGCGAGATTACGGACGACGAAATATCGCGCTTCGACAGAACGCTCTGCGGCATAGACTGGGGTTGGTATCCCGACCCCTTCCGCTTTTGCAGGGTGAGCTACGTGGCGGCGGAAAGGCGGCTGTTCATCTATGACGAGATAAGCGGAAACAAGCTGAGCAACGCGAAAATAGCCAAGCTGCTGCGGGAAAAAGGCGTCGGCTACGGCGACAGGATAACCGCCGACAGCGGCGGCGAGGGGCCGAAAAGCATAGCCGACCTAAAGACGGCGGGCTTCCTTATAAGAGGGGCCGCGAAGGGGCCGGGCAGCGTGGAATATTCGATGAAGTGGCTGTGCGCGCTGAGCGAGATAGTCATTGACCCAACGCGCTGCCCCTGCGCCGCAAAGGAGTTCCTTGAATACGAATACGAAAAGGGGCGCGGCGGCGAAGTGATAGGCGGCTACCCTGACCGTGACAACCACTCCATCGACGCGGCGCGGTACGCTACGGAGGAAATCTGGCGAAAGAGAGGGGTTTAACATTAAAGCTATGTTTTGGAAAGGAAGGTTGAGGAAGATGTTTACGCCCATATCGAGAGAGGAGGAGATCAGGCGGGCATTCGGCGTCAAAACCGGTGAAAACCGCATGGACGCCGCCCGCAGACGCTGGCGCGGCCTTTACGAGGGAGGCGGACTGCGACTTGCGGCGGCGGTGGCGGGCGAGCTGGCGCGGCTGACGGTGATGGAGCTGAAATTTAAGGTGGAAGGCGGCGCGAGGGCCGCGTTCCTCAACGGCTGCCTTGACAGGCTCCGCGCGGGGCTGAGGCAGGACATGGAAAACGCCGCCGCCGACGGCTGCATAGTCTTTCGCCCTTACCCGAACGGGGATACGTTAAGAGTCGAGGCTGTGCGCTCGGACTGCTTTATTCCTATATCATGGGAAAACGGCGTCTGCACGGAAGCGGTGTTCGTGCAGGAGCTGAAAAAGGAGGACGAGCTGTTTACGCGGCTGGAGCATCACTCGCTTGAAAACGGCCGCTACAGGATAGAAAACGCGGCTTACCGCAGCAAAGGCGGCGGCCTCGGCGCTCGCTGCTCCCTTGCCGACGCGGACGAGTGGAAGGATTTGGCGGAGAGCGTAGTTATCGAAAACGTCAAAAGGCCGCTGTTCGGCCTGTTCAAAACGCCAATCGCCAACACAATCGACCCCGATTCGCCGCTCGGAGTTTCGGTGTTCGCGCGGGCCGAGGAGCAGATAGCGCAGGCGGACGAGCTTTACGAAAATCTGCTGTGGGAATTCAGAAGCGGCAAACGCCGCCTTTACGTGGACGTGACGGCCTTCGAGCGAGGGGCCGACGGAAAGCCCCGCCTGCCCGACACGGAGCTTTACCGCGCGATAGACCTCGGCGACGGCGGACTGTTCAACGAGTGGTCGCCCGAATTCCGTCACGAGGCGCTGCTCTCCGGACTGAACGAGGTGTTAAGGCGCATTGAGTTCAACTGCTCGCTGGCATACGGAACCCTTTCGGAGCCGAGCTACGTGGAAAAGACCGCCGAGGAGGTGCGCGCCGGCAGACAGCGCAGCTACTGCTTCGTCAGCGAGCTGCAAAGTCAGCTACGCACGGCGCTGACCGACCTCGTTTACGCAATGGACGTGTGGTGCGACGTATGCTCGCTTGCGCCGGCAGGCAAGTACGAATGCTCGTTCGAGTTCGACGACTCGATTGCCGCTGACCGCAGAGCCGAATACGAGGAAAAGCTGCGGCTGACGGAGCTGGGCGTAATGCTGCCGTGGGAGCTGAGGGCGTGGTATCTGGGCGAGAGCGAGGAAACTGCCAAGGCGGCGCTGAGCCGCGCGGAGGCCGGAGCATGAAACTGAGGCACATAAGGGTGTTCAGCCTTAACAAAGAGGCCGGAGGGTACGCATATAACGACTACCGCGGTACGGCGGAACTGGAGGACGGCGACGAGACCGACAAATCGGGCCGCCGCAGACGCTGCTTAGGCAGCGTGAGGCTGATGACGCGCGAGGACATACGCGCTGTGCCAGGGGATTACGTGAGCCTCGGCTTGGCGGAGGAGCCCGACAAGGGGCGCGACTTTTACATAACCGCCGTGAAGGACAACCGCAGGGGCAACCTCCCCCACTGGAGGCTTTTGGTCGGAAGGAGGGGACTGGGCTGAAGCTGACGCTGAAAAACGCGGACGAAATACTACGCGAGCACGGCCTTGAAAACGGCGGCGCGGTGCAGCGTACTGTTGACGAGGCCGTTATAAGCCTGTGCGAGCCGTACGTGCCGGTGGACACGGGAGCCCTCAAGGCCAGCCCATACACATACTCGCCGCCAGGCGAGGGAAGGGTGGTTTACGGAGTGGCTTACGCAAGGGAGCAGTACCTTAACAACAAGGGCGACGGCGGACTGCGCGGCGCAAGGTGGTTCGACCGCATGAAAGCCGACCGCCTTGGCGACATTGTGGAGCGGGCGGCCTCTGCCGCAGGCGGAAAAGCGGAATATTAAAGAAAGGAAAATGAAATGAAGTTCGTTTTTGAGGATTTTTCCCGCGAGGTGGACAACACCGAGGTATCGGTGGCAAAAAAGTACGAAAAATGCCTTGAGGACTTTTACGTCCGAGTGGCGAAAATCGACATGAAGGGTACGGCCAGCGGCATATACGGCGAGATAGTGGACGCGGGCATGGCCATGATGGAGGACTTCTTCGGCAAGGGCAGCGCGGAGGAGATGTTTAAGGAGAGCCGCAGCGTGAGAAAGGTCATGACGGCGGTATGCGGCCTCAACAAATACATGAACGACATAGGCTCCGTCATTGAGGAAATGAAGGGCCTGTCGTGAGCATAATTACGGGTGCGCTCCCCGACAGCGTTGAGTTTGAAGGCAAAAGCTACGCGGTCCACACGGATTTCCGCCGCTGGATAGCCTTCTTCGAGGCCGCCGGAGAGAGGGATTTGGTGGGTATGCTGAAGGTTTACCGCGAACTGCCGCCCTCGGCGGATACGGCCGTCGCGCTGGCGTTAGGCTTCGGAAACGGAGCGGCTCTGCCTTACGGGGGCGGAGGGAAAAGAGCCGTGCTGGACTTTGAGACCGACGCCGCGCTGATTTACGCCGGATTCATGGGGGAATACGGGATAGACCTATGCGAGGCCAGTCTGCACTGGTACAAGTTCTGCGCGCTGCTTGCGGGACTGGGACAGGACAGACGTATCTCGCAAATCATGGAGCTTCGCGCCGAGGACGCGGGGCTTGTGCAGGACAAGGCCCGTAGGCGCAGACTGCGGGAGCTTCAGCGAAACTACGCCATACCTGACAGAAGGTCGGCGCAGGAAAAGGACGGCGGACTCGTTCGCTGTCTGGGCGAATTTTATTGAGAAAGGGGAAGGGAAATGACGACGGAGATTTCCGAGGAGGAAAAGACGCTCGGGGCCGAGGAAGAGCTTGAGGCTCTCAGGGCGGAAAACGAGGCCCTGCGCGCCCGCGTGGCGGAGCTTGAGGCCGAGCTCGACGCGGCGAGGCTCGATTTCGCGGTGGAAAACGAGCTGCGCGGCTTTGGGGCAAAGAGCTCCAAGGCGGTGCGCGCGCTGCTCGACATGGGCGCAGTGGAGCTCGCCGACGGCGAGGCCAAAGGCCTTAAGGAGCAGCTTGAAAAGCTGCGCGAGGAGCACGGCTACCTATTCGCGGGCAAAACGCCCGCGGTGGCGGCTCCCACAGGAAAAAGCCGCGGAGGCGGCTTCGGCTTCAAATTTACGGGCGTCAGATAGACGCATACAAAAGGAAGGAGAATGACTAATGGCAACCTTGAATTACGCGACTGAATACGCGGGCGGCCTCGCGCAGGCCTATCCTTACGTGCTGAACTTCGGCGCGCTTTACGCCTGCGAAAACGACAGCCGCTACCGCTGGGTGAACGCTAAAACCATCGAGATACCCAGCATTACCACCACCGGCCGCGTGGACGGCGACCGCGATACCGTGGAGCAGGCCAAGCGCAACTACGACAACGCTTGGGAAATGAAAACTCTCTCCCATCACCGCAAATGGAGCACGCTCGTGCACCCTATGGACATCGACGAAACCAACATGGCGGCCTCGATAGGCAATATCACGCAGGTATACAACGAGGAGCAGAAGTTCCCCGAAATGGACGCCTACACCGTATCTGAGATATACAGCCAGTGGACGACCGCGGGGCAGAGCCCCGACACCACCGTGCTGACCGCCGATAACGTGCTTTCGGTATTCGACGCCATGATGGAGGCTATGGACGAGGCACGCGTACCCGCAAAGGGCAGAATACTTTACGTGACGCCCGCCGTTAAGACGCTCATCAAGAACGCCACGGCCCGCACCGTGAACAACGGCGAAAGCGGAATAGAACGCTCGGTGGCCGACATTGACAGCGTGGAGATCATCGCGGTGCCGAAGGACCTGATGAAAACCAAGTACGACTTTGACGAGGGCTGGGAGGTAAACGAGGCCGCAAAGCAGATAAATATGCTGCTCATCCACCCCAGCGCCGTCATTACGCCCGAAAAGTACACCTTTGCCCGTCTTGACGAGCCCAGCGCCGGCAGCGAAGGCAAGTATGTGTACTACGAGGAGAGCTACGACGGCGTGTTCATCCTGAACAAGCGCGTGGGCGGTATAGCCGTAAACGCGGAGGCTTAGGCATGAGCTACGAGGAATACCTGTCCGTCTGCTCCGGCCAAGAGCCCATTCCGGAGGACGAGTTCGCCTTTTACGACAAAAAGGCCGGAGCCCTTTTGAGCCTCTTTACCTTCGGCAGAAGCGACGACTCGGACGACGAGGCCGTGAAATACGCCCGAGCGGAAATTGCCGGATATATCTTTGAAAACGGCGGCCGGAGGGGTATTGTCAGCGAAAGCAACGACGGCCTCAGCGTCAGCTACGACGGCAGCGATGACGCCGGAGCTTACGCCATCGCAAAGCAGTGGCTGGGCGGCGGAGGTATGATGTACCAAGGAGTTGAGCGCTGTGATAATTGACGGCGTTAAGCGGTTTTTCGAGGGCTGCCCCCTGCTCGGGGGAGCGGAGGTAAACGTGAATTACCTCGGCAGGGACGGCGGCGAGTACAGCATTGACAGCCTCCCCTCCTCCCCGCTGGTGAAGCGGTACGTGGACGGCGGAGAGGTGCGCCGCTTCGACTTTACCTTCGCGGCAAGGGAGTTCCACGACGCCGACTGCCGCCAGAACACCGATTCGGCCTTGGCGTGCGAAAGGCTTATCGAATGGATAGAGGCCGAGGCCGAGGCGGGCAGGCTGCCGGAGCTTGACGGCGGGCTGGAGGCGCTGGGCCTTGAGGCGTTGAGCGGCGGATACGTCAGTTCCTCGAACGACGCTACGGCGAGATTTCAAATTCAATGCAGACTTACATACAGAAAGTGAGGAGAAAAATGGCTACTTCCAAAAGATGCGACAAGGTGGCCTTTATGGGCGTGAGCGGCAAGTTCCACAGAATGACGAATTTCACGGAGATAACCACAAACAAAAATCCCCGCGAGTACAACCGTCAGTACGTGGACGAGGAGTTTGAACGGGCCGACGTGGTGGGCTACAACCCCTCCGTCAGCTATGCCTTCGACTACGACAAGGAAAACCCCGTGCACGGCCTGATAAAGGACATCGTTGACAAGGAGCTCGTCGGCGACGAGGCCGTGGTGGAGATAATAATGGTGGACATCGACGCCCCAGACGGGGAAAACAACGGCATAAGCCGCCGCTGGAGCGTCATTCCCGACGCCGAGGGCGCAAGCCTTGACGCCTACACCTACAGCGGAAGCTTCAGGGCCAACGGTGAAAAGACCGCCGTTAAGGTGACTTCCACCGACGGCTGGCAAACCGTTACCAAGGGCTGAGAGACCGAGGAGGTGGAAGCGTGGCGGCCGACGGAAGCATAGTTATTGAAACCCGCCTCGACACCGACGGCGTTGAACGGGGTCTGAGCGAGATAGAAAAGGCCGTGGAGAGCAGGCTGGAGGCCGTGGAGGACGGCGCTAAAGGCCTGATGGACGCCGTCAGAAACGCTATCGGCTCGGCTGATTTGTCAGAGAGCGCCGCGGCGCTTATCGCCTCCGCCGCAGACGCAATAACGGGCGGAGCGGGGAGCTTATTCTCCGCAGCCCTCGGGGCCGCCGCCGAGGCGGCTTCGGGTCTGCTTGGCGGAGCGGGACAGTTCAGCTCGGGCGGGGCCGCGCTCTCCTCTGCGGCGGCCTCGGGCATAAACGGAGCGGCGGGGGCGGTGGCCTCCGCCGCCAGAAGCTCGGCCGCGGGCGGGGCCACGGCGGCGGCCTCAGTTTCGGGGCAGTTCTCGTCGGTGGGCGCAAACCTGATGAGCGCACTCCGCAGCGGTATCGCGGCGGGCGCTTCGGCGCTGTACGCCAAGGCCGCGGCCATTGCCGCCGGAGTGGTGGCGAGGATAAAAGGCGTTTTCGGTATTCACTCGCCATCAAAGGTATTCCGCGACGAAATCGGCAAAATGCTGATGATGGGCCTTTCCGAAGGTATATTGCAGAATAAGGAGGCCGTGCTCGCGGCCTGCGAGGATCTGAGCGCGGATATGCTCGACTCCGAGAAAAAGTACCTTGCCGAGCGGGAACGCGTCGAGGCCGAGCAGGACGAGGCCGACGAAGCCCGCCGCGTGCGGGAATACGAAAAACGGCTGGCCTCGGCCAAGGACGAGACGGAGATGGAAGAAATAATCGCCGAAGAGCGGCTGAGGCTCAAAAAAAGGGCCGACGACGCTTATCTCGCCCAGCTCAAGGAAAGCTCCGAGCGGGAGCGCGAAATCGTGGATCAATTAAAGGACGACATCACCGCCGTATACAAGGACATTGCCGAGTACGCGGAAAACGGCCTTGAGCCTATAGTAAAGAGCCGCGACAAGCTGAGCGAACGGCTGAAAAAATACGCCGCCGAAAGCTTTGGCTACGAGGAGCGCGAGTACAGCATAAGCCTTCGCGAGGAGACGTCAATCGGGGCGGTGAGACGCCGCGATGCGACAATGCCGGTTTATCTGCTCTCCGACCAGAGGGGAACCATCGAAACGCTTCGCGGCTACAGCGAGGCCCTAAGCTCGCTTTCAAAAAGGCTGAAGGAGAGCTTTTCGCCGGAAACGGCTCGCGACTTTATGCACGCGCTGGCCGAACTGGACGTGGAGGAAGCCTCGACCTTCGCACAGACGCTGCTGACCGCCGACGACCGTATGTTCGGCGATTATGTGGAGCGCTGGACCGAAAAGAACGAGCTGGCCGAGGCCATTGCCAGCCAGCTTTACAGCGATGAATTCACCGAGGCGGTTGACGACTGCACCGATTATATGAAATCGGCGCTGGAGGCAGTGGGGCTTGAGGCTCCGGAGGGCTTTTTTGCAAGCGGAGCGGCCAGCGCGCGGGAATTTGGCAGGGGCTTTAGCGAAGGGCTGAACAAGGCGCTGGAGGACGCGCGCGGACTTATCGAAAGCTTCGGCGGCTTCGGCGCGGCTTCGGCGGGCTCGGGCGGCGTGGTGAACAACACAAATTACTACAACAGCTACTCCATAAGCGGCACAAAGAGCACCGCTGCGGAAAGCATCCGCGCCGTTGAGGCCGCGGCTACAATGAACAGGTACAGGGGGCTTGGCTGATGGAAATGATTTTTGAAAACGCCGCCGGCAGCGTGCGGCTGGACGGCGGCAGGGGCGGCGCTCCCTTCCGCATACGCGCGGCGGAGGGGCTGGGCTACATGAGCATGACGGCCGCCACCGCCGAATATCCCCGCAGAGCGGGCCAGAAAACCATAACACGCACCGCCGGCGCGAGAATCATCACGCTGAGCTTTGACGACGCGGCCGCCGGCGCCAACACCGAGGGCGTTCTGGCAAGAATATTCCACGGAGAGGGGCGGCTGACCGTCGTCAGCGGAGCAAAGCGCGTACACGCCGACTGCTACGCCAGCGCAATGAGCGCGCAGCAGCGCTTCGGCACGGACTTCGGACGCTATACGGTGCAGCTCACCTGCGATTATCCCTACTTCAAGGGCGAGACGCGGCTCGCGCCGCTGTTTGGGCGCGAAAAGCTGATAAAGGCGGGCTTCTCGCTGCCGTCAATACTGTCGCGCCGCACGGAGGGGAACAAAGTATCCGTTGGCGGCGACGCGGACATATACCCGCGGCTGCTTCTGGGAAATCTGTCCTCGGCGGAGGAATTTACCCTCGAGGCGCTGAACGAAACCACCGGCGCGGCGCTCCGTCTCAATCTGCCCGCCGGAAGCTACCCGTCGATTGAGGCGGACCTTGCCGAGGGCAGCATAAGCTGCGGCGGAAAGGATTTGACGCGCTATCTTGACGAGGATATCTACATGAGCGATTTCCTGCTCAGCCGAGGCGAAAACTCCCTGAAAATCAAGGCCGAAGGGCTTACAGGCGAGGCTTGGGCAACGGTGGAATTTGAGGAGGAGTACGTTTCGGCATTGGAGGAAGCATGAGAGAGGAAATCGTTTTTTATGACTACGAGTTCAACCCGCTGGGCCGCACAGTGAACATTACGGACATATACCACAAGGAGCTTTACAACGGTATCGGCTCCTTCGAGGCGGGACTCACCGCCGATGACCCAGCGGCAAGGCTGCTGCTGGAACGCGACTTCACCGTGGCCGTGTGGGAGAACCGTCAGGCGATAATCACCTCCACCCAGACGGACAACAGCACGGGGGCGTTCCGCGTTTACGGGCGCACGCCCAACTGGCTGCTCTCGAAGCGGGCCTGCCCCAACTTCGGCCACAGAAAAGGCACGCCCTTTGAGCTGGCCCACGCGTTGGTGGAAGAGGTTTGGGGGGACGCTATTGCGGTGGGCCCCGGCAGGGACATAACCGCCGCGACAACCACCTTCTGGCGAAACGTCTACAACCCGCTGAGCGAGGTGGTGGCCGACTGCCTTGACCGAGCCGGAGGCGGCCACCGCGTGGTTTTTGACACAAAAAAGAAGGAGTGGCGTTTTGAGACTTGGCTCGGCGGCGAAAGCCCCTGCCTTTTCAGCGAGGACAGGCGCAGCATAAGCACCCAAAGCCTGCGCCGAAGCGTGCTGGACTACTTCAACGGCGGCTTCTACTGCAAGGACGACGAGGACGGCACTTGGGTGGAAATACCCTCGGATAAAGAGGGAATATACCGATGGACTACCCGATTGGACGGCTCGGGCGAGGACGCGGCCAGAAGCGACCTTATGCGGCGGCGCATTGAGGACGAGGGCGATTTTGACGTCCTCGGAGAACCGGACGGAACCTACGCGCTGGGCGATACGGTGAAGGCGCAGCTCTGCTGCGGAAGCTTCAGGAAAACGCGTGAAATGCGCGTCGCAGCCATCGAGCGTTGGTCCGAACGCGGGAGCAGCGGCGAAAGACCGCTGCTGAAATCTATATACGATAACGAGGGGGCCAAAGAATGAAATACTATTTCAGCGATAACCGCAGCTACGGCGCGGACGACCTAAAGGCCGCGCTGGGCGTGCTGGTGGCCGCCGGAGGCATAACCGTAAATCTGAGCGACTCAGAGAGCTACGACCCGTCGAAGCTGAACGGCCTTATCGGCAGCGCGGTTGCGGCGGGAGTGGTGCCGGAAAACAACGCCAGTTTAAAGCTTATTAAGAGCGGCGACGGCTACAGCGTAATGCCGGGCAGAGCCGTGTTCTCGGACGGCGGGATAGCCGTGTTGGACGCGAGCGCGCCCGTTGACGCAAAACCCGGACAGTATGTGTATCTGGCATACAGCGCGGCGTTGGACGACGTTTACTTTATTGCGGAGGACACGGAGCAGACCGAACACGGCGGAGTGCTGCTGGTGCCGCTGGGCCGCGTGAAACCCGACGGCAGTGTGGAAAACCGCCGCGTTTACGCCCGCGGAAGGGTGCCGGCGCTGGCCTCGGCCAACTGGACGAACCTCCGAACGGTGGAGCTTTCGGTGGACGTGTCATCGCTGGGTGCAAACGGGGGATATGTCGAGGCGACGCACGAGATTGACGGCGACATGAATTTCATGCTGGTGGACGACCACACGCTGATAAGCGTAATGCACACCGGCGCGGAAACGGCCTATCACACGGTAATGCGCTCGACCTCACGCGATACCAGCAACAACAGAGACTATCTGGGCATAACGCAGACCGTCAACGGCACTGTTCGCGCCACGCTTATCAGCCACGGCAACGGCTATATACGGATGAGGTACTATGTGCCCGGGCCGGTGAAAACCAAGACGCTGACCTATACCGCTCTGATAGGCATAACCGCATGAGTGCAGCCTTGAGCATAGCCTTGGTTTAAGGGGGCCGAATCAATGAGTAAAACCCGCTCTGCCGAGCGGGTTTTTTCTGTGTCAACAAACCTTTGCCGCACTTTCGGGCGCCTTCAATCACCTTGGCGTCAACAGCCCTTCCGTAAAGGCCGTCTCCACGGAAGGGAACGGCGTCTTGTTTATATCCGTGCCGGAATAACCAAGCCCCGCTCTGGCGACGGCCGCGCCGTACACGCTGCCGCAGCCCATGCGGCGCAGCAGAGTGCAGCACCATTTCATGGTAGCGCCGGTAGTGATAACGTCGTCCACCACGAGCCATGTCCCGCTCAGCCTTTTCTTAGCGGCGGGATGGTAAAGCCTTCGGGCATTAGTAAGGCGGCGACTGCGGCTTAGGCCCACCTGATCCTCGCCGCCCTCTATACGCCTGAGAACTCTTCTCACGGGCACGTCAAGCAAGCGGCCAAGCTCGCAGGCGATTAGCCTCGCATGATTGTAGCCGCGCTCGCGGCCCGCCTTTCGGCTCTGCGGCACGTATGTAATGCAGTCGGGCCGAAAGCCGCCCATCTCGTCCGCTATGGCGCGGGCGAAGCAGCGGAAGGCCGCGGGGCGGGAGTAAAACTTCATATTTAAGATTGCGCGGCGGACGCCGTCGCGATAAGAGAAGGGCACAAAGCACTTTTCATACGGTACGCCGCCGCGGCAGTCGGCACAGTTTGGCATGGCAAACTCGCCGCCCATGGGCGCGGCGCAGATAGAACATCTTGGGCCGGTGATTTTTGGGAGCCCGTCCTCACAGACAGGACAAAAACCATCCGCGCTCTCCGCCAAGGCGCCACATATAGGGCACTTGGGCGGAAACAGCAGCGAAAGCAGCCCCTTCATCCCTGAGCCGTCCTGCCCGAGCGCTTCTTAGCGCGGGCGGGGGACTGGCCGGCGTCTCCCTCGCGGACTATGATATCGCTTAGCTCACAGCCCAGCGCCTCGCAAATTTTGTCCAGATGGTCGAGGTTCACCCTCTCGCACATTTCATGATACATATCGTTTATTGTATTCGCCCTTATGCCGGTCTTGCGGGCCAAGTCGGCCTGCGTCCAGCGCTTTTCTCCAAGCCTTGTGGAAAGCATTATCCTTATCGACATAAGATTCTCCCCTTTTTGCTAATTTAGATATATTATAACAAAAAGCGGAGTTTATTTCATATTTTTGATAAATTTTATCAAAAAGTGATATTATTTGTCGAAAAATGAGCAATCGTGCGCACCGCATTTAATCAGCGGCGACCCAACGGCGCGGCAACCCCACCGGGGAAGGCGGCGCGTCCGCAAAGCGGAGGACGTGTCAGCGCAGACCGCATAGGCGGCATGATTACACAGCGGAAACCCGCGGAGCGGCGCGGCGGGGCCTACTCGCGGAAGCGTATTGCCCAGCCGAGGCTCAATCCTTGAAAACGTCGATGTTTTCATATATATAGGCCACCCAGCTCAGCAGAGTGAAGCCTGCGGCTATCCACAGCGCGGCGGCGGCCCAAGCGGGGCGGTACTGCTCGATAAACACCGAGAACAGCACGGCGAATATCTGCACGTTGGTCTTGATTTTGCCCCACCACGAGGCCGCTATGACCTTGCCCTTATCCACGGCCACAACGCGCATACAGGTGACGAACAGCTCTCGCGCGATGATTATGGCCGCGGGCCAGACGTTCACCGTGCCGTTTTGCACAAAGCAAAGCAGCGCACCGAAAACGAGAATTTTATCGGCGAGAGGATCCATTATCTTGCCAAAGGAGGTGACGAGGTTATACTTCCTCGCTATGTAGCCGTCAAAAAAGTCGGTTATGCTCGCCAGAGCGAACACTATGCCCGCCGCGACCGCGTGGCCCGACAGCATTAACGCCATCGTCACCGGCACAAGAACCAGCCTTATCATTGTTAGCTTGTTTGGTAAATTCATTTTTCTTCCTCCTTAAATAGTCCTACCTGCTCTCCGTAGAGGTCATAATCGTCGCTGTCCACGATTTTGACCCACACAAGGCTGCCGGGAAGTATTTCCTCCCCCGCGCCGAAGTAAATCACAGGGTCCACGTCGGGGCTTTCGCCGCCGCTGCGGCCCTGCCACAGGTTCCCGTCAAAGGTTTCGGCCATGACGAGGAGCTTTTTGCCTATCATACTTTTCCCGCGCTCGCGCGAGAGCTCACGCGCAAGGGCCATCGCCTCGCCTCGGCGGCGCTCCTTTTCCTCCTCGGGAAGCTGGCCGCCGAGCTTGGCCGCCGGAGTGCCCTCCTCCTGCGAATAGGCGAAAACGCCCACCCTGTCGAAGCGCGCCTCTCTTATGAGCGACAGCAGATTCGCGAACTCCTCCTCCGTTTCGCCGGGGAAGCCCGCGATGAGGCTCGTGCGCACGGTAACGCCGGATATCTCCCGCCGCAGGCGCTCCACCAGCGCCAGCGACTGCGCCCGCGTGGTATGCCGCCCCATGCGGCGGAGCACGTTGTCGTCGCCGTGCTGGATTGGTATATCAAAATATTTGACGATTTTTTCTTCGTTTTTAACGGTTTCTATCAGTTCGTCGGTAACAGCCTCGGGATAGCAGTAGTGCAGCCTTATCCACTCCACCCCGCCGACGCGGCAAAGGCGGCGCAGCAGTTCGGGAAGGGCCCGCTCTCCCCTATCATCCCCGTATCGTGTGACGTCCTGCGCGACTAAGATAAGCTCCTTCACTCCGTCGGCGGCCAGAGCGGCGGCCTCGTCAAGAATGGCTTCCATGCTTCGGCTGCGGTAACGCCCGCGAATCATGGGAATGGCGCAGTAGGTGCAGCGGTTATCACAGCCCTCGGCGATTTTGAGGTACGCCGTGTGCGGCTGCGTGGTGACTATTCTCGGCAGTCCCTCGGGAGCCGAAGCGTCGGCGGGCCTTAGAATGGTCTCCCGCTCGCCCTTGAGGCCCCTCTCCACCGCGTCGGCGATTTCGTCAAAGGCGGTGGCTCCAATGATAAGGTCTACCTCGGGCAGCTCGCGGCGGATATCCTCGGCGTAGCGCTGGGCAAGACAGCCCGCCGCGGCAAGCAGCCGGCAGCGGCCTTTTTTGTATTCGGCCATTTCAAGCAGGGCGTTGATAGACTCCTGCTTGGCGCTGTCGATAAAGGCGCAGGTATTGACGACTATGGCGTCGGCGAGGGCGGGGTCGTTCACAAGCTCGAAGCCGCGCTCGGCCAGAAGTCCCAGCATATTCTCGCTGTCGCAGAGATTTTTGTCGCAGCCCAGCGACACAAAGCCTATCGTCATGGTCAGTCCTCCCATTCAATATCCTGAAAGGCGCTGCGGGCGTTCATCGCGCCCCTTATGTCGGAGTAAGAAAAGCCGCGCCGCGCAAAGTACGCCACGATGCGCGAACGCTCCTTCGGGTTGCTTAAATCAGCGCCTTGAAAACGGCGGTCCATTATTTCGGCCACGCGCTCCGCCCCGTCGGCGGCGAGCCCCTGAGCCAAAGCCTCGTCCACAATGCTCCGGCTGACGCCGCGGCGCAGCAGTTCGCTGCGTATGCGTGCCTCGCCATGGCCGCGCAGCTTGACGCCGTCGGAAACGTACTTCTCGGCGTAGGCGCGGTCGTCTATGTAGCCGAAGCCCTTCATGGCCTCCACGGCGTCGTCGGCCTCGTCCGCTCCGTAGCCCTTTTCAAGCAGCTTGTCCCGCAGTTCCTTTTCGGTGCGGTCCTTTACGGCGAGTATTTTAACCGCGCTGTCGCGGCAGCTCGGCTTTGGCATGGTATCACTCCCTAAACAAATTCGGCAAATACGATATTCGCAAGGTCAAGCCCGCGCCGCGTGAGGCGCAGGCGGTTTCCTCTTATTTCCAAAAGCCCTTGAGCGGCGAGACGCTCCACCTCGTCGGGGAACTCGCCGAAATATTCCACGCCGCCCGTCTTGCGCAGGCCCAGCCAGAATTTCTCCCGCAAGAGCTCGTCCTCGTCCACGGCCTCGCGCTCAATTTTCCGCCCGCCGCCCGCAAGGTAAAGGTCGAGGTCGGGGGCGTTCTTGTACCTTTCGCCGCCGCAGAACGAAGCGGCAGCCGCTCCGATACCCACGTATTCGCCCCCGCTCCAATATTTGAGATTGTGGCGGCACTCGCAGCCCGAACGGGCAAAGTTAGATATCTCGTACTGTCCGAGGCCCATGGCCTCGAAGGCTTCTCGGGCCTGATGGTAAAGATCCCGTTCCTCATCCTCGTCGGGGAGGTCGGGGGTGTTTTCGTAAAACGGCGTGCCTTCCTCAATTATCAGTGAATACGCGCTGACGTGTTCGGGCGAAAGGGCGCGGATACGCGCGAGGCTGCGGCCAAGGCTTTCGGCCGTCTGCCCCGGGACGGCGAGCATGAGGTCTATATTTATGTTATCGAAGCCCGCCTCGCGGGCCATGAAGAAGGCCTCCTCGGCCTGCGCCGCCGAGTGTATGCGCCCGAGGGCGGCAAGCTCGCTGTCAACAAAGCTCTGCACGCCAAGGCTCAGGCGGTTGACGCCTGCTGCGCGCAAGTCGCGCAGCAGCTCGGGCGTAAGAGTCCCGGGGTTGGCCTCCACGGTGAACTCCTCAGCCTTCGGCAGCGAGCGGCAGAGCAGCGCGAGCTCCTCCCCCATCGCTGTGGGGGTGCCGCCGCCGACGAACACGGTGTCGAACCGGCAGGAATATTCCGCGAGCTCCTCAAGCAGAGCCGCGCGGTACTTTGAGGCGCGGCCGCGCTCGGTGACGGAGTAGAAGTCGCAGTAGGAGCATTTTCTAAGGCAGAAGGGGATGTGGACGTAAAGACCGACGCTACTCATCAAGCTTCAGCACCGCCATGAAAGCCTCCTGCGGCAACTCCACGCTGCCCACCTGCCTCATGCGTTTTTTGCCTTCCTTCTGCTTTTCGAGCAGCTTTTTCTTACGGGTTATGTCGCCGCCGTAGCACTTGGCAAGCACGTCCTTGCGCAGGGCCTTGACGGTCTCGCGGGCGATGATCTTCCCGCCCACGGCGGCTTGGATGGGTATTTCGAAAAGCTGGCGCGGAATGGACTCCTTGAGCTTTTCGGCGATTCTGCGGCCTCGGGCATAACTTTTGGACGAATGGACGATAAAGCTGAGCGCGTCCACCATTTCGCCGTTAAGCAGGATGTCGAGCTTGACAAGGTCGCTTTTCACGTATCCCATGAACTCGTAGTCAAACGAGGCGTAGCCGCGGCTGCGGCTCTTTAAGGCGTCAAAAAAGTCGTAAATTATTTCGTTGAGCGGCAGCTCGTAGTGCAGGTCCGCGCGGTCGGCGTCAATATAGGTCATGCCCTTATACACGCCGCGCCGCTCCTGACACAGCTCCATTATCGAGCCCACATAGTCCTTGGGCGAAAAGATATGCGCCGTCACCACGGGCTCCTCCATATAGTTTACTTCGGCGGGAGAGGGCATATTTGTCGGGTTCGAGATAAACACGTCCTCGCCGCTTGTTTTTATCACATGATAGACCACGCTCGGCGCGGTCGTAACAAGGTCAAGATTAAACTCGCGCTCGAGCCTCTCCTGAATTATTTCCAAATGCAAAAGTCCCAAGAAGCCGCAGCGGAAACCAAAGCCCAGCGCCGCCGAGGTCTCGGCCTCGAAGGAAAGGGAAGCATCGTTGAGCTGGAGCTTTTCAAGCGCGTCGCGCAGGTCGTTATACTTAGCGCCGTCGGCGGGGTAAATCCCGCAGAAAACCATAGGGTTCACCTTGCGGTAGCCCTCCAGCGGCTCGGCGGCGGGGTTGTTCGCGTCGGTAACGGTATCGCCCACCTGCGTGTCGCGCACGGTTTTAATGCTGGCCGCAATGTAACCGACCTCGCCCGCGCTGAGTTCCTTGGCGCTCTGCATTCCGTTGGGCAGAAGATAGCCCGTCTCCACCACGTCAAACTCGCCGCCGGTAGCCATAAACCGTATTCTCATGCCGGGGCGGAGCGTCCCCTCCATCACGCGGACGTAAACGATTACGCCGCGGTAGGAGTCGTAGTACGAATCAAAAATCAGCGCGCGCGGCGGGGCCGATGGGTCGCCCGTTGGAGCGGGAATGTTTTTGACTATATATTCGGGCACCTCCTCTATGTTAATGCCCTGCTTGGCGCTTATTCTGGGGGCGTCCATGGCGGGAATCCCGATGACGTCCTCAATCTCGCGGGCAACAACATCGGGGCGGGCGCTGGGGAGGTCGATTTTGTTTATGACCGGCAGGATCTCCAGATTGTGGTCAAGCGCGAGATAGGTGTTCGCAAGGGTCTGGGCCTCCACGCCCTGAGCCGCGTCCACAACCAGAACCGCTCCCTCGCAGGCCGCGAGAGACCGCGATACCTCGTAATTGAAGTCCACATGGCCCGGGGTGTCGATAAGGTTTAAGATATATGTCTCGCCGTCCTTCGCCTTGTAGCTCATGCGCACGGCGCGGGCCTTTATGGTTATGCCGCGCTCCCTTTCAAGCTCCATGTTGTCGAGGAGCTGCTCCTCCATATCGCGGCTCTCCACAACGCCCGTCAGCTCAAGCAGGCGGTCGGCAAGGGTGCTTTTGCCGTGGTCTATGTGGGCTATTATACTGAAATTGCGAATTTTGTCCTGCATTGCCATCTTCTCCGTTTTTTCATATAAAATTATTGTACCACAACCGCCGCCAAAATGCAAGCCCATTTTCTGTTGATGAGCTCGGCGGGCAAAATAAAAAATTTTAAAAAAGGGGTTGACAAGCTCTCGTTATTATGCTATAATAACCCTCGGTTGACAAACACGGGGGTATAGCTCAGCTGGGAGAGCGCTTGAATGGCATTCAAGAGGTCAGCGGTTCGATCCCGCTTATCTCCACCAACGGAAAACGGCTTGAAGTTTAAGCTTCAAGCCGTTTTTGCTTTTACTCTGTAAATTTATTTTACATGACCTGTGTATTGCCGGCCTCGGCGTGGACGCTCCGACGGCACGTAGTCGGCGGTCAAGGGCTTTCCGCGGCCCTCACGAGGATAAAGAGCCTTTCAATATTCAATGCCCAAGCGGGCCTTTACTCCTTTTTTAAACGGGTGCCTCACAGCATTAATTTCGCTTATATAGTCCGCTGCGTCGAGGAACTTTTGCACTGGGCGGCGGCCCGTGAGCACAAGCTCGATTTTGCCGGCGTTTTCCAGCACAATCCCGTCAGCGGTATCGCGGTCGAGAAGGCCGTGGCGGTAGGCGGAATTGAACTCGTCTAAAATCAGCATATCAAGCGCGGGCAAAAGCCCCGCAGCCCCGCAAAGGAGGGCGTTATGCCGGTCGGTTATCTCCGCCCTGACGGCCGCCGTCATAGCCGCCGGAAAGCCGTAGTCACGTTCGAGACGGCTGAGGGTTATTTCCGGAATTTTGGCCAGAGCCGCCAGCTCCGACGTGGGCCTCCCCTTCATTAGCTGGACAATGTGCACTCTCATGCCCGCGCCTGCGGCCCGCAGGGCCAGCCCGAGGGCGGCGGTGGTTTTGCCCTTACCGTCGCCGCAATATATTTGCAGCATTAAATCCCCTCCTCGATTATCCTGTAAATCAAATCCATGCCGAGGCTTTGGCGAACGGCCTCGGCCAGCTTATTATATTGTAACTCCTTATAGGCCGCCTTGTCAAGAGGAGGGGAATTGTATTCAAGTCCTTTTTTCGCGAACAGCGCCTTAACAATGGGAACGGCCGCCGCGTCAAAAACGCCGTGGAGGTAACAGCCGCAGACATTCCCCCGCACAGAACCCTCGCCGTTCGCGAAGAGCGGGGCTTCCTCCGACGCGGTCTCGCCCGTATGAATCTCATAGCCCTCGGCCTCAAGACCGTTAAGGCAGGAAAAAAAGCCTCTTACGCCGGCAATGGCCGCCCTCTTTTGCGCAAGCGTCTTTTCGCTTTTAAACACCGTTTCCATATTCAACAGGCCCAGCCCCTCGATCTCGCCGCCTCCCTCCGAGTTCAATGGGTCGGATATTTTTTTGCCCAAAAGCTGATACCCGCCGCACACTCCGAAAATGGGCGCGCCGGTCGAGGCAAGACTTTTTATCGCGGGCTCAAGTCCGCTTTCCCGCAGCCAACGCATATCGGCGATAGAGCTCTTTGTGCCGGGCAAGATGAGCAAGTCCGGCCTGCCCAGCTCATTTTCGCGGCTTACATATCGCACCGGTATTCCGCAGCGGGCAAAGGCGTCAAAGTCGGTAAAGTTGGATATTTTCGGCAGCCTGACAACGGCTATATCCGCCGCCGAGGCATTTTTGTTCTCCAACCGTTCTGAAAGGCTGTCCTCCTCGTCAAGGTCAACGTCTATCCACGGGACAACTCCCGCAACGGGCTTGCCGCTCCTCTCCTCAAGGATTTTCACACCTTCATCAAACAAGCGCAGGTCTCCGCGGAACTTGTTCACGACAAGCCCCTTTACCATGGCGTTTTCCTCGGGCTCAAGCAGCATAAGCGTTCCCAGCAGTTGGGCGAACACCCCGCCCCGATCAATATCGCCCGCCAGCAACACGGGCGAGGCGGTCAGCCGCGCAAGGCCCATATTAACTATGTCGTCCTTTTTGAGATTGAGCTCCACGGGGCTGCCCGCGCCCTCAATAACGATTATATCAAAGCGGCGGGAAAGCTCTCTGTACGCCTCCATCACCTCGGGCACAAGAGATTTTTTATATCTGAAATAGTCCGCGGCTTTCATTTCGCCCCGAACACGGCCGTTTACAATGACCTGTGAGCCTCGGTCTGTGGTGGGCTTAAGGAGAATAGGATTCATAAGAAAGCTTGGTTCGACTCCGGCGGCTTCGGCCTGCATGGCCTGCGCCCTGCCCATTTCGCGGCCCTCGCGGGTGACATAGGAGTTGAGAGCCATATTTTGCGACTTAAACGGCGCGGCGCTGTATCCGTCCTGCCTGAAGATACGGCAGAGTGCCGCCGTCAGCAGGCTTTTGCCCGCATTGGACATCGTACCCTGTATCATTATTGATTTGGCCATCTATTTTTCCTCCGAAAGGATTTCTTTTATTGCGCCGACGAGCGTTTCGTTTTCCGCCCTCAGCCGAACGGCGGCGCGGTAAAACTGCGGCCCGAGGCCGTAGTAGTCGGAGCAGCAGCGTATGGATATCCTTCGGCGGAGCAGCGCGGCTCTTAACCCCTCGGGGCCTTTGAAAAGCAGATAATTCGCCTCGGACGGGAACGTCTTTAACCCAAGTCCGGCCAAAGAAGCGGAAAGGAATTCCCTCTCCCGCCTTACAAACCGCCGCGTTCTCGGGATAAAGGTCTTTTCCTTTAACGCCGCCAATCCGGCGAGCTGCGCCGGAGCAGACACGCTCCAGCAGGGGCCGTAAGCGGCGATTTTTTCCGCCAGAGAGGCGTCCTCGCAGATCAGATAGCCCAGCCGAAGTCCGGCCATGGCGTAAATTTTGGTAAATGCCTTGAGCGCAAACGGCGGCCGCGGAATGTCCGCCCGCGCCCGCGCAAAATCCGCAAAGCATTGGTCGAGTATGAGGGCCGCCCCTTTCTCTCTGCATTTTGCGATTACTTTTCCCAGAAGCGCTCCGTCTATAAGTCCGCCGTCGGGGTTGTTCGGGCTGGCAAGTATCACCGCGCCGCGAGCGGGTATGCGCTCCGTAATGCCTTCGTCAAGCCGGAAATCGTTTTCCGCCGAAAGATAAAACCGCTCCACCTTAGAACCCGCCTCGAGCATGGCTTTTTCGTATTCGGAAAAAGCCGGCGCCGTAACAAGGGCCTTTTGGGGTGAAAGGACGTGGGCCAGTCTGTATATCAGGTCGGAGGCCCCGTTCCCGCAGACAATGTTTTCGGGAGCCACACCCTCCCTTTCGGCCAAGGCGCGGCGCAGAGCGCGGCACTTCGGGTCGGGATATCTTTCGAAGCTCCGCGCGCCCGCCCTGAGAGCGGACCGAACGCTCGCAGGCATACCGAGAGGGTTTATATTTGCGGAAAAATCCAGCTCAACATCCACGGAATAAACGTCCCCGCCGTGAGTCACAGTATCACCTCCGCCAAAAGTCTTAACAATAACGCAAAAATCAAGGTCAAAAACGAGGTCAGGTACATCAGCCTGTTCGCCCGTCGGATATCCTCCGGCTCTGTGGGGCGCAGAGGGTCGCCGATGACAGGCTTTTTGTGAACCACGCCGAAATAGCTTGCGTCTCCGGCCAACTCCACGCCAAGCGCGCCCGCCATTACCGACTCGGTCTGGGCGGAGTTGGGGCTGGGGTGCCCGAGCCTGTCCCGCCGCCATATTTTGTAAGCGTTTTTGCCGTCAAGGCCGGACAGCCTTGCCGCGAAAATCATTATCAGCGCCGTCAGCCGAGAGGGGATAAAGTTCAGCGCGTCGTCCAGCCGAGCGGCAAAGCGGCCGAGGTCTATGTATTTTTCATTTTTATATCCCACCATGGAGTCCATTGTGTTGGCCGCTTTGTAGAAAAAACCGAGCGGCGCTCCTCCAAGGGCGATAAAAAGCATGGGCGCGGTCACGCCGTCGGAGGTGTTTTCGGCCACGGTCTCAATGGCGGCGCGGGTTATTCCTGCTGCGTCCAGCCCCTCGACGTCCCGCCCGACTATCATCGAAACGGCTCCTCGGGCGGCTTCGGTATCGCCGCGCTCAAGGGCGCGGCAGACCTTCATGCTTTCCCGCTCGAGGCAGCGGGCGGCCAGCAGATAATAGCACATCACGCTCTCTGCGGCCAAACCGAGGATGGTATTCATGCGGTAAAGCAAAATTAAAATTCCCGTCGGCACGGCGGCGCTCACGAGCAAAACCGTCAGCGCCATAAGCGTTCCCGCCAGTCTTTCCCTGCCGGAAAGCAGACGGCGCAGCGTTTTTTCCAGCCATGATATCATTGAGCCGATGAGCCGCACCGGATGAGGCAGGGAGTGCGGGTCGCCGAGAAAAAAGTCGATAACAAAGCCTATCGGCAGCGCAAGTATCCTCATCCCAGCCTCCCGATAACGCTCATGACCCCGCCGTCAAAATCCACAATAAAGCCGCCGCCGTTTTCCGTGCGGTAATCGTAAAATTCCCTTTGCGGCAGAGCGTAGCGTTCAAGGAGGGCCATTATCGTTCCGCCGTGAACCACAAAGGCGGTTTTATCGGCGAGGCTTGGGACAAGCTCCTCAAAGGCGGAGGCAGTGCGGGCGCAAAAGCCCGCCATATCTTCCCCGCCCGGGAAGGCCATTTTGCCGCCGCTGTCTATCCACTGCTGATAAACGGGCGCGCCGTTGAGGTCGTCGTAGTTTTTGCCCTCGAACGCGCCGAAATCACATTCCCTGAGCCCGCGGCACAGGAGGGGCGTTTTGTCGGGATAGATGATGCTTGCCGTTTCAAGGCAGCGGCGCAGAGGACTTGCGACAACCGCCCGAGCCGCGGGATAGCGGCGCGTTTCCAGCTCTAAGCGGCCCGCCCCGCAAAGCGGCTCGTCCGTCACGCCGATATAGCGTTTTTCAAGGTTGCCGGCGGTTTTGCCGTGGCGGATAAAATAAAGTTCCATAATATCATCCCTTAATTTTTATCGGTATACCGCAGACAACGCGTTCCACGGTCTCGGCCCTTTCCGCCAGCAGACAGCCCACGCGGCCCACGGCCTCCCGCCAAAGTCGGTCGGGCTTTTCCAGCGGGATTATGCCGCAGCCTATTTCGTCCATGACTATGACGGCGTCGGGATTTTCCGCGAGAAAATTTTCGGTCTCGGCCAAAGGGTCGAGGCCGGCTTCGAGCCACCGACGTACTTTCAGCTCGTAGCCGTCCGTGTGGCAGCCGTATTTTTCGCCCGCATAGAGGGCCTTGCCCTGATGGGCTCCGCCGATGATTAACCTCATAAAACCGCGCTCCTTATCATTGCGGCAAAGACTGCGGCCCCCACGGCCGCAAGCTCGCATATTTGCAGGAAATATCCCGCCAAATCGCCCGTCACGCCGCCGAATTTTTTGTACGACATCCCGCGGTAATAAACGAAGCCGAGGACCTCCGCGGCAAATGCGCAGCAGCCGCAGAGCGGGTCGATAAAAAACGCGGGGGCCAGCGTAAGCGCCAAAGCCGCGAGCTCGCTTGCGATAACCGCCCGCTTATCCGCCGGACGGCGGAAGCTTTGGAGGGCGCCGTCGGCCTTTGCGCTCTTGAAAACAGCCGCTCCGAGGCCGCTCAGCGCCCGCGACTGCACAAAGGCGAGGGCGCAGACCGCCATCGGCCGCCATGCTTTTATCTGTGCGAACAGCCCCGCCTGAACAAGCAAATACAGCGCGGCCTTTACGGCGGCGAAGGAGCCTATGTGCGGGTCGTCCATAATCTCCAGCATTTTTTCCCTTGCGCCCCAGCTCGCAAGCGCGTCGCAAACGTCGCAGAAGCCGTCTATATGTATGCCGCCGGTTATGACGACGGGCAGAGCCGCCGCACCGGCCCCAAACAGAAACGAGCTAAATCCGAGGGCGCGGTACAGCCAGAACCACAGCAGCTCGGCCCCGCCCACCGCCGCGCCCACCAGCGGGAAAAAGCACAGAGAATAGCGGCGGTTTTCATCCTTCCATTCCACCTGCGGCACAGGTATGCGGGAGTACATCAGAAAGGCCGAAAGCATTGATTTTATAAGCATTTGGGCCGCTCTCCTTTCAATATAAGAGGTATGCCGCAAACCGCCTCTATCACAGTGTCCGCCGCCTCGGCCAAGCGGCGGTTTATTTCGCCGATGAGCCTTATGTACTCCTCGGTTTCGGGCGGATAGGCAAAACCGTCGCAGCCCACCTCGTTTGTCACAACGATGAGATTGGCGGCCCGTTTGCTCAGTCCGACAACGCCGGCTGTGATATTTTCCGCCGGACGGGGAGCCTTGGCCGTGAACATCTCGTTGGCAAGGAGGTTGCCCACGTCCTCCAACAGGGCGCAGCAGCCCGCAGGCAAAGCGGCGCGGCCGATATCGGCGTATTTTTCGACGGTGACAAAGCCCTTGCCCTCCCGCTGTCGGCGGTGACGCTCTATCAGGGCCTCCGCTTCGGCGCCGAAGGGCCGCATTGTGGCGATATAATAAAGGGGCGGACCGCAAGAAACGGCCAGAGCCTCGGCCATGCGGGACTTGCCGCACTTGCTTCCGCCGGTAATAAGGGTCAGCATAGATCAACGTACCTTTCCATGGGGAGAGAATCGAAGCGGTGAGCGCCGTTATATACCGCCAGAGCTCCGTCGAGAAGCGGCAGCAGCATCAGCGCGCCGCTCCCTTCGCCCAAGGCAAGGCCGGCGGATATGACGGGGCTCAGGCCGAGACTCTCAACGAGGGCCTTTGCCGCCGGTTCCCTTGAGGCGTGGGAGGCCAGCATGAACTCCTTTGACAGCGGCGCGATTCTTACGGCCAGCGCTGCCGCAGTCAGCGAGATAAGGCCGTCGATAATAACCGGCGTGCGGCGGACGGCCCCGCCTAAGAACAGCCCCGTCATTCCGGCAATGTCAAAGCCGCCCAGCCCCGCGAGAACTCCTATCGGGTCGCCCGCGTCGGGGCGGTTTGCCTCCAGCGCGCGGCGGACGGCGGATATCTTTCGCCCGAGCCCCTCTCTGCTCAAGCCGGCTCCCCGTCCCACGGTCTTTTCGGGCGGCAGGCCCAGCAGCGCCGAGGTCACCGCCGCAGCCGAGGTAGTGTTGCCTATGCCCATTTCTCCGGCGATTATGACGTCCGCTCCGCCGCCGCACAAATCGCGCGCTATGTCCATGCCGGCGGCGATGGCGATTTCCGCTTCGCCGCGGCTCATGGCGGGGCCGCGGGCGATATTGCCCGTGCCGGCGGCAACGCGGCGGTCAAGCACGCCGTCCACAGGGGCGTTCATACCCATATCTACGGCCAAGACTTCGGCCCCGTAGGCGGCGGCAAGGCAGTTTACGCATGAGCGGCCGTCGGCTATTTCCGCCGCCACGAGGGCGGTCACCTCGCTGCCTGTCTGCGTAACGCCTTCAGCCACAACGCCGTTGTCGGCGCACATCACCACGGCGGCGCGATTTTTCAGCTCAAAGTCCTCGCTGCCCTTTATGCCGGCGATTTTTACCACAGCGTCCTCCAAAAGGCCGAGACTGTGCAGAGGCTTAGCCACGGAGCTCCAACGCTCACGCGCCCGCTCCATGGCGGCCTCGTCCAAGGGATGTATATTTTCAAGTCCGCGCATTTTCGTACTCCTGACATTTGCTTATAAAGCCTGCCGCCGCCTCGGGATGGGAATACAGGTACAGGTGCGGGAAGCCCGCGTACAGCGACGGGCCGGCATAGGCGCAGCGGTACCGCGCTCCGCCGCGCGCCCGAACGGCCTCGCAGTCGTCCCCGAGAGCGGTGACGTCCCAATAGTGGAACTCGTGCGCCGGCAGGCACAGCTCGCCGAAAAGGCTGTCCTTCGGGGTGCGCAGGGAAATATATCCGAAGCGGCGCAGACCGCCTGCGCAGTACGCGGCGGCGTCGATAACTCCGACGGCATTGTGTTTGCCGATGGATTTACAGAGATACATAAAGCCCCCGCACTCGGCGACGGCGGGAAGGCCGCCGCCAATTTTACGGCGGATATCCGCAAGCATGGAGGCGTTCGCCGCGAGCTCCTCCGCGTAAAGCTCGGGATAGCCGCCGCCGAGGATAAGCCCGCTTACCCCCTCGGGCAAAGAGCCGTCCTTAAGCGGAGAAAACTCCGCGAGCTCACAGCCCATTTCCCGCAGCAGATCAAGGTTGTCCTCATAATAGAAGCAGAAGGCCCTGTCTCTTGCCACGGCGATTTTCGGCGGCTTCCCGCTTATTTGGGGGACGGCGGGCGGAGAAAAGGGCAGGCTCTGCGCCCTGTCGCCAAGCGCCAGAATTTCGTCAATCATAATGTGCTCCTCGGCGAGGGCAGCGAGCCCGTTAAGCTTTTGCTTTAAATCCGCTATTTCTCCCGCGGTCACAAGCCCCAGATGGCGGCTCTCTATCGAAAGGTCCTTTTTATACGGCAGCCGCCCGAGGTACGCCGCGCCCATCTCCCCGCAGAGAGCCTTTGCCGTCGGCACAAGACTTTCCGGCAGGCGGTTAAAGATGAAGCCCGCGATATTGTTCGGCTCGCGAAACGTGAGAAAGCCCCTCATAACCGCTCCGAGGGACAGGCTCATGCCCTTGCAGTCGATGACGACGACGGCGGGCGTGCCCGTATCAAGCGCCAGCGCGCGGGAGGACGCCGCCTCGCCCACGCCGTCGTAAAAGCCCATAACGCCCTCGATTACCGAAAGCTCGCCGCCGTGCTTGTTCAGGAGATAATTTATCAGATTTTTGTCGCAGAACCAGCCGTCCAGATTGCGGGAGGGCACGCCGATGACGCGGCTGTGAAACATGGGATCGACATAATCCGGCCCGCACTTAAAGGCCGCCGGAGCGAGGCCTCGGTTCACGAGAGCCTGCAAAACGGCGCAGGTAACGGTGGTTTTGCCGCAGCCGCTGCAAACGCCGGCAATCATAACGCGCTTCATTTCAAAGTACCTCTCACGATAAACACCGGATTTTCGGCGGAGAGCATGGTGTGCTCTCCGACCCTTTTCGTCCGCGTAACGGCCATTTGCAAAATCTCGGCGTTTTCCGAAAACAGTCCCCTCAGCTCCGCCAGCGTTTCCAGCGACACGGCCGTCGCCGCGACAAGCGCGGCGGGGTTTTTGGCCCTGACGGCGGCGGCAATTTCCTTCAGCCTTCCACCGCTGCCGCCGATGAAAACGCGGTCCGGCGCGGGGAGCGGCGCAAGGGCCTCGGGCGCGGCTGCGGCGACCGCTTCAATGTTGTCGCAGCCGAATTTTATGCGGTTTTGCTCGATGAGCCGAAGGGCCTCCGCGTCGCGCTCCACGGCATAAACCCTGCCCTCGCCGCAGCGGAGCGCCATTTCCACGCTCACCGAGCCGCTTCCCGCGCCCACGTCCCAGCAGACGGAGCCGTCCTCAATATTCAGCTTTGAAACGCAGACGCAGCGCACCTCGGCCTTGGTCATGGGCGTTTTGCCGCGGATAAATTCGCCGTCCGGCACGCAGGAGGGAATACCGCGCTCATAGCCGAGGTTTTCCACAACAGCGGCGCAGAGGCCGCCGGTTTTGAGCTCCGTCAGCTCGCTTGCCGGAGCCGAAATTATCCGCTCGTTTTCAAGGGCAAAATTTTCGCCGATATGCACGGTCAAGTTTCCAAGGCCGTACTCAGTCAGCCTTTGGCAGATATCCGACGGAGCGATTTTGCCGCCCAGCAGGAAGAAGGTTTTTTCGTGGGAGCAGACTTGGCGTACAATGGCCCCCTCTCTGCCGTGGAGGCTGACAAAATGAAGGTCCTGCCAAGGCATTTTTAACCTTGAGCAAAAATAAATCGGGGCGGAAATTCCTGATATGACCTTTACCTCACAGCCGCCGAGCAGGGGCAGAAGCCTTTTCGCGCCGCTGTAAAAGCCGCAGTCGCCGGACATGAGGACGGCTATGCGCCCCCGCTCGCTCGCCGCGATGTGCTCCGCGATTTCGTCCGCGGAAACGGAAGCGAACGAGGGCTTGCCAAAGCCGCCGCACAGCCCAAGAAGCCGCTCCGCTCCAATCAGCTCGTCAGCCGCGGCTATAGCCGCGCCGGCCTCGGCGGTAAGAGTGGCGGCCCCGTCCATGCCCGCACCGATTATGTAAACCTCTTTATTCATGAGCTTCACCCGTTTCAAGTACGATTTGTTTTACCTCCGCAAGGGACAAGCCGCTTTCCCGCGGCCTTTTCAGTATGAGCGGCGCGGCGCCGAGCTCCTTGGCGGCGGCCAGCTTTTCGCCGAGGCCTCCGGCTTTGCCGCTGTCCTTGGTCACAAGGAAGCGGGCGTTAAATTTTTTTATATGCTCCACATTCTGTTCCCTTGTGAACGGGCCTTTTCCTGCGATTATGCGCTCCGGCGCAAAGCCCAGTTCAAGGCAGCGCTCCACGGCGGAGGGCAGCACGCGGACGGCGCAGCGCTCGCCGTAATTTTCAAGGGCGCAAAAGGCCGCGAGTTCCTTGCTGCCGGTGGTTATCAGCACGCCGCCGTCCGTTTGGGACAGGAAAGAAATCAAATCCCGTATTTCGTCAAAATACCGCCCGAAGGTACGGCCGCCGTCTTCCCGCAGCACGCGGACAAGGCGCACTCCCGCCTCCCCGCAGGCCGCGCGTATGTTGGCCGTGGCCTCCGAGGCAAAGGGATGAGTGGCGTCAACGACGAGTTCAAAGCCGTTTTCATCTATCAGCTTAAGCATTTCCGCCCGCGTCAGCCGTCCGATAAACACCCCGACGCCGCGAAGCAGCGACGCGCCGTAGGCCGTGGCGACGCTGACGCAGGCCGAAACGCCGTTTTCCGCGCAAAACTCCGCCAGCTCCCGTCCCTCGGTCGTACCGCCGAAAATTAATACTCTACGCATTTTTGTATCCCCTTGGCGTGACCATTTTTCCGCTGATGATTTTTGTTTCGCGGCTGCCGACAAATACGGTGGTAAACATATCTGCGGCGGCGTATTTCAGCTCGGCCAGCGTCAAAATGCGCGCTTCCTCTCCGGCGCGGCCCACGTTTTTGGCAAGTCCGCAGACCGTGCTCGGGGCCCTGAACCTGAGCAGAATATCGCAGGCGCGGGAGAGGTAATCCGCCCTTTTTTTTGAGGACGGATTGTAAAGCGCTATCACAAAATCGCCCTCAGCCGCACATTTGAGGCGTTTTTCGATTTTGTCCCAAGGGGTGAGCAGGTCCGAAAGACTTATGACGGCAAAGTCGTGCCCCAAAGGCGCGCCCAGCAGCGCGCCGCCCGAAAGGGCGGCGGTTACTCCGGGGACGATCTCGATATCCGCGCCCTCGGGGGCGAGCTCCAGCGCAAGCCCCGCAAGGCCGTAAACCTCGCTGTCGCCGCTGGACAGGAGCGAAACGGCCCCGCCCTTTTCCGCCGCACCGAAGGCCAGCCGCACCCGCTCGATTTCACCCCTCATGGGAGTGGAAAGGTACTCCTTTTCGGGGAATATTTTCCTCATCAAATCCGTGTACGCCGTATAGCCCACGATAACGCCGCTGCGCTCAATGGCGGCCCTCGCGGCAAAAGTCATGCCCTCCGCGCTTCCGGGGCCGAAGCCCACAATATACAGCTTCATAGTATTTTCCTTTCAAAATCCGGCGTGATTTCCATCTCCGCAGCCGCCGCGCTCACGCCGTTCCCCGACGTTTTGGGCAGCGCTATTTTTCCGCCGCCGAAGGCCGCGCAGCGCTCGCACACGTTGTCCACGCCCACGGTTTTCAGCACAAAGTCCGAAGAGCTGAACCCGCCCTTTACCCCGCGCAGCTCCTCCGCCGAATAAAGCTTCAGCGGCAGGCCGTATTTTCCGCAAAAATCAAGTATCGCCTTTTCGTCCTTTTTAATGTCGATAGTCCGAACCTCAGCCAGCCTGTAAAGCGGGATTTTAGCCCTTTCGAGGGCGGCCAGAACAAAATCCTCAAGAGCCGACGGACGGACGTTTCTCCGGCAGCCCACGCCCAAGACTATATTTTGGGGTACAAGGTGCAGGGTGGTTTTGAAGGGGCGCTTATCCGCGCAGGCGGACACACAAACCCCGATTTCCGCCTTATCCGTCAGTCCGTCGGGCGCGTTTTTGCAGGGATAATCGCTGTAAAAGCCCACTTTTTCGCCGTTTACCACGGCGGCGGCTACGGCCTTTGCCAGTTCCGGCTCAAGGACGTAAAGGCCGTTGGCCTTGGCAAAGCTGTCGGGCGAAAACCTCCCGCCCACGTCGGTGGCCGTGGTAACGACCGCGGCCGCGCCGGTGATTTCCGCTATTTTCTCCGTCAGGGCGTTAGCCCCGCCCACGTGGCCGGACAAAAGCGAAACGGCAAATTTCCCGCTTTCATCGATTGCGACGACGGCGGGGTCGGCGAGCTTTGAGCGCACGCACGGAGCTATGGCTCTGACCGCGATACCGACGGCGCATATAAAAATAAGCCCCTCGTATTTTCCGAAAATATCCGCCGTGAGACCGCTCAGAGATGAAAACGGAGTTGTTCCGTCCGCGGCATATTTCTCAAAGGCGTAGCGGTCGCAGTCTATACTGCCGGCGATTTTTTCCGCAATTTTGATTCCGTTTTTTGTCAGTATGACAGCGGCCGTTTTCATATTTTCGCCTCTCTGAACTCCGTTGAAAATCCGCTGTCGTAGAGCTTTGAGAGCTCATACCCGCCGCCCAGAAAATTACCCGCGCATATTAGGGCGGTCTTTTTTATGCCCTCCCTTTCCGCCGTTTCCGCCAGCGTACCAACGGTGCAGCGCAGCGTCCTTTCGTCGGGCCAACTGGCCTTATAGACTATAGCGGCGGGAGTTTCGGGGGAGTATCCGCCCCTTATAAGCTCCGCCGACAGCTCGTCAAGCATCGACGCGCTCAAAAAAACAGCCATCGTTGCCCCGTGGGCCGCGAGCGAGGCTATGCCCTCCCGCTCAGGCACGGGAGTTTTCCCCGCCATGCGGGTGATTATGACGCTTTGGCTGACGCCCGGGACGGTGTACTCCGCCTTCAGAGCCGCCGCCGCCCCGCAGAGCGAGCTTACGCCGGGGCAAACCTCGAAGGGTATATTAAGCTCCCGCAGCCTATCCATCTGTTCCCGTACAGCCCCGTAAATACTGGGGTCTCCGCTGTGAAGGCGAACGGTGCGTTTGCCCTCCCTTTCGGCGGCCGAGATGATATCAATCACCTCGTCCAGCGTCAAAAGGGCGCTGTTATAAATCCCGCACCCCGACTTGGCGTACTTCAGAAGCTCGGGGTTCACCAGCGAGCCGGCGTAGATTATAACGTCCGCCTCGCCGAGCAGCCGCGCGCCGCGAATGGTTATAAGGTCGGCCGCTCCGCAGCCCGCTCCCACAAAATCAACCATTTGCTTCCCTCGCTTCCCTCGCAATTCTTTCCGTCAGTTCTCCCGCTCCGGCCGTCATGCCTATGACGCCGAGCTTATCCGAAAACATCACCGCGCCTGTTTTTATCGCGCCCTTCACCCTTAAATCAAGGTAATACCCTGCCCGCTCCATCAGCACGGCGGCGGTTTTTTCCCTCGCTCCAGCGGCCTCCAGCAGGGCGAAGGCCGCGTCCGCCGTGGCGCAGTCGGGTATTTTTCTCAGCACGTCCGGCTCCGCTCCGGCCAAAAGGCCGCAGGTCACCAGCGTCTCCATGCGCCCGTCGGCTTGGGAGGAGTGGGTGTTCATTATGCCCGCTCCCAGCTTCACCAGCTTGCCTATGTGGCCCACTATCAGGACTCCCGAAAAGCCCAGCTCAACGGCGGAGTCAAGGGCCTCGCCGATAAAGTTGCCGCATTTGACGCTTTTCTCGAAGGCTAACGGCAGCTCGCGGGCCAAAAAGCTTTTGCCGTAATTACCGATGGTGAGCAAAAGCGTTTTTGTCCCTTCGGCCCGACGCATACGCATTTCCGCGCGGGTGGTCTCAATAACGGCGGCAGAGCTCATCGGCTCCACAATGCCGGTGGTGCCGATGATGGAGATACCGCCCACGACGCCCATGCGGGGGTTGTAGGTCTTTTTTGCCAGCTCGGCTCCGTCGGGGACGGAAACGGTAATTTTTATCCCTCCCCCATAAGCGCAGACCTCGCACGCCTCGGCCACAGCCCCGGCTATCATTTTTCTCGGCACGGAGTTTATAGCCGCCGCGCCCGCCGGCTGGTCAAGGCCGGGCTTAGTGACGCGGCCCACGCCCTCGCCGCCCTCGATTTCAATGCCCGAGGGTATTTTTTCCGCCTTTGAGCGAACCAAAATCCCGTCCGTCACGTCCGGATCGTCTCCGGCGTCTTTGCGGACGGAGCAGGCGGCGTAATCCCCGCAAAGCTCCGGCTCCAGAATTTCAAGATTGAGCGTTTCGCCCGCGGGGACCCGCAGCCGCACGCTTTTAACGATTTTGCCTGTCAGCAGCATTTCCGCCGCCGCCCCTGCCGCCGCCGCGGCGCAGGAGCCCGTGGTATAGCCGCGGCGCAGGCGCTTGCCGTCCTTAAATACATACTGTTCGCACATAATGTCACTTCCTGTCGCACAGCATATACAGCAGCGCGTTGCAGACCGACGCCGCCACAGCGCTGCCGCCCTTTCGGCCCATCGCGGCGATATACGGAACGCTTAGCTCCGTCAGCCGCTCCTTCGAGCGTTCCACGTTCACAAAGCCCACCGGCGCGCCGATAATGAGGGCGGGGCGGATTTCGCGGTTCTGCGCAAGCTCACACAGCCGCAGGAGAGCCGTTGGTGCGTTGCCTATCGCAAAAATGATATTTTTATTTTCATAGAGCTCCGCCGCCATGTCCATTGCGGCAAGGGCGCGGGTGGTTTTGTTTTTTGCCGCCCTTTCGGCAACTCTCGGGTCGGCCATCAGGCAGACAGCCTCGCAGCCGAGAGCCGACAGCGCGGGCTTGTTTATCCCCGCGAGAGCCATGTTGGTATCGGTGACGACGAGCGCGCCATCCCTCAGGGCCGCAAGGCCCTTTTCCACGGCGTTTTCGGAAAATTTCAGGCTGCTTCGGTAGTCGAAGTCCGCCGTGGCGTGGATCACACGCTTAAGCGTCGTCCTCTCGGCGGCGGAAAGCTCCGGCGTCGGGCCGAGCTCGGCCTCGATGATGTCCATGCTCCGCCGCTCTATTTCGGCGGGGCGCATTAGCTCAATGTCCTTCATTTTTCTTTTTCTTCTTCTTTTCACCGTTCAAAATCAGCGCGATTACGGCGGCGGCCAGAGCCGCGCCAACGACGGCGCCGATCGCCGCGCCGGCCGACGCGCCGCTTTTTAAGGCGCTCTCCGGCAGAGTATCCGCCTTGAACACAAGGGTGCGGTCATACCACCGCTGCCTCCGTATACTGAAGGCGGCGCAGGGAATATCCGCGTTCAGCGCGGCAACGGGCGCCGCGTAGGTATATTTGCCATCGGCGTTTTCCTTAAAATATATGAACTCGCTGTCGGGGGCGGAGGAGGCTTCCTCGCCTGTGCCCATGAACAGCTTTTCGTAGCCGGAGCCGCTCAGCGTCATAAGGGCCGTCATTTCGCCGTCCGCCACAGTCAGCTCACAGTCCACGATACGGAACATGGAGGAGCTCGACTCCACCTCTATTTTATATGTCCCGTCCTTTATGTCCTTGCCGTACACCGCGCCCTCCGCCGAAGCGGCAAGGGCCGCGCCGAGAATGAGCATGGCGCAGGCAAGCGCGAACGCTTTTTTCATTTTTTACTCCATAGACGCGATTGCGTCTGCAACATGGTCAACATAAATCTGCCGTATGTCGGGGATTTCGCCCATACCGCGGAGCAGGCACTCCACCTCGAGGCCGGCGTTTTCCATAACGGACTTCCATGAATCCTCTTCGTCGCCGGCCATATCGTTGTTGGCGTGGTCGCCGGCGACTACCATCAGGGGCTCCAGCGCAACCTTGGGATAATTGCCCAGCATAACGCTAGACAGTACGTCCTCAAGGCTGGGGGTGGCTTCTACCGTACCTACGAAATAGTTCGCGGCCCCCGCCTCGCTGAAGGTCTCCTGAAGCTTGGTGTAAACCTCGTTCGATTCATGCTCGGTGCCGTGGCCCATGAACACTACGGCCGTGTCCTCCGCATTGTACTCCTCGGTGGCCTTTATGAGCGCGGCGGCAACCCTCCCGTAGTCCTCGTCGGAGGTGAGCAAGGGCTCGCCCATGGCTACCTTGTCAAATTTATCTCTGTATTCGTCCACAGCGGCGGCAAGGTCGTCATACTCAAAGCCGCTCATTACGTGGGTGGGCTGAACGACAAGCTCCTTCACTCCGTCGGACACAAGGCGGTCGAGAGCCTGCTCAACATTGTCTATCTCAAGACCGTCGCGCTCTCTGAGCTTGTCGATTATTATCTGACTGGTGAAGGCGCGGCGCACCTCGTAGTCGGGATTGGCCTCGGCGATGGCTGTTTCGATTGCGCCGATAGTCTTATCGCGGCTGTCGTTATAGCTGGTGCCGAAGCTGACTACAAGCACGACGGGCTTGGCCGCCTCCTTCGGCTCGGGATTTTCGGCGGGACGTGTGGAAACGCAGCCCCCAAGGGCCACCATTGCGGCGAGGGCCGCGGCTAAAACAGTTCTTTTTTTCATAATGATTTTCCTTTCTTGAAATATTTTTTATAAAGCTCCTCCGGTAGGTCAAACAACTCCCGAAGAATCTTCTCCTTAAAAATTTCTTCCGGCGTTCCCGCGCGGAACACGCGGCCGTCCTTTATGCAGAGCGTTCGGTCGGCGATTTTTTCCGCCAGTTCCAGCTCGTGCATGGACAAAATAACGGCGACGGCCTTTTCCCTTGCCAGCCTTTGGAGACTGTCGAGAAAAATCAGCTTGTGATGGATGTCGAGATAGGAGGTGGGCTCGTCCAGTATCATAACCTCCGGCTCCTGACAGACGGCTCGGGCCAGCATTACCCGTTGGCTCTGACCGTCGCTGAGCCGCGAAAAGTCCCGCTCCGCCAGCCCGCCCACGCCTGCCAGCTCCATCGCCTCGTCCGCGGCTCTTTTGTCGGCCGGGGACAGCAGCCCGAACCGCCCTGTGTAGGGATAGCGGCCGAGCTCCACAACCTCGCGGCAGGTCATTTTGTCGGTGCGCGGCCTGTCCGTCAGCAGAACGGACATCCTTTTTGCCCGCTCCCTCGGGGAAAGCCTGTCCGCGTCAAGCCCGCAGAGCGTCACCGCGCCGCCCAGCTTCTCCGGCCCTCCGGCCAAAGCCCTCAGAAGGGTGGATTTTCCGCCGCCGTTCGGGCCGATAAGGGCAAGTATTTCTCCGCCTCTGACGGCAAGATCCACGCCCTCCACCACAGGCGAGCCGTAGCCCGCGGAAAGGTTTTCAGCGGAGATGAGAACGTCTGTCATACCGCCTCGCCCCGCTTTCGCCGCAGCATGACGGCGATGACCACAGGCGCGCCGAAAATCGCCGTGACCGTGCTGATACTGAGTTCTGTGGGCGCAAAGGCCAGCCTTGCTATCAGGTCGCAGGCCGAACAGAATATCCCTCCGCCGAGGAAGCAGGCGGGTATCAGCGAGGCGGGCTTTGAGCCGCCCAAAAGCAGCCTCACGATGTGCGGCGCGGCTATTCCCACAAAGGACACCGGCCCCGCAAAGGCCGTCACACATGCGGCCAGCAGCCCCGACAAGGTCATGAGCGCCGCTCTGAGCAGCCCGACTCTGACGCCGGAGCTTTTGGCGTAGCCCTCGCCCAAACGGTAGGCTCCTATGGGCTTGGACAGCAGGAACACGCAAATTGACGCCGCCGGTACTATGACAGCCATGACCGCCACGCTGTCAATATCTGTGCCGGAAAAGCTGCCCATGGACCAGCTACGAAGATTGACGATGTCCGCGTCGTCGGCGAAGGTCACCGCAAAGTCCGTGGCCGCCGAGCAAATATAGCCTATCATCACGCCGCAGACCACCAGCAGGCTCACCCGCCCTACCCTTTGGGAAATGAGCAGGATAAGTCCCAGCGAAAGCATGGAGCCTGCGAAGGCCGCCCCTACCATGGATACGGAAGTAAGCGTCCTTCCCGCCGCGGCGGCGGTTATCATCAACAGCGCCACCGCAAGCTTTGCCCCCGAACTGACCCCCAGCACAAAGGGGCCCGCAATGGGATTATGGAAAAAGACTTGGAGCAAATAGCCCGACAGGGCCAGCGCGCCTCCCAGAAGCAAGGCCGCCATAGCCCTTGGCGCTCTGATTTTCCACATTATCGCGTCCCCCGATAGGAGGCGCGCGGCGGCCTCGCCGAAGGAGAACTTTGCGCTGCCGATAAAAACATTCAGTCCAAAAAACAGCAGCGCCAAAGCGAAAAGCCCCCCAAGCACGGCGGCGGTCTTGAATCTCGCGTATCTCAAGGAGCGTCACCGCCCTTTAATTTATACAGGCGGCTCGGCGTATCCGCCCGTCCGGAAAAAATTATATTGAAATCGGATATGGTTTCGCCAATGCTCATCGTGTCCTGAAAAAAGCTTTTGCCGGTACACCATACGTCGCCGTTTTTTACCGCCTTAAAGTCCGCCAGCAGGGAATTTTTCGCCTTCAGTTCCTCAATGCTGTCAATTTCTCCGGTAATTGCGCCGTCATAAATAATTACGTCCGCGTCCTTCGCCTTCAGGTAAAACTCCTCCGGCTCCATGGCGACGGTGGAGAGGGCATTGTCCCCGTTCGGCTCGGAGAGAATATTTTTACCGCCTGCCAGCTCTATCATTTTTGAAACGTAGTCTCCGGACTTTCGCGTCACTATCCGCCCGCCGCCGCTGATGTAAAAGCAAACGGCCGTCTTGCCGTCGCCGTCGGGGCTGAGGCCGTCAAGATAGGACTTCTGCTCGTTGAACAGCTTTTCCGCCGACTCGCTTTCACCCAGCATTTCGCCGTAGAGCTTTATCCACTCACAGCGGCCAAGGGGGTGGCTCTCGTAGCTGGAACGGTCAACAAAAACCGTTATGCCCAGCTCCTCCAGTTTTTCCCTGACCTCCGGCGCGTGACCTATCATGCTGGACTGAATCGAAAAACCGCAGCCCTCCGACAGCAGCAATTCATAATCCGGCAGGCTGTACTTTCCGGCGTAGAGCATTTCTCCACGCTCCATGGCCTCTCTCGCTCCGTCTATGTACCAGCCGTCGGCCTTCACCGAGGAAAACCTCACCGCGCCGGTCCCGCCAAGAGCGTCGAACAGGCCCATCACCGCCGTGGCGGCCATGTAAACGTCACTAAGAGGCCGCCTTATTATTTTGACGTCAGAACCGAGGTCGGCGGGGATTTTTCCGTCCTCCGGCGTTACAAGATATTTTTCGCCGTCCGCGATATGTATAAGGGAGTAGCCGCCCTCGTATCGGTCGATGACGAATTGGTCGGCGTAACTGAGCTCTACCCGTTCGGTAAAGGTCAGACCGGAGATTTCCTCCGCGGCGTCGGGCAAAGCCTGAGGCGGCCCGTTTGCGCAGCCCGAGAGAATTATAAGCAGGGCTAAAATTATAACGAGCTTATTTTTCATTTCTCTTCCTCTTTTTTATCAGCTTAACGAGCATAAGAGCGGCCACTGCCGCCGCGATTGCCGCGACGATGGCCGCAAAGGGCATAGCGGCGTTCTCTCTGCGCAGCGAGGCGGAATCAAAATACAGGGTGTAATCTATCGTATGCGGTCGGCTCATGGCCACTGTCTCGGCCTTTGCCGCAAGCTCCCTGTCCAGCCTCGCGTCAATGACAAACACCGAATTTCCTTCCTTATTTACAGGGTAGTACTCCTTACCCTCAACCTCCATATAATCGTAATAAGGGCTGTCCCAGCAAATCTTGGCCTTGAGCTCTCCGTCACCGGCCGTCAGCTCCGCAGGACTTTCGATTTTCGCCCTGCCGCTGCCTCCGCCAAGACTTACCTCCACGGTATAAACCCCGTTTTTCAACTCTTTCATGCCGTCGCCTCCAAACAAAAAATGCGCCCTTGCCGCAAAGCAAGGCGCACCAAAAACAGACGTGCACTTATGCACGTTGAGCGTACTGCCAATTACTCGTGGCATTGGAGCCGAAGCTCCCGTACCGGCGGCGGGCAGGTCTCCTGGCTCATACATCATCGCTCGAAAGGGCCTTCCCAATCCCAAAGGATCAGTGACATATTCCTTCCGGCTCCGTAATCACAGTGACGAGTTCGTACAGGATTTGCACCTGTTTCCCTTTTCATCGGGCCCCTTTCGCCTTGGCGAACGCCCGACACCCGCTGCCTATTCAGTTTTCAAATCAATGGGGAATATTGGCTTTATCCCCATTACACCGTAATTATAACATAAAATCCGCCCTCTGTCAAGGGCGGATAATTTTTATGGGCGCAATTAACGTATACCGAAGGAAAACCCGTCAGAGTTATCCCAAGTCAGAGTTATCCCGCAGGAGCGCGGCTTAATTCCGGCTCCTCCAGTAATTGTAGCCGTTAACAGAGCCAAGGTCAATATCTATAACGCGGGCCGCGCCGGGTTCAAAGCTGTCGGAAAGCGCCGCCATCACTTTCTCAGGGTGAAGGGCAAGGGCCCCGATTTCCGGACGCTCAAACTTTTTTCTCTCTACCTTTTTCTCCATTTTCCTCATTTCCTCCTTAAATCAAACCTCTTATATGAAGTCAGACCCAACGCCGGACGCGGCTGACCCGATAATCTGCTCCCCATCGCTGCCGCAACGAACTTTATCCACTCCGACATCATCTTTTAATACAATAAAGATAGCACAATACGGGCCCAAAGGCCAGTAAATTTTTGTAAAAATATAGACAAATATTGCGCAAATAATCAAGCTCGTCCTTAAAAATATTAATAATCCGTATATAAGCTTTAAAAATTGAGGTGTTTATGCGTATGTTGGTATAATGCGGAATTAAGCGTCTGAAAATATCCATTTTGTAATCAAAAATTATAAATTTGTACTTTCCGCTTTTGGACAAAATTTATAGTATACATTTCATCAAAATCTGTTTACATTCAGTCATGTTTTTGATTTGATTGCGGACAAATTTTGTGATATAATTATATTTGTAGAAGTATTTTCGGCCTGTTTTGGCGCGTTCAACCGCATTTATTACAGTTATAAGCGTTTTCCTTTCGGGCATAACAACCGCGGAGATAAATTTCTCGGCCTCGCCGTTAAGGCCGAAGCCGTATGAAAGGCAATGGAGGAGCGTATAAGTGTACAAGCAAATGAACAACCTGATAAAAATTCTGCGCGCCGCCGTCGTTGGCGATATGCCGCCGTTGGAGGCTCCCGAATGGGAGAGCCTGTATCGGCTCGCAAGGATTCATTCCGTTATTCCCCTGTTTAACGAGGGCGCGGCAAAATATCCCGAATACGAGGATGCGCCGGAGGAACTCAAAATGAACGCCATGATAAATTCAGTGGCGATGATCTCTTTGCAGGCGCAGCAAACGGACCGTTTTTTAGAAACATACGACGCCCTAATTAAGGCGGGCTTGCGGCCGCTGGTTCTCAAGGGCCTGATTTGCCGACTCGCCTACGGGGATTTGGCCGACCATCGCTCCTCCGGAGACGACGACGTTTACATACCCAAGGCTGATTGCGAAAAATGCCGGCAGGTTTTGCAAGGCCTCGGCTATACGGCGGAAGCGCCCGACCCGAGCAAAATTGACCCTGACACTTGGGGGACGGTGGCCTTCGTTTTGCCGCCGCAAAAAATAGAGGTTCATGTCAGGCTGTTTGACACGAACACGGAGCTTTTTTGCAAATGCGGCGGCTTCTTTGAAAACGCTTTTTCAAAAGCGGTATCCGTAAATGTGGGCAGTCACACGGTTTACACTATGGATCCGACCCTGCATTTTCTCTATCTTATTATACATTTCTATAAGCATATCATCAACTCGGGAGCCGGAATACGCCAAATTTTGGATATAGTGACGTTTTATTCCGCGCATAGCGGCGAAATAAATCTTCCAAAGGTCGAGGCAATCCTGCCTGAGCTGAGGGCGGACAAGCTGTATGCCGATATCTTAGCGGTGGGAGAATTGCTGGGATTTTGCGTTCCGACAAAGCTGCCCCGCACCGACCCCGACGCATTGATTGAGGAAATAGCCGAGGCCGGAATATTCGGCACCGATAACAACGAACGTGTGCGCGGCAACGTCATAGTCAGGGCCGAGGCATACAAAACAAATAATACGGGGCTGCTTCGCAGGATATTCCCGTCCTTGTCGGTAATGTCCAAAATCTATCCCGAAACGGGCGGCAAGCTGTGGCGTTATCCAATGGTTTGGGCGCGCCGCTGCCTCAGGTTTTTCTCAAAAAAGGACGTTGTCTCAAGGAGCAAGGATATTTTGGTTCAGCACGCGGATTATAAATTCGCCGGAAGCGAAGCCGTTAAAATCGCGGATAGAAGGATACGGCTTTTAAAGGAGTACGGTATTATTAAGCAGTAAAGCCCTCGATATATCAGAGGCGGGCAAAAGTAAACTTTTTTCGCGGAGGCCCATTCCTGCCGTCGCCGCCGCAGCGCGCCGCGCACGGTCAAGCTGTTTTCGTTTGCAATATAAGCGCGGGAGCCGCCCATCAGGGCGGCTCCCTTCGTCTTAAGCTCTGATTATTCAAAGGATTAAATCGGCATAAACAACGGTCCCGCCTATTCCTTTTCCTTTGAAAATCCCTTCCACAGCTCGTACTGGCGGCCTGTATCGTCCTTCCACACGGTAAGAGCGACGTTTTTTGAGGCAAGCTCCGATTCGGCCATTATGTCCGAAAGCGTTAGCTCCGCCGAGAATATCTCGGGATAAACAAATTTATTTTTCATGATTTACCTCCTGTATCTCCTCGGCGGTATCCGTCGGGCCGAAGGCCAGCCGAACCGCGTCCAGATGTACGGACTCAGCCGACATAGCGTCAAGGCCGTATATGGTAACGGTTTTCTCATCCGTGACGACCGCCTGCGCCGCCTCGCCGCCGTCAACGGCGAAGCGCACTCCCTCCGCAAACCTAAGTCCGGCCCGCACGGCCCTGTCGTTCAGCGTCACCGTTCCCTTTTCGGGGTCAAGAGTCATAAGGAGGGCGGCCTCGTCGTTAAGTACCAGCGCGCCGTCGCCGCCGCGCGTAATGTATATGCCTCCGTGGTTAAGAACCTCCGTCGCCCTTTCAAGCTGGGACGCCTCTATCCTGCCGCCGTATCCGAAGCCGGCGACCGCTTTTGCCACAAGGCTGTAAACGCTTTCGCTTTCCGCTTGGCCCTTAAACTCTCCATAGACTCCGGCCACGGTGTAAATACGGTTGGCGTCGGAGGGAGAAACGGCGAGCCCTCCGTCGCCGGCCTTTATATCCACAGTCACGGGGGCCTCGGCGTCCTCGGGCGTTATTTCGAGTGAAAGCGCGCCCTCGCTCGCGGCGTTAATTGTAAAGTCCGCGCCGTCCCAGCCAAGCGTCAGAACAGCCTTTGCGGGAACCAGCGGCCGAACCTTTGCGTTCCTCAGACAGTCATTATCGTCCATAATTACTATATCTGCCCAATCCTCCGCCGTTCCTATGTAGTTGACGGTCTGAAGGCTGTCGCAGCCGTGGAAGGCGGATATATTGACCGCGGCGACGCTGCGGGGCACGGTTATGCTCGTAAGGCCCGTGCAGCCGTAAAACATGGTGTCGCCCACAGAGCTGACAGAGGGAAGCTTTATATCCGCAAGGCCCGTGCAGCCCTGGAACGAGCCGCGCCCCAAAGTCGCCCCCTCGGGAACGGTTATTTCCTTCAGGCCGGAGCAGCCATAAAAGGCCCTGACCCTTATCTCCGTCACGGATGGAGGAAGGGCTATGTCCGTCAGATTTGAGCAGTTATAGAAGGCGTAAGAGCCTATTCGGGTTATCCCGTCGTGGAGCTTGACGCTCTTGAGGCCCTTCCAGCCGAAAAATACGTAGTCTTTTATCTCGGTCACGCCGTCGGGGACGGTTATCTCGCTCAGCGGTTCACCGTCCAGTATCAGCCTTTGAGCGTAAAACAGCGGGTTTGAAACGGAGGTACCGTAGTTGTACCGGTCGCCGAAGGATATATTCATAAACGCTTCCAAATCGGAGATACGCACCTCTTTAATGCCCGTGCAGCCGCTGAAGGCCGCCAAGTCGATAAGGGTGACGCCGGACGGGAGCTCTATTGAGCCGAGGGAGGAACAGCCGAGGAAGGCCGCCTCGCCTATGGTTTCCAGCCCGTCCGGCAGCTCCGCCGAGGTCAGAGATGAGCAGAAGGCAAAGGCGCTGGGCGCGAGCTTGCTAATGCCCCGCGGCAGGCTTATCTCGGTCAGTCCGGAACAGCCGGCAAAGGCAAAGTCGCCGACGGACTTCAATCCCTGCGGCAGTTCCAGTTCCGTAAGACCGTCGCAGCAGTAGAAGGCCGCCTCGCCTATGGAAGCAACGCTTTCGGATATAACGACCTTTTTTAGGGTGCGCCAGTTGTAGAACGCAAAATCGCCTATCGAGTCTCCGTCGGCCGTAACCTCGGTGACGGGCTCACCGTTCAGGTAAAGGTCCTTGGCGCAGTTCATGGGGTTGGCGCCGCAGTCCGCAAAGGCGTAATTCAGAAAGACGCCCAAGTCGGTTATGTCCACCCTTTCGAGCCCGTAGCAGGAGGCAAAGGCGGAGCCGCCTATACTTTCCACGCTTTCGGGCAGGTTGATTTTTTTCATTCCCGAGCAGCCGCAAAAGGCCTCGGCTCCTATCGTCCTCAGCCCGTCGGGCAGGGTGAGCTCCTTAAGCGAGGTGCAGCCGTAAAAGGCCGCCTCGCCTATGGACGTTACGGTGGAGGGAATAACGACGCTTTCCAAGGCCGTCCAGTTATAGAAGGCCCTGTCCTTGATTTCGGTTGTTCCCTCTGGGATTTTGTATTGGGTCACCGGTCCCCCTTTCAGCAGCAGGCTCCGCGCATAATACATGGGATTGGCCCTGTCGTTGCCGAAGCTTATGCTCTGATAGGCGTCCATACTGTCGATATACACGCTCTCCAGACCGTAGCAGCCCTGATACGCGTCGGAGCCTACGGTCCTGACCGTTTCCGCAAGGCGGACCGAGGTCAGGGACGAGCAATACGCGAAGGCCGAACCGCCGATGGCGGTCAGCCTCTCGGGCAGCTCAAGCTCCGCCAGAGAAGAGCAGCCGTAAAAGGCGCTGCCGCCTATAGAGGTCACGCTTTCGGGAATATTGACGCTTTTCAGGCTCTTACAGTTGACAAAGAGGTTGCCTTTGACCGACGCCGCGCCCTCAGGTATATTCGCCGAGGTAACCGGCGCGCCGTCCAGCAGAAGCGTGCCCGAGTGATATACGGGGTTCGATTCAAGGCTTTGGAATGAGATGTTTATATACGCCGAGATGTCGCTTATATTCACCGCTTCAATATAATTGCAGTCCTCAAAGGCATTTTCGCCGGAGCTTTTAAGCGTTGACGGCAGGGTGACGGAGGTCAGGCCCACACAGTAGAAAAACGCGCTGTTTCCAATGCTTTCCACACCCTCCGGCAGAACCAGCTCCCCTATCTCAAAGCAGCGGGAGAAGGCGTTTGCCCCAATGGTTCTGACGCTTTCGGGGATTTGCAGGGCGTCTATTTTCACGCACTCGGCAAAGGCCCAGTCGCTTATGGCGGCAAGGGTCGCGGGCAGTACGAGCGTTCCGTTCAGTCCGGCGCAGTGACGGAAGGCTTCCCTCCCGATTGAGACGACTCCGCTCAAATCGACGCTTTCTATGGCCCTGCAATTGTAAAAGGCGCGGCTGCCGATGGTTTGCACGGCGGAAAGGTTGATATCCTTAAGGGCGGAGCATTCGCTGAACGCCGCCTCCCCCACGGAGGTCACCCCATAAGGAAGCTTCACGGAGACGAGGCTTTTTTGTCCCGAAAACGCCTTTGGCCCTATGGCCGTGACCGGCGTCCCATCTATGTACGCCGGAATATCGAGGCTTGCAGCGGCCTCGTTTTCATAGCCGGTTATCGTAATGCCGCCGTCGCCGACGGCGTATGTAAAGCCGTCAAAGGTTTCGGCAAGGGCTGACGGCGCTAAAAGAGCAGTCAGCAAAAACAGTGCGGAAATGAATTTTTTAAGCATATTACCCCTCCTCACTGAGCCGCGGCGAGAAGCTCCCCGCCCGCGTATATTGAAAGACCGGCGTTCGGCGCGGCCGCAAAGCGCAGCTCGGCATAGCCGGCGTCCAGCGTGAGGCTCCGCTCCTCGTTCCCGTATTTGGCCGTTACCTCAATGGGAGCTGCGGTGTTACGGACACGGTAAACGGCCTCGCCGCCCTCCGTGCGGGACTGATAAATGCTTACGGGCGGCAGCTTTTCAAACTGCCTTTTCAGCATTTCCTCGATATTGAGCAGGCCGTAGCCGTACTCCACGTCGTATCCCTCGGGCCCAAGGTCGGTGCAGCTTTCCTCCATCAGCAGCCTGAACCCCTCGGGAGTGAGGCTCGGATCAACGCTTTTCGCGAGGGCCGCCGCCGCGGATACGATAGGGGCGGAATAGGAGGTGCCGCCCCTGCCCTTGGAGGCCAGCTTGTAATTGACCTTGAAATCCGGCGCGTAAAGGTCCGCGCTGGGGGCCACGCAGCATATCCCGGGGTAGTAGGAGGAATAGCTGGATCTCACAAGGTCGGCGGTCACTCCGCCCACCGCGATGACCCCTTCAAAGGACGCCGGATATTCGGGCTTCGCCTCGCCAGAATTCCCCGACGCGGCCACGACAATGACGCCTCGGTCGATGAGGGCCTGTATTCCGGCCTCCATCATTCCCGCATTTCCTCCCCCAAGGCTCATGTTCACCACGTCCGCGCCGTTGTCTAACGCATATTTCATTCCTTTTATGAACACGCTTTCGGATAATACCGAGGCCTTCGCCACCTTAACGGGCATGAGCGTCACCCCGTCGGCTATGCCGCTGCCAAGACGGCCGTTGTCGATACCCGCGGCTATAAGGCCCGAGGTTACGGTGCCGTGACCTTCCATGTCCTTGACGTCCGGACTGTCGTTAAAGCAGGAAATTCCCGACAGGACATTTACGTTTTTAAAATCGTCCGAATTAAAATTTATGCCGCTGTCCAGAACGGCCACCGTAACGCCTTGGCCGCGTACGTCAAATCTTTTCGCGTATTCGGCATGGATAGCGGGCAGGTGCCATTGCAGCATGGCAAAGGGGTCGGCCTCAGCCTCGCCAAAGTCCAGAAGCTCCAGCGTCTGATCCTGACCGTAGGCCTCAACCGCTTCGCCCAAGGCATGGATTTCCTCAAGACTGTTGACCAAGTACAGTCCGGCTTCCGGAAACAGCGCCTCGGCCTCGGCTGAGATGGGAAGAGGGGCGTTTTCCTTCAGACGGACGATATAGGCCGTTTCGTCCGCTGAGGCGCAGAAGCCGCCAAAAAGCAGCAGCGCCAGTGTCAGCGAGAGAATTTTTTTCATGTGTCGGTCCCCCTGTTCGTTTTGTTTCCATTTAATTATATATTAGCGGCGGGCAAATGTCAACATTTTTTGCCGCGACGCAGAAAGGGCCTTCCGCCGCAGCCGAAATTCTTTCATTATAGAGCGGGAGCCGCCCAATGGGGCGGCTCCCTTCGTCTTCATCGCGCTTTTAATTATCTTAATTTGGATGTATACTAAAAAAGTGGACAAAAAATAGGAAGTGGTATAAAATAATAGACACGAAAGGAGAAGTATTAT
>CANRCD010000008.1 GCA_947629005.1 uncultured Clostridia bacterium
CCTTAAACGCGTTGAGGGGTTTGGGGGCATCGCGGAGCCCCCAAGACTTTTGGTTCTTTTGGTCACAAAAGAACATAGGCATAAAATTAAATACGACTGCCCGCGCCGCAGGCGCGTCCGCGAAGCGGCGGACGTGTGGAGGCAGACAGCGCGGGCGACATAATTATAAGGCACAGGCAACATAATTACAAGGCGCGGGCGGCATGATTATATCGCGGCGCCTGCGGGCTCTCAATGTGCCCCTACCGCCCGTCGTGGGGATTTTTAAGGGGCCCGCAGGCCCCTTAAACGCGTTGAGGGGTTTGGGGGCATCGCGGAGCCCCCAAGACTTTTGGTTCTTTTGGTCACAAAAGAACATAGGCATAAAATTAAATGCGACTGCCCGCGCCGCAGGCGCGTCCGCGAAGCGACGGACGTGTGGAGCCATACAGCGCGGGCGACATAATTACAAGTCCATTGATAAAAAAATTAAACATTAACAATTTATTCACAATTTTGTATCAGTTTTTTCTTTAATTTGCTGTAAAATAAAGCTGTAAAAATTACACAAATAACCTTGGAGCGATAGCCATGTATAAAAAAATCCTTCTCATCAACGGGCCCAACATGAATATGCTGGGCATACGCCAGCCCGAGATTTACGGGCGGGACAGCCTCGAAACCATAGAGCGGCTGACGCGTGAGCGCGCGGCGGAGCTGGGGTACGAGTGCGAGTGCTTCCAGTCGAACTACGAGGGGGCCGTGGTGGAGGAGATCCACCGTGCTTACGGGCGGGTGGACGGTATAGTCATGAATCCCGCCGCCTTCACCCACTACAGCTACGCCGTGGCCGACGCCGTCAGCGCCGTGGGCCTGCCGGTGGTGGAGGTTCACATGAGCGATATACACAGCCGTGAGACATTCCGCAGCCGGAGCGTCATCCTGCCGTACTGCATAGGGCAGGTGGCCGGCCACGGCAAGGACAGCTACCGTATTGGCGTGGAGAAGCTGATAGCGTATTTGGAGGGCAAGGAAAATGTATGAGAAAAGAATAGAACGCCTGCTTTCGGCCATGGAGGCCCGCGGGGCCGACGCCGCGCTCATCGCTTCGCCGGAGAACCGCTTCTTTTTCAGCGGCTTTACCGGCGAAACCGGCGCCATTCTTATCACCAATAACAGCCGCACCCTTTTTGTGGAGCAGCGCTACGCGCTTCAGGCCACGATGGAGACTAAGGGCCTCGCCATAGTGAACGTGGCCGGCGGCCTGTATAACAGCATTAACGACACCGTAATCAGCGACGGAGTCAAAACCATAATTTTTGAGGACGATTACTTCACCGTGAGCGTGTACCGCACCTTAAAGCGCAAGCTCCGCTGCGAGGAGCTCATCCCCGCGGGCGACCTTATGCTGCGTCTGCGCGCCGTGAAGGACGCCGGCGAGACGGACAAGCTCCGCGCGGCCTCGGCCCTTGCCGACGAGGGCCTTGCCTTTGTCCGGCGGCAGCTCAGGGTTGGCGCGGACGAGCGGGATTTGTCCCTTAAAACCGAGCTTTTCCTCCGCGAGAAGGGGGCGGGGCTGTCGTTTAAGCCGGTGGTGGTTTCCGGCGCGAGGACGGCCATGCCTTCGGCGTTTTCCGCGGCCAAGGAGCTCGCCTTCGGCGACGCGGTCATCGTGGGCATAGGTCTTTCGCTTGACGGCTACTGTGCCGAGCTCAGCCGCACCTTCTTCATTGGCAGCGCCGACGAGCGAGCCCGAGGGCTTTACGCGGCGGTGCGCTCTGCCAGGGACGCGGTATTTGCCGAGGCGCGCATGGGCGTACCCTGCCGCGACGCGGACATGAAGGCCCGCACCTGCCTTGCCGACGCGGGTCTGCGCGAGGCTTACTGCCACAGCGTGGGCCATGGCGTGGGCATATCTCCGGTGGAGCTGCCGAAGGTCAGCCTCCAGAGCGGCGACACCCTCTGCGCCAATATGACTGTCAACCTCGGCGTGGGCGCGTATGAAAGCAGCTTCGGCGGCGTGCGCCTGACGGATACCGCCGTAATAACTCCCGACGGGGCGCAGGCCCTCACCCAAAGCTCCCTGGAATTGGAAGTGCTGTAATTTTTTCCGAATTATTTTTTGAAAAAGGGTTGATTATTTTTCCGTTTTGTTGTATTATAATAAATAAGTACAGCACGAAAGGATGATTTGAATGATTTCCGCGGGTGATTTCAGAAACGGAGTAACCTTCGAATATGACGGAAATGTGTACCAGGTTATCGAATTCCAGCACGTTAAGCCGGGCAAGGGCGCGGCCTTCGTCAGGACGAAAATCAGAAACGTGATTTCCGGCGGAGTGGTTGAAAAAACCTTTAACCCCACCGATAAGATGCCCAAGGCGCATATCGAGCGCAAGGATATGGAGTATCTTTACAACGACGGCGACCTCTATTATTTCATGGACCCCGAAACCTACGAGCAGATTCCCATCGGCACCGACAAGCTGGGCGACGCGCTCAAGTTCGTGAAGGAGAATATGCAGGTCAAGGTGCTGTCCTATAAGGGCAACATCTTCGGTATCGAGCCCCCGAACTTTGTGGAGCTTAAAATTACCGATACCGAGCCCGGCTTTGCGGGCAACACCGCTCAGGGCGCCACAAAGCCCGCCACCCTTGAAACGGGGGCCGTTGTTCAGGTGCCTCTGTTTATTGATAACGGCGAGGTTATCCGTGTTGATACCCGCACGGGCGAGTATATGTCCAGAGCATAAATTATTTATAAGGAGGCAGCATCGTGAGCTATTTAACGGAACAGGCCGCTTATCTCAAGGGCCTGCTTGACGGCGGCGACCTTGACAAAACCACCAATGAGGGCAAGCTTCTTGAGGCGCTCATCGGAGTTATCGGCGATATGGCCGAGGAAATTGAGGCCATTGGCGCGGAAACTCAAGAGCTGACTGAGACAGTGGATGAAATCGACGAGGACCTTGCCGACGTGGAGGACGCGCTCTACGGCGAGGACGACGAGGACTGGGACGGGGATGACGACGAGGAGTTTGCCATCGAGTGCCCTAACTGCGGCGATATGATTTATCTTGACCCTTCTCTCCTCGAGGGCAGCGAGCAGACCATTACCTGCCCCAACTGTCAGGAGGAAATCGAGCTTGAGATTTCCGATGACTGTGACTGCGAGGACTGCGGAGACTGAAATGACTTGCGGCGGTGTCGCCGCTAACGGAATAAAACGGATTTTATACTAATATTCAATTAAAGTAAGACGCCGAGCGACCGGAATTTTTCGTGCCTGACGAAGTATGACGCGATAAAGACCGCCGCGAATGTCTGATTATGTGAGGATTAGTATTAAGCGGCGAAAAAGCTGTTTCGCATTGCGAAACAGCTTTTTTACGCGGTATATATGTATTAAGTTTGAGCTTATTTTCCTAACTTATCCGCAATCTCGCGCGCGCATTTGCTGCAAACCGACGTGCCCTCGACCATGTCTCCGACAACGCCGCAAAGAGCGCAGCTCTCACCGGACTTTGAAAGGATAATTTTATCGCCCTTGAGCTCAATGTCTATAAGCGTGTTGTGAGTTATGTGGAGCTTTGTCCTCATTTCTTGAGGAAGAACTATCCTTCCCAGCTTGTCCAGCCTTCTGTTTATCATGGCTTTATACCCCTGCTTTCTGATATATTTTTTTAGGCCCAAAGGCGGCCCGCCACGCAGGCGGTCTCTTATGGCGCCCCTTTTCGGCCTCTGAACCCATTATACACCAAAATATGTCAGTTGTCAATATTATTTTTACATTTTATCCCAAAAAATTTAATAAATAATGGAAGCGGGGAAAAGCCTAAAAACGGGCTCGGGGGGCTTACGACGGCAGGTTGGTTATGCTTTCCTTGTAGCTCTGGCGGTATTCGCTGGGCGACATACCTATTTGTTTGCGGAAAATGTCGTTAAAGCGCTGCTGTGCGCTGAAGCCCACGTCTATGGCGATATCGCCGATTTTCTTGTTGGTTTCCTCCAGCATTGTCTTGGCCTTCTGAATGCGCACGCTCAGCAGGTACTGAATGGGGCTGATACCGTAATGCTTTTTAAAGGCGCGGGCGAAGTGGCTGGTGGATATGTATACATAGCTCGATATATCGTCGAGAGAAATATCGGTGTGATAGTTTTCCAGAATATAGTTGCGCGCGGCCTCAAGCAGCTCCTGAAGCTTGTCGCCCTTTGTGGCCAGCGAGCTTTCCCACTGAGCCTTCAGGCTGCGGCTGAGCCAAACAAAAAGCTCCATCACCAGCAGGCTTTTCATAAATTCGCTTGCCTCGTCCGGCTCCTTTGATTCCTGCATTATCTGCTGCATGTCGCCGACGATGTTGGCGCGGTAAATGCTGGAAAGCGTGAAATACCCGCAGGTGTCCGTGTCGGAGATAAAGCTCAAAAACTCGTCAAGGCTGACGCCGGCGATACGGCTGTCGTGATTCTTTACAAAGCAAAATTTCAGCACCCAGAACTGGCAGGGATTGTCGCTGTCCACGTCCAGCTTGTGGGGAATGCGCGGTTTTATGAGCAGCAGGTCGTGGTTGTGCACGGGCACGTCGCGGCCGTCGATTTCAAAGTGAGCGCGGGAGGCGTGCTGCACGTAAAGCAGCTCGAACTCGTCATGCACGCTTTCGGCGTCCACCTGATACCTCCCGTCCATTATCCGCTGCAGCGAGTGGACAACCACCGGCAGCCCGCCCTCGGAATTGATAAGATCCTCCCAGATCTTCGGCATATTCGACATTGCTTAATCACCTGCGTTTTTCACTTTTATTATCTATTTTTGAATATTATATCACATTTTTTTGCATAAATCAAGAAAAATTTTCGGGAGTTGAGAATTATGAAAAGAAAAGTTATCCCCCTCGGCGAGGGCTGGAGGTTTCGTCTGGGGGAGGAGCCCGACGGCTGGTACGCCGGCCTTGACGACAGCGCGTGGCAGATTGTGCGCGTTCCCCACGACTGGTCCGTCGCCCGTCCGTTTTCCAGGGAAAACAGCAGCGGCACGGGCTATGCCGAGGGCGGCGTGGGCTGGTACAGAAGGCGCTTTACCCTTGAAGATATAAAAGAAAAAAGGGTATATATCACCTTCGAGGGGGTATATAATAACTCACAGGTCTATATCAATTCAAACTATCTCGGCAAGCGACCCTACGGCTATGCCACCTTCACCCACGACATAACGGAGTTTGTCCGCGAGGGCGAGAACACCGTCTGCGTGGCGGTTCGCCATACCGAGACCGCCGACAGCCGCTGGTATACCGGCAGCGGAATTGTGCGGCCCGTGTATGTCACCGTAACGGATCGGGCCGCCGTGGCCTTCGGCGGCGTCCGGATAACCACGCCGGAGGTCTCTTCCGAGCGCGCCGTGGCGGTGGCCGAGGTCAGGACCACCCTTTCGGGGCTCGATGTCAAAAACACCGTTCTCGCGCCCGACGGCTCTGTGGCCGCCGAGGGAGGGGAGAGGCTCGAGATAAAAGACCCCCTGCTTTGGAGCCCCGCCTCGCCCGTTCTCTACACCCTCAGAACCGATGTTTACAGCGGCGGCGAGCTAACCGATACCTTGCTCACGTCCTTTGGCATACGCTTTTTCCGCTTCGACGCCGAAAACGGCTTCTTCCTGAACGGCGAAAGCATGAAGCTCAAGGGCGTGTGCCTTCACCACGACGCGGGCTGTCTTGGCGCGGCCGTGCCGAAATCCGTCTGGCGAGGCCGCCTGATGACGCTCAAGGACTGCGGCTGCAACGCGGTGCGCACCAGCCATAACCCGCCCGACCCCGCTCTGCTGGACCTTTGCGACGAGCTTGGCTTTCTCGTTATGGACGAGGCCTTCGACGAGTGGGAGGGCCCCAAGAATAAGTGGTGGCAGGGGCATAACGTCTACCCGCCCAAGCGTTTCGGCTATTTTGAGGACTTCCCCGCATGGGGCGAGGAGGACATCAAGGCCATGGTGCGCCGCGACCGCAACCACCCCTGTGTCATAATCTGGAGCATAGGCAACGAGATAGACTACCCCAACGACCCCTACGTCCACCCGCTTTTTGACGAGGTCATGGGCAACAACGACGCCGGCAAGCCCAAGGAGGAGCGCGTTTACGATAAGGATCGTCCCGACGCGGCCCGCCTCGCCGTGGTAGCCGAAAAGCTTGTCCGCCGGGTGAAGGAGGAGGACGCGACCCGCCCCGTCACCGCGGCGCTGGCCTTCCCCGAGCTGTCTAACCTGACCGGCCTTGCCGATAAGCTTGACATCGTTGGTTATAACTATAAGGAACACCTTTACGCCGCCGACTGCGCCCGCTATTCGGGGCGCGTCATCTACGGCAGCGAGAATAGCCACAGCCCCGCCGCGTGGGCGGCTGTGCGCGATGACCCCCGTATCTGCGGCCAGTTTCTCTGGACGGGTATCGACTACATGGGCGAGGCCCACGGCTGGCCGGTCAGGGCCAGCGGAGCGGGCCTGCTCGATATGGCGGGCTTTCCCAAGCTGCGCTTTTATCAGCGCAAGGCCATGTGGAGCGGTAAGCCCGCCGCCGTCATCGCCTGCCGCCTTTATGAGCCCGAGCCCGACGGCCTTGACCGCCGCCACAGGCGCTGGAGACCGTTTGAGATGTGCTGGAGCTTCCCCGAGGGCGCGGAGGCCGAGGTTTTGATTAGTACAAACCAAAGCGGCGTTGCCGAGCTGTTTTTGAACGGCGCAAGCGTTGGCAGGGCCGAGATTGACCCCTCCATGGGCGGGGCGCTGCTGCGCGTGCCCTTCGCTGTGGGCGTGCTTACGGCCCGCGTAGGAGGCGCGGAGGCGAGCCTCGTCACCGCTGGCAAGGCTGCGCGTATCGGCGTAAAGGCCTATTCCTTTGCCGACGACGACGTGACCCGCCTCGAGGTGAGCCTTCTCGATAAGGACGGCAACACCGTCCCCGAGCGGACGGAGATCTCGGCGGCCGTGCGCGGCTGCGAGCTTCTGGGCCTCGAAAACGGCGATATCGCCGACTGCCGCCCGTATACCGATACCGTCCGCGCCGCCTGTCGGGGCCGCCTCGCGGCATACGTCCGCGGCAGCGGCAGCGTCGTATTCACCGCCGGAGGGCTCGCAGCGGATGCGGAGGTCGGGAAATAACATAAAATTCTAAAAATTCTAAATTTTATTGAAATTTTTCTCGGAATTTCAAAGGAATTTTGGCAGATTTGCAGAATATATAACTAATAAGGATTTTACTATCCGCCACTGAAAGGATGAAAGCTATGACTCCTAAGTACAAAAGAGTACTAATCAAGGTCAGCGGCGAGGCCTTGGCAGGCGACAAGGGCTTCGGCCTTGACAGCGACACGTTGGACAGCATTGCCGAAACCATCAAGGTATGCTCCGACATGGGCGTGGAAATCGCCGTCGTTGTGGGGGGCGGCAATTTCTGGCGCGGCCGCACCGGCGAAAATATGGAGCGAACCCGCGCCGACCACATGGGTATGCTGGCTACCGTCATCAACGCTCTTGCTCTGTGCGACGCATTTGAGCGTCACGGCATACCCACAAGGGTCCAGACGGCCATTGATATGCGCCAGATAGCCGAGCCCTATATCCGCGGCCGCGCCCTGAGCCATCTCGAAAAGGGCCGCGTGGTGATTTTTGGCTGCGGCACAGGCAACCCCTTCTTTTCCACCGATACCACGGCGGCCCTGCGCGCCGCCGAGATTGACGCCGATATCATCCTTCTCGCCAAAAAGGTGGACGGCGTTTACGACAGCGACCCCGAAAAGAACCCCGACGCAAAGAAAATCGAATCCATCAGCTATATCGACGTGCTCAATCGGGGCCTCGGCGTGATGGATACCACCGCCACCTCCCTTTGCATGGACAATAAAATGCCCATCCGCGTGTTCGGCCTTGCTCAGCCGGATAATATCCGCCGCGTTATCATGGGCGAGGAGATAGGCACGCTGGTATATTGAAAGCCCGTCGGTACGAACATTGCGGACAAACCCAAAAAAATAAATGAAAGGAACTGAGAAAATGAAAAATTACCCTGAGATTACCGGAAAGATGGATAAAACTCTCAACCACCTTTTAAGCGAGTTCGGCGCCATTCGCGCGGGCCGCGCAAACCCCACCGTGCTCGACCGCATAACTGTGGACTATTACGGCACGGCGACTCCGCTCCAGCAGGTTGGCACGGTTTCCACGCCCGACCCGAGGACGATCACCATACAGCCGTGGGACGGTTCGCTGCTCAAGGCCATCGAGAAGGCCATTCTGGCCTCGGACCTCGGCATAACCCCGCAGAACGACGGCCGGCTCATCCGCCTGTCGTTCCCGCAGCCCACGGAGGAAAGGCGCAGGGAGCTCATCAAGCAGGCGTCGAAGAAGGCCGAGGAGGCGAAAGTGGCCGTCCGCTCCATCCGCCGCGACGCGATGGAGGATTTCAAGGCGCAAAAGAAGAAGAGCGAGATAACCGAGGACGACCTTAAGGGTATCGAAAAGGATATTCAAGATTTGACCGACGCCAAAATCAAGGAAATAGATAACCTTCTTTCCAAGAAGGAAAAAGAGATAACCGAGATTTAAGGGGCGCGGCTATGAGCTTATTGGACAAATTCCGCCATAAAAGACTCGAAGCCGAGGTGGACTTTGAAAACATACCCAAGCACGTGGCGATTATAATGGACGGGAACGGCCGCTGGGCAAAGCGCCGTTCCCTCCCGCGCAAAAGCGGCCACGCCATGGGCGCCAAAACCTTTGAGGTAATTTCGGAATGTGCGGGCGAGCTCGGGATAAAGGTCGTCACCTTCTATGCCTTTTCCACCGAAAACTGGAAAAGGGACAAAGATGAGGTGGAGTCTCTAATGGCCCTTTTGGAGGACTATCTCGACAACGGCCTAAAAAAGCTGAAAAACCGCGCGCAGATACGCTTTATCGGCGACATGAGCGCCTTTTCCGAAAGCTTCAGGGAAAAGCAGAGGTATGTTGAGGAGGCCACTAAGAATAACAGCGGCTTCCTTATTAATGTGGCGTTAAATTACGGCAGCCGCGACGAAATAACCCGCGCGGTGCGCTCCATTGCGGCGGACGCCGCCGCGGGACGGCTCGCGCCCGAGGACGTGACCGAGGAGCTCATCTCCTCGCGGCTCGACACCGGCGGCCTGCCCGATCCCGACCTTATTATCCGCCCCAGCGGCGAATTTCGCCTGAGTAACTTCCTGATGTGGCAGGGGGCCTACGCCGAGCTGTGGTTCGATAAAATACTCTGGCCCGATTTCACCCGCGACGACCTGCTCCGCGCCGTGGCCGACTATCAGCGGCGGAACAGACGATTCGGCGGAAGATAGGCGGGCGTTTGGAGGGAAAAACCGTGCTTAAAGAAAGACTCATAAGCGCCGCCCTCGGCGTGGCGCTGTTTTTGGTGATAATTTTCAGCGAAAAATACGTGCTGACTTTGGCGGTGCTCGCCGTCATCGAGATAGCCCTTTGGGAAATGTACCGCGCCGTGGGCGTGGCCGACAGGCGCATACTCGTAGCTGCGGGGATGATAGTGCCGGTTTTTGTGCTGTTCGGCTTTATGTCGCCGCGCCCGCAGAGCGTGTATATGGCGATATGGTTCTATCTTCTCTTTCTGTTTGCGGTGCTCGTTGTAAGGCATAAGGCATATACCTTTGAGGACGTCGCAAAGTTTTTCACCGTAACGATACTTTTAAGCCTGCTCTTTTCTCATGTGGCGTGGATGCGCCAGACGGAGCACGGCCTTTGGAATACCTTTGCCATTTTCGTCGGCGCGTGGATAACCGATACCTGCGCCTACTTTGCGGGCAGGGCCTTTGGCCGCCACAAGCTGGCCCCCGTCATCAGCCCCAAGAAAACCGTCGAGGGCGCGATAGGCGGCGTTGTGGGCACGGCTGTGCTGATGTGCGTATACGGCCTGCTCGTGGGGCGGTTCACGGGCCTCGCGGCAAATCTGCCGCACCTGCTCGCGCTGGGGCTGCTCTGCGGGGTGGTTTCACAGCTCGGCGACCTTGGCGCGTCCGCCATAAAGCGGGAGTACGGCATCAAGGACTACGGGCGCATAATGCCCGGCCACGGCGGCGTCATGGACCGCTTCGACAGCGTGCTTTTCGTCGCGCCGCTCGTTTACCATTTTGTGGGCGCGTTTCCGATTTTCGAATCGGTTTTCAGATGATATTTTCGCGCGTAATACATAAACTGTAAAGGAATTGAGAATATGGCAAAGTCAATAGCCGTGCTGGGCTCCACGGGCTCCATCGGCACGCAGACGCTGGACGTGGCCGAGCGCGAGGGCGACATTACCGTCCGCGCCCTGACGGCCCGCTTGAATATAAAGCTCCTCGAGGAGCAGATACGCAAATTCCGCCCCGCGCTGGCCGCCGTGGCCGACGAAAAAAAGGCGGCCGAGCTTCGCGCGGCCGTGGCCGACGTTCCCACGAAGGTGCTTGCGGGGGAGGAGGGCGTAACAGAGTGCGCCGCCGAGTCGGGCAGCGACACCGTTGTCACCGCCGTGGTGGGCATAGCGGGGCTTCGCCCGACCGTTGCCGCCATCGAGGCCGGCAAGGACATCGCCCTCGCAAATAAGGAGACCCTTGTCACCGCGGGCGAGATCGTCATGCCGCTCGCAAAGCGCCATGGAGTAAAAATCCTCCCCGTGGACAGCGAGCACAGCGCGATTTTCCAGTCCATAGCGGACCAGAAAAAATTTCTTAAGCGCATTATCATAACCGCCAGCGGCGGCCCGTTTTTCGGGATGACCCGCGCGCGGCTCGCGGGCAAAACCCGCGCCGACGCGCTTAAGCACCCCAACTGGACTATGGGCGCCAAAATAACCATAGACAGCGCCACCCTCGTCAATAAGGGGCTTGAGATAATCGAGGCGAGCCATTTGTTCGGCCTCGGCGTGGACGACATAACCCCCGTCGTCCACCGCGAAAGCATTATCCATTCGATGGTGGAATTTTGCGACGGCAGCGTTATCGGCCAGCTTGGCGTGGCGGATATGCGTTTGCCGATAGCCTACGCGCTGACCTATCCCGAAAGAAAAATTCCCGTGACCGCGCCGCTCGACCTTGTCAAAATCGGCTCGCTCACGTTCTACGACATAGATAACGCCGCCTTTCCGGCGGTGGAGCTGGCCAAAAATGCCGCCCGCGCGGGCGGAACCATGCCCGCCGTGCTGAACGGCGCCAACGAGGAGGCCGTGGCGGCCTTCCTTGAGGATAGGTGCGGCTTTCTCGATATTACCGACCTCATTGCCGAGGCCATGGAGGCACACCGTCCCAAGGCGGCTCCGACGCTCGACGATATATCCGCCGCCGACCTTGAGGCCCGCGAGTCCGTCCGCCGGAGGCTGGGCAGGTAAAATTATCCGATTTTATCCGAGGTGTTTTTGTTTGATTTTTTCAGTGGTTCTGACGCTTCTTGCTCTCAGCTTCATGGTGATTGTGCATGAGCTTGGGCACATGATAGCCGCAAAGCGGTTCGGGGTGCTCGTGCATGAGTTTTCCATAGGCATGGGGCCCAAGCTGTTTTCCGTAAAAATAGGCGAAACGGCCTACTCCCTGCGGCTTTTGCTTGTGGGCGGCTATGTGCGCATGGCCGGCGACGAGGACGACGGGGACGATCCCCGCGCCTTTACGGCCCTCGATTGGTGGAAGCGGCTGCTGGTGATGCTTTCCGGCCCCGCGGTAAATGTGGCTGTGGGCTGGCTGATGTACGTTGTCATAAACTGCTTTCTGCCCATTGTGCCGGCGGCGGTCAGCTCCGTGCCCGAGCAGTACGAGGGCAGCGTTTTTCGGGCCGGAGACGTGATACTTCGGGTGAACGGCTCTGCCGTGCATACCAAAAGCGATGTGGATATGAGCATATCCATGGCCGACGATGATACGCTCGACGTTCTTGTGCGTCGCGGCGGCGAAAAGCTGCCCCTTCGCGCGAGGCTGTATAAAACCGACGCGGGCCCGAGGCTCGGCGTGATGTTCGAGCCCATTAAGGACCCTTCGCTCCTCACCTCGGCGCGCTACGCCGCCTACGACACGGTGTTTGTGGTAAAGGCCGTCGTCTGGGCCGTGCGCGACCTCGTTACCGGCCGACAGAGCGTCGATTCGCTCAGCGGGCCTGTTGAGATAGTTTCCGTAGTCGATACCGTGGCCGAAAGCGGGCGAGAGGGCGCTTGGCTCATTCTCATGAACCTTTTCGCCCTTATAGCCGTCAATCTGGGGGTTTTCAACCTCCTGCCGGTGCCCGGGCTCGACGGCGGGCAGATACTTTTTGTGCTGATTGAAAAGATAATCGGAAGAAAAATCAAGCCCGAGGTCGCCGGCACGATAAACCTTGTGTTTTTCGCGCTGCTGGCCCTGCTGGCGGCGTATGTGACCGTCGGGGATATCGTTGGGATTGTGAAGTAACGATGAATTCGGAATGCAGAATGATAAATTAAAGGAGTGGTACCGTGAGCAGAATACAGGCCAGAGAGGACAGCTTCAAAATGCTGTTTGAGGCGGCCGTTGTTGGCTCGACCGCCGACGAGCTGCTTGAAAAATTCCACGAGACCGTATCCGACGGCGATATATGGGAGCAAAAGACCGAAACCGAGGCCGACTCCCGCTACATGAGCGACGTGCTTCACGGCGTGGAGGAAAAGCTGCCCGAGATAAACGCCGCCATCACGCCGTTTTTGCGCCGCTGGAGGCTTGAACGGCTCGCTAAGGTGGACCTTGCGCTGCTGCGGCTCGCCGCCTACGAGGCGCTCTTTATGGACGACGTGCCCGCCGGCGTGGCCGTGAACGAGGCCGTGGAGCTTGCCAAAAAGTACGGCGGCGACGATTCGCCCGCCTTCATTAACGGCGTTATGCACTCGGTAATAAATGAGAGCGGGGAGAAAAATGGCTGAAAACAGGAGAATAGCTACAGTAACTCAGCTCAATAACTTCATAAAGGCCATAATGGACAACACACCCGTTCTTTCCAATTTGTGGGTGAAGGGCGAGATAAGCAATCTTAAGCTCCATTCCTCGGGGCATATTTACCTCACCTTAAAGGACGAGGGCGGGGTTCTGGCGGCGGTTATGTTCCGTTCTGCCGCGCATAAGCTCCCCTTCCGTCCCGAAAACGGAATGAAGGTGCTTGCCGGAGGCCGCGTTTCGGTTTACGAGCGCGCGGGAGCGTATCAGTTGTACATAGAGGAAATGGAGCTGGAGGGCCAAGGCGAGCTGTACATTAAGTTCGAGGAGCTCAAGCGCAGGCTTGAGGCCGAGGGCCTGTTCGACCAAAGCCGCAAGCGTCCCCTGCCCCAGTTTCCGCAGGTGGTGGGTATCTGCACCAGTCCCACCGGCGCCGCTGTGCGCGACATAATCAATGTGCTCCGCCGCCGCTGGCCGCTGTGCCGCGCCGTGCTGTACCCCTGCCTTGTTCAGGGCGAGGGAGCCTCGGCCAGCGTAGCGGAGGCGATAGAATATTTCAACCGCGAAAAGCTTGCCGACGTGCTAATTGTGGGCCGCGGCGGCGGCAGTATCGAGGATTTGTGGGCTTTCAACGAGGAGACCACAGTCCGCGCCGTGGCCGCGTCGAACATACCGATTATCTCTGCCGTCGGTCATGAGACCGACTTCACAATATGCGACTTCGCGGCCGATCGCCGCGCGCCCACTCCCTCGGCCGCAGCCGAGCTGGCAGTGCCCGATATCGCCGCCTTTGCCCGAAGGGTGGAGCAGCTCAGGGACGGTCTCAGGAACCGTCTGGAGCAGAAGGCCGCCCAAAGCCGCCGCCATCTTGAGCTTTTGCTTGGCAGGGCGGGCATAACGGGCTTCCGCCGCCGCCTCGGCGAGCTGCAAATGACCGTGGACGGCCTGTCCGCCCACGGCGAGCAAGCCGTGCGCCGGAGGCTGCGCGAGAGCAGGCAGGCCCTTGCCTCCTGCGCGGGCAGGCTTAACGCGCTCAGCCCGCTGGGCATCCTCGAAAGGGGCTACAGCGTGGCCATGAGCGACGGCAGGGCCGTGCGCCGCTTAAGCGACGTCAGCGTCGGCGGAGAACTGTGGACCACCCTCGCCGATGGGAAGATTCGTTCGGTCGTTACCGATAAGATAGACGAAGGGAAGGATAATATATGAAATTTGAGGAAGCCTTAAAGGAGCTTGAGGATACCGCCAAAAAGCTCGAAAGCGGCGAAACGACCCTCGAGGAGGCCATGGCCCTGTTCGAGAAGGGCGTGGGCCTTTCCCGCCAATGCACAAAGCTGCTCGAGGAAGCGGAACTGAAGGTGACAAAGCTTATCGACGGCGGCGAGGAGCCCTTTGCTCCCGTCACCGATAACGCATAGGGGGCGGCGCGATGGATTTTGACGAAAAATACCGCCGGTATGCGCAGACCGTGAACGCCGCCCTTGAAAAAATCATGGCCGGCGAGGCCGGAGCCGAGGCCGTGGGCCGCGCCATGGCCTACAGCCTGCTGGCCGGAGGCAAGCGGGTGCGGCCTGTCATTGTGCTGGCCTGCTGCGAGGCTCTTTCCGGCGACATGGAGCTTGCGCTCAAGTACGCCTGCGCGATAGAGATGGTGCATACCTACTCTCTCATTCACGACGACCTTCCCTGCATGGATAACGACGCTCTGCGCCGCGGCCGTCCCACCAATCACGTGGTGCACGGCGAGGCTTTGGCCCTGCTCGCGGGCGACGGGCTGCTCAACCTCGCGGCGGAGTACATAAGCGGCGCGGCCCCCCGCGACGCCGAAAAGGACATAAGGGCCGTTTCGCGTCTGTTCGGCGGCAGCGGCGTTCTGGGCATGATAGGCGGTCAGGCCGACGATATTTATGCCGAGGCGCACGGGGCCGATAAGGAGCTTGTGGAAAGGATACATCACCGTAAGACCGGCGCGCTGATACGCGCCGCGGGCGAGCTGGGGGCCATAGCCGCCGGCGCCGGGCCCGACGCCTTTGACGGCTATACCACGCATCTCGGCCTCGCCTTCCAGATACGCGACGACATACTTGACGTAGAGGGAAGCGCCGAGCAGCTTGGCAAGAGCAACAGCGACGCCGCCAATAACAAGGCCACCTTTGTCAGCGTCTACGGCCTTGACGAGGCCAAGCGCCGCCTTGAAAGGGAGACGGCCGCCGCCCTTGCCGCCCTCGAGCCGCTTGGCGAAGGGGGCCGGTTCCTGCGCGGGCTGGCCGGTTATTTGCTAAGCAGAAGCAATTAGGAGTGACACAATGTTTGGAAAATTAGAAGGTCTGGTTGAAAGGTACGAGGCTCTTGGCGCACAGATAAGCGACCCCGCCGTCATAGCCGACCAAAGCCGCTGGCGCGGGCTGATGAAGGAGCACAGCAGCCTTGGGCCTATAGTTGAAAAGTACCGCGAATATAAGGCGGCCAAGGCCGCTATCGACGACGCCGAGGAGCTTCTCGGCAGCGGCGATAAGGAGATGGAGGAGCTCGCCAGGGCCGAAATCGACGAGAACCGCGAAAAGCTCCCCGCCATCGAGGAGGAGCTTAAGGTCCTCCTGATACCCAAGGACCCCAACGATGAAAAGTCCGTAATAATGGAAATACGCGGCGGCACGGGCGGCGAGGAGGCCGCTCTCTTTGCGGGGGATTTGTTCCGTATGTACAGTATGTACGCCGAGAACCGCCGCTGGAAAATCGAGATAATGAACTCGAACCCCACCGACCTCGGCGGGTATAAGGAGATAACCTTCAGCGTTGAGGGCGAGGGAGCGTACAGCCGCCTCAAGTACGAGAGCGGCGTTCACCGCGTCCAGCGCGTGCCCGAGACCGAGTCCGGCGGGCGCATACAGACCAGCGCCGCCACCGTGGCCGTGCTGCCCGAGGCCGAGGACGTGGAGGTCAATATCGACCCTAACGACCTCAAGATAGACGTGTTCCGCGCGGGCGGCCCGGGCGGCCAATGCGTCAACACCACCGATTCCGCCGTCCGCATAACCCACCTGCCGACGGGGCTTGTGGTGTCGTGTCAGGACGAAAAGAGCCAGCACAAAAACAAGGATAAGGCCATGAAGGTGCTCCGCAGCCGCCTGTACGAGCTTATGGAGAGTGAAAAAAACGCCGCCATCTCCGAGGAGCGGCGCAGTCAGGTGGGCAGCGGGGACCGCAGCGAGCGCATCCGCACATATAACTTCCCGCAGGGGAGAGTGAGCGACCACCGCATAAATCTTACGCTTTACAAGATCGACGCCATAATGAACGGCGACCTTGATGAAATAATCGACGCCCTTAACACCCATTTTCAGAGCGAAAAGCTCCGCGCGGGCGAGAATTAAAAGGAGAGAAGAACAATGGAGGCAGCACATAGGGAAGCCATCGCGCTGACAAAGCTCATCGAGGATTTCCACCTCGAAAAAATCTACGTTCCCGACGACCTTGACGCCGTGATGATACGCTGTTCGGACGTTCACCGTCCCGGCATACAGCTTGGCGCGGGATATTACGACTATTTTGACGACGACCGTATCCAAATTTTAGGCAAGGCCGAGCAGTTCTATATGATGCAGAAAACCCCCGAGGACCGCTTCGCCACATACGATAAGCTCATGGCCACCAATATTCCGGCCGTGGTGATAACCCGCTCTATGGACTGCTATCCGGAGCTTATCGAGACGGCGCGTATCCACCGTACGCCGCTGCTCAGGACGGAGGAGAGCACCTCCGATTTTGTGGCCGCGCTCATCGGCGCGCTGAATGTGTATCTTGCGCCGACCATAACCCGCCACGGCGTGCTGGTGGAGGTTTACGGCGAGGGCGTGCTGCTTCTGGGCGACAGCGGCGTCGGCAAGAGCGAGACCGCCATTGAGCTCATCAAGCGCGGCCACCGCCTCGTCGCGGACGACGCCGTTGAAATACGCCGCACCTCGGCCAAGACCGTCGTCGGCTCCTCGCCCGAGATAATCCGCCACTTCATGGAACTGCGCGGTATCGGCATAGTGGACGTCAAGCGTATTTTCGGCGTAGGCGCGGTCAAGGATACCGAGAAGATAAACCTCGTCGTCAATCTCGAGCCGTGGCAGCAGGGCAAGAACTATGAGCGCCTCGGCCTCGACCGCGAAAAAACGTCCCTTCTGGGCATAGAATTGCCCTGCCTTACCATACCCGTCCGCCCCGGGCGGAATTTGGCGGTGATTATCGAGATAGCCGCCATGAATAACCGCCAGCAGCGCATGGGCTATAACGCCGCCGAGGAGCTCAGCGAGCGCCTCAATAAGCAGATGGCGGGGAGCAACATCACCGGAGGCGAGCTGTTTTGATAATCGCCGTTGACGTTCATACCCATACCAATATCAGCCACCACGCCTATTCCACCCTCGAGGAAAACCTCGCCGCCGCGCGGCGCAAGGGCATGGAGGGCATAGCCGTGACAAATCACGGCCCCCGCTTGGGCGACGGGGCGCACCCGTGGCATTTCTCGTCGCTTAAGAATTTCAAAAACTATGTCGGCGGCGTGCGATTGCTGCGCGGGGCCGAGGTGAATATCATGGACGGGGAAGGGACGATAGATTTGGACGATTACGCCCTCGCCCCGCTCGAGATAGTCATCGCTTCCATGCACACGCCCTGCTTTGCGTCGGGCCAAAGCGAGGCCGCCGTCACCCGCGCGTGGATAAACGTCCTCGAGCGCAACCCCAAGGTGAATATCCTCGGGCATTTGGGCGACGGCCGCTTTAAGTGCGACTACGCCGCCGTGCTGAAAAAGGTAAAGGAGACCGGCCGCGTGGTGGAGATAAACCACCACTCCTTCGACGTGCGTCCCCATAGCCATGAAAACTGCCGCGAAATAGCCCTTCTCTGCAAGGAGCTTAACATACCCGTCGTCCTCACCACCGACGCCCATTTTTCGGACGACGTAGGCGAGGTCGAAAACTCCCGCTGCCTTCTTGACGAGATAGCCTTTCCCGACGAGCTTGTGCTCAATACCTCGCTTCGCAAGCTCGCGGACTACTTCGGGCTCGAGACATAATTAATCCAACAACAATCGGGTGATAGCATGAACAACGAACTCGCCGCCGCGCTGAGGCGGGCCCTGCCCCTTGGCCGCGTGCTGGAAAACGAATCCCTGAGCGGCCTTACGTCCTTTCGGGTGGGCGGCCCTGCCGCCCTTATCGCCGAGCCCGCCTCCTCCGGCGAGGTGGCCGCGGCCATAAATGTATTAAACGAATTTTCGTCGCCGTATCTCATCTTGGGTAACGGAACGAATATCCTTGCCCCCGACGAGGGCGTGGCCGTGCCGATAATCCGCATAGGCAAAAGCATGAGCGCGATAACGCGCTTTGAAAACTGCGTCACGGCACAGGCCGGCGCGCAGCTCAGCGCCGTGGCCCGCTTTGCGATGGAAAACGGTCTTTCGGGGCTGGAGTTTGCCTCGGGCATACCGGGCAATGTGGGCGGCGGCGTAATAATGAACGCCGGAGCTTATGGCGGGGAGCTCGCCGGAGTTGTCGAGGCCGTGTCCTTTGTGGGGCCGGACGGCAAGGAATACGCCGCGTCAAAGGCCGAAATGGAGTTTGGATACCGCAAAAGCGCGCTGGCGGATACCGGCGCGGTCATCACGGGCGTGTGCTTAAGCCTGACGCCGGACGACAAGGACGAAATAGCGGCCCGCATGGCGGAGCTTAACCGCCGCCGCCGCGAGAAGCAGCCGCTCGAATACCCCAGCGCGGGCAGCGCCTTTAAGCGGCCCTCCGGCGGCTACGCCGCCGCGCTGATTGACGAAGCGGGCTTAAAGGGCCTTGCGGTGGGCGGGGCTCAGGTCAGCGAAAAGCACGCGGGCTTTGTGATAAACCGCGGCGGAGCCACCGCGGCCGACGTTACGGCCCTGCTCGCGAGGGTGCAGAAAGCCGTTTATGAGAAAAGCGGCATAGCTCTTGAACCCGAGATAAAAATCTGGCAAAGGGGAGAGTAATAATGAGATTTGTCATCATAACAGGCATGAGCGGCGCGGGCAAAACGCAGGTCATGCACTTTCTGGAGGACATCGGCTACTACTGTATCGACAATATGCCGCCCATTTTCATCAACACCTTTGCCAAAGCCTGCTACAGCGATGAAAGTCTCCAAAACGTGGCCATAGTCACCGATATTCGCAGCGGCGATATGTTTGACGATATCGAAAAGGAGCTCGACGACCTCCGCGCAGGCGATTTCCCCTTTGAGGTGCTCTATCTTGAAGCCAGCGACAGCGTAATCATCAAGCGGTACAAGGAGTCCCGCCGCAGCCATCCCCTCAGCGCGGACGGCCGCATAGCCGACGGTATTGAAAGGGAGCGCGAAAAGCTCAAGGGCCTGCGCCAGAGGGCCGATCAGATAATTGATACCAGCAACCTCCTCACCCGCCAGCTAAAGCGTATCGTCACCGATATTTACGGAGCGGGCGAGGAGAGCTACTTCACTATCGAGTGCCGCTCCTTCGGTTTTAAGAACGGTATTCCCGCCGACGCCGACCTCGTGTTTGACGTGCGCTTTTTGCCCAATCCCTTTTATATCGAAAATCTCAAGCCCCACAGCGGGCTCGAGGCCTCCGTGCGCGATTATGTTATGGATTTTCCCCAGACGCTTAAATTTCTCGATAAGCTCTACGATATGATAACTACCCTTATACCCTACTATGTGGACGAGGGCAAGACCCAGCTCGTAATATGTATCGGCTGCACCGGCGGCCGCCACCGCAGCGTAGTCATAGCCGAGGCTTTGGGCAAGCTTCTCGCCCAGAACGGGGGCAATGTTTCCGTCACCCATCGCGATATCAATACGGGGCATTAACGCCTTACCCCTGCAAGGGAGTGACAGAATATGTCTTTTTCATCTGACGTAAAAGCGGAGCTCTGCGCCCTGCCCATAGGCAAGCCCTGCTGTCAGAGGGCGGAGCTCTGCGCCTGCCTGCTTTTCGGCGGCGACGCCGACGAGGGCGGCATTACTCTCCGCGCCGAGCGGGACGACGTGTTCAAGCGCGTCTGCGTGCTGCTGAAAAGGGCGCTTGGCTGCGCCGAGCGCCAGACCGCTCCCGAGATACGCGCCCCGCTTTCGCTGCTGGACGCTCTGGGCGTCAGCATGGACGGCGCAGACGCGGCCATTGACGAGGAGCTTTTCGCCAGCGACTGCTGTAAGCGGGCCTTTTTGCGCGGGGCCTTTCTCATGGCGGGAACCGTCAGCGACCCCGCCAAGAACTATCGTATCGAGCTTTTTGCCTATAATTCCACTCTTGCGGCTCTGGCCTCGGAAATGCTGGAGGGCTTTGGTCTTTCGCCGTCCTCGGCGGTGCGCAAGAATTATTACGTGATATACCTCGAGGACCACGAGTCTGTCTGCGACAGCCTCACCGTCATGGGCGCGCAGCGCGCCATGATGGCAATGGCGGATATGCAGGTTGAAAAGGACGTCGCCAACCGCGAGAACCGCCGCGGGAATTGCTTTGCCGCCAATCTCGACAAAACCTACGCCGCCTCGGCCCGTCAGTGCGCCGCCATCGACGCCCTTGCCGCCTCCGGCAGGCTCGAGTCTCTGCCGGAGGAGCTCAAGGCTGTGGCCTATGCCCGCGCCGAAAACCCCGAGCTCAGCCTAACGGAGCTTGCCGCCGCTGCCGGAGTTGGCCGCAGCGCTCTCAACCGCCGCCTCGCCAAGCTTGTGAAGCTGGCAAATTCGTAGTGCGCGGCGATTACGCAAACAGGAGACAACACCATGATAAAACACATCTTATTCGACCTCGACGGTACCCTGACCGACCCCAAGGAGGGCATAATAAACAGCGTCCGGTACGCCCTTCGGGCCTACATGGACGCCGTACCCGCGGCGGACGAGCTCATGGGCTTCATCGGTCCTCCGCTTCAGGATTCGTTTATGGATTTTCTCGGTGTGGACAGGGCCGAGGCCGTCCGGGCCGTTGAAATATACAGGGAATATTTTGCCGATAAGGGCATATACGAAAACCGCGCCATGGACGGTATGACAGACTTGCTTGAGAGGCTTAAGGCTTCGGGCCGCACCCTTGCCGTTGCCACAAGCAAGCCCCAGATTTTTGCCGAGCGCGTAATAAAACAGTACGGCATGGAGCCGTACTTCGAGGTCTTGGTAGGCAGCGAGCTGGACGGCCGCCGCACCCGCAAAAGCGAGGTGATACTCGAGGCCATGCGCCTTCTCGGCGCAAAGACGGCCGTCATGGTGGGAGACCGCCGCCATGATATCATAGGCGCAAAGGAGGCCGGTATTCCCTCGGTTGGCGTCCGTTTTGGCTATGCTGACGAGGGCGAGCTCGAGGCCGCCGGCGCGGACTATATCGCCGCTACCGTGGAGGAGCTGGGGGATATACTGCTGTCTCTGTGACCGGCCCCCCGCGAGCTCCCCGCGCATGGGCGTTTTGCGCGCCGCCGCGCCCGCGGTTCACTCCTTCAGTACCTTTCTGATTTCCGCAAGCTGCTTTCTCGAATGCTTGTCCGCCAAAAAGCGGTTGAACTCGGCCCCGAGGAACAGAATATAAAAGCACACGTACATCCACAGCAGGAAGAACACGGCCAGCGTAAGGCTGCCGTAAACGCTGAAATTCGTGATATTGTTAATGTAAAACGAATACAGGAACGAAAACCCCGCCCAGCCGGCGGCGGCCAAAACAGCCCCCGGAAGCTCGCTCAGGAAGCGGCTTTTTCTTTTTGGGGCAAAAAGATAAACGAGGTCGAACAGAAAGGCCAGCAGGCACACGCCGCAAAGCCAGCGAAAGCCCGACGCCAGCAGCGAAAGAATTTGCAGGTGCGGCATGAACCTCGCCGCTTGGTTGATGATAAGGTTGCCGAAAACGAACAGTCCTAACGAGAGAATGATAGTCAGCAGCATAAGGATCATGTAAAACACCGATTTAAGCCGCACCAGAAGCCATACGCCGTTTTCGCTGTCGGCAATGCGCGTAAGCCCGCGCAGAATGGCGTTTACGCCCGTGGAGGCCGACCACACCGCCGTGATAGCGGTTAAGGAGATCAGCGCGGGAGTGCCCTTTTGGTAAATTTCGGAAATCGTCGGTACGATAAAGCCCTCCAGTCCGTCGGGCAGAACAACGCTTACAGCCTCGATAAGGTCCTCCATGTCGAAGGGGAAAAACTGGAGCAGCGCCAAAAGGAGCATTATAAAAGGGAACAGCGACACAAACAGAAAAAAGGCCGCCATCGCCGAGAACGCGCCGATGTTGTCATCCGCCAGCTTGCGTCCGGCGGGGTCAAGCAGCATAAGTATTCGGATTAGCTTTTTCAATCGACAGACCTCCTTTCGTCGGAGCAAGCTCGCTTCCGCTTGTATTATTTTTATGCAAAAATAAGAATTCGGCTCGTTCGCCGCCGTTTCGGTTGATGTATACGTCCGCGCCGACTGATGAGGGGCGGATGCGCAAAGCGCAGAGGCAAAATATCCCGCCGCATACATTATAACAAAAAATCCTCCGTTTTGCAAGCATAATTTACAAAAACGGAAAATAACACTTGAATAATGAAGAAAACTGTGATACAATAATTCCGTATAAGTATATGTCCCGATGAGGGAAAATAAAACTGACGGAGGTAAAAAAATGTATAGCTGTGACAAGGTAAGGGCCATTGACCCCGAGGTTGCCGGCGCGATAGACAGCGAGGTCCGTCGCCAGCAGCACAAAATAGAGCTTATCGCCAGCGAAAACTTTGTGAGCGAGGCCGTTATGGAGGCCATGGGCTCGCCCCTGACAAATAAATACGCCGAGGGCTATCCCGGCAAGCGTTACTACGGCGGCTGCGAATACGTGGACGTGGTGGAAAATCTCGCCATCGAGCGCGCGAAGGAGCTTTTCGGGGCAGAGGCCGCCAACGTGCAGCCTCACAGCGGCGCGCAGGCCAATATGGCCGTGTTCTTCGCCTGCCTTAACCCCGGCGACACTGTGCTTTCCATGAGTCTTGCCCACGGCGGCCACCTCTCCCACGGCAGCCCCGTGAACATGAGCGGCAAGTACTTCAATATCGTGCCCTACGGCGTGACCGAGGCCGATCAGACCATAGATTACGACGAGGTTCGCCGCCTCGCCATTGAGCACAGGCCCAAGCTGATACTGGCCGGAGCTTCGGCCTACCCGCGTGAAATCGACTTCGCCCGCTTTGGCGAAATCGCTAAGGAGGTAGGCGCGTGGCTGCTCGTGGATATGGCCCATATCGCGGGCCTCGTGGCCGCTGGCCTGCACCAAAATCCCGTGCCATACGCCGACTTTGTCACCACAACCACCCATAAAACGCTTCGCGGTCCGAGGGGCGGCCTCATTCTCTGCCGCGAGGAGAATCTCAAGATGATAAATAAGGCCATCTTTCCGGGCATACAGGGCGGCCCGCTCATGCACGTCATCGCCGCCAAGGCCGTCTGCTTTAAGGAGGCTCTTTCGCCGGAGTTTCGGGAGTATCAGCTCCGCGTAAAAAAGAACGCCGCCGCTTTGGCAAAAGCCCTTGCCGGCGCCGGCTTCGACCTTGTCAGCGGAGGCACCGACAACCACCTTATGCTTGTCGATCTGCGCGGCAAAAACGTCACCGGCAAGGAGGCCGAGCATAAGCTTGACGAGGTGGGTATCACCGTCAATAAGAACGCCATCCCCTTTGACCCGCAGAGCCCCTTCATCACCAGCGGTATTCGTATCGGTACTCCCGCCGTGACCACTCGCGGCATGAACGAGGCCGACATGGCCGAGATAGCCGACCTTATCCGCCTCACCCTCGCCGACGATAACGGCCGTGACGAGGTCAGCGCAAGGGTTCAGGCGCTCTGCGCCAGATACCCGCTCTACGCCTGAGGCGGTATGTATGGGGGCTCGGGCGATTCCTACTGGAAAAATATAAAAGGACAGGAGCGGAATAAAAATGCTTGAAATTGCTTTTATAATCCTCGCGGCGCTCATAGTACTGTTCGGCCTTTGCGCTTTTGCGGCGGTCAGGAGCGGCTATGAGGACGACGATACCGGCGAACCCGAGGAGGCCGGGGAGGAAACGCAGGACGAGGACGAGGCCTCCGAAAATGCGGCGAGAGAGGCCCGCGTGGAGGAGCGCCGCCGCAAGCGCGAGAAAAGGCGGGCTGAAAAGGCGGCCGCGCAAAAGGCCGAGGCCGAACGTATAGCGGCCGAAAAAGCGGCCTCTGCCGCCGAAGCTTTTGAAAAGGCCTCCGAACCCCGAAGCGAACTTCAAAGCGAGCCCCAGAGCGAACCTCAGGGCGGGCCGAGGAACGAGCCTCAAGGCGACGTCGGCGCGACGCGGCGAATCGAGCTGCCCAAGGACATGGCCGAGGAGCCTGAGCCAAAGGATACGCCTGCTTGCGACGACCTTGACAAAACTCGCAAGGTCACCAAGGAGGAGCTTAAGCAGCTCCGCGCCGCAGCGGCTGTAGACAGCGCCGAGGCCCCCGAGGAGCCCGCTGTAGGCAGCGACTATGACGGCGTCCGCGACGGCGAGGACGATGACGATGACGAGGGCGGCATAAACCCCGTGCCCTTCATTATCGGCGGCGCGGTGGCGCTTGCGGTGTTGGGCGGAGTGGCCTTCGGCCTTGTGCGCGGCGATATATTCAAAAAGAACGACGGCCTTGTTCACGAGCCTAAGACCGTGACCGCGACCGTCAGCAATATAGTGCAGGAATCCGAGTTTATGGGCACAATAAAAAGCGAGACCCCCGATGTGCGCAGCTTTGCCGCCGCCGGTAAGGTCAAGAGCGTGAACGCCGCCGAGGGCGACCATGTGCAGAAGGGGCAGACGCTTTACGTGCTCGACAGCTCCGCCATTGAGGAACGCATAAGTCTGCTCCGCCAGCGGCTTAATAACGCCAAAACCACCCGCGAGACCACCGTTGAGGACGAAACCTCCGTCAAAGCGGGCAGCAGCGGCGCCGTCACCGTACTGAACTTTGACGAAGGGGACAGCGTTTCGAGCGGCGATGTGATTGCCCAGATAGCGAACGTGTCCGACTACCGTGTGACGCTGGATTTTGACGCCGAGGACACCGGCACGGTCAATAACGGCGACGCCGCCGACGTGTCTATTGGCGGCGACGTTGTAAGCGGCACGGTCACTAATGTCAAGCTCGTCGATGAGGAAGAGGACGAGGTTCCGCTCTACAGGCTCACCATCTCCTTTAGGGGAGGCGAGGCGGGAGCGCAGGCCGGAGCCACCGTCAACGGGGCCAAGAGCCTCGGTACCGCCTCGGTAGCCGCAGGCAACCGCACCTCCTCGACCGTGCGCGCCACGGCCACGGGCAGGATAAGCGACCTGCGCGTTGAGGAGGGCGGCTCCGTCAGCGAGGGCGACGTGGTGGCCGTCATAACCACCAGCCGAAGCGTTACCGAAACCGATACCGACGAGCTTCAGGCCAAGGACCTGAACCTCCAGATAGAACAGCTCGAGAGCGAGCTTGCGAACTATACCCTAAAGGCCGATACCGGCGGTTATCTGCAAAAGCTTTACCTCAAGGCCGGCGATAACGCAGCCGTTAATATGCAGGCCGCCGTTATCATACCCGACGGCAGTCTGTATCTCGACGTGGCTCTTGACGAGAAGGATTCCGACCTGACCGTGCCCGCCGTGGCCCGCTTCACTCTTCTAAAGACCGCCGAGAGCGGCGTGCCCGACGAGGCGTGGCAGAACGTCGATCTCTTTGCCGAGCGCAGCGGTATCATGGATTCCGTGGCCCCCAGCGCCGAGGAGCCCGACAGCTTCAGCGGCCATATCGATATCGACGACCAGACCGGTCTCGTCGAGGGCATGAACGCAAAGGTCAGCGTAGTCACCTATTCCGCCTACGACGCTCTGCTCCTTCCCAAGGAGCTTGTGAAGGACGGCAGGGTCACCGTATGGCGCGCCCAAAAGGCCGAGGAGGTTCCCGTTAAAACGGGCATAACCACCGACGACGGCTACGTTGAAATCGTCGGCGGCATAACCGCCGTGGATAAGGTAGTGACCGGCGAGGCATTGGAGGACGAGAAATGAGCGGGCGGCGCGACAAGCATAACTACTACCTCGATATCGCAATGACCGTGCTTGAGCGGGGCACCTGTCTCAGACGCAAGTACGGCTCGATAATCGTTAAAAACGACGAGATCATCTCCACCGGCTACACCGGCGCGCCCCGAGGGCGTAAGAACTGCATAGACCTTGGCTTCTGCCGGCGCGAGCAGCTCAACATTCCCCGCGGCGAGCGCTACGAGCTGTGCCGCAGCGTACACAGCGAGGCCAACGCCATAATCAGCGCCCCTCGGCGCGATATGATAGGCTCTACGCTGTACCTTGCCGGCAGGGACTGCAAAACCGGCCAGCTTGTGGAAAACGCCACCAGCTGCGCCTTTTGCAAGCGCATGATAATCAACGCCGGCATCGAGAAGGTCATCATCCGCGAAACTATGGATACATATAAGGTCATCGACGTTCAGAAGGACTGGATAGAAAATGATGACAGCTTGGGCGACGAGCTCGGCTACTGATAGGGAGAAGGAGGGAAAAACATGGCTGCGGATAAGGTTTACCGCGTGCTTTCCATGTATAGCCACATGATGGAGGGCGGCGTAATTATGGCCGATAAACTGGCCGAGCGTTACGATATCAGCGTGCGCAGCGTCATGCGGGACATTGCCGACATACGCGAATTCCTTGAAAAGAGGGCCATTCGCTCCGGCGTGGGCGACAGCCTTTATTATGACCGCAAGCTCAAGGGGTACAAAATAAGGCGCGCCGAGGCCCCTCCTTCCGGCAAACGCGCCGTTTAGGCGGGGAAGCGAATCGCGCGGCCGGCCTTTGCCGGCCGCGTTTTGTGCGCTCACTTTTCGGCGGAAATGCGCCGTCGCATTTCTTCCACTGCCTGCGGGTCGAGTCTCGGGGGCCCGCCCGCGCCGCGTTGGGCGGGCCTTTGCCCGCCCTCCTTTTTTGTTTCGAGAATTTTGGCGATATAGCTAAGCTTCGGCACGTTGTTCTCCGCCGCTTCGTTGATGGCGTAGCGGATGTCCTCCGGCGGGAGACCGTATGAAAACAGCCGCTTTTCGACGTTTGCGCTCCATTTGCCGATGAGCTCCGTGTAAAGCGTCCTTATACCGCTCCTTTCGGCGGCCGCGGCGACCTTGCTGCCGCCACCGCAGGCGGCAGCACAGTCATTATCATAGTCACTGTCATTATCACCGTCACTATCATAATCACTATCATTACCATGGCCGATATCAGTTGATTTCTGCTGATTTCCGCCGCCGCGGTTTCCGGCGAGAACGCGGCATTTTTTGCTGTACTTTTCGGCGTTTTTGTCAAGGTCAACCTTAATCATCATGAACGCCGCGAAAAGCGTGCCGCCCAGATCCCGCGCCGTAGGCACGGCCCCGCTTTCGTGGTATTCAAATATGGCCAGCATCAGCGCGCCGATTTCGGCCTTGGATAGGCCCATTTCGCGAAAGTATGTGAGATAGTCGGTTTTCAGTATGAATGTCGGCTTAGGCATCGCCATTTTTCCTCCTTATTTTCCCGTCGCGTACCTGACGGCGTTTCTCACCATCGCGGCGGCCTCGGCGCGGGTGATAGGCTCGTCGGGGCGGAAGTTGCCGTTTCCGTCTCCGTGAACTATGCCCATCGCGGCCAGCTCGTCGATTATTTCCTCGGCCCAATGGCCCTCGGTATCGGCAAATTTTGCCACATCGTCCACCTCCTCGCTCGGCTCCTTCAGCAGCGCGGCCCACGTCAGCGGGCCGACGCTTCCATCGACCTCGAGGCCCTGCTTTTCTTGAAAGCCCTTCACCGCCTCGAGCGTCGCGGGGCCGAAGCTGCCGTCAATTTCGAGCGAATAGCCCCATTCGTTGAGGCGGCTTTGCAGCTTTTTTACGGCCTCGCCCTTCGCGCCCTTCGTCAGCACGGGAGTGGAATTTTCCGCCTCGCCAAGCTCCGCGCGGACGAGGTTAAGGAAGTATTCCCAGCCGTAATCGCTCAGTATGCGGTGCGGGCAGTATTTGTCGCTGAAGTCCTGATGCTTCTTCACATGGGATATGTCCCAGCCGTGGTCGTTCAGCAGCTTCGCCGTGAGCTCGGCGGCGTTCTTCATCGCGGCCTCGAACCGCGCCCCGCCGCTTTTGCTGTAGCATATCTCGATAGCGATGTATCTGCGGTTCCCCGCGCCCTTGCCGCCGTCGCCCGCGTGCCAGGCGTTGCGGCTGTCGGGTATGGCGTGGACTATCTCCACGTCGTCCACGGCGTAGTGGTAGCTCGTCTGCGCGGTATTCCCGAGCATATAGCTCACCTCGGCGGCGGCGCTCGCGTCGTTAGCGGTGTTATGTATGCACACGCCTTCGGGCGTCATCTCGTAGGGGCATTTGGTTTTGTACTTCGAGGATGGGCAGAGCTTATCCTTAACCGTCATTTTCGCCGCCTCCCTTGCTTTTCAATACCTCCAGCACGTTTTTGATAACCTCCGGCATAGGCACGCCGAGCAGGGCCGCGTTTTCCGCCACGGATATGAGCTCGTTCGCGAGAAAGCCGATTATGACGGTGTTGCGTACGTAATCGAGCTCCAGTACCAAATCAAGCCGATAGCCGATGAGCACCAGGAGCAAAATCACGACCTTCTTCGCGAGCCCCGTAAAGATGACCGCGCTGCTTATGCCGCCCTTTTCGGTCTTGGGCGATTTGCCGAGCCCCGCCGCCAAAAGGCCCGTCGCAAAATCGACGGCCATAAAAATGACCAGCGAACCGAGCGGCGCGTCCCAGCCGCCAAGGACCGACGCTGTGGCCGCCACCGCCATTCCGATTCCTGTGCAAATCACGTTTTTCATTATATTGCCTCCGATTATATTTCCACGACGCCGCCCCAATTATCATTGCCTATATACACCCACGTCGGCCGAGGCGGCGCAGGGTCGGCAAAGTGATTGTTGCGGAAGGAAATCATCTTAAACATCCAATAATCGAGGAGATTTACCTGCAATAATTCCTTGCCCTCGAACCACAGTCCCAGAGAATGATCGTAACTAAGCGTGGCGCAAGGCAAATAGCCGTTGTTGAAAAAATGAAATATCATTCCGTCTTTGACCCAATCCGCGACGGGCATTGACCAATCGCCTAAGTCTATTACCCAGTCCTCGGTGAAATCTATCATTACTGAGCCGGCGTGCAGAGGGGCTTCAAAATCGTCGTCGCCCACGTCTGACGGAAGTTTTACGATGCCGTGGGGCGGGATAACGCGCCAAATGTAACGGTTTCCGTCCTTCTCCAAATGTACGTTGCCGGCGTAAATAGAGCGCAGCTGTGCGTCCGCCGACAATTTATTTTCAGTCACGGCCCCGTCGGCAAGTTTTTGAGCGGTCACGGCGCCGTCGGCGAGCTTTTGAGCAGTCACCGCCGCGTCGCGGATTTTGTCGGTGTTTATGGCGTTGTCAGCGATTTTTATGCTGGTAACGCACCCGTCCGCAATCTTATAATGAGTGACGCTCCCCGCCTGAAGTTTGGTTTCGCTGATGGCGTCGGCGGCGATTTTTCCGTTGGTAATGGCCTTGTCGGCGATTTTGGCGGTGGTAACGGCGCCGTCGCGGATTTTGCCCTCGGTCACGGCTCCGTCCTGAATTTTGGGCTGAGTAACGCTTCCTGCCTGAAGCTTGTCCGCGCTGACGGCCTTGTCGGCCAGCTCCGCGGTGTTGACCTGCCCGTCCATAATCATGGACGAATCAATCTCTCGCCAGTGCGTTTCCAGCTTATTGTTTTCGTATACCGTGACAAGCGCCTTGTTTTTTGTATCGGCGGGATTGATTTTGTTCAGCGTAACGGCCTTTTCGGCGATTTTGGCGGTGGTAACGGCGCCGTCGCGGATTTTACCCTCGGTCACGGCTCCGTCCTGAATTTTCGGCTGAGTGACGCTCCCCGCCTGAAGCTTGTCCGCGCTGACGGCCTTGTCGGCGAGCTTGGGCTCGGTAACCGCGTCGTCAGGCAGCATAGTGGATTTAATCGCGTCGCCTATTTGTTCATCGACGTATTTTTCCCACACATTGCGGGGCAGGGGAGGCACGTCCGCGCCGGTGACGGTTCCGGCAAGTACCTTGAGCCGCGCGGTATCGGTGGTTATACGGATATTGCCGCCGTCGCGGCCAACGGCTCCGAGCGTCAGGAAGCCGTCCTCGGTCAGAAGCGCCTCGGGAATTACTGCGGCGGCCGTGCGGCTGTCGTTCTCCGCCTGCGTGAGCGGCAGGGCGTAGCACGGCCCGTCGTTCACGCTGAGGGTCAGCTCCTTGCTGAGGCCGTCCCAGTCGCCGGTAAAAACGGCGCTCAGCTCGTAATAGTTTTTGCCTCCGCTGACAATGGCCGCCGGCTCCGTCACACATATACGGTCGTTGTCCACGCGGACGCTTACGGTTAATTTGCTGCTCATTTTTTCCTCCTTGTGTAAATATTGGGGGCGTGGGGGGCGTTTAATGCGAACGTATGTTCGCTATTTTTATATTACCATCCGAAAAGTACCGTGTAAAGCATAAAAAAATAACGGATTTCTCCGTTTCACGCCGAAAAAATCCGTAGATATTGATGAAAAAATGCTTTTAGAAATTTGTGTGGTAGTTTAATTTTTCATTTGACGGCCGTCCGCAGCAGCTCTTCCGCAACCTTCGCGCCGATAAAGATGGCGCCGCGGTCGTTGGGGTGCGTTCTGTCGAGCTTGGGACTATGGTAAAACAGTCCCTCGGCCTCTTTTCCCATGCGGACGTAGGCTTCGCTTGTGTAGGCATGGAGGTCGATAAGCCCCGCGCCCGCCTCGCGTGCGGCCTCGCGTGCGGCCTCCGCGTAGCTGTCAAGGTAGTCGTTCAGCCGCCCGTCCACGTAAATCAGGCGGTTTATGGGCGTGCATATAACCGGCCTTGCGCCGCGCTCCGCCGTTAGGCGGGCAAGCCTTATCAGGTTGTCCTTATAGCCGCCGAACGGCTTTAAGAAGCTCTGCTTTTGGTCGTTGTGGCCGAACTGAATCGCCACTGTGTCGCCTCTGCGCAGGCGGCTTTGCACCGGCGGAAAGTGGCAGGCAAGGCAGTCGGCTGTGTGCGTACCCTGCTCGGCGTGATTGCTGAGGGCATATCTGTCGCCGAGAAACAGCCCGAGCGTCTGGCCCCAGCCGCAGCAGCGCGTCAGCTCGTCCCCGCCCGCGTACTCTTGGTCGCAGACGGTGGAATCGCCGAGGCAGTATACGACCGGCAGCTCTGCTGGCTCGATTTCGGCGCTTACGCGGCAGCCGCCGCTTATTTCAAGCTCTATCCCGCCGTCCCTGTAGGGAGGGCGTTTTTGAAAATCGGCCTCCCGCACGGCGAGGGCAAAGCGGAAGTCTCTTGCCTCGCCCACGCGCAGGGGAAAGCTCCTCAGCAGAAAGCGGCGGTGGTTTGCCGTCACGGTGAGCGACGTGTTTTCCCGTGCCTCGGCGTGCAGCCGGAGCAGATACTCGCCCTCGCCGAGAGCCCACCTCACAGCTTTACCTCGCCGGCCTCGCCGAGGCTCAGCCACTCGTTGGGGCTGAGCGTGAGGGCAGTCTCGCCCGAGGAGAGCTCCGCCGTAACGGTGCGCTTTTCGGTGGAGCCGTTGTAAAGGCGCAGCTTATTGCCGTTCCTTAAAACGTACACTCCGTTAAGTATATCCGTAACCTCGTAATATCCGTCCGTTTTTATCAGGCCCAAATCCGCCGCCGCGCCAACGAACAGCGAGCAGAGCTCCCGTGCTCCTGCAAAGGAGATGTGGAGCTTGTCGGCCATCTCGCCCGCCTCGGCGTTCCAAAGCTGATAATTCCGCGAAACGTAGTCGCGGCCCAGCTCGGCAAAGCGCGCGCCGGCTAGGGCGTAAAGGTCCACGTAGGCGCAGCCTGTTTCGGCGGCAACCTCGGCCACAGCGTCAAAAAAACCGCCGTTGTTGCCGTTGGGGGCCTCGTGCTCTCCCGCGCTGCCCCAAGTGTAGCCCACCGAGGGCTGAGGCTTCACAAGCACGGGCACGATTCCTTTTTTGCCGCACTCGTCTATCATGTAGCGCAGAGCGTCCTTCATAGTGTCCCTGCTCTTGTCGTCGCGGTTGCGGTCGTTTATGCCGAACTGAATAACGAGCAGGTCTCCCTTTTCGCCCTGTGCCAGAACCGTCGGGAAGATAACGTCCTTCCAGTCGCGGGCCCAGTCGCCGCTGGAGGCCAGATTGACGACCTCGGCGGAGTCGTCCGTGAATCGCGGCAAAAGCTGCGCCCAGCCGGTGCGCCGCTCTCCCGCCGGAATTTCGGCCTCGCGGACGTCGGGTATAACAGGGTAGTAATTGCAAAGGGTGGAGTCTCCGGCCACGAAGATACGCTTTTTGCGCGGCAGCACGGAGGGTGATTTTACGGCCTCGACGGCTTTAAGCCGCGTAGTGCGCTGATCGACCCTGACCGCCGCGCCGCCGTCGGTCTTAAAGCCCCTGAAAACGTGAACCGTGCCCTCCGGCACGGCCACCGTGCCGTACATATCCACGTTGGCCCCGACAACCTGCGAATTGACATAGATGTTGCCGCGCTCGGCGTCGGCCTTGGTAAAGTAAAGGTCGTACTCTCCGGCGGGCAGGCCCAGCTCGTACTCGCCCGCCGCTGTGTCGATGCCGCCCTCGGGGGCGAAGCGGCGCACGGGAGTGACCTCCGCCTCGGCGGGGCCGGAGGCCGAAATATTGATTTTGCCGCCCTGCGCCTCGGCGCGGACTATGGCCTCGCTCCCGCCCGCAAGCACGGTTTCGCCGTTCACGGCCACCGCCGCGCCCTCGGGGGAGTATATGGCCACGCTGAACTCATCAAATCTGCCGTAGGGGCGCACATCGAAGGCGTAATCCCCCTCGAAGGAGGCGGCCATCGAGTACCCGTCGGTGATTCGCGCCGCGAGGTCAGGCACACCGGCGAGGCCCGCGGCCACGATTTTGGCTATCTCAAACGCTCCCTCATAGGAGTAGTGCGTGTTGTCGGCCACACCGTCGGGGTATTTTTCGTATTCGCCCGCGCCCGCGTAAAGGTGCAGCCGCTTTGAGGCCTCGGGGCCGAGGGCGTTTTCGAGCGCACGGCTTTCGGCGTTCACGTCTATGAAGGGCAGGCCGTACTTTTCGGCCATATCGCGCTGAATGGTGTCGTAGCTTGTTCCCCCGTCCGGCTCGGGTATGAGGCCGGAGCCTTCGTCAAACCAGCGGGGCTGAGTGTGCGAGGCGAGAATGGGTTTCAGCCCCTTGGCGAGCGCGGGGAGGACGTACTCGTTTTCGAGCATGACCTCAAAATCTTCATGGCTGAGATAGCGTTCCGGCTTGTTCCACGCGCCGTCGTTGTGGCCGAACTGGATTATCACATAGTCGCCGGCGCGGGCGTCGTTAAGTATGGAGCCCCACCGGCCCTCGTCAAAAAAACTTTTCAGACTTCTTCCTGCCATGGCGCGGTTTTCCACCGTCACCGACCCGTCCATAAACAGCCCCAGCATCTGTCCCCAGCCCGCCTGCGGGGCGTAGCTGTCGCGGTACGACTGCGCGGTTGAGTCGCTCGCAATGAAGAGCGTCACCGGCTCCGGCGTTTTTTCGGCTGTTTCGGCCCCCGCCGCAAGGTAGGGCAGGGGCTCGCTTACGTATGTCATTTCAGGCAAATCTCCTCTTTTAACGGTAATTTCGCCGCGCTCGCCGTCCCAGTCAACGATAAGGCCCAGCGCCTCGCCGAGGGCGCGCAGCGGCACGAGGGTGCGGCCGTTCACAATGACGGGCGGCGTTTCCATGGTTTTGGCCTCGCCGTTCACGGTGAAGCTCGCCGAGCCGACCGTCATTACCGCCGTTTTGTCGCCGAGCGCGGCGGTGACAACGCCGTTTTCGTAGTCCACCTTTGCGCCGAGGGCCTCTGCTATAAAGCGCAGCGGCACGAGAGTGCGGCCGTTTTCAACGTAGGGCGCGGCGTCGAGGACGCACGGCTTGCCGCAGACGCTCGCGGCGGCCGAGCCCGCTTTGAGCCGCGTCACTCCGGCGATGTAGCCGCCCAAATGCGGCGGCTGGTTATAGCTGGAATTCTGCCACACAACGCCCATGCGGTAAATGTGGTCGCTCATCAGCGGCGGCAGGGCAAATTCCGTGGGAATAGTCGTGGTATAAAGGCGCAGGCACGAGCTGTCCGCGCTTCGCCACAAAATCTCCTCGCGCCAGTCGCCGAGGATGTCCGCCTGAAGGCAGGGGTTGGACTTGCTGCCGTTGTTCGAGACGCAGCCGTCGCGCGAGGCGTCGAGCAGCGAGCTTTGCGCCCCGTCGTCGTCAATCTTGAAAATCGACGTACCGTCCAGCAGCTCGTCGTACAAGTCGCCGTCCCAATAAATGCGGAAGTTCATGGAATTGAACGGCAAATCAAGGTTTTCGCCGAGGGAGTTTATCTTTCCGGCCCCGCTTCCGGCCCAAGCGATATAGCTGCCGCCGAAGGGGCCCACGCTCGCGATAAGGCCGCGGCCGGTATCCTTGCCGCCTTCGCGTGCGTGGAGAATTTCGCCTGTTTTCGCGTCAAAAACGGTAAAGCCGAATTTCTGCGCCTCCGTTTGGTCCTCGTGCACGGCGAACAGCTCCAGCCCGGGACGGTTCGGGTCGAAATCGCCGAGGTGCATTGCGTCGCCGTGGCCCATGAAGGAGCACCACAGCACGCTGCCGTCGTCGTCCAGCGCGAGCGCGCCGGTGAAAATCTCGTCGCGTCCGTCGCCGTCGCAGTCGCCCACGCTGATGTTGTGGTTGCCCTGACCGATGTATTTTTCGTTTCCGGCGTCTTGTGTATCAAAGCGCCAGAGCTTGGTTATTTCGTTGTTTTTAAAGCCGTAGGCCGCAATCACCGTGCGGCCCGGCCCCTTGCCTGCGCGGCCGCCGTAATAGCCGCGCTGAAAAACGACGTAAGGGTTCTCGCCGTCAAGGTACGCCACGCAGGCGTTGTAGCGTTCGGAGCGGTTGCCGTAATCGTCGCCGAAAACCAGCGAGCTCCCCGGGCCGTTCTGCGGGTCGAAGTCGGTTTTGGCCCGCAGTGCGCCGGTTTCGCCGTCGAACACCGTCAGCCAGATTGGGCCTTCGAGGTTTTTTCCGGCCCAGTTGTCCGTCCAGACGGCGTTTGCGTCGCCTATGACCGCTCCCGTGCCGTCAACCGTGCCGTCGGCGGTGCGGGTAGCGACCTCGGCTTTGCCGTCGCCGTCGAGGTCATAGACTACAAACTGAGTATCGTGTGCGCCCGCGCGTATGTTGGGGCCCATGTCCACGCGCCAGAGCCTTGTGCCGTCAAGCTCAAGAGCGTCAAGGTACACGCGGCCCGTTTTGCCCTGCTGCGAAGCGTCCTTCGAGTCGGAGGGGTCCCATTTGAGGACTATCTCCCACTCGCCGTCGCCGTCAAGGTCGCCCACGGAGGCGTCGTTCGCGCTGTATGTCACGCGGCCCGCGGCGTTCTTGGCGGTCTCAAGGGCCTCGTCCGAGGGGGCGGCGCCGCTGTCGGTCAGCGAAAACGCCGTAGCGTCGGCCTTTTCGCTAAGGGTCAGCGCGCCGTCGGGCGAAAGGGCGAGGTAAAGCCCGCTCTGCTTGCCTTTTATGTACGTGTCGCCGGCTTCCCCCTCTATGGCGAATTTCTGATTGTCGCCGCCGTTATAGCCGTATACGCCAACCGATGCCCCCACAGCGGTGGACTGGGCGTTCACGTCCAGCGTTTTGCCGTCCGCGCCGATAAAGACGGAGCTTCCGTCCGCGTCGGTGTATACGCTCCACTCGGCCCCCGCCGAGGGCGAGGCTCCGCCCGCGCCGAGAGTTACACAGCGGAGATCCTTTTTAAGGTCGCCGTAATCCTCGGTCGGGACGGAGAGCGGGATTTCGAGATATTGGCCGTTCCACACCGCGACGGGGGTTCCGTTCACGCTGTATTCGGCGGAGCCGTCGGCCCCGACGTCGGTGTAGTTGGTGAGCTCCGTCGTCGCGATGAGCTCTCCGTTCCGGCTGACGGTATAGCTTTCCGCGCCGCTTTCCATCGGCCACGAAAGGAACACGCCCTCCTCGGTTTTCACGGCCACGGGAGCGTTGTGCCCGTCGGCCAGCGCGGTCGGCGCAAGGGCCAGCAGAGCCGCCAAGGCTATCAGAAACCTTTTCATTTTATCTTCCTCCTTTTTCTATCTGTATACGTCCGCGCCGGCCTGCCCGCCCCAGTAGCGGGTGTTGTTATAGAGCCGCTTGGGCTGTGGCAGCGGCGCGGCGGCCTTTTTACTGAGGTCTGTGCCTGTGGCGGAGTAGATGACCGCCTCGGTTTGGGAATACACGATGAGATGGTTCGCCCCCGTGCCGCAAAGGTCGCCCCAAGCCACATAGCCGTCAAACGGGAACTCGAACAGCGTGCGGAGCCTCCCGTCGTATACGGCGTTCGGCAGCCCGCCTCGGCGGTAGGCCAAAATGTGGTCGCTTCCCCTGCCGTCAAGGTTGTTTATGACCGTGCATACGCTGCTCCAGCCCGGCACTGTGCGGTGTTCCTTGAAAAGCGGCCTGCCGCGGCTGTCCACGATGAAAATGCCGTCAAGGCCGGGATTGCCTCGGTCAATGCGGTCGAGCCCGCACACCTCGAGGCCGGGCAGTTCGGGCCGCAGATTGCCGATGGCCACATTCTGCGATTCAACCGTATCGGTGAACCGCCACAGCAGACGGCCGTCGTGCGTCCACGCGGTTATGTCGTCCCCGCCGATTACCGCCTCGGGCAGGCCGTCGGAATTGATGTCGCCCACCCATATACAGTCGGCGTGGTCCTTCATGTCGATTTTCCAAAGGGGCCGCCCCGCGCCGTCCAGCACGGTGTAGCCCGCGATGAGCTCGTCGCGCCCGTCGCCGTTCAGGTCGTAGGGCCAAGGATAATGCCCCACGTTGCCCTCGTGGGCCCACATCACGTTAAAGTCGGCGTCCAGAGCCCACAGCTTTTCGTAGCGGTTTTTGAGTATGATATTCCTCGGGCGGCCCGCGCCCTCAAGGTCTGCGATGATAATACAGTCGTGAGCCTCGGGGTCGGGCAGCGGGGCCGAACGCTTAAGCCCGCCGTTCGCGCCGTCGTATACGCGCAGCCCGCCGTCCATGACGCATATCAGCTCGAGCCGCCCGTCGCCGTCGATGTCGTAAAGCTGGGCGGGAATGTCGGCCCCGCTGGCGCGGGCGTTTTCGTCGGGCCTGCCCACCTGCCACAACAGCCCGCCGTCGAGGTCAAAGGCCGTGGCGCAGCGGACGCTGTGCGGAAAGTAGCGGTCGTCGCGGTCGGAATCGGGCTGAACCATAACTATTTCCATGCGCCCGTCGCCGTTTATGTCGCCCAGCCACATGCGGCAAAAACGACCCGCGCGGCTGATGTCTATTCTCGCTGTTTCGATGAGCTTCATTTCAACACCTCGCATATCGCAAGCAAAACTATGCCTATGCCGTGGGTATCGTTATCCCTCGGCAGCAGCTCGTATTTATAATAGTCCGGCGAAAAGGAAAACTCCGAGCCTCGGCACACGCCGTAAACGTTCCCCTCTTCGTCCACGCAGTTTTTAACTATGGATTTCACCGCCCGCCGCGCCGCCTCGGCGTACTCCGCGCCCAAGAGGCCCAGCCGCGCTCCCCGCGCAAAGGCGCAGGCGAACATTGCGGTGCAGCTTGTTTCAAGGTAGGCCTCGGGGTCGTCCAGCACCTGACGCCAACGGCCGTCGGCGCTCTGACGCGCGATGTATCCCTCGCAAAGGAGCGTGAAAAGCCGCTCCATCTCGCCGCGCAGAGCGTGATTTTTCGGCATCGCCAAAAGCAGCTCCGCAAGCGAAAACAACGCCCAGCCGTTGCCGCGCCCCCAAGCCACGCCGTTTTTTATCCCGTGGCGGAGGTCGAAAACATGGCTCATAAGGCGGCTTTCCTCCATGTACAAAAGCTCCTTGTACCGGCGAAGCTGATTTGCCGCGTCGAGCAGCGGGGCCTCGCGGCCTGTAAGCAGATACCTGCGGCATAGGAACGGCACGCTCATGTAAAGGTCGTCCAGCCAAACGGTGTCGTTGTGGAAGCTGTGCATTTGGTTTTTGCGGCAAAAGGCCCCGTTTTCAAGCCTCGGCTGTCGGTTTTCGATATAGTCCGCTATGTATTCGGTTATCTCCTCCGCGCCGGTAAGCCCCAGCGAGAGCGCCGCCTCCTCGATAAACGAGCCGAACGCGCCGCAGTCGTCAAGGCTGTCGATGCCGCAAAGCAGATTGTGCAGGCTCGCCGCTCCGCCGTGTGCGTCCCTGTCCCAAAGGGCGTAGGGGAAGGTTTCGACGCAAAGCTCCGCGTGGGCCTTCACGTAGGCGAGTATATCCCCGCGCCCAAGCGTCTCGCCCGCCTTCAGCAGGCCGTAAAGCGTCACCCCGAGGGGATAGCTCCAGCGGCCGAAGTTCCCCGCCGCGTAGTAAGGCCGCAGCCACATATCCTTATATTTGAACCGCCAGTAGGTTCCGCCGGTCAAATGCCCGAAGTCCCTCGGCTCCGCCTCGGCCCTGAGAGGCCACAGCCCCAGCCACGGGCCGTAGCCCTCCGTTCCGGCCGGATTTACATAATCCCCGTCCTCGGGGAAGGCCGTCCCGCGAACGTAAACGTTGCGTCCGTCCTTTGCTTTGGCGTAAAACAGGGCGTATTCTCCCTCGGCGAGCTCCACCTCGGCAGGGGAGAGCTTCGGCAGCCACTCGCCGCCGTTTAGCCGACAGCGGCAGCCCTCGAGCCGAAGGTCGTCGGGCCGAAGCAGCAGATAGTCCCACTTGCCGAGCCACGTCCCGAACACCGCCCCGAAGCCCAGCGCGGTTTTTTTGAAAGTGAATTTAAGCGGGTTTACGCCCTTTTTCATGGGCAGATCAACGCGAATGGGAACGTGGTTGTTCCGTTCGGAAAACACGTCCGAGCGAAAGACTCTCTCGCCCCGAAGCTCCAGCACGGCGCTTCCAAGGAGGCTTATGCTCATGCCAACGAGCTCGTCCCTCTCGGCGAGGTACACGCACTCGGCCTCGGCCGTATCGCCCGCCTTCGCGTCGGGGAACAGCCTGTTCATGTCGGCCATGTAGCGGTAATCGCTCCCTCGGCGGACGCCGCCGTCGAAAAAGGGGCGCGGCTCCGTCGGGTTTGGAGGGTTATCCCTTATGTATCTCGCGGCTATGAGCTCCGCCGCGCGCTTCAAGTCCATATCCTCACATCCTTATTTTAATTTTATACCATCGGCGATAGGGCTTGTATAAGAATTTGTAGCCAAAACATTTGATTTTGTGACATTTTTCTTGACAGCCCGCCCGTTTGGGGATATAATTAATCTGTAAAATGCCGATATAATTTGCAGGGAGGCGTTTTTATGCGAAAAACACAGGTAAACCGCTACCGTGACTTTGTGGATTTCAACGTGATACAGTACGGACACGAGGACTGTAGGCCAAACTACTCGATTGGTGATTTTGTGCGGTCGAACCACCTTATCCACTACGTTCACCGCGGGCGCGGCAGATACGTGTGCGGAGGCAAAACCTACTCCCTTTCCGCCGGCGACGCCTTTCTCATATATCCGGGAGATGTGACATTGTATCAAGCCGACTCCGCCGAACCGTGGGAGTATAGCTGGGTGGAGTTCAGTGGGGCGGCCGCCGGTAAATATCTCTCCTCCACGGGCTTCACGCGGGAGCGGCCCGTCATGCGCGGGGTGCACGGAGCCGCCGGCCCCATGCTGGCGCTTTCGGCCACCTCGCCCGATAACCCATACGAGCTGCTGGGCCGCCTTAACGAGGCGCTGGCCTCCTTTGTGACGGGCGAGCCGCAGCCGGTTTCCATGGCGGACGAATACGTAAAATACGCCCTTAATTATATCCACACCATACATTACCGCAGCCCCGTCACCGTGGGCGAGATAAGCAGCTACGTGGGCATAAACCGCAGCTATCTCAGCCGCCTTTTCAAGGAGAAGCTCGGCGTTTCGCCAAAGCGATATATTACCGAGTTCCGCATGAAAACCGCCGCCCGCCTGCTCGAGGAAACGAACCTCACCATAGGACAGGTGGCTCTCAGCGCGGGCTTTGAGGATCAGCTCTATTTTTCGACCAGCTTCAAAGCCTTTTTCGGCCATAGCCCCACCCGCCATCGAGCTATGGCGAAGGCCGCAAAGTAGTGAGCGCGAGTCGCGTTCCGCGGGTTGTCGCTGTGTAATGTAATAATGTCGCCCGAGCGGTCTGCCCCACACGCCGTCCGCTTTGCGGACGCGCCCGCAGGCTGCCGCCGCTGTGGTTGCTCAAAAGGCTTCCCCCTTGGGGGAAGCCTTTTACTATTATGCGGGCCTTCTAATATCCATAGGGGCTACGGGCTGAAACACGGAAAAACGCCCCTCATTCGGCCTTTCGGGCCACCTTTACCCCCCTCCGAGGGAAGGTAAGGCGAGGAGATGTAAATATAAAAAAATCCCACGTAAAATTACATTCACGGGGATTTTTAAGGGGCCCGCAGGCCCCTTAAACGCGTTGAGGGGTTTGGGGGCATCGCGGAGCCCCCAAGACTTTTGGTTCTTTTGGTCACAAAAGAACATAAGCATAAAATTAAATGCGACTGCCCGCGCCGAAGGCGCGTTCGCGAAGCGGATGGCGTGTGGAAGCACACCGCATAGGGCATAATTATACATCATCAACCTATGGCAAATAACCCCTCATCAGTCGGCGCGGGCCTTTAATTACGCAAACAATATTTGCACGGCTAATCCCGCGGAGCGTATTAGGCAAGGGCCGTGGGAGCGCACTGCGCTCCCCTGCTCAGTCCTTTATCAGCGGCATGGGTTCGTCCCCGCCGAGTCCCTGCACGGCCAGATTGTACGCCGCCGCATAGGCCTCGCCGTAGGTGAGGGGCCGCCGAGGAGCGAAGCTGCCGCCGTCGCCGCTCATGATTCCCAGCCCCTGAAGCACGGCCGCGCCGCCGACGCCGCCCACAAAATCAGCCTCGTCGGCAAATTTCACGGCGAATACGTCAAGGCCGACCAGCGGTTTCCAGCCGAGAGCCGTCATTATCAGCTCCGCCGCGCCCTCTCGGGACGGAACGTCGGAATTTCTTTCCCTGTCCACATCGGCCCCGCCGGTTTCAAAATAGTAATATCGGGACGGCATATTGCTTATGTTTATGGCTTGGCGCACAAGGCTCATAAAGTCGTCGCAGGCTATGTTGTCGTCAAACGAGTAGCCGCCGGGGACATAGATGTCATTTTCGCGCAGAATGTCGTAAAACGGCCACGCCCAGTGCTCCTTTTCGGCGGGCTTTTCGGCGGCGGCTTCGGGGGCCGCGCCCGTGTAGTCTATGGCCGAGCCGTCCTCTGCCTTGACGGCGTAAAGGTCGGCGTTGGGCTTAAGCGCGTAGCTTAATACGGGCTTGCCCTCGGCGCTGTAGCTGTAGACAAGCTCGGCGGTGAAATTGTTTTTCGCCGCCTCAAGGGCGCTCACCATCGAGGCGGGAGTGATTATTTCGGCCTCGGGGTCGCTTTCGGAGAAGTAGACCACCTTGCCGGTGCGCTTCGACACATTCACGCTCTTGCTGTCGTCGGGGTATGGAATTCCGCCGATTACGCGCTGCCAGCTTTTGCGGAAGAAGGTTTTGCTGCCCGCGCCGTTATTCGTTTCGGCGTAGGCCGAAAGGTCGCGCGTTTTGGCCATAAAGCTTGTGGCGGCGCGGGCGCAGTCCTCGTCCGAAACGGGGTTTTCGGGAACGCTCCACATATCGTCGTAGGAGATGTCCACCGACTTAAGCTCGCCGCTTATGCCGTCGAACCTAATGTCGGCGCTGCCGCGCGCCTCGTCCGCGCCCCATTCGCAGCGGGCCGAGGCGTAGTAGGTCGTTTCGGCCCCTTTGGTATAGGAATAGTAATTGACCGATAAGTCGTATTCCGCCGGAAGGTCAAGCTCGGGCAGAGCGCGGAGCCTCGCGGCAATATCGTCCTTCGAGATAAGCCCCTTCATTGCTTCGACGGCGGCCTGCTCCTTGGGGCTCAGCGACTTGCGCAGGGCTTGGCCCGCGTTCGAGCCGCCGCCGCTGTACTCCTCGGCGGCCGCGTCCATATCCATAGAGGCGGAGGAGTTGAATATGGACGAGCGGAAGTATCCGCGCTCAAAAATCGAGCCGTCGGCCGCGTCCGCGCGGAGCCCGTTTTGCGGCACGTAGATAGGGAAGGCCACGGGCTTCGCCTCGGCTTCGGCGTCCGTATACTCGGGCCAAAACGTGTGGTACTCAAGCTTCAGCGCGCCCTCGGCGAGGGCCTCCAGCCCCTGCTCGGGAGTGAGCGAGGCCGAGCCGGAGAAGGTGTTTTCCGTATCGTAGCTGAGGCTGTAATCCCGCACCTTGCCGCTTTGGCGGTTAAAGTAGACGGACGCGCCGTTGTCCTCCACGCGGGCGCCGTTCTCGCGGCGCACAAACGCGGCGCGGCGGCCCGTGCTGTTTTCCTCGTCAAGCGTGAGGCTCGCGGCGGCCTCGGGGGCTGTGCGGCCCACAAAGTCCTTCGCGCTCTGCCACAGAGCGGCGCGGCGGACGGTTGAAAGCCCGCGCTCGGCTTCGTTGTCGTCGTATCGGCTGTATTCGGTGATAAGGCCGTCCTTCGTCACGGTTGCCTGAAGGCTGCCGCTTCCGTCGGGCTTGGACCAGCGCAGCTCGTAGCCGCCCTCGTAGTCGTTGTAGCTGAACTCGCTCAGCTCCTCGGGCACATCTATGGCCTCCTTTACGAGGACAATGGCGTCCTCGGGCGAGAGGGCCGCCTCCGCCGCGGGCGAGGGTACGGCGGGGATAAGCATTGCCGCCGCGAGCATGGCCGAAATCATTTTTTTCATGGTTCGTTCCTCCTTGTGAGTATATTCGGGAATATTATGCTTACCTGTAATTTAGACGCAAAAGCGGTAAAAAAGTTCCGTATATTTTATATTTTTTTGAAAATTTTATTCGCGCTTCCCCGACGCGGCGGCTAAAAACAGCATAATAATCGGGAACGCCGCGCACAGCAGCAGTCCGGAGCGCAGGCCCCCCGCGAGGCTCACCACGGCGGGTCCCAGCGAGCAGCCCACGTCGCCGCCCAACGCCAGCAGGGCAAACATGACCGTCCCGCCCGAGGGCAGCCTCCGCGTGGACAGACTTAACGTTCCGGGCCACATCACGCCCACCGCGAGGCCGCACAGCCCGCACCCGAGCAGCGAGAGGGCCGCCGTCGGCGAGAGCGCCGCGAGGGCGTAGGCCGCCGCGCACACCGCGCCGCACAGGCATAAAAACCGCCTGAGGTCAAGCCTTGCGCCCCTCGCGCCGTAGTACGAGCGCGCAAGTCCCATCATCGCCGCGAAAAAGCATGGGCCAAACAAATCGCCGAGGCTCTTGCTCACCCCAAGGCCCGCCTCCGCAAAGGCCGACGCCCACTGGCTCATGCCCTGTTCCGAGGCTCCGGCGCAGACCATCAGCGCGAAAAACAGCCAAAACTCTCGCCGCCGGAGCAGCGCGCCCCTCGGCGCGGAGGGGGCGTTTTTCCCAAGGCGCGGCATAGGCGACCGTGCAAAGGCGCAGAAATTAGCTATCGGCACAGCGGCCCACAGCAGCGGCAGCAGCCGCCAGCGTTCCTCTCCGGCGAGAGCTAAAAACAGCGTGGATAGCAGTACCACCGCCACGTGGCCCCAGCAGTAAAACGAGTGCAGCAGGCTCATCGCCGCGGCCTTGTCGTCCGAGGGCAGAGCCTCGAGCACGGGGCTGAGCATGACCTCGAGCAGTCCGCCGCCCACGGCGTAAAGCGCCACGGCAAGCAATATACCGGCGTAAGCCGGCATAAAAAGCGGAAACAGGCTTAGGCCGACGAGCCCCAGCGCCGCCAGCGCGTGGGCCGCGAGTATCATCGGGCGGCAGCCGATACGGCCGGCCAGCGCAGCCGAAAGAATATCAACTATCATCTGAATTGCAAAGTTCACCGTGGCCAGCAGGCCGATAAGACCGAGACCGAGCCCCAGCCGCCGCTGAAAGATGACGAACAGCAGCGGGGCGAGGTTGTTCACTACGGCCTGAACCACAAAGCCGAGGTAGCAGGCGCGGCGGGTGCGGTCGTAGTTCACAGTCCCGAGACCTCCTTGAACGCGCGCGAGAGCCAGTCTGTGTCCTCGTCGTCGTTGTTTAAGTTAACGTTTTTCGCTTTGTCCACGCGGTAATTCATGGCGTAGGCGGCGTTGTGTATCTGCCATTCGCCCACCATGCTGTCGAGAGTGCGCTCCCAGTCGGTAGGGTAGAGCTCCTCATGGTCGAGCAGGATTTTGCATATACGCCGAATAAGGGCGGAATTGTCGGCCCGATACGAGTCTATGACCACGAATTCGGGGTCTGAATTTGTGCGGCTGTCCAGCACAACGTAGTCGTTGTCGGTTATGGAAAGGGGCTCTCGGTCAAGGCTTTTTTTCACTATGTATACGTTCCCCGCAAACTCCTCGTATCTTGTGACGCTTACGCGGAAGGGGTAGGTGTAGATAACGCCGCCGTGCGTGTAGTCGTACTCCCCATCCGGGAAGGGTATGCCCGTCAGCGAGAGGTTGCGTTCGTAGAGCTTGTTCATGGAGATAAGGTCGCCCCTCTCCTCGGCCTCCTGAAACAGGGCGTAAAGCTCTCTGTCGTAGCTTTCCGGTACGTCAAGGGATGGTCCGTCCGCCGTTATGGGGCGGCGCAGCTCGGCGCGGATAAGGATAACCGCCGCCGCCGCAAGAATTGCCGCAATGCAGACGGCAAGGATTATTTTCGGGTTTTTCATAGCTCGATTACTACCTTTTTGCCTCCAAAGTCAACAGTTATTTTTCCGCCTTCCACGGTCAGCGCGGGCGCGGGGGAGGCTTCGCCTTCTCCGCAGAACACAGCGCAGCCCAGCACGGTTTCGCCCCTGTGCACGGGGCCAGTCAGAGCGGGGACCGCCGTGCGGGAGAAAACGAGATTGGTGTTTGCCTCCATACCGCGAAGGCCGGCCTCGCGGCCGCCCAAAAGGTCGATTATGCCGCCGGTAAAGCCGCCGAAAGCGACGAAGGCCCCGTCCCCGCGCGGGAGGGCGCTCGCCCCCTCGGAAGGGTAGGCAAAGCCGCCCTCAAACGAGGCGAGCTCCCGCCCCGAGCTTATTATGTGGACGCGCACCTGCCACGGCAGGCGGGGGATAAGGTAGGTCTTTACCTCGACGTCGGCCCAAGGCGTCCATTTTGCGTATATGTAATCGTCGGTGACAAGAAATTCCTTGTTTTCGCGCTTGGTTCGCCAGTCCTCGTCCCCCTCGGAGAGGGCCAGAGTACTGTCGAGTCCGGCCGCGCCGGTCCCCCAGCGGGACTTTGGCACGCTGAAGCCGAAAAGGTTTGAATATGCAAATTTCTCGTACTTTGCCTCGCCGTGGGTGTGCCAGTTGGGCATGGGGTGGCCGGCCGCGAAAAGCACGCTGTGGCGGCCGTTTTTCTGGGCTATCATGTGCGGGTGCGCCAGCGCGCGCGAGCCGTCGGCCACGGGCAGCGGCAGCTCCTCGCACCGCCAGAACTCGCTGTCCTCGCCGAGGGCCAGCACAAGCATCGTCTTAAGCGCCCAGTATGGCGAGCCGGGGGCGTTGTAGCCTTCGGTCATTATCAGGTTCGGGTAGCCGTATCCGATAGACAGCGTGCCGTCATTGTTCCATATAGGCCGCTTAAACCAGCTCCGCAGGCAGCGCAGAATTATGCCCTTCACCACGCCCGGGGCAAAGCCGTCCACTCCGGCGTAGGCGTAAGCGCTCCAGAAGGCCGCCTGCGCGAAGCGGTATGTCATGCTGCGGCCGTAGGGCACGGCTTCGCCGTCCTCGCCGAACCATAGGATAAAATCCTCGGCAAAGGCCTTGGCGCGGGCCTTATAAAGGGCGCTGCGCTCGGGGTCGGCGGTTTCCATCTGCTTAGCGTAAACGAGTTGGTAAAAATGTATGGCGAAGGCCACGTAGTAGTCGCTGTGGGCGGGCTTGCCGTCGGCGTACCAGCCGTCGCCGAGGTAGAACTCCTCCACCCGCGCGAGCGCGGCGTCCACAGCCTCGGCGCAGTAGGGCAGGCCCGCCTTGCGGAAGCCGAGGTTCACCATCACGGCGAACAGCCGCCAGTTGCAGTCGTAGGCTTTTTTTTCGTTCACAAAGCTGAGCCAGCGGTAAATGTTGGCTTTTTCCTTTTCGCCCAGCGGCTCCCAGATTTTTTCGGGAGCGAGCATAAGCGCCAGCCCCATGGCCGCCATTTCCACCAAAAGCTGGTCGTAGTCATGCGGGTCGCCCCAGTATTCGGGGCTATCGGGGTCCGTGCCGGAGGCGAGTCCCTTTCGGTAAAGCTCGGCCCAATCGTCGGCGCAGCCGTCCGAAAGCAGCGGAGCCAGCCCCCACAGCGGGCGGGCAAAGGCCTCTGCCTCGGCGGTGGAGTCGCTGTAGCTCGCGGAGGTGTCGCCTATGTGCAGGCGGCTTTTTCCTTCGGAGTAGTGGGGGAGCAGGGGAGCCGTTATGTCAAGCACGGCCTTTTTCAGGTCCTCGCGCGTTCTTAGCGGGTTGTCGGTAAGCATTTTCATGGGGTTGTCCTGCCTTTCCATATAATTTGCTAATTATATTATAATAATAAACGGCCCTGCCGTCAAGAATAAATAGGAATTTTTTAAGCAAATCTTGAACGGTTTGTTAATTTCCCCGAAGGGCAATAATAACGGTTGACAACCGTCCGAAAAAGTGGTAAGATATAAACGTGAAATTGTGCTTATTAAAGTAAAACTATGCTTATCAAAGAGGAATGAACAAAAATGGGACTTATTGATAAAATCTTCGGCACCTATTCCGACCGCGAGCTTAAGAAGTTGGAGCCAACGGTTGAAAAGGTCATGGCCCTTGAAAAGGAGTATGAGGCCTTAAGCGACGACGAGCTGCGCGGCAAAACCGCCGTGTTCAAGCAGCGACTCGCGAACGGCGAAACACTTGACGATATCCTGCCCGAGGCCTTTGCCGCCGTCCGTGAGGCGGCTTGGCGCGTGCTGGGCATGAAGCCCTTCCGCGTGCAGGTGGTGGGCGGCATCGTGCTGCACCAAGGCCGTATTGCCGAAATGAAAACCGGCGAGGGCAAAACCCTCGTCGAGACCATGCCCGCCTACCTTAACGCCCTGACAGGCAAAGGAGTCCATATAGTTACGGTAAACGACTACCTTGCCAAGCGCGACAGCGAGTGGATGGGCAAGCTCTACCGCTTCATGGGCCTCACCGTCGGCCTCAATATCAGCCAAATGCCGCCTGAGGAGAAGAAAAAGGCCTACGCGGCGGATATAACCTACGGCACAAACAACGAATTCGGCTTCGACTACCTGCGCGACAATATGGTTATCTATAAGGAGAACATGGTTCAGCGCGGCCATGTTTTTGCCATCGTGGACGAGGTGGACTCCATCCTTATCGACGAGGCCCGTACGCCCCTCATCATCAGCGGAGCGGGGGAGGAGTCGAATCAGCTTTACGCCCTTGCAGACCGCTTTGTCAAGTATCTCAAGCCCATAAGGGTGAAGGAGGTCGACGATAAGGAGGAAGAAGATGAGGACATCGACGGCGATTATATCATCGACGAAAAGGCCCGCACCGTCACCCTTACGGCCCGCGGCGTGAAGAAGGCCGAGGAGGCATTCAACATTGAAAACCTCTCCGACCCCGAGAATATGAAGCTGAGCCACCACATAAATCAGGCGATCCGCGCCCACGGCATAATGAAGCGCGATGTGGACTACGTTGTCAAGGACGGCGAGGTGCTCATCGTAGACGAGTTCACGGGCCGCATAATGATAGGCCGCCGCTACAGCGACGGGCTTCATCAGGCCATCGAGGCCAAGGAGGGCGTGGAGGTTGCTCGCGAGAACAAAACCCTCGCCTCCATCACTTTCCAGAACTATTTCCGACTTTATGAGAAGCTCAGCGGCATGACTGGCACGGCCAAGACCGAGGAGGAGGAATTCCGCGGCATTTACGGGCTTGACGTCGTCGAGATACCCACCAACCGCCCCATTGCCCGAATAGACCAGAACGATAGGGTGTATAAGAATGTTCAGGCCAAGTATAACGCCGTCGTTGAGGAGATAGCCGCCGCTCACGCCACCGGCCAGCCGGTGCTTGTGGGCACGGTCTCGATAGATAAATCCGAGATTTTAAGCCGAATGCTCAAGGCCAAGGGCATAAAACATCAAGTGCTGAACGCCAAGCAGCACGAGAAGGAAGCCCAGATAATCGCGCAGGCCGGCAAAAAGGGCGCCGTCACCATCGCCACCAATATGGCCGGCCGCGGAACCGATATTTCGCTGGGCGGCAACGCCGAATACCTGGCTAAGAACGAGATGGTAAGGCTCGGCTATTCCGACGAGGTGATTGCCGAGGCCACCGGCTACGCCGAAACCGATAATCAGGAGATAATCGACGCGAGGAACGTCTATAACGAGCTTTATAAAAAGTATCAGAGCGAGATTGCCCGCGAGGCCGACGAGGTCCGCGCCCTCGGCGGGCTCTATATCATCGGCACCGAGCGTCACGAGGCCCGCCGTATCGACAACCAGCTCCGCGGCCGCAGCGGCCGTCAGGGCGATCCGGGCAAGAGCATTTTCTTCATCGGGCTCGACGATGACCTCATGCGCCTTTTCGGCGGCGAGAGGATTGAAAAAATGGTCAGCACCATGGGCCTGCCCGACGACGAGCCCATTGAGCAAAAATTCCTTACCTCTGCCATCGAGAACGCCCAGAAGAAGATAGAGGGCCGTAACTACGGCATAAGAAAATACGTTTTGCAGTACGACGACGTAATGAACCAGCAGCGCGAGATAATCTACGGCCAGCGCAAAAAGGTCATCGACGGCGAGGATCTGCGCGAAACCATCCAAGGCATGATAGACGAGATCATCACCTCGGCGGCCGATACCTACTGCAACGCTCCTTATCCCGACGACTGGGACTTCGCCGGCCTTTACGGCTATGCGGAGAAGCTGTTCGGCGCGGAGGGCCTTGTGCGCTACTCCAAGGAGCAGTATAACGACATCACCAAGGAGACCGTGATAAACGACCTCCGCCGTCTCGCCGACGAACGCTACGCCGCGCAGGAGAAGCTGTTCGGCCCCAATATGCGCGAGATCGAGCGCGTGATATTGCTGCGCGCCGTGGACAGCCACTGGATGGACCATATCGACAATATGGACCAGCTCAAGAACGGCATAAATCTGCGGGCCTACGGCCAGCACAACCCTGTGGACGAATACAAGTTTGTGGGCTTTGATATGTTTGAAGAGATGATAGCCGCCATCCGCGAGGACACCGTGCGGTATATCATGAACGTCAAGCCGCGCGTTCAGCAGATAAAGCGCGTGCAGGTAGCCAAGCCCACCGTGGCCAGCCACGGCGGCGACGGCTCGGCCCCGCAGAAGCGCCCCGCCGTGCGCAAGGCCGTCAAAATCGGACGCAACGACCCCTGCCCCTGCGGCAGCGGCAAGAAATATAAGAATTGCTGCATGGCCAAGGACGAGGCCGCGGCCAATCAATGACGCGCGGAAATAAGCGGCATGGGCAGCCCGTAATATCAGCCTGACGGAGGATTTATATGATAGTCGAATACGAAAAATATAAGCAGGAGCTCGCCGCCATGGAGGGCCCCATCAACGAGCTCGGCTCAGCGCTTAATATCGACGGCGCGAAGGAGGAGCTAAGGGAGCTTGAGCAGAAAACCCTTGAGCCCGATTTTTATTCCGAGCCCGAAAAAAGCCAAAAAACGCTCCAGAAGATAAAGCAGCTCGGAGCGAAAATAAAGCGTTACGAGGATATGCGCTCCTCGTGGGAGGACTGCGCCACCCTTGTGGAGCTCGCCATCGCCGAGGACGACGCCGGCGAGCTGGACGAGATAACCGCCGAGTTCACGGCGCTTCAGAAGAATATCGAGGAAACCAAGCTCGAGACGCTGCTTTCCGGCCCTTACGATAAGTATAACGCCATTCTCACGCTCCATGCGGGCGCGGGCGGCACCGAGGCGCAGGACTGGTGCGCCATGCTCTGCCGTATGTACCAGATGTGGGCCGAGCGGCGCGGCTTCGCCGTTTCCACGCTCGATTTTCTTGACGGCGACGAGGCCGGCCTCAAGAGCATAACCCTCCTTGTGGAGGGGCTTAACGCCTACGGCTACGCCAAGTGTGAAAAGGGCGTGCACCGCCTTGTGCGCATATCTCCGTTCGACGCCGCGGGCAGGAGGCATACCTCCTTCGCCTCGCTCGAGGTCATGCCCGATATCGAGGACGATATAGAAATCAACATCAACCCCGACGACCTTAAGATTGATACCTACCGTTCCAGCGGCGCGGGCGGCCAGCACGTCAACAAGACAAGCTCCGCCATCCGCATAACCCATATCCCCACCGGCGTTGTGGTGGCCTGCCAGAACGAGCGCAGCCAGTTCCAGAACAAGGATACCGCCATGAAAATGCTAAAGGCCAAGCTCATGGAGCTTGCCGAGGCCGAGCATAAGGAAAAAATCGAGGACATTAAGGGCGTACAGAAGGAGATTGCTTGGGGCAGCCAGATACGCTCCTACGTTTTTCACCCCTATACTATGGTCAAGGATCACCGCACCGGCTACGAGGTGGGCAATATAAGCGCCGTCATGGACGGCGACCTCGACGGCTTCATCAACGAGTATCTCAGAAAGGCCAGTCTCGGCCAGCTCGACCTGAAGTAAATATCGGGGCGGTGCCGCGCAAAGGGGAGCCCGTTGGGCTCCCGACGGTTATCGCCGTATACATATCGGAGCGTTTATGTTGAGACAACGAATAGAAAAATGGCTGGACGATTTCCGGCAAAAGCATAACTTCAATCTGGCGTGGTTTATCCGCTACTTTCTCGGCGGCGCCGCCACCTTGGCATTGGAGTTTATCCTGTTTTACATACTTTCCCTGTGGAGCGCCCCGTGGCGCTTTATCGTCGGCCTGCTGCCCGAGGGGCTCCGCGCATCCGCCGTGGACGAGGGGCAGCTTTTTGCCATTGTCGTCAGCAATATCGTCAGCTATGTCGCGAACTATTTTATATCCAAATATTGGGTATTTCGCAGTCCGGAAACGCGCCACAGGCGCGACGCCGCTCTGTTTGCGTTGGCCAGCGCGGCCAATCTCGCCGTGGTTATGCTCTCGGCCAAGCTGATACTGCTGGGGTTAGGGCTGCTGCCGTTCGGCGGCGAGCTGTGGGAAGCCCTTGTGCCTACCCTCGGTAAAATCGGTTCGAACGTCGTGGCCTTTGTGACGGTGCTGTTCTTCAAGCGGTTTATTATCTGGAACGATACCAGCAAATATTGAAGGAAGCGGTATTGTGGGAAGAGGAGAAGCGGCCGATTGAGCCAAAATTCTGATTTTTTCGAAACCGGAATTTGCGATATGAGGTCAGCTTCGATGAGTCGGGCGGGGGCCGCCCGATTTTTTTTGAAATAATCGGGAACTTTTTGGCCGCTTCTGCGTCTAAATTATAAATACAGGAGGTGTTTTTATGAAAAAAATAATCTTAACACTGTTGGCGGCCTTGGCCGTCAGCGCGCCGGCCTTCGCTCTCGAGGCCGATGTGGCTCAGTTCGACGTGTGGGTGGATAACTCCAAAATCGAGCATAAGGCCACAGAATACCCGCTGTTGGTCTATAAGGACATAACTTATTTCCCCATGACATACGACTATGTACGTATGCTCGGGCTGACAAGCTCGTGGACGGACGGCTGCTTTTATCTGTCCTACTGCCCGCCTGCGGGCGGCTGGCCCGACGCCGCTCCGGCCTACGCGCCTGAAACCGCGAAAATTGAGGGCGAGATAGCGACCTATCCGATTTATGTCAACGGAAAGCCGATTGACAACAGCAAGGAGGAGTACCCCGTTTTCAACGCCCGCGGCATAACCTATTTCCCCATGACATGGCGCTTTGCGACCGAGGAGTTCGGCATGGACTATATATGGAACGGCAGGCTCATAATCAACGCCAACAGGGGCAATAAGCGCGGCAACGGCTTCACTGAGGACGGCGGCAGGCTTTATTTTGAAACCGACACTTACGAATTTTACCCGTCCGAGGAATACGAGGGCCATGCAGGCTTCCGAAGAACAGGCGAGATAAAGCGTGTGTTCGACCCGTCCTCCCGCACCGTGACGGCGACGGACTACTGCCCGCCGGCCTCGGACAGCGGCGCGGATATACGCGAAAAGCTTAGCGTGAACGGCGGCAGCTTGATGTACGAAAACACCATGATAGCCGATATATCCGACTATGTGGCCGCCGAAAAGCAGCGTGACGAGCCGCTGGGGATAAACGTCTTTGGCTATGAGAGCGACCTCGGCGGCGGAAAGTCGCTTGTTTCCGTTTCCATGAGATATTTGACCAAGTATGCTCAGCCCCATTCGGTGGGGGCGACGGGGTTTTGGTTCATCAAAAACGCCGACGGCAGCTTTGATAGGTTCGACCTCGGGTTCGACTTCACCTTTGCGGGGGCGGAGTATGTGGGCGGAAAGCGGTATATGTGCGTGAACGCAACGAAAAAAGAGGGAGGCACGACGTATGTCACGGGCAAGTACCTGACCTATATCCTAAACGACGACAACTCCCTCGTTCCAATAACCGACGCCGACCATGAAAATATCCGCCTGCTCGGCTCCTCCGAGGGGAAGCCCGTCGTCCTTGCCACTTGGCTTGACGAGTACGTAGGCGTGTCCGCCGTGAACGACGGCTATTTTACCGTTGAGTCCGACGGCGGACTAAGAAAAATCTATCCCTACGTTTTCGGCGACGGTATGACCGTTTACGACGGGCATTTGTATCTGCTGATATGGCGGAACAAAACCATTGTAGACGTTACGACCGGCGAGGAGATAAAATTTTAGCGGCGCAAAGACCATAAAAGCAAAGAAAATCCGCAGACCTGCGGATTTTCTAAATTAATTCAATTATTGCCTCTCGCCGCACGCGCTTTCTTCTATCAGGCACGCGGCACGGGTCTCTATGGCCTCGCCGAGGCCGAGATATCCTAAACCCTCGTTGGTTTTGGCCTTCACGCTGACCATTTCGGGCGCGACGCCCAAGGCCTCCGCGATGTTCGCGGCCATTTTTGCCGTATGCGGGGCCATTTTCGGCTTTTGCGCAATGATTATCGAGTCGATGTTTACGACCTCGTACCCCGCTTCGCGGATAAGCCGTCTGGCCTCGCGCAGCAGGGCCAGACTGGATGCTCCGGCGTACTTCGGGTCGGTATCGGGAAAGTGCGCGCCGATGTCGCCCAGCGCCGCCGCGCCGAAAAGCGCGTCAATAACGGCGTGGCAGAGGGCGTCGGCGTCGCTGTGGCCCAAAAGGCCCGTCGGGTGTTCTATTTCAACCCCGCCCAAAATCAGCCTTCTGCCCTCCGCCATGCGGTGTACGTCGCAGCCAAGTCCTACTCTCATAGCTTGCCCCTTTCCTGCAAAACGGCTTTAGCCAGCGCAAGGTCGATAGGCTCCGTCAGCTTTAGATTGACGTAGGGGAGGTACAAAAGCCTCGCGCTTATGCCAATGCGCTCGGTCAGGGCGCAGTCGTCGGTGCCGTCAAAGCCCGCGGCCTCGGCCTCGTCGTGGGCGCGGAAGATGATATCGCGCTTAAAGGCCTGCGGCGTCTGAATAAGCACGGCCTTTTCCCTGTCCACCGATGAAACCGCGAAATCGCCGTCGATGATTTTGATGGAATCCTTTGACTTCACGCAGACCGAAGCCGCCCCATGCTCCCGCGCGAGCCGCACGGTCTCGTCCACGGAGTCGGGCTTTATCAGCGGGCGCGCGCCGTCATGAATAACGATAATTTCCGCGTTTTTCGCGCAGCAGTCCATGCCGCGGCGCACGCTTTCTCCGCGGCTGTTTCCGCCGCGGACGATATTCGTCACCTTTGAAAGAAGGCTGTCCTTCACGATATCCCTGTATCTGGGCAAGTTGTCCTCGGAGGCCACAACGATTATCTCATCCACCTCGGCGCTGTCCTCAAAAGCCCTGACGGCGCGTTCAAACACCGTCGCGGCGCCAAGCATGAGCAGCATTTTGTTCGCGCCCATGCGCGTCGAGGCCCCCGCCGCCACAACCACGGCCGATACAAAGCCTCTGCTTTGATTGCTATCCATAGCTGCCACTTCCTTTATGCCTCTGCTTTAAGCTGATTGTCCACAATTTCGGCCAAAATGCCTTCGATTTCGCTGTTTGTCATTCCCTTTGCCAGCACCATTTCGCTGACAAAAATCTGCCGCGCGTTGGCCAGCATTTTTCTTTCTCCTGTGGAAAGCCCCTTTCGGCGGTCGCGCACCATAAGGCATTTAAGCACCGAGGCCACTTCGTTGATATCGCCGCTTTTTATCCTTGCCATGTTTTCGCGGAAGCGCTTGTTCCAGTTTGAGTTCATAACGGTATCCACCGTTTCAAACCGCGCCAGCACCTCGTCGGCCTCGCTCGGGGATATGACGTCCCTTATGCCGACCCCGCCGAGATTGTTACGAGGCACCATTACCTTCATGTCGCCGTAGGGGATGCGCATGATATAGTACTCGCGCACGGCGCCCAGCACTTCCGCTTCTTCAATTCCTTCGATAACTCCCGCCCCGTGCATGGGGTAAACTACGGCGTCGCCAATACTATAGCACATTTTTTTCACCTCCGGCATAAGACTTTATAATCGCCCATAAGTATAATACCACATTTTGTCATGCCAGTCAACGTGAAAATTACACAATAAAAAGTAAATTCCATAGGCGTTTTTACTGATAAATACACGTTTTAGTGACGCTTTCGGGTCAAAAAACGGTCCGAGGGGTGAAAAAATTCCTGTTGCAATTTTGCGCGAATTGGTGTAAAATTAAATGTTGTGAAGGGATTGATAAATATGAAAAGGCTTATTCTGCCGCTTTTGCTGCTTATGCTGCTGGCCCCTGCGGCACACGGCGAGGTTTATACATACGACGAGACGGAGCCCGTGATGAACGGCGTGGAGCTGCGCCGCATAAGGCGTTTTTTCGGCGATTCGTGGCTGAATGTGGTCTGCGTTAAGGCCGACCTCAGCGCGGAGCACGTCGGACTTGATTTGCTCAAGAACGGGGCCGACAAGCTTACGACAATCGACGGCCTTGTCAAAACCCGCGAGGGAGTGCTCGCGGCGGTAAACGCCGATTTTTTTGACGCCACGCACCCCGAAACGGCGCAGGGATTTTCACTTGGAATCGAGATTAAGGACGGCGAGCTTTTGCAGTCGCAGATAGACGAGAATATGGCCGCCGCCTTTTACGACGGCGACTCCCTTTCGCTCGGCTATATGAGCATGAACATCAGCGTCTCCGCGCCCAATGGCGAAAGCTGCGCCGTGAAGCACCTCAATAAGCACGTTGATTACTATGGCGAGCCTGTGATGTATACCTCCGAGTGGAACGGCGGCCTTTCGCCCGCGGCGGGCGGAGAGGTGGCCGAGATTGTCGTTGCGGACGGCGTTGTGACGGAATTCCGCCGCGGCCTGCCGCCGGTCGAAATACCCGAGAACGGCTATGTTATCGCCGTAAACGAGGGCGTTAGTATGTTTTTCGCGAATAATTTCTCCGTGGGCGACAGGATCGAGCTGAACATCTCCGCCACGCCGGATATATCGAATGTCGAAACAGCCTTCGGCGGCGGCACGCTGCTGCTTAAGGACGGCAAAAAAACGCCCCACACCCACGTTGCGGCTGGCCGCAGCAACAGGAGCTGCGTCGGCTCCAACGCCGACGGTACCGTGGTTTACCTGATTGCGGTGGACGGCCGCCAGCGCCTTTCGCGCGGGGCTACTCAGGACGAGCTTGCGGATATTGCGCTGGAACTGGGCTGTGTTAACGCGATGAACCTCGACGGCGGCGGCTCCACCCGTATGATGGCCTCACCGTTCTGGAGCGATTCGCCGGAGGTAGTGAATTCCCCCACCGAGAACCGCAGGGTGATAAACGCCGTGTCCGTGGTGACCGACGCGGCTGTCGGCCCCGCCGTGGGCGTACGGCTGCGTTCCTCGGAGAAAACCGTGGCTCTGGGCGACAGCATGGTTATCGAGGCTCGCTGCTATGACGCCTCCGGCCTGCCGGCCGCGCAGGAGGGCGAAATCGTCTGGAACCTTTCCGGAGTGGACGGTAAGGTGGAAAACGGCGTGTTTACGCCGTATACCGCCGGTACTGCCCAAATAACCGCAGGCTGCGGCGGAGAAATGTCCGCCCCGCTGACCGTTACGGTAATCGGAAGCTATGCGGGTATCAGCGTGCCCGAGTCCATAAGCCTCGCCGTGGGGGAGAGCTATACTCCCGTGCCCGAGGTCTGTTCCGCCGACGGCTCATACGCCGCCGTGCGTAACCTCGGCTTGCTTTCGCCGTCGCTCGAGGGAGAGGCGGCGCGGCTTGAGGGCGGCGTGATAACAGCCGTCGGCGAGGGCTACTCTGTGCTTCGCCTGAGCCTTAACGGAGCCACGGCCTCCATGCTGATAACCGTCGGTTCGCCCGCTTCTCCGCCCCCTTTTGTGGAGGAGAACATCAGCCTTGATCCGGCGCAGGGCAGTATTGAGGGCGACAGCTTTGGCGTGTTCGCGTGGACGGGCGAGCCCGATACCTTGATGGATACGTTCCTTTACCGCGAAGGACTTTTGGGAATATCCTCATCCTCCAGCTACGGTTTCCTCGGCGCGTACCGCTCCGATTTGCTGCCCGCGGGCCTGCGCACGCCCATCGCCGCCGACAGCTACAGCGCTATAGACAAAGGCTTTGCGCTGGTGATTTCACTTCCCGCGAGCGGCCGCCTGAGCGGCGGCGAATGGACGTCCATGGCCAACGCTCTGGCAAAAACTCAGGCAAAGAATGTTATAGTCCTCACCAAAACGGCGCCGAACGGTCAGTCCGACGCCGATACGGCCGTATTTTACGATTATTTTGACTTTATCGCGAAAACGAAAAACGTATTTATCGTTCAGACCGGCGCGAGAAACGCCTCGAGCCGCAGGGGGAACCTGCGCTTCGTCACTCTGGCCGATTCCTCCCTTGGGGAGGGGATAGTCCCCGCGGCTGAAAACGCCTGCCTGCTGCGGTTTACGATGAGCGGAGAAGAGTGCAGGTTTCAGTTTGAGCGTTTGTTCGACTTCGGCAGCGGGTATTGATTCGGCTCGGCCGTCAATCGCCCAGCGCCTGCCCGATGGGGTCTCGTATGACAAGGGTCGCCCTCGCGTCCGCGGGGGTGGCCGTTTTGTTTATCAGCGCCAGCTCGTCGCCGCGAAAATAGTCGATAAGCCCCGCCGCGGGGTACACGCTCAGCGACGTACCGCCCACGATGAGCACGTCGGCGGCGCGAATGGCCGCCACGCTGCGGTTTACCGTATCGCTGTCGAGTCCCTCCTCGTACAGCACCACGTCGGGCTTTATCGTGCCGCCGCATTCACAGCGGGGTATGCCCTCGCTTTCGGCCACGGCCTCCACGCCGTAGAACCTGCCGCATCGCTCGCAGTGGTTGCGCAGCACGCTGCCGTGCAGCTCCAGCACGTTTTTGCTGCCGGCGGCCTGGTGCAGCCCGTCTATGTTCTGGGTTATCACGGCCTTCAGCTTCCCTTCGGCCTCCAGCCGCGCCAGCGACAGGTGCGCCGCGTTGGGCTTTGCCCACAGGCACAGCATTTTGTCGCGGTAAAAGCGGAAGAACTCCAGCGGTCTCGCTCTGTAAAAGCTGTGCGAAAGAATGGTTTCGGGCGGGTAGTCGTACTTTTGGCTATACAGCCCGTCCACGCTGCGGAAGTCCGGTATGCCGCTCTCGGTCGAGACTCCCGCCCCGCCGAAAAACACAATGTTTTTTCCCTTTTCGATAATTTCTTTGAGCTTGCTGTTCATAACAGATACCTCCAAAAGTAATTTTTTTAAAATAGCATTGACTTTTTTTGCGTTTTAGTGTATAGTTATATAAGATGTTTCCAAAGAAGGAGGCCCCCGCATGGAGGAACAGAACGAATACCAGGTGGATTTTAAGCAGATATTTCTTCTTATGCTGCATAAGCTCCCCGTCATAGTGGCTTTCACGCTGGCGCTTGGCCTTGCGGCGTTTATCTACAGCAGCTTTTTCGCGGTCCCTATTTATTCGGCCAATGTTAAGTTTTACGTGAATAACCAGCAGGGCGTGTCGAATTCCACAAAGGTTCAGGGCTCCGATATAACCACCGCGAGGACGCTTGTGAACAGCTATATCAACATGATGTATACCGACCTTGTCATTGACGAGGTGGCCAGCGCATCGGAACTCGGGTACGAGCCGGAGCAGATACTCTCCATGGTATCCGCCAGCGACGTGGACGAGGAAGCCCCGATTTTCATCGTGACCGTGCGCAATCCCGTGCCGGAATACGCGCAGATAATTGCCAACACCTTCGCCGATGTGGCCCCGGGCCTCATTCAGGGGGTTGTCAAGGGCAGCGACGCCGAGATAATTGACCGCGCAAAGCTGCCGGAGAAGCCGGTTTCGCCTAACGTGAAGCGGTTCACCCTGATTGGCCTTGTGTTGGGCTTTGTGCTGGGCGCGGGCCTTGTGCTGCTTTTGGAATCCCTTGACGCCAGAGTAAAGAGCAGCGACTATCTCACGCAGACCTTTGAACTGCCCGTCCTCGGCGTGATACCGAATATTGCCGCAGAGCAGGGCAAAAGGCCCGCGGCGGAAGGAGGGCATAAGCGATGAAGCTTTTCGGCGGAAAAAAAGTTCAGGAGGAGACCCTTGCCGAAAAGCGCGCAAAGGTCGAAAGCGCAAAGAGCAATTTTGCCGTGCGCGAGGCGTATAACGCCCTCCGGACGAATGTTATGTTTTCAATCCCCAAAAAGAAATGCCGCAGGATTGTTATAACAAGCTCCGATATGGGCGACGGCAAAAGTACAAATTCCGTCAATCTGGCGGTAAATATAGCCGAGTCCGGCACGAAGGTGCTGTTGGTCGACTGCGACCTGCGCCGGCCAAACGTGTCGGCCCTGATGGGGCTGAGCAACAAAAAAGGCCTCAGCAATATTCTCACCGGCTATTGCAGCTTTGAGAACGCCGTAGTTCACGCCGCCCCCAATCTGGACGTCGTAACCTCCGGCGAAATCCCCCCGAACCCGACGGAGCTTTTGGGCAGCGGAGCCTTTGCGGAGCTGCTCGACACCGTTTCCGGAAGCTACGAGTATATAATCCTCGATTCTTCTCCCGTAAACATCGTCGCCGATACGGCCCTTATCTCCGAGCTGGCGGACGGAGTTATCATCGTTGTGCGCTCGAACCGCACCGAAAAGGACAGCGTGGCTCAGGCCGTGAGCTCGCTCAGGCTGGTGAACGCCAAAATCCTCGGCTTTATCTTTAACGCCGCCGAGAGCGACGGCAAGAGCGGATATAAGTACGGCGGATATTACGCCGCGGCTGACGGCGAAAAGGCAGGTAACGGCGAAAATGAATGATATCCATACGCATATACTGCCCAGCATTGACGACGGCAGCAGGGATGCGGAAACGTCAATTGAAATGATAAAGCGGCTTTCGGCCGAGGGGGTGCGCAAAATAGCGCTCACTCCTCATTTCTACGCCTCGCGCAACAGCGTTGACAGCTTCCTCGAAAAACGCGCCGCCGCGCTCGGCAGGCTCCGCGAGGCCGCCGAGGGCGTGGAGCTCGGCGCGGAAATCTACGTCGGGGCCGAGGTGCTTTTCATGGATTCCCTCGACAGGGTGGAGGGCTTTGAGCGCATGGCCATCGAGGGCACAAAGTATATGCTGCTTGAAATGCCCTTTACGATGTGGAGCTCCCGTACGCTGGAGACCGTTTACCGTATCACGAGTAACGGTATTACGCCGATAATCGCCCATTTTGAACGATATATCCCCATTGTAAAGGATATGAACATGATATACGAGCTTCCGCGGCTGGGCTGCCTGCTCCAGATGAACGCCGAGAGCTTCCGCAGCTTTCTCCCGAAAAGGCGAGCGCTTAAATTTTTTGCCGAGGGAGTTGCGAAGCTCCTTGGCAGCGACGCTCATAACCTCACCTCGCGCCCGCCGGAGATAAAGCCCGCATACGACGCCATTGCCGCAAAGCTCGGCGAGGAAAAGCGCCGCGAAATTATAGCCCTCGGCGATAGTATTCTCGCCTCCGCCACCCGCGTTATATGATCCATGGCCCGCTCGCGCGGGCTGATTTTGTTAATTTTTTATTAAATTCATTCATTTGCTTGCATTTGCAGTCAAAAGCTGATATAATGGGTATATAAATTGATTTTAAAGGTGATGTTGTTATGGCAAATTCAATGATACAGTTCAGAGCAGATGATACGATTAGGATAAAGGCGGCGAAAATCTGTGAACGCCTTGGGATAGATATTCAGACGTATATGAGAATATGCTTGTACAGGCTCGTTGAGGACGGCGGCATACCGTTCAGTATGACGCTTTGTGATAATACCGAAGCCGGCAGGCGGGCCATTGAGGCCGCCGACAGGATAAACGCCGCTTCGGAAAGGCGCGGCGCCGCCTCAATGCCGCTGGATGAAATCAACGCCGAGATAAGGGCATATCGTCGTGAAAAAGAGGCGGGACAATGAGAATATATGCCGTGCTTGACACAAACGTAGTGGTTTCGGCGTTGCTCGGCGGCGGTTCACCGCCGAGAGAGGTGCTTAACGCGGCTCTTACAGGCCGTTTGACGCCGTTGATGAGTGATGCCGTCCTGCGGGAGTATACCGAGGTACTTAGCAGGAGCAAGTTTTGCTTCGATTTTGAAGATATTAAGACGGTACTCGAGGGCCTTTGCGAGAAGGCCGTTTTTGTGGAGGCTTCCCCGACCGGAGAGGTCTTTCCCGACCCTGATGACGCCGTTTTTTACGAGATAGCCGTGAAGGCCGGCGCGGCTGATGGTATGGCCTATCTGGTGACAGGCAACATCAAGCATTTCCCGTCGGCGTCGTTTGTCGTAACGCCGAGGGATATGCTTGATATAATCAATGAGGCGGGTTAAGGCGCGGACGCGCCTTTTTTTATGCCCGCTACGCCCGTTTTTTCCGAGCGTATTCCTTCAGCTCCTCAAAGCCCTTCGAGAAGCGGCTGTGGCGCGCGGTTGGGTTGTTCTTTGCAAGGCTCCTCATAGCGAGGCCGAGGCCGCGCAGGGCCTCCTCGCGGCGCTGGCGCAGCTCCTCGGCGCGTTCCTCCGCCTTTGAGGCAAGCTCGTCAGCCTTCTGGGCGAGGGCATCCCTGGCCTCCATTTTGGCCAATTCCATCTGTACGTTAATCTCATCCAGCGCACGGGCCAGCTTGTCAAGCATAAAGGCGGCCTTGGCGGAGAAGTAAAGATCCGCCAGCATAATTGCCGAGAAAACGATTGCCAGCGCGGCCGTGAGCGGCAGGGGCAGCTTTTCCGTCGCAAAGGCGGCGATAGGCTCGTGAATCACGTGTACGACGAACAGCGTCAGCACGCCCCAAAACAGCGAGCTCCGAAGGCAGATACGCCCCTGAAAATTCATGAACTGTCCGGTGTAGTCCCAGTATCTGGTTTTGAATATGGTCTCCATCAGCACTCCGGTCACGTATTCCAGCACGGTGCAGGCCACAACGCCCACCAGATACTCCATTATGTAGTTGCCGTAAAACGGCAGGGTACAGAAGATTATTATTATCGCGCCGAAGCCGTATATGGGCAGTGCAGGCCCGCGGAGGAAGCCGCGGTTCGTGGGGGTTTTGGTGTCGATAGTGACGATGGCGCTTTCGATGCACCAGCCGAGAAAGCAGTAGATAAAGAAGAACATGAGCCAGTCAAAAATGTTGTAATCCATAATATCTCCTCCGATGTGTATTTTTCCACTGTGGCTACAGCGGCTTTATATCAGCCGTTCCGCGCCGTGGACGGTTATTTCCTTCCCTTTCATATAGGCGAAAAACCCGTCGGTCTCAAAAATCAGCCTGTAGGCCGCCAGCCGCTGCCCGCCCTCGCGCGGGGCCGCGCCGTACTTGCCGTCGCCCACGATAGGATGGCCTATGGCGGCGAGCTGCGCGCGTATCTGGTGGCTGCGCCCTGTTTTGAGCTCCACCTCGAGCACGGCCGTATCGCCCTCGTTCCTGAGCACGCGGTACGCCGTGACGATTTCCCGCCCGCCGCCTCCGACGGAGCTTTTATTTTTTGCGGCGTCCTTTTTGATTGTGGAGCGCAGCGTTGCCGAGGCGGGGGAGGGCGCGCCCTCGGTGCGGCAAAGGTAGAGCTTGCGCACCTTCCGCTCCCTTATCGCGGAGTTCATCTCGCGCAGGGCCTCGGCGTTTTTTGCGCCGATGACCAGTCCTGCGGTATTGGTATCCAGCCGGTTGCAGAGAGCGGGGGCGAAGCTGTTTTCGGCCGTCGGGTCATATTCGCCCTTTTGTATCAGATATGCCTTGAACCTTTCGCTCAGCGCGTCTGAGTGGGCCGCGTCGGGCTGTGATGGCAGCCCCGAGGGCTTTACCAGCACGGCGATGTTTATGTCCTCGTAGGCTATGTCCACCTCGGCCGGAGCGTTGATACAAATGCGCTTCTTCTCGAATTCGCCGCTGATATAAGCCGTAAGCAGCTCCCCCTCGGCCAGCGTCCTTTCGCGGGGAATCCATTTCCCGCCGATTTTGACGTCCTTTTTGCGGAAGGCCCTGTATATGAGCGATGACGGGGCCGAGGTGGCCTTGAGCAGGAATTTGTCGGCCCGCTGTCCGGCGTCGTTTTTGCCGACGGTGAAGCTCAGCATGGCTAAACCCTCCCGCCGAGGCGCGGCAGCATTTCGGCCTTCATCCGCGCGAACTCGCCGCGCTCGATGGCGGCGCGTATTTTGGCCATAAGGTCGTTGTAAAAATACAAATTGTGCAGCACGCACAGCCGCATACCCAGCATTTCCTTAGCCTTTATCAGATGGCGGATGTAGGCGCGGCTGTAGTTTTTGCAGGCCGGACAGCCGCAGCCCTCCATGAGGGGGCGGTCGTCGCGGGCGAACTTGTTGTTGTTGAGGTTCAGCACGCCCATATCGGTGAAAAGGTTGGCGTGGCGGGCGTTGCGGCTGGTTATCACGCAGTCGAAGAAGTCCACCCCGCGGTCCACGGCCTCGAGAATGTTCTGCGGCGTACCCACGCCCATCAGGTAACGGGGCTTGTTTTTCGGTATATGCTCCTCCACCGCCTCGATTACGGAGTACATCACGTCGGCGCTCTCGCCCACGGCAAGGCCGCCTATGGCGTAGCCGTCAAGGTCGAGCTCAGCGATCCGCTTAATATGCTCCACGCGCAGATCCTCGTATGTTCCGCCCTGATTTATGCCGAAAAGCATTTGTTTTTTATTTATGGTTTCGGGCAGGGAATTAAGCCGCGCGAGCTCGTCCTTGCAGCGGATGAGCCAGCGGTAGGTGCGCTCGCAGCTGTTTTTCACATATTCGTAGGGCGAAGGGTTTTCCACGCATTCGTCAAAGGCCATCGCTATGGTGGAGGCGAGGTTCGACTGTATTCTCATGCTCTCCTCGGGGCCCATAAAGATGTGCCTTCCGTCCACGTGGCTCTGAAAGTATACGCCCTCCTCCTTGATTTTCCTGAGCGACGCCAGCGAAAACACCTGAAAGCCGCCGCTGTCGGTCAAAATGGGGCGGTCCCAGTTCATGAATTTGTGCAGGCCGCCCATGTCGCGGATAAGGTCGTCGCCGGGGCGCACGTGCAGGTGGTATGTGTTCGACAGCTCCACCTGACAGCCTATTTCCCTTAAATCGAGCGTTGAAACCGCGCCCTTTATGGCGGCCGAGGTGCCTACGTTCATGAATACCGGCGTTTCCACCGTGCCGTGTACGGTTTCGAAGCGGCCCCTGCGGGCCTTGCCTTCGGTTGCTAAAAGTGTGAACATATATTTTTCCTCAATTTATGATTTGATTACTCCCCAAACCGCGAGTATCAGCGCCGCTCCCGCGGCGAGGATAACTCCGGCGGCGGTAAAGCCTACTGCATTGCCGAAGCCCGAGAGCAGCACCATCGTGAACGCCGCGAGTATCACGGCGAAAGCGAAAAGCAGCAGCGAGCACACTAATCTTATCACGAACATTTTCGGCTTCATGGCGCTACTTCCTTATCCATACAAGCATTTCGCGGGTGTCGTCACGGTTATCCCAAAAGGCGTAGGGTATGGCCGTCACGACGGCCTCCTCCTCGGCGTCCGCGCCGACGGGGCGGTAAAGCTCGCCGCTCTCCCACGGCAGGCGGCGCAGAGCCTTGCCGCGCAGCACGACGGCCCCCTCGAAAAGCGAGTCGTCGCGCTCGGCGGCGAAGGACGAGAAATCGGCCACGCGAAGCGCGTCGAGCCTGTCTCCGTTGTCGGCGGACTCGAAGCAGTAGACCACCGGCCCGCGCATGAGGGCCACGCGGCCGTTGTCCTCGCGGGCGAGCGGGTTCGCCTCTATAAACTCCACCGGCATGGGCAGCTCCAGCGTGACGGAGTCGCCGTCGTGCCAGCTGCGGCGGATAACGGCATAACCGTTCTTCATTTCGGGCTCGGCGGCGAGGCCGTTCACTTTCAGCTTAAAGCCGCGCGCCCAAGAGGGTATGCGCAGCGCGAGCGCGTATCCGCCGCCGCTCAGGCGCATGGATATTTTCCCGTCCCACGGGTAGCCGCCCTTCTGGATGATTTTCACTCCGCCGCACGGGAGCTCGGCCTCGGCTTCGCTGCCCACGTAAAGGTGAACGTAGAGCGTATCGCCGCTCACGGAGTATATGTACGAGCCGAGGGAGGTTATCATTCTGGCGAGGTTCGGCGGGCAGCAGGCGCAGCCGAACCAGCCGGGCCGCTTGCTGCGGATGTGGCCGCATATACCGGCCTTTTTGGTGGCCTCCTCCCACATGGAAAGCGGATTTGTATAGAAGAAATGCCGCCCGTCGAGGGACATTCCGCTGATGGTGGCGTTGTAGATTAGCCGCTCCAGCACGTCGGCGTACTTGCCGCTCGGCTCCATGCGGAGCATTTGCCGCGCGAAGAACACCATGGCTATGGCGGCGCAGGTCTCGTTGTAGGCAGAGTCGTTCGGCAGGTGGTAGTCGAAGCTGAAAGCCTCGCCGTGTACCTGCGAGCCGACGCCGCCGGTTATATACATCTGCTTTTTCGTTATGTCGTCCCACAGGGTATCCATGGCCCTTTTCAGGCTTTCGTCGCCGTTTTCGGCGGCCAGCGCGGCCGCGCCGGTAAACAGGTACCCCGCCCGCACGCTGTGGCCCACGGCCACGGTCTGCTCCCTTATGGGCTTGTGCGACTGGTTGTATCGCTTATCCACGCGCTCCTGATAGCCGCCCCACATATTTATGCCCTTGCGCCGTTTCAGCTCATCGTCGAAGAAGTGCGGCTCGGTTCCTCGGGCATTTATCATGTACTCGCAAAGGCGTTTGTGGCGTTCGTCGCCGGTCACGGAGTAAAGCCTCATCAGCGCGAGCTCGAGCTCGGGGTGGCCCGGGTAGCCGTGTAGCTTGCCCTCCTCGGGGCCGATCTTGCTTTCGATGAGCGCGACAAACCGCAGCGCGATATTCAGCAGCCTGTCCTTGCCGGTGGCCTCATAGTAGGCCGCGGCGGCCTCGGCCATGTGGCCCGCGCAGTACAGCTCGTGGCAGTCGAGCAGGTTTGTGAACTTTTTGTCCGGCTCCTTTATCTGGAAATAAGTCATCAGGTAGCCGTCGTCCTCCTGCGCCCGCTCCATCAGCTCTATAACGCCGTCGGCAGTTTTTTCAAGCTCCGCATCGGGAGCTATAGTCAGGCGGTAGGCCACGGCCTCGAGCCATTTGTAAACGTCGCTGTCCTGAAAAACATACCCGCCGAACTCGCCCTCCTCAAGCCCCGCCGCTATGCGCAGGTTTTTGATGGCGTGACTGGGCTCGGCGTCGGGCACAAGGTCGTTTATGGCCCGCCACTGGTAGGGGATTATCTGTTCTATGGCGGTTTTCTGGTATTTTCCCCAGAAGCCGTCGTCAATTTTTACGTTTTTAAGCGGCAAGAATTCGTTTGTCGCAAGTCGCATGGCGCATATCCTTTCCGCCCGCAAGATGATTATCCCGATCCGCGCGGGCCGCCGGAAAAGGGAGTATTTTGCGCCGCCCGCGGCCACCCGCGCCGCAGGCGCATTATTACCTTTATTTTACCATACTCCCGTTCTAAAGTCAAGCCGCGCCCGAATAAAATTTACCGAGGTGAGCAAAGTGAAGCGTTTCAGATTGACCGCGTTTCTCTGCCTGACGGCGGCCATAGTGATTTTTTCGTCTCTGATGGGGCGCGGGGCCGCCGGAGAAAAGGTGGCTTACGTCACCTTTGACGACGGCCCGACCCTCAACACTCCCAACATAATAGACTGCCTTGAGCGTCATGGCGCTGGGGCTACGTTTTTTGTGCTCAAGGACAGGATAGAGCTTTACCCCGACTTCATCCGCAAAATGGAGCACGGCGGCTTTACCATAGGTCTGCACGGCGTCAGCCACAGCATGGACATTTACTCCGAGCCGGCCCGTCCGCTTCGCGAAATGAACCAGACCGCCGACGCGCTTTACGGCGTTATCGGGCGGCGCAGCTCCCTTGTGCGCACGCCCTACGGCAGCCGCCCGAACATGAGCGACCGCCAGAGAGAGTTGCTCGAGGCGGCGGGGTACGAAATTCTTGACTGGAACGTAGACCCGCGCGACTCCATCGGCAGCGTCGTTGACCGCACGACCGTGCTGCGCAATCTTAAAAGCGGCCTCGAAAAGGCCGGCAGCCCCGCCGTCATACTTTTGCACGACAGAAAAAGCACCTCGAACGCCCTTGACGAGATTCTGTCACTTATCGAGGCCGAGGGCTACGTGCTGAAAAACTATCCGGTATAGTTTTGAAAAAATTTACAAAATAGCTGTTGCATTTTCGCCGCTTTATGCTATAATATAATTAAAGTTTTATACGAAAGGGATGTGTTTTGATGAAAAAAGGATTTGTATGCGCGGTTTCCGCGGCAATGTTGGCCGTTGGCATCGGCATAGGCGTGTTCGCCGCCGGCATGGTCGATGACATAAAGGCCGAGATAAGACGTGACTTCACCGTCGTGATAGACGGCAAAACTCAGACTTTCAAGAACGCGAAAGGCGAAACGGTTTATCCCGTTCTCTACGAGGGAACGACTTATCTGCCCGTCCGCGCTATCGGCGAGATTATGGGCAAAACCGTATATTGGTACGAGGACGAAAAAAAGATAGAGCTTAAGGACGAAGGCTCCACCGTTACCGACGCCGACGTCATTGTTGACGGCTCCAAGAACGATAAAACCCCCACGGGGGGCGGCGGCGGCAGCGTTACCGCCCAGTACGACGCGGCCATAAGCCTTGACGAGGCTAAGTCCATCGCCCTTAAGGACGCCGGCGTGGCCGAGGCCGACGCAACGTTTATTAAGAACAAGCTTGAGCGCGACGACAGGGTATGGCAGTACGAGATTGACTTCTACACCGCCGACGCGGACTACGAGTACGACATCAACGCCGACACCGGCAAGGTGATAAAGCGCGAGGTCGATCATGACCGCCACGCCGACCACCACGACGCGGTTGGCGGCGCGGATAACGCCTCCGACAGGATAACCGAAGCCGAGGCCAAGGACATCGCCCTTAAGCAGGCGGGCCTTGCCGAGGCGGACGTGACCTTCACCAAGAGCAAGCTCGAATACGACGACCGTGTTTGGAAGTACGAAATCGAGTTTTACAGCGGACGCACCGAGTTCGACGCGGAAATCGACGCCGCAACGGGCAAGGTAATAAGCTGGGAGGTAGACGACTAAAGTAAACTTACGAGGACTGATTTTTTGAATACCGAAGTTATAAAAATCAACCCCGACGCCCCCGACGCCGCCCTGATAGAACGGGCGGCGTCCGTGATAAGGGGCGGGGGCCTTGTGGCCTTCCCCACGGAAACGGTCTACGGCCTCGGGGCCGACGCGTTTAACCCCGCCGCCGTGGAAAATATTTTCCGCGCGAAGGGCCGCCCTGCGGATAATCCGCTCATTTCGCACATATCAGAAATCTCTCAGGTTCGGCTTCTGGCGCGGGAGATCCCGCCGGAGGCCGAACGCCTTATGGAGAGGTTTTGGGGAGGGCCGCTGACGATAATACTCAAAAAGCGGCCCGAGGTTCCCGCCGTTGTCAGCGCGGGGCTCGATACCGTCAGCATACGTATGCCCAGCCACAGCGTGGCGCACGAGCTCATCCGAAGGAGCGGCACGCCCATCGCCGCGCCGAGCGCGAATCTGAGCGGCAGCCCAAGCCCCACCACCGCCGCGCACACCGTGGCCGATATGCTTGGCCGCGTGGATGTGATTATCGACGGCGGCGACTCGCTCATAGGGCTGGAGTCCACCGTTGTGGACATGACGTGCCCCGTGCCGACTATTCTCCGCCCGGGGGCCGTTACCGCCGAGGATATAGCCTCGGTCACGGGGCGGTGCGTTTACGGCGGCGAAAGCTCCGGCGCGCCCAAGTGCCCCGGAATGAAGTATACGCACTACAGCCCGAAGGCCGACGTTGTGGCCGTGAGCGATATGAAAAACGCCGCCGCCCTGCTCGCGGGCGCGAAGGGAAAAACCGCCGTCATAGACCTTTGCGGCGGCGACTATCCGGCGGACGTTGTGTACGACGCCGGAGCGGACCTCGCGTCCTACGCCGCGCGGCTGTTCTACCTGCTGCGCCGCGCCGACGAGGACGGCGTAAGCCTTGTTCTGGCGCGGCTCCCCGGCCCCGAGGGCATAGGGGCCGCCATAAGGAACCGCCTGCTAAAGGCCGCCGGCGGAAGGACGGACGAGCCATGCTGAGGGCGGCCGTCCCTGAGGACGTTGGCCCCGTCGGCGCACTTGCCGCCTGCATGGGCTGCGAAACCGCCGCCGCCGACGCGGTTCGGCTTTCGCTCGAGGGGGGCGCGGTGCGCGTCACCGTCAGCGACGAGGGCGGCGTGAACGGCTTCGCCGTGTGGTCGCTCGTGCTTGACGAGGCCGAAATACAGTATATTGCCGTCTCGCCCGAATGCCGCCGCAGAGGCATAGCCTCGCGGCTCATAGACGAGATTGCGGCGCGGGCCTCGGTGATTTTTCTGGAGGTTCGGGAGGGCAACGCGCCCGCCCGCGCGCTCTACAAAAGCTGCGGCTTTGCGGAGGCGGGCGTGAGAAGGGCGTACTATTCGGACGGCGAAAACGCCGTAATTATGCGAAAGGAGATAAACCGTGGCGCTGATACTCGGCATTGAGACCTCCTGCGACGAGACCGCCGCCAGCGTAACAAGGGACGGGCGGCAGGTTTTGTCGAACGTAATATACACGCAGATAGCCCTGCATGAGGTTTACGGCGGCGTTGTGCCGGAGATAGCCTCGCGCAGGCACATTGACAAAATCGTATGGGTGATAGACTCCGCCATACGCGAGGCCGGCATAGAGAAGGACGAGCTCGACGCCGTGGCCGTTACGTATAACCCCGGCCTTGTGGGCGCGCTGCTGGTGGGCGTTTCCGCCGCCAAGGCGCTGGCCTACGGGCTCGGCAAGCCGCTTGTGCCTGTAAACCACATTCACGGCCATGTGGCCGCCAACTACATCGCCCACCCCGGGCTGGAGCCGCCGTTCGTGTGCCTCGTGGCCTCGGGCGGGCACAGCCATATTCTCCACGTTAAGGATTACCGCGATTTTGAAATTCTCGGAGCAACCACCGACGACGCGGCGGGAGAGGCTTTTGACAAGGCGGCCCGCGCACTGGGTCTGGGCTACCCCGGCGGGCCGAAGCTTAATAAGCTGGCCGAAAGCGGCAATCCCGCCGCTATACGCTTCCCGAGGCCGAAAAACGGCTTTGATTTCAGCTTCAGCGGCCTTAAGACCGCCGTCGTGAACTATGTGCATAACGCCGAGCAGAAGGGCGAGCCCTACAGCCGCGCAGACGTGGCGGCCTCGTTCCAGCAGGCCGTGGCCGACGTGCTTGTCGATAATACCATAGCCGCCGCCAAAAGCGTCGGCGCAAAGGCGGCCGCCCTTGCCGGAGGCGTGGCCGCGAATACGGCCCTGCGCTCCGCCATGGCCGCCGCCGCGCGGGCCGAGGGCCTGCAGTTCTACTGCCCGCCGATAGACCTATGCACCGATAACGGGGCGATGATCTCCTGCGCGGGGTACTATAACTATATGGCCGGTATCCGCGCCGATCTGACGCTAAACGCTGATCCGGAATTAAAAATAATGTGACTATATAAAGGACTGATTTTATGACGACAAACGAAAAGCTGGCGCTGCTCCGAGGAGAAATGCGCCGCCTCGGGCTCGCCGCCTGCGTCGTGCCCACAGCCGACCCGCACCTTAGCGAATACACGCCCGACCACTATAAGCTGCGCCACTGGCTGTCGGGCTTTACCGGCAGCGCAGGAACGCTGGCCGTCACGATGGACAAAAGCGGCCTGTGGACGGACGGACGCTACTACATCCAAGCCGCGCGGCAGATAGAGGGCAGCGAGATAGAGCTGTTCAAGGCCGCCGAGGCGGGCACAAAAACCTACGCCCGCTTCCTGACAGACGAGCTGCCCGAGGGAGCCGCCGTCGGTATCGACGGTTCGCTGTTTTCCCGCGCCGCCGCCGACAGTCTTGAAAAAACCCTTCAAAAGGAAGGGATAAGGCTTGAGAGCGGCTGCGATTTTTCCGTTATATGGCAGGACGGACGCCCTCCGCTGCCGAATAATCCCGCCTTCGCGCTGGACGTTAAGTACAGCGGCGAAAGCGCGGCGGATAAGCTCGCCCGCGTCCGCGGGGAAATGAAAAAGCAGGGCGTTACGCATTATGCCGTCGGCAAGCTCGACAGCGTGATGTGGCTCTTTAACATACGCGGAGGCGACGTTCACTGCTGTCCCTTCGCCATCAGCTACGCGCTGGTGGGCGAGAACGACGCCCGCCTCTACATCGGCGAGGACGCTGTGAGCGGGGAGCTTGCCGCGTATCTCAAAAACGAGGGAGTAACAGTGCGGCCATACGCCGCGATAACCGGCGATATTGCCGCCCTGCCCGAGGGCGCGTCGCTCGGCGCGGATTTTACTCAGATTAACTGCGCCCTGACCGCCGCCGCCAAGACCTGCTCTCTCAAGAATATACGCGACATTGTCACCCCGATGAAGGCCGTGAAAAACGAGGTCGAAAACAACAACCTGCGCGAGTGCTACAATAACGATATCGCCGCGCTCGTAAAGGGCTTTTATCAGATATATAAGGCTCTCGACGAGGGCCGCGTGTTTACGGAGTACGACGTGTTTGAGATGCTTATCGAGCTGCGCGCCCGCCAGTCGGGCTTTCTCGGCCCCAGCTTCGACACCATAGCCGCCTATAAGGGCAACGCCGCCATGATGCACTATAAACCCGAGGAGCATGGCTCCGCTGTGCTAAAAAAGGAGGGTATGCTGCTCATCGACTCGGGCGGGCAGTACCTCTCCGGAACCACCGATATCACCCGCACGCTCGTGCTCGGGCCGATAAGCGGCGAGGAGCGGCGTAACTTCACGCTTGTGCTCAAGGCGAATATCGCCCTCATCTCGGCTAAATTCCTTAAGGGAACAACCGGCGCCAATCTCGACATTCTGGCTCGCGGGCCGCTTTGGGCCGAAGGCATTGACTATAAGTGCGGCACCGGCCATGGAGTGGGCTTCTGCCTGAACGTACACGAGGGGCCGCAGAGCTTCAGCCAGAGCCTGCGCTCCGTACCCTTTGAGCTTGGCATGAACTGTACCGTCGAGCCGGGCGTGTATATCGAGAACGCCTACGGTATCCGCACCGAGAACGACGTGGTTGTCGTGCCGTTCAAGACCACGGAGCACGGCGAGTTTTACGGCTTCGATATCCTTTCCTACTGTCCCATAGACGTGAACGGCATTGACGCGGAGCTCCTGACCGAAGCCGAGAAGGATTGGCTCAACGCCTACCACGCCGAGTGCCGCGCCCGTCTCAGGGACCGCCTTTCCGCCGAGGAATACGCTTGGCTTGAGAATTATACCCGCGCCGTTTAAAAACACTTGATTTTTGTACCGGCCTGTGTTATAATAGAAAAATAAAGTAAGCGAGGTGCAGAAATATGGAAAAGAAGGAAAATAAAGAGAATAAAGAGAATAAAGAGAAGAAGGAAAATAAAGAAAAGACTGAAAAAAAGGAGCAAAAGCTTTTCACCTTCAACGGCGTGCCGATGGTTCGCCGCGGCGACGTTATATACTACGGCGATTTGAAGGAGAAGTATATCGTTATTTTCAGAATCAATTCAAAAAAGCAGGTCGGTAATATGGAGATTGCCGACTCGGTAACGGTGGAGCTCAGCACAAACAACGGCCGCGGCAAGGAAAAGGTCATCCGCTGCGCCAAGCGCAGCGGCCTTTACGAGGCTTTTGACGTTGGCGAGTTTTGGCTGCGTGACACGCTTGAGAACGCCTGACGCGTAACACCGCTTATGATAAGGGGGCATCGGCCTTGAATACCGACTGGAAAGATGAGCAGAATTTCACCATGCTGGCGGATTTTTACGAGTTTACCATGGCCAACGGCTACTTTGTGAATGGCATGGGTGACAAAATCTGCTACTTTGATTTGTACTTCCGCAGTATACCCGACGGCGGAGGCTTTGCCGTCATGGCCGGCGTGGAGCAGGTTATAGATTACCTCAATAATCTGCGCTTCACCGCGGAGGATATAGCGTATTTCCGCGGCAAGGGTATTTTCAGCGAGGACTTCCTCGGGTATCTCGAAAACTTCCGTTTCTGCTGCGACGTCTGGGCAGTGCCCGAGGGCACGCCCGTTTTCCCGCACGAGCCGCTCATCGTGGTGCGCGGACCGGCCATTCAGGCTCAGATGGTGGAGACAATGCTTCTGCTGACGGTTAACCACCAGACTCTTATCGCCACAAAGTCCAGCCGTATAGTCCGCGCCGCGCAGGGCCGCGCCGTAATGGAGTTCGGCTCTCGCCGCGCCCATGGCTATTCCAGCGCAATTCTCGGCGCAAGGGCCGCCTATATAGCAGGCTGCTCGGGCACCGCCTGCACTATCAGCGACAAATTCTTCGGCATACCCGCGCTTGGCACCATGGCTCATAGCTGGGTGCAGATGTTCCCCTCGGAGTACGAGGCATTCAAGGCTTATGCCGAGGCATATCCCGACGCCTGCACGCTGCTGGTGGATACGTATAACGTGCTTAGGAGCGGTATTCCCAACGCCATTAAGGTGTTTGACGAGGTTCTTGCTCCGCTGGGCAAGCGACCCAAGGGAGTGCGTATCGACAGCGGCGACATTACCTACCTTTCCAAAAAAGCGCGTAAAATGCTCGACGAGGCCGGCTATCCCGATTGCGGCATCGTCGCCTCGAACTCGCTCGACGAATATATCATCCGCGACACCATCAGTCAGGGCGCGTGCATAGATTCGTTCGGCGTGGGCGAAAGGCTTATCACGGCCAAAAGCTCGCCGGTGTTTGGCGGAGTGTATAAGCTGGTGGCCGTCGAGGAGGAGGGGAGAGTAGTCCCCAAAATCAAAATAAGCGAAAATATCCAGAAGATAACGATTCCCGGCTTTAAGCAGATATACCGTCTTTACGATAACGAAACCAATCACGCCATAGCCGACGTGATTACTCAGCACGGCGAGGAAATAGACGCCTCGAAGCCGTACGAGATTTTTGACCCCGAAAACACTTGGAAGCGCAAGACGGTGGAAAACTTCACCGCGAGGAAGCTTTTGGTGAAGATATTCGAGGGCGGCAAACAGGTATACGAAAGCCCCTCCCTCGGCGATATACGCGCTTACTGCGCCGCCCAGCTCGACACTATATGGGACGAGGTAAAGCGTTTTGAAAACCCGCATAAGTACTATGTGGACCTTTCGCCGGAGCTCTGGGTTATCCGTCACGGACTGCTGGAAAAATATTCCGCCGAATACGGTGCGTAATAAAAGGGGCCGTGCGCAATAACTGCGTATACCGCCTGCAAAGATTGAAGTAAAAAGCTTGAATTAATTAGGAAATCCGCTCGTAATGAGCGGATTTTCTGCGTGTTGATGAATCTTTGCCAACAGACCCCTCATCCGTCGCTTGCTGCGGCCAAGGGGCCCCGCAAAGACGGCTGAGCCGGATTTTCCGCGCTATAGAGCGCGTTTTTTACATCGCCGTTTTAGCCTTTCGCCGCCCTTCACTGCTCGCTCTGCGGCGCGGAGGGGAACTGCCGTCCGGTATTGTCGATATAGTAATTGTCGAAGCAAACCAGCTCGCCCACGGGGCAGAATTCGTAGCCCTCTCCCGCGAGGCGTTCAAGAATCGGCCCCAACGCCGCGGCGGTATTGTCGGTGCCGGTGTGGAACAGGATTATGCTGCCGTTTTGCACCCTGCTCATTATGCGCTCCTCCATTTCGGCGGCGGAAAGCCCGCGGTAATCAAGGCTGTCGGCGTCCCACTGAATGGGCAGGCGGCCCGAGGCGCGAACGGTCTCGATAACGCTGTTATTGTAATCGCCCGCCGGAACTCGGAAAAGCCGAGGCGTTTCGCCGGTGATTTTTTTGATGGCAGCGTCGCATTTGTCCATATCGGCGCGCATTTCCTCGGGCGACATTTGCGTGTAATAGGTGTGGTCGTAGCTGTGGCCCGCTATCTCGTGGCCGGCCTCGTGCAGCTTTTTGACGGCTTCGGGGTATTTTTCGGCCCAGCTTCCCAGCACAAAGAACGTGGCGCGGCAGTCGTGCTCCTTAAGGACGGATATTACGGCGTCCACGTCGTCGGCTCCCCAAGCGCAGTCAAAGGTCACCGAGAGCTTCTTGTCGCTCCTTTCCACGCTGTATACCGGCAGCTCGCGGCTGCTCTGAGAGGCGGTCTCCTCGCCGCGCAGGGCGAAGGGCAGCGCCACGCACAGCGCCGCCGCTATCAGCAGGGCCGTGGCAACGGAGTATTTATCGGTTACGAACACTTTCACAGTTTTTTGCTCCTTTCTCCGGCGCAGACATAATATTCCTCCACGCCGTCGGCAATAGCGACGGCCAGCTTTTTCTGGTAGCTTTCGGATTTCAGCAGCTTTTCCTCCGCCTGATTTGAGAGAAAGCCGCACTCCACCAGCACGGCGGGGATTTCGGCGTTTTTAAGCAGAAAAATATTGCCGTCCGCCTTTTTAACGGTGCGCGTCTGGTTTTCGGGGTCAATTTCCTTAAGTTGGGCCTGAATAAGCTCCGCGAGCAGCAGAGAGTTTTCAAATTTGTCGGAATAAAGCACTTCCGCCCCGCGGTATTTTTCCGCGCTGAACTGGTTCATGTGTATGCTGATAAAGAGATCCGCCCCCGACTCGTTGGCTATTTCGAGCCTCTTGTGCATATCGTCCCGCTTTTTTTCGCGTATGCCGCGGGCCGACGGGCTGTGGATACCGTTTTCGTCCTCGCGCGTCATTATCACGGTAAAGCCCTTTTTCTCGAGCTTCTGCTTCAGTTTTTTTGCCACCGAAAGATTCAGCTCGCTTTCCACCGAGCCCGTGGCGCCGATGGCTCCTCCGTCAGGATCGCCGTGACCGGCGTCAAGCACGATGGTTTTTTTATCCGCCTCGGCAAAGCTCGGCTCGGTACGGTTGCCTGCTAAGGAGGCCAGCGCCAGCGCGGCGGCGAGAACGACCCCCGCCGCCGCAATATATTTTTTTCTCACAATAAATATCACGGTGAACACCCCGATAGTATATATGCGAGCTGCGGACGATTTATGCCGCGGAATCTTCAGCGGAAAATACGTTAAACGGCTTGCATTTTTCCCGAAGCGGGAAACATAGGCAAGCCATTGACGGTTTATTTCATGAACGCGCCTGCGGAGCCGGCATTATGGGCAAAAAAAGAGAGCGCAGCGCGCTCCCACAGACTGCCGCAATGTAAATTACAGACAGATAACAGATATTTTAGCCGTGCCCGCCAAATATTTTACGCCGCCGCGAGCCTTGCCCGCGCCATATTGAACAGCCCCTTGAAAAACTCCTGCGCGGCGCAGTATTTATCTACCGCCGTCACGAGATATGCCTCCTTGTGATGCGGCTTCGTCCACGTTGCCAGCCACATGTGGCTCTTGATAATGTCGCCCTCCAGCTGGCTCAGGTTAAAATGCCGCTTTGCGTTGCGGAAGGCTATCTGCGGATGAAGCCTGCAATGCTCCCGCGCGGTATAGTCCGTATCGCGAAAATTGTAATAGAACATATCGTGCATAAGACCGGCGCGGGCCACCGCCCGCGAATCCCAACCCAGCAGCCGCGCCAGCGTAAAGCTTTTGTAGCTCACGCTTATGCAGTGCGAAAGGCGGGTGGTTCCCATGTGTTGGTTAAAATTGTCAAGCTTTTTAATACACGGCGCGCTGAGCACATCGGCCACGTCGGCTATATATTCGGCGTAGCGGGGAGCGTTTTTGTTCATCGCTTCATCTCCGTTCGGATTTATAAAAATATATTATCACAGACGGGAGCAAAATACAAGTAAATTTTTTATGAAATTTATTCCTTGCAATAACGGGGTATATATGTTATAATGGTATAAACATAAAAAAATGGGGAGATTTCCATGAAAAAAGCCATAGCCTGCGTGGTGTTCTTTCACATACTGTGTTTTGTTTCGGCTCTGTTGGGGGATTTGTTCAATAATGCCTATATGATTTCCTTTGGCCTCATGGCCGACATGGCCGGAGCGGTAATCTGCCCGATAGCGTTGGCGGTGACGGCCGGCATAACGGGTATCCGCTCCGAAACCTCGGCGCTTAAGCTGTATCCTTCCGCGGCGGCGGCTGTCGGAGGAATAGGGCTCGCGCGGGGAGTCATTTTTGCCTTGGCCGGCGGTGTGACCGGTATTATGGCTAAGGATATGCTGCACGGCTTCGCCGGAGCCATGCGCTATCTGATTATTTCATTTATATTGCTGACGGTATGGTTTATGATATTTGAAATAACCCGCTTTATGATGAACAGCGGCACAAAATACAACAAACGTAAAAAATCCTGATACGGAGGAACGATATGGACAAGCAGACAGTTTTGGTAATTGACTTTGGCGGGCAGTATAATCAGCTCATAGCCCGCAGAGTGCGCGAGCACAATGTTTATTGCGAGGTCATGGCCTACACGCGGACAATCGACGAAATCAAGGCTAAGAACCCCGTGGGAATAATCTTCACGGGCGGTCCCAACAGCGTTTACGGCGAGGACGCGCCCCGCGTTTCGCCCGAGATTTTCAGCCTCGGCGTTCCTGTTTTGGGTATATGCTACGGCGCGCAGCTCATGTGCCACATCCTTGGCGGCGAGGTAAAAAGCGCCGAAACGCGGGAGTACGGCAAAATTGAGGTACAGCTTTCGCCCAGCCCCATATTTGAGGGCATAGAGGGGAGCGGCGTATGCTGGATGAGCCACACCGACTATATCAGCCGTGTGCCCGAGGGCTTTAAAATTACCGCCAGCAGCCCCACCTGTCCGGTGGCGGCCTGTGAAAACGCCGAAAAAAGGCTGTATGGCGTTCAGTTCCACCCCGAGGTGAACCACACGCTTTTCGGCGAGAGAATGCTGCGCAACTTTTTGTACAATGTCTGCGGCTGCAAGGGCGACTGGGAGATGAGCGACTACGCCCAGCGCTACATCGAGGCCGCGAAGAAAAAATACGCAGGCAAAAAGGTACTCTGCGCCCTCAGCGGAGGCGTGGACAGCTCTGTCGCGGCGGTGCTGCTCTCCCGCGCGGTGGGCAAAAACCTCACCTGCATTTTCGTGGACCACGGCCTGCTCCGCAAAAATGAGGGCGACGAGGTGGAGGAGATATTCACCAAGCAGTTCGATATCAACCTTATTCGCGTCAACTGCGGCGAGCGCTTTCTTTCCAAGCTGGCCGGCGTGACCGAGCCTGAAAAAAAGCGCCGCATAATAGGCGAGGAGTTTATCCGCGTTTTTGAGGACGAGGCCAATAAGATAGGCGAGGTGGACTACCTTGTTCAGGGCACTATTTATCCCGACGTGGTGGAGAGCGGCAGCGGCAAAAGCGCTACCATAAAGAGCCACCATAACGTGGGCGCCCTGCCCGACGTAATTAAATTTAAGGAAATCGTCGAGCCGCTCAGAATGCTCTTTAAGGACGAAGTCAGGAAGCTCGGCACGGCCCTCGGCATCCCTGATAACCTCGTGTGGCGCCAGCCGTTCCCGGGGCCGGGGCTTGCCGTCCGCGTCATAGGTGAGATAACGAAGGAACGCCTTGATATCCTCCGCGACGCCGACGCCATCTTCCGCGAGGAGATCGCCGCCTGCGGCATGGATAGGAGCATAAACCAGTATTTTGCCGTCATAACCGATATGCGCAGCGTCGGCGTAATGGGCGACGAGCGCACGTATGATTATACTATCGCCCTCCGCGCCGTCACCACTACCGACTTTATGACCGCCGATTGGGCCCGTATCCCTTATGATACCCTCGAGCGCGTCAGCAACCGTATCGTGAACGAGGTCAAACACGTCAACCGCGTTGTGTATGACGTGACGAGTAAACCCCCCGCAACAATTGAGTGGGAATGATGTACGAAACGGCTGAACACCGCATAAATACTGGGTTTTTCGAAAATTAAAAGGTGTTTTGG
>CANRCD010000009.1 GCA_947629005.1 uncultured Clostridia bacterium
TCCTCAAGTTGGACTCGAACCAACGACCCTGCGGTTAACAGCCGCATGCTCTACCGACTGAGCTATTGAGGAATATCTGTGGTTGACTTAGCTATTATACTATATAACCCTTGATTTGTCAATACCCTTTTTTGAAATTTTTTAAGCCTTTGTGAGGTACTCGCCAAGCTTCTGCCCGAAAATGCGGGCCGCGGCAAGCGCCTCGTCGAGGGTGTTGGCGTCGGTACCGACTTCAAGAATGAGGCTGCCCGTTGAAAGTTGCTGGTTAAAGCGGTTTTTGCGCAGGTTTACGGCGCGGAAAAGCTCGGGTTCACTTTGACTGATACTCCGCTGGAGTTTTAGGGCAAAGGCCAGATTCTGCCGCCAAAGCGGGTGGCTGAGGCCGCTTTTATCGGTGCCCACTACGAACATCAGTTTTGCCACTCCATTGCGCGCCAGCACTTTTACAGCCTGCCCGTCCTCATCCTCAATGCTGTCGCGGTGAACATCCAAAATAATCTTTATGTCCGGATTTTCATTCAGGTATTTTTTCGCAATCGCCATTGACTTGCTGTAGCTGGCGTTATACGAGGGCTGGTCGCAAAGCGTTTTGTCGTGGATAACTGAAACGCCCTTTTCGGTCAGGGCGCGCTCGATTTCGTCCCCCACGCGCACCACATTGAAGTCTGTGTCCTCTGTGCGGATATCTTCCTCCGGCTTATAATCGTACTTTGCCGACGGGGCGTAGGACTCGCTGCCGTGGGTATGAAGGATAAGCACAGTGCCGCCGCGCTGCTCATCGGGCATGGAGAGCAGCTCAGCCGGGGAAAAATCCGCGTCGGCAAGGTTTGATACGGGAATCTCGGTTTCGGCCGCCGCCGTGGCGGCAATCCTTTGGTATGTCGGCGCCGCTGCGGGAGCGGGTTCGGTTACAGGCTCAGCTGAAGTTTCGGCAGCGGCGGGCTCTGCGGGGCGCAGTCCGCCATTCATCGCCAAAGCCGCCCTGACCGCGGCCGGATTCCCCAACGCGGCGACGGGTCCCCGCGCCGCCGCAGCCATGCACAGGGCAAGCGATATCGCGGGTAAAATATATATTTTTTTCATTACAGCACCCTTTTCACAAAAAATATTTGCCAAAAATTTTCTGTTTGTGAAATATATATATTGATTTTTCAGAAAAAATATGTCATAATAGAGTTTGTGAAAGTTCAAAAAACAGGAGGTATCAGTTATGTTGGTTTCGGCAAAGGAAATGCTTGAAAAAGCCCGCGACGGTCACTATGCCGTGGGGCAGTTCAACATCAACAACCTTGAGTGGACCAAGGCCATACTTATGACGGCTGAGGAGCTCAAATCGCCCGTCATTCTCGGCGTAAGCGAGGGCGCGGGTAAGTACATGACCGGTTATAAGACAGTCGTAGGCATGGTAAACGGTATGCTTGAGGAGCTTAAGATCACCGTCCCCGTAGCGCTGCACTTGGATCACGGCAGCTACGAGGGCGCGCTCAAGTGCATTGAGGCGGGCTTCTCGTCCGTAATGTTCGACGGCTCGCACTACCCCATTGACGAAAACGTGGAAAAAACTACCGAACTGGTTAAGCTCTGCGCCGAAAAGGGCCTGTCGCTCGAGGCCGAGGTGGGTTCCATCGGCGGCGAAGAGGACGGCGTGGTAGGCATGGGCGAGGTAGCCGACCCCGCCGAGTGCAAGCGCATTGCCGACCTTGGCGTGACCATGCTTGCCGCCGGTATCGGCAACATTCACGGCAAGTATCCCGAAAACTGGCCCGGCCTGCGCTTTGACGCCCTTGAGGCTATTAAGGCCCTGACCGGCAGTATGCCGCTGGTTCTCCACGGAGGCACCGGCATTCCCGAGGATATGATAAAGAAGGCCATCAGCCTAGGCGTTGCGAAAATCAACGTGAACACCGAGTGCCAGTTATCCTTCGCCGCGGCAACCCGCGAGTACATTGAGGCCGGCAAGGATTTGCAGGGCAAGGGCTTCGACCCCAGAAAGCTGCTGGCTCCCGGCACGGAGGCAATCAAGGCCACCGTCAAGGAAAAGATGGAACTGTTCGGCAGTATCGGCAAGGCATAAAAGGCATAAAGGGGCCGTAAAAAAATACGCGCAGAGCGTTCAAGGGCTTAATAAATAGATTAATTCTACTTTGAGCATTATATGTTTGCTAAAAGGCTATGAATTAATGTGGAAAACCCGCTCGTAAGAGCGGGTTTTCTTATTTTTTTAGCCCTTGAACTATGAACGAAAATCACCCTCGGCGTACCTATGTACGCCGTCGGGAGTGCTTGCTCGTCGGCTAAAGCCTCCTGCGCGAGCTGATTTTCGCTCATTCTGCACGATTTTTTCGACCGGCCCCCGTGCGCGTCAGTTTACAGTGTGAGTTTTTTATCGCGAGTCAGGCATTTCTCTTTTATTCGCTGGCTTGCTCACGCCATAACAAATAATCCGGTTTCGTCATCGACCGCACAGGCGGCTTTGAAGGCTGAGTCAACAGAGGCCTTGTTTTGCAACAGTTCATAGAAAAATCGAAGGACGAACATTAATGCGGAATTGCCTTCCACATAGTCGGACGGCGCAATATAAGTACATCCCGCTTTGCGAAAAACGTCCGACATGGCGCCGCCGCCGGTCGCACAGCAAGGTAGAGGGAACGACGCCTTTTATCATCAGGTGTTTTTTCACCTCTTCCGGTGTGAAATTACCCCTAGGCTCATCGGGCTCATACACATTTTCCCCAAGTTTACTCATTAAAAAACCATCTTCGTCCCCGTGACCGGAAATTACCACATAGTCCGGCGCGATTGGCAGCTTGCCATTGAGTACGTCCATAAAATCCCTTGGGCGGCCGATCCATTTTACCGCGACAAAGGCGCCGAAATATTCCAAAGCCGAGCGCAGCGCCACCGCCTCCGCAGTGGCTCCCTCTAAGGCCGCGATAAGAATAACAGGCTGTTTCATAGATTTATATAATAAAAATTTTAATCCAGACCCTTGGGGTTATTCTTCTGCCAGTTCCACGAATCGCGGCACATATCCTCGATACCCTTTTCGGCCACCCAGCCGAGAAGCTCGCGGGCCTTTGACGGGTCGGCGTAGCACTCGGGCACGTCGCCGTCGCGGCGGCCCTGTATCTCATAGGGAAGGTCGATGTCATTTACCTTCATGAAGCTGTTTACGATGTCGAGCACGCTGTAGCCGATGCCGGTGCCAAGGTTGATAGCCTCCGCGCCCTTATGTGCGGCGGCGTATTCGATGGCCTTGGCGTGGCCCTTGGCGAGATCCACAACGTGAATATAGTCGCGGACGCAGGTGCCGTCGGGCGTGGGATAGTCGTTGCCGAAAACGCCCAGCTTGGGCAGTTTGCCGATAGCCACCTGAGAGATGTAGGGCATAAGGTTGTTGGGTATGCCGTTGGGATCCTCGCCTATGCGGCCGCTCTCGTGAGCGCCGATGGGGTTGAAGTAGCGCAGCAGCACCACGCTGAGATTGGGGTTGGCGGCGCAGGCGTCGCGGAAGATCTGCTCGCTCATTATCTTCGTCCAGCCGTAGGGGCTGCTCGTTTTGTAAGCGGGCATATCCTCGGTCAGGGGAACGCGCTCCGGCACGCCGTAGACCGTGGCGGATGAGCTGAACACGATGTTGTTCACGCCGTGCTTTTCCATCGCCTCGAGAAGGGTGATGGTGGAATCCAGATTGTTGCGGTAGTAGCGCAGCGGAATGTGGCAGCTTTCGCCGACGGCCTTAAGCCCCGCGAAGTGGATTATACAGTCGATTTCGTTTTCGGCAAAAATCCTGTCCATGGCCTCGGGGTCAGCCGCGTCGGCCTCGTAAAACTTGAAATCCCGACCGCTTATTTCGCGTATGCGGTTAAGAGCCTCGGGCTTGGAGTTGGAAAAGTTATCAACGATGATAACGTCGTGGCCGAGGGCCAGCAGCTCGATACACGTGTGCGAGCCGATATAGCCGGCGCCGCCGGTAAGCAGTACCTTCATGAAAAACAGTCCTTTCCTCTATTTATATGAATATTATACAACCTTCCGGCTGATTTGTAAAGCATTTTTTGGAATTTTTGGCGTTAAAAATCCTTTTACAAAATTAATGTTGACAATATAGGAGCATAAGTAGTATAATAAAATAATAATATTCCTATCTATTCGGCCATTTGAAAGGATTTGAAAAAAATGCGCATTGTCGCTCCTCCGGGAACAGTTGACGCCCTTCCCGAAGAAGTCCGCACGAACCGCTTTGTCGAGGCGGTTTTCATGGATAAATGCCGGCTTTTCGGGTACAGCGAGATACACACCCCGGTGTTCGAGTACGGCGGCCTGTTTGAAAAGGGCGTAGGCAAGGTCACGGATATAATTGAAAAAGAACTTTACAGCTTCACCGACAAAAGCGGCGCGCGTCTGGCGCTGAGGCCCGAGGGAACCACAAGCGTGACGAGGGCCGTGCTTCAGCACGGGCTGAACAGGGAACTGCCGGCAAAGCTTTGCTACAAGATAACCTGCTACCGGCAGGAAAACCCCGAGGAGGGGCGGTTAAGGGAGTTTCACCAAATCGGGGCGGAGTGCTACGGCAGCGAGGATCCGCGCTCCGACGCGGAGGTCATATCCCTCGCCTTTGAGGCGCTTAGGGCGATGTCGGTGGAAAACTTAACGCTGAACATAAACTCGGTGGGCTGCCCGCGCTGCCGCGTGAGCTTTGAAAACGAGCTGGCGCGCTATCTGCTGCCCTTTGCGAACAGGGGCGAGCTCTGCCCCACCTGTGCGGAGCGGCTGGGCAAAAACCCCGTCCGCGTGCTGGACTGCAAGGAGGCCGGCTGCCGCGCCGTAAAGGCGGGCGCGCCGAAGGTGGTGGATTACCTCTGCCCCGACTGCCTTGAGCATTACGAAAGAGTGAAAGCCTGCCTCAGGGCGATGAATATACCCTTTGATGAAAAGCCCGGTCTTATCAGGGGGCTGGATTACTATAACCGTACCGTGTTCGAGTTCAAGGGCGGGGGCGGCGGGGCCAACGGCACCGTCGGCGGCGGAGGACGCTTCGACGCGCTGAGCAGACGCATAGGCGGAGAGGCCGACCTGCCCGCCGTGGGCTTCGCCATAGGTGAGGAAAGAGTGGTTCTGGCGATGTCGGACGGGGGCTCCGGCGCGGCTGCGCCGGAAAAGCCGGCCGCGTGGGTCGTGGCGGAGGACGCGGGGGCCGCGGCGGGGTGCCTGCTTGCCCTGCGCTCCGCGGGGGTCCGCGCCGAGGGCGACGTTATGGGCCTCTCCGTAGAGGAGCAGCTCGCCCGCGCCGCCGAGAGCGGGGCGCGGTGGGCCGTGTTCCCCGAAAAGGGCGGCCTTAGGATTAAGAACCTCGCCACCGGCGAGGAAAGGCCCGCCTCGGACGCGGCGGAGGCCGTGAGGATAATAAACAAAGGCTGATAATATAAAATTGGAGGAAACACAATGGACGTCATCAAGGGATTAAAAAGAACTCATAAGTGCGGCGAGCTGCGTGAGACGGACGCCGGCACAGAGGCCGTGCTCATGGGCTGGGTGGCCAAGGCCAGAGACATGGGCGGCCTGATATTTGTGGACATAAGGGACCGCAGCGGCATAAGCCAGGTGGTTTTTTCGCCCGAGAACGCGGCCCTTATTGAAAAGGCCGCCGAGCTTAAAAGCGAGTACGTCATAGCGGTGCGCGGCAAGGTGCGCCCGCGCGAGAGCGTGAACGACAAAATTCCCACGGGCCGCGTGGAGGTGCTGGCCGAGGAGCTGCGTATTCTCTCGAAGAGCGACGTTCCGCCCTTCGTAATTCAGGACGACGTAAAGGCCGGCGAGGAGCTGCGCCTGAAGTACCGCTACCTCGACCTGCGCCGCCCCGTTATGCAGCGCACCCTTGAAACCCGCCACCGCATAACTCAGATAGCCCGCAGCTACTACGACGAGAACGGCTTTCTTGAAATAGAAACGCCCGTGCTTTGCAAGTCCACCCCCGAGGGAGCGAGGGATTACCTCGTCCCCAGCCGCATTTTTCCGGGTAGGTTCTTCGCCCTGCCACAGTCGCCGCAGCTTTACAAGCAGCTTTTGATGCTGGCCGGCATGGACCGCTACTTCCAGGTGGCGAAGTGCTTCCGCGACGAGGACCTTCGCGCCGACCGTCAGCCGGAGTTTACCCAGCTTGACCTTGAGATGTCCTTTGTGGACGAGGACGACGTTATCTCCGTCAACGAGGGCTTTCTTAAGCGCGTGTTCAAGGAAATTCTGGACGTGGACGTTCAGCTCCCTCTGCCGCGCCTTCCCTACGCCGAGGCCATGCGACGCTTCGGCAGCGACAAGCCCGACGTCCGCTTCGGCATGGAGCTTGTCGATATGACCGATTTGTTCAGGGGCTGCGGCTTTACGGCCTTTGCCTCCGCCGCGGAGCAGCCGGGCTATAGCGTCCGCGCGATAAACGCCGCCGGCCTCGCTCAAAAGCTCACCAGAAAAACGCTCGACGGCCTTGTTGACTTTGTGAAAACCTACCGCGCCAAGGGCCTCGCATGGCTCATAGTGGAGGAAAACGAGATACGCGGCTCCATCGCGAAGTTCTTTTCGCCCGAGGAGCTTAGCGCCATCGCCGAAAGGGCCGGAGCAAAGGCCGGCGACACCGTGCTTTTCGTCGCCGATAAGGACGAGGTCGTGTTCGCCGCCCTCGGCGCGCTGCGCTGCGAGCTGGCGCAGCGCTTCGGCCTGATAGAGCCCGGCAGGTTCGAGCTGCTGTGGGTAACAGACTTCCCGCTGTTTGAATACAGCGAGGAGGAGGGCCGCTACGTCGCCATGCACCACCCCTTCACCTCGCCCAAGGACGAGGACATTCCCTTGCTCGACACCGACCCCGGCGCCGTCCGCGCGAAGGCCTACGACATTGTGCTGAACGGCGTGGAGCTCGGCGGCGGAAGCATTCGTATCTTTGACAGCGAGCTTCAGGCCAAAATGTTTGAAAAGCTCGGCTTTACGCCCGAGCAGGCGATGGAGCGCTTCGGCTTCCTCATCAACGCCTTCCGCTACGGCACGCCGCCCCACGGCGGCATGGCCTACGGGCTGGACCGAATGGTGATGCTGATGACCGGCAAGGAGTCTATTCGCGACGTGATGGCCTTCCCCAAGGTGAAGGACAGCGGCGAGCTGATGGTGGAATCCCCCGGCGTGGTGGACGAAAAGCAGCTCGCGGAGCTTGGCATAGACATCACGCAGAAGTAACAAGCGCAAAATCACGATTTGGGAGTGATCGTTTTGATAGAAGTTAAAAACCTCACCAAGCGCTTTGGCAAAAAGGTGGCCGTGGACAATCTCAGCTTTAACGTAAAAAGCGGCGAGATACTGGGCTTTCTTGGCCCCAACGGGGCCGGCAAAAGCACCACGATGAACATCATAACCGGCTATATCGGCGCAACCGACGGCACAGTTACCGTGGGCGGGCGCGACATACTGGACGAGCCCTACGCCGTGAAAAAAAGCATAGGCTACCTGCCCGAGCAGCCTCCGCTGTACCTTGACATGACGGTCGATGAGTACCTCGGCTTCGTTTATGACTTAAAGGGCGTAAAGCTGAACAAAAAATATCATCTTAACGAAATAAAGAACGTCGTCGGCATATCGGACGTGGGCGGCCGGCGCATAGGCAACCTCAGCAAGGGCTACCGCCAGAGGGTGGGGCTGGCTCAAGCGCTGGTGGGCGGCCCCGACGTGCTGATTTTGGACGAGCCCACCGTCGGACTTGACCCGAACCAGATAATCGAGGTGCGCGGCGTTATAAAGGAGCTCGCTAAAAACCACACCGTCATTCTGAGCAGCCACATTCTGCCCGAGGTCAGCGCGGTGTGCGACAGGGTGCTGATAATCGACGGCGGCAAAATAGTCGCCGAGGACAGCCCCGAAAACCTCTCGCACAGGCTCGGCGGCAGCGGCAGCATAATCGCCGAGATAGAGGGCGACCGCGACGCCGTGACCGCCGCCATATCCGCCGTGGAGGGCGTAAGCGGCGTGGAGTTTACGGACGGCAAATACAGGATAAGCGCCCCGGCGGAACTGCGGCGGGAGATCTCGCTGGCGGTGGCCGGCGCGGGCGGCACGATAATTGAAATGCGCGCCGACGAAATGAGCCTCGAGGAGGTATTCATCCGCCTGACAGGCGGCAATGCCGCCGAGGCCGAAGAAATCACCGATGAAAAGGGGGAAGCGGAAAGTGAAAGCGATATTCAAGCGTGAGCTCAGGGCCTACTTCACCTCGCCCATAGGCTATGTTTTCATCGGCGTTTTCGCCTTTATCTACGGCTTTTACTTCAACACCTACGTCATAGAGGGCGGCATGGGCGACATTTCAAACCCCCTCGGCAGCGGGCTTTTGATACTTGTGCTGCTGACGCCTGTGCTTACCATGCGCCTCATCGCCGAGGAGCGCGGCGGCAAGACAGACCAACTCCTGCTGACGGCCCCCGTCAGTGTGTGGGGCATAGTTCTCGGCAAGCTGTTCGCCGCCATGTGCGTGTTCCTGTGCGCGATGGCGACCACTCTGCCATACCTCGCCATAGTGGCCGTTCACGGCGCTCCGCTGTGGGGCAAGATACTCGGCACATATCTGGGCTTTTTCCTGCTCGGGACGTGCTTTATATCCATAGGTATGTTCTTTTCGTCAATAACGGAGAGCCAGATTATCGCGCTGGTGGTTTCGCTGGGAGTTCTGCTTATGCTGTTCCTTATGGCGAACCTGCCCTCCGTGGGCGTCGGCCTTATCGACAAGGCCATATCCCTTGTTTCCGTAACGGAGCGGTTTGAGGACTTCATAATAGGCGTGCTGAAGCTTGAGAGCATATTCTACTATCTGAGCTTTTCGGCGCTGTTCGTCTTTCTCACGGTGCGCAGCGTTGAAAAACGCCGCTGGAGTTAAGGAGGGCCGGAAATGAAAAAGCTTAACACCCGCCGCCTTCGCTACGGCGCAAACAATACGGTTCTCGTGGCCGGAGCGGTGATAATCTTTGTGCTGCTGAACCTCGCGGCCTCGGCCCTTTCGGAAAAATTTCCCGCAACGCGCATCGATATGACCGAAAACGGTATGTTCAAAATCGGCGCGGCCACCAAGGGCGTGCTGGCCGACCTTGACGAGAGCGGCGACGACGTGACGGTCTACTACATGAAAAACCAAAACGACGAATTTACCGAGGTTAAGGAGCTCGTTCTGAAATATCTGGCGGCAAGCAAAAACCTCAAATACAAGGCCGTCAACTATATCCGCGACCCCAAGTTCACCGAACGCTTCGAGGAGGCGGCCGAGCTTAGCGAGGGCAGCCTCATTGTTGAGGATACCACGACTAACCGCAGCCGCGTTATCCGTATGGAGGACATGGTGGACTACACTACCGGCAGCTACGGCCAAAGCCGCACCCCCTCGACGCTTATGCTCGAAAGCCGCCTGACGAACGCGCTGGCCTACTGCATAGGCCGCTCCGAGGCGCTGGCCTGCTTCTCCGTCGGGCATCAGGAGGCGAATCCCAACTCTATGGCCGAGGTGCTTGCCGAGGAGAACATTACCCCCATGCAGATAGATTTGACAAGCCCCGTGCCCGAAAATTGCGGCCTGCTGCTGATAATCTCTCCCACGCAGGACTTCACCGCACAGGAAATTGAAAATCTCGACGCCTACTTTGACCGCGGCGGCAGCGTACAGCTTGCCGTGGAGCCCACGATTTCTCTGCCGAGGCTTGAAAGCTATCTGGCCGAGTGGGGCGTTACTCTCAACAACGACTACGTGCTTGAGGGCGACGCCCGCTACGGCGGCGCACAGTACGGCGTTGACCTGATGTATCCGCAGATATCCTCCGAAGCCGGAGACATCATCGACACAAAAAGCCGCGTCATAGGCACGCTCTGCCGCAGCGTCAGCGTTTCGGACGATCCGACCGGCGTTGTGTCGCACAGCGTGGTGTTCTACACAACCAAGAGCGGTATCGCCTACGACGTTATGGACGACCAAGACGAGGGCTCCGAGGGCGTTTACAACCTCTGCGTCACCCTTGAAAAGACCGTCGGCGAAAACTACGACAAAACCGCCCGCTTTATGGTTTCGGGAAGCTCGTCCTTCTGGGGCATAAGCAACTATCAGGAAACCAACGACAACCTTCTGGGCCGTGTGTTCTCCGAGGAAAGCTTCGGCAATAAGAGCTTCTTCGTGGGCTCGGTATACAGCATGATGGGGCTTAGCGGCACAAAGCTGACCATCGCCGGCAAGTCGCTGCGCAGCGCGAACCTCGTTGTGCTGACCGACTCGCAGAAAAAGCTGTACCGCGCGCTGTTCTGCTACGCTCTGCCGGCCGCCGTTGTGCTTTTGGGCCTCGCCGTGTGGCTCAGAAGAAGACATCTGTAAAAGTGAGGGACGCGCCATGTCCGCAAACAAGCGTTTCATTTTAAATATAATTATAGTGTTGCTCGTCATCGGCGCTCTTGCCGCGGCGCTCTACGCGCTGACGCGCCCCGAGGACGAGCCCCCCGCGCCCGAGGAGTACTCAAGCGGCATAGAGGTCTTTTCCGTAGAGCCCGAGGCCATGACCTACGCGAGGGTGAGCAACAAAAACGGCAGCTACTACCTTTACAAATACAACGGCTCGTGGCGGCTGGAGGGCTTTGACGGCGTCACGCTGGATTCAAATATGCTCGACGCGCTTACAAATACTTTTTCCGACGTGACAAGCCCGCAGCTTGTGGACGAGGCCGGCGAAAACGCCGCGGCCTTCGGCCTTGATAAGCCCGAGACAACGATCACCGTCGGCGCTGACAGCGGCGAGCGCAGCTTCTATATCGGCAGCGAAACGCCCGACGGCAGCGGTTACTACTTTTCCACAGACGCGGGCCCCGAGGTCTATGTTATGGAAAGCTATGTTGCCGACGTTGCCTTCCTGACGGCTCGTGACTACGTGAGCCTCGGCACGGCCTTTACCGCCGAGGAAATAACCGAAATGCGCGTCGAGCCGAGGGGCGGTTCGACGCTCCACGTGGTGATGAACCCCGACGGCGCGGCCGACCAATACGGACTTTTGAGCTATTGGACGATAACCGAGCCGGAGGAGCGCAGCGCCTCAAACTCCGACGTGACGACGGTATTGCTCACTCCGGCTTCGGAGATGGAAAGCACGGCCTCGGGCATATACGAGGATAACGCCGAAAACCGCGCTATGCTGGGCCTCGACTCACCGGAGTTCAGCCTTGAGGTGACCCTCGAGGGCGGCGAGGCAAGCTATCTGATAAGCCCCGCCGCGGGCGAATACCGCTATATAATCCGCGAGGGCACGGGCTACATTCTGCGTGTGGACGACGCGGGCTGCGCCTTCCTTTACTCCACGATGGAGCAGGTGGCCGAAAAGTACCTCGCCATGATAGATGTGGCCGACCTCAGCGGCATAGAAATGGCCGCGAACGGCGAAACGAAAACCTTCACCGTGCTTGACGGCGCGGGCGATAACGCCTCCTTCTACGTGGACGGCAGGGAGCTGGGCGAGGACGAGTTCCGCGGCTTCTACCAGCAGATAGTGGCCCTGCTCGTCAGCGGCGTGCTGGAGGACGCGCCCATGGGCGATACCATTGGCAGCATAACCTACATTCTCAATTCCGGCGAAAAATTAAAGCTTGATTTCACGCCCTACGACGAACGAAACTGCGGCGTATATATAAACGGCAAACGGCAGTATACGATGCTGCGCAAGAACGTGGAGAAAATTTTTGATTTAATGAACAATATATGATAGGAGCGAGGTACGTGGCGGCAAAAATCAAAACTGTATACGAAAATTCAATAGCCGCCGCCCTCGGCCTTGAGACGGGAGATGAGCTTCTCGCCGTGAACGGCGAAGAGGTGCGCGACGTTCTTGATTACCGCTACCTGATGAACGACGAATATCTGACACTTACCGTGCGTACAAGGCAGGGCACGATTGAGGAGGTCGAGCTCGAAAAAGACGCCTACGACGACCTCGGCGTCGAGTTTGAGAGCGGCCTGATGGATACCGCCCGCCGCTGCGCCAACGCCTGCGTGTTCTGCTTCATCGATCAGCTCCCCGAGGGTATGCGCAAAAGTCTCTACTTCAAAGACGACGACACCCGCCTTTCGTTTTTTCAGGGCAACTACGTTACGCTGACGAACCTCGGCGAGGACGAAATAGACCGCCTTATCCGTATGAGGGTAAGCCCCATAAACATATCCGTCCACACGATGAACCCCGAATTAAGGGTGAAAATGCTGAAAAATCCCCGCGCGGCGAAGCTGCCCGAGATTATGGCCCGCTTTGCCGAGCACGGTATGCTGATGAACTGCCAGATAGTGCTCTGCCCCGGCTATAATGACGGCGCGGCGCTGGACTATACGCTTGAAAAGCTATATGCCTTAAGCGGCACGGTCATCAGCGTATCGGTGGTGCCTGTGGGGCTGACGGCTCACCGCAGGGGTCTCGCCCCTATGAAGCCCGTCTCGCCCGATGAGGCCCGCAGGGTGATAGCTCAGGTCGAGACGCTGCAAAAAGCCGCCCGCCGCGAGATAGGGCGGGGCTTCGTTTACGCCGCGGATGAGCTATACCTCCGCGCGGGGCTGCCAATACCCGACGGCGAAAGCTACGACGGCTTCCCGCAGCTCGAAAACGGCGTGGGGCTGATAGCTTCTCTTAAGGAGGAATTTGCCGCCGCGCTGAAAATGGCCCCCGAAAGCGTGCCTCACGCACGCGTGACGATAGCCACAGGGGTGGCGGCGGCTCCGCTGATGAGCGAATTTGCGAAAATGACGGCCGAAAAATATCCGTGCCTGACCGTGGACGTCAAGGCCGTTATCAACAACTTTTTCGGCCCCGAGATAACGGTCGCCGGCCTTTTGTGCGGCCGCGACATAATAGAGCAGCTCGGCGGGAGCGACCTTGGCGACAGGGTAATAATCTCCGCCGATATGCTGCGCGACGGCGACGACGTCCTGCTGGACGATGTGACGGTGCCGGAGCTCAGCAAGGCTCTGGGCGCGCCGGTCATCGCGGCGGAAAACGACGGCTTCAGCCTGCTTGAAGCCATACTGGGAGTTGAAATAGCATGATACAGGCCGAAAGACTCACCGTGGGCCCCCTTGCTACTAACTGCTACCTCGTCGGCGGGGAGGAATGCTGCGTTGCGATAGACGCCGGCGCGGACGCCGGCAGAATCGAAGAAAAAATCAAGTCCCTCGGCGCTCCTCTCCGCGCCGTGCTGCTCACGCACGGCCATTACGACCACGTGGGCGCGGCGGCGGAGCTGAAGGCGAAATACGGGGCCAAAATATATATGCACCGCGCGGACGCCGACATGATAGGCAGCCGCGAGCGGAGCCTCGCGTTCCTGACGGACGCCGAGCCCGTGCCCTTCGAGCCCGACGTGTTTGTGGAGGACGGCGACGTCCTATCCTTCGGCGAGCTGAGCTTTTCCGTCATGCACACGCCGGGCCATAGTTCCGGAGGCGTGTGCTACGCGCTTGGGGCGGCTGTTTTCTGCGGCGACCTTATTTTCCGCGAAAGCATAGGCCGCTTCGACTTCGGCAGCTTTGAGGACGAAATGGCCTCCATACGCCGCCTGCTTGCGGCTTACCCCGACGAAACGGCCCTGCTGCCCGGACACGGCGAAGGCACCACAGTCGGTCACGAAAGAGCCTATAATCCGTATATAAGGTGATGAAAATGATTACCACCGTCGGCCATGACCGCAAAACCGAGGCTGAGCAAACCGTTCAGCTTTTTTTCGATTTACATTCCGACATATCCGCTGTCAGCGTCTACGAGAACGGTATGCTCCGCTCCGAGGTTACCCGAGGCGGAAAAACCGCCCGCGCCGAGTATCCCGCGGCGGAAAACGCGGGCAAGAAGGCCTTCGCCGACAGCGTGAAAAAGTCGATGTTTTTGGCCTGCCGAAAGCTTTCCGATATGCCGGCCCCGTGGGGCATATCCACCGGCATACGACCGGCGAAAATCGTCCGCGCCATGCTGGACGGCGGCAAAACCGAGGCCGAGGCCCTGTGCTTTATGACAGAGGAGTACTGGGTGGAGCCCGACCGCGCCGCTCTCAGCCTCGCAGTGGCGAAGCGCGAGCGCAAGCTGCTCTCGGGGCTTAGCCCAAGAGCCGTCAGCCTCTATGTGGGAGTGCCCTTCTGTCCCACTCGCTGCGCCTACTGTTCCTTCGTATCTCAGGCGCTGACGCACAACAATAAATTTATGCTCCCCTATGTGGACGCCTGCGAAAGGGAAATTTTCCACACCGCCGCGCTGCTTGAAAAAAGCGGCAGAAAGCCGGTTTCGGTCTACTTTGGCGGGGGAACGCCCACGGCTCTGCCTCCAAAGCAGTTCCGCCGCCTGATAGAGGACGTGAAATCGGCGTTCGATATGTCCGCCGTAACGGAGTTCACCGTGGAGGCCGGCCGGCCCGACTCGTTCTCGCGCGAGATGTGCGATATGCTGGCGGAATGCGGCGTCACGCGGATAAGCGTGAACCCCCAAACCATGCACCAGGCTACCTTGGACGCCATCGGCCGCCGCCACAGCCCCGAGGACGTTATCCGCGCGTTTGAGCTGGCGCGCTCGAGCGGCCTTAACTGTATCAACGCCGACATCATTGTCGGCCTCCCCGACGAGACGCCCCAAATGGTGGGCGAAACCCTTGACCGCCTGCTGCCGCTCGGCCCCGAGGCCGTCACCGTGCACACTATGTACCTCAAGCGGGCGGCGCGCATGATAGGCGACTTTGAAAAATACCGCTTCGCGAAAAACGTCAACGAAATGATGGCCCTGTGCCGCGCCCGCCTCGCGGATTACGGCGCAGAGCCCTACTATATGTACAAGCAGAAAAACACCCTCGGCAACCTTGAAAACGTAGGCTTTTCCCTGCCCGGCAGGGAGTGCCTTTACAACATATACATCATGGAGGAGATACACACCGTCGTAGCCATGGGGGCGGGCGCGTCCTCCAAGGCGGTCGTGGGCGACCGCATTGAACGCATATTCAACCCCAAGGAAGCGGGGGATTATGTAAACCGTATCGACGAGGTGCTGCGCCGCAAGGACGCGCTCGCCGAGCTGCTTTGACCCCCCCCCAAAAAAAAGAAAGGATACCGTTATGAAAAAATTTATCTCAGCTATTTTAACGGCGCTCATGCTGCCGCTTGCCCCCGCGCTGGCCGAAGGCGGCGAGGGCGTGAGCGTGCTGCTGAACGGCGCCCCTATGACTTTTGCGGACGCCGAGCCGAAAATCGTGGACGGGCGAGTCATGCTGCCGTTCCGCTCCGTGCTGGAGCGTCTCGGCGCGGACATAGGCTATAACAACGCCTCCCGCGAGGTAACGGCCGTACTTCGCGGGCACACTCTGAGCTTTTCGCTCGACGCGCCGCAGATCTACGCCGACGGCTCGAAAACGCCGGCGTATGTGATGGACGTGCCGCCGCTGGTAGAGGACGGCCGCACCCTTGTGCCGCTTCGGGCGCTGGGCGAGGCCGCCGGCCTCACCGTAGGTTGGGACAATAACCGCCGCGCGGCGCTCCTCACCGACAAGGCTGCCGCCCGCACCGAGATAGAGCGGGCCTGCCCCGCTCTTAACGACCTGCTCACTCTGCTTCGCACCTCCGTCGGGGTGTATTCTCACGACGAAACGCTCCGCGTGGAGGCCGCCGGCCTCACGATAACCGCCGAGGGCTCAGTGGACGCAGACGGCGAGACCCGCCGCGCCGAGGCCGCAGTAACGGTTGAGGGCGCGGGCCGTGCGGAAAGCGGCTCGGCGGAGGTCATCGTTACGCGTGAAAGCCTGTATTTCAAAACCGATATTTTCCCGAGGCTCGCGGGCATTGCGCCCGCCGCGTGGGTGAGCGGCGTTGCCGCCGATACGTGGTACAGGGCCGACTGGGGCGAGCTTGAGGAGATGCTCTCCGGCGCGGACGGCGGGACGCTCCGCGCCGCCGCGATAGACCTTATCGACGGCGGAGACGACCTCGCTTCCCTCGAGGGGCTGCTCTCGGGCCTCTTTGACGGGCTCGATACCGACAGCGCCGCCTCGGCTGAGGAGCTTGCCAGAGGCATTGCCGCGGCAAAGCAGGCCTTCGGCCCCGACGCGCTGGGCGTTTCGCACAGGCCCGACGGCTCCGACGAGGTCTGGCTCAACGCCGACGGCGACGTCATATCCTACCTTACCGAGGGCCGTTGGACGTCGCTCAGCTACGGAGCCACCTATTCCGGCGGGGCCGCCGTTACCGGAAGGATCGCGATAAAAACGGCGGACGCGGCCATAAGCTCGGAAATAAGACAGGGCAGGGCGCTTTTTGCCGAAAAGACTCTCTTGCCCGATGAAGCGGTAAACTTTGTGGACACGCTCTATACGATATTGCACTCCGGCGAATGATAAAAAAGGGATTTTATTCAAATTTCCTATTGACAATAAGCCCGTTTTTGAGGTATTATATAGGATATATTATAGTGCCTTTATAGGAGTTGTTCATCATGGACCGAACATTTTACTGCGGCCTGCTCACCGAGGAGCAGATCGACACCCGCCAGACTGTGTGCGGCTGGGTGCAGACCAAGCGCGACATGGGCGGCGTTATCTTTATAGACCTGCGTGACCGCGAGGGCACGCTTCAGGTCGTTTTTAACCAGCAAAACCTTTCCGCCGCGGACTTTGCGGCAGCCGAAGGGCTTAAGAACCAGAGCGTTATCAAAGCCTCGGGCATTATGCGTCTGCGCGACGAGGAGACCTATAATCCCAAGCTTAAAACCGGCACCATCGAGCTGATGGCCGACAGCCTTGAGGTGCTTTCCGTATCGGCCGCGCTGCCGTTCTCTCCCGACGACGACAGCCCTGTCCGCGAGGACTTGCGCCTTAAATACCGCTTCATAGACCTGCGCCGTCCGCAGATGGTAAAAAACCTGCGCTTCCGCCATGCCGTGCAGAAGGCCGCCGAGGCTTTCCTCGACGAAAACGGCTTCATACAGGTGGAAACGCCCATGCTCTGCAAGTCCACGCCCGAGGGCGCGAGGGATTACCTCGTTCCCAGCCGAGTGCATACCGGCGCGTTTTACGCTCTGCCGCAGTCGCCGCAGATTTTTAAGCAGCTTCTGATGGTTGGCGGTATCGACAAATACTATCAGGTGGCCCGCTGCTTCCGCGACGAGGATTTGCGCGCAGACCGCCAGCCCGAGTTTACTCAGGTTGATATGGAGATGTCCTTCGTCAATCAGGAGGATATACTCATCCACCTTGAAAAGCTGTTCCGCCACATTTTCCGCACCGTAATGGGCCGCGAGGCCGGCGACTTCCCGCGCCTGACGTGGCAGGAGTGCATGGACCGCTTCGGCAGCGACAAGCCCGACCTGCGCTTCGGGCTGGAGATAGTGGACCTCAGCGATATAATGAAAACAAGCAGCTTCACCGTTTTCCGCAGCGTGGTTGACAAGGGCGGTATCGTCCGCGCCATCAACGTCAAGGGCTGCGCCGATTTCAGCCGCAGCGTTATCGAGGGGCTTACCGAAAAAGCTCAGAGCTGCGGGGCCAAGGGCATGGCGTGGATAGCTGTGCGCGAAAACGGAGAGATATATTCCATACTTACAAAGTACTTTTCCAAGGAGGATTTGGACGCCATTATCGCCCGCATGGGCGCGAAGCCCGGCGACTTCATCCTTTTCTGCGCCGACAAGCCGCAAATCGTCTACCGCACGCTCGGTACGCTGCGCCTTGAGCTCGGAGATATGCTCGGCCTCAGAAGCAAGGACGAGTTCCGCTTCCTCATTGTTACCGATTTCCCGCAGTTTGAGTGGAGCGATGAGGAGAACCGCTTTATGGCCATGCACCACCCCTTTACCATGCCTTACCCCGAGGATATGGAGTTCCTGTTTTCCGATCCGGCGAAGGTGCGCGCGCAGGCCTACGACGTTGTGCTCAACGGCGTGGAGCTTGGCAGCGGCAGCATAAGAATACACCGCAGCGACATTCAGCAAAAGATGTTCGAGGCCCTCGGCTTCACCGACGCCGAAATTGAGAACCGCTTCGGCTTCATGGTAAACGCCTTCAAGTACGGCACGCCTCCTCACGGCGGCTTCGCCTTCGGCCTCGACAGGCTTGTAATGCTGCTCGTGGGGGCCGATTCCCTGCGCGAGGTAATTGCCTTCCCCAAAATGAAGGACGCCTCCTGCCCAATGACGGGCGCGCCCGACTTCGTAGACCCCAAGCAGCTTGAGATACTGCGTCTCGGGCAGGCCTTCGCCGAGGGGAGTGCCGCCATGGCCGCAAAGAAAAAAACCGGTCCCGCCATCGACGTAGACAACGTAGCCAAGCTGGCCCGCCTCCGTCTCAACAAGGGGGAGCGCGCAGCCATGGCCGCCGATATGGAGGCCATCGTGGGCTTCGCCAACCAGCTCTCCGGCGTGAACACCGATGGCGTGGACGTCACGGCCCATGTGGTGCCGCTGAGCAACGTATTCCGTGACGACACTCCCCACAGCGGAGTTGACCGCGATCTTATGCTTGAAAACGCCCCCACAAAGGCGCAGGGGTACGTCAGCGTTCCGAGAGTGGTAGAATAGGGGGTAAACTATGAGTGATATAACTGCAATGACGCTTGGCGAGCTCCGTCGGGCGCTTGACGCGGGCGAGCTCTCTTCGGCCGAGATAACCGAAAGCTACCTCGCCGCAATAGAAAAAAACGATGAAAAGGTTGGCGGCTACATAACCGTCTCGGCCGAAAAGGCCCGGGCCGCGGCAAAAAGGGCCGACGCTCTCCGCGCGGAGGGCAAGGCCGGCCCGCTCACGGGTATTCCCGCCGCGATAAAGGACAATATCTGCACAAAGGGCCTTCGGACTACCTGCGCCTCGAAAATGTTAGGGAATTTTGTTCCCCCCTACGACGCCCATGTCATGGAGGGGCTGAACGCGCAGGCCGTACCCGTTTTGGGCAAGGTCAACATGGATGAGTTCGCTATGGGCTCCTCTACGGAAAACAGCGCTTTCATGACGACGCACAATCCCCGCAGCCTCGACAGAGTGCCCGGCGGCAGCAGCGGCGGCAGCGCGGCCGTAGTGGCTGCGGGCGAAGCCCCCTTCGCCCTTGGCAGCGATACCGGCGGCAGCATACGCCAGCCGGCGGCCTTCTGCGGCGTTGTCGGCATGAAGCCTACCTACGGTCGGGTGTCCCGATACGGGCTGGTGGCCTTCGCCTCCTCGCTCGACCAGATAGGCCCGCTGACGAAAACCGTGGCCGACAACGCTCTGGCGCTTAATTCCATCGCCGGATACGACCGGCGCGACGCCACCAGCGTTGACCGCGAAACGCCCGACTTCACCGCCGAGATAGGCAAAGGCGTCAAAGGCATGAAAATCGCTCTGCTTAAGGAGTCTTTTGCGAAGGGAGTCAGCGGCGAGGTAAAGTCCGCCGTGATGAACGCCGCCAAGGTCTACGAGGGGCTTGGCGCGGAAATAACCGAGCTTTCCATGCCCAGCCTCGAATACGCCCTCGCGGCCTACTACGTAATAAGCTCCGCCGAGGCGTCCAGCAATTTGGCCCGCTTCGACGGCGTTCGCTACGGCTACCGCAGCGAAAACTACAGCGATATAACCGAGCTTTACCTCAACAGCCGCAGCGAGGGCTTCGGCGCCGAGGTGAAGCGCCGCATAATGCTTGGCACTTTTGCCCTCAGCAGCGGCTACTACGACGCATACTACAAAAAAGCGCTTCAGGTGCGCACCCTTGTGATGAACGACTACCGCAGCGTGTTTGACCGCTGCGACCTGATACTGGCCCCCGTGGCCCCTACCGTGGCGTACAAGATAGGAGAAAAAACGTCCGATCCGCTTGAGATGTACATGGGCGACGTCTGCACGGTGCCGGTGAACATCGGCGGCGTGCCCGCGCTGTCGATGTCCTGCGGCGAGAGCAGCGAGGGCCTGCCCATCGGTATGCAGCTCATCGGTCCGGCCTTCAGCGAAACGACTATCTACCGCGCCGGCGCGGCCTTCGAGGCCGCCGAGGGCGCATACGCGCTTGAAAGGGGGGCTTTCTGATGACATACAAGGGCTACGAAATGGTTATAGGCCTCGAAACCCACGTGGAGCTCAAGACCGATACCAAGATATTTTGCTCCTGCCCCACTGCCTTCGGCGCGGAGCCCAATACTCACGTCTGTCCGGTGTGCATGGGCTACCCGGGCACGCTGCCCGTGCTTAACGGCAAGGTAGTCGAGTACGCCGTCAAGGCGGGACTCGCCACCAACTGCACCATCGCGCGTTACTCCAAGGAGGACCGCAAGAATTATTTCTACCCCGATCTCCCCAAGGCATACCAGATATCTCAGTACGACCTGCCCCTGTGCGAGCATGGCTACCTTGACATCGAAAGCGAGGAGGGCGCGAAGCGCATTGGCATAACCCGCATACACATCGAGGAGGACGCCGGCAAGCTCGTCCACGACGACAGCGGCACACTTATTGACTGCAACCGCTGCGGCGTGCCGCTGATAGAGATAGTTTCCGAGCCCGATATGCGCAGCGGCGAGGAGGCCGTGGCGTACCTGCGCAAGCTGCGCGCGATAATCCTTTACACCGGCGTGTCCGACTGCAAAATGCAGGAGGGGTCGCTCCGCTGCGACGTGAACCTTTCCGTTCGCAAGGTGGGTGAAAAGGAATTCGGCACAAGAACCGAAATGAAGAATCTCAACTCCTTCCAGTTTATTCTCAAGGCCATCGACTACGAATTTCACCGTCAGGTGGACGCCATTGAGCGCGGAGAGACTATCGTTCAGGAAACGCGCCGCTTTGACAGCGTCACCGGCAAAACCTCCGCCATGCGCAGCAAGGAGGACGCCAACGATTACCGATACTTCCCCGACCCCGACCTTCCGCCAATAATAATGAGCGAGGAGCGTCTGCGCGAGCTCCAGAGCGCCATCCCCACCCTGCCCGACAAGCGCAAGCGTGACTACGTGGAGCGCTACGGTCTCAGCGCCTATAACGGCGAGCTGCTCACCAGTCAGATTGAAACGGCGGACTATTTCGAGGCTGCCGCCGCGAAAACAAAACATCCCAAGCTGCTGGGGAATCTAATCATATCCGAGGTCTTTCGCCTGCTTCCGCCCGAGGGCGGCGATATTCCGATTCCACCCGAAAGCATGGCGAAAATTGCCGATATGACGGGCGACGGAGTTATCAACAGCGGCACCGCCAAGAAGCTCGTCGGTATGCTTTGGAAGGAGGACGCCGACCCAGTTAAGCTCGTGGAGGAGCAGGGACTCGGCCAGATAAACGACCGCGCGGCCCTTGCGGAGGTAGTCGCCGCCGTCATCGCCGCCAATCCCAAGAGCGTGGCTGACTTTAAAAAGGGTAAGCTCCAGGCCGCTAAGGCCCTCATTGGTCAGGCCATGGCAAAGACCTCTGGCCGAGGCAACCCGAATATCATTCAGGAGCTTATCGACGCCGAGCTCGCGGAGAAATAAAAAAATTCGCAATATGCCGAGAGGACGTAAAAAATACGCGCAGAACGACGTCGGAACAAGTTAGGTCCCACCTCGCTGTTCCTCCTTTTTCCCCACAAATTCGACATAGCCGTCTTTGCGGGGGTCCCATGGCTTAACGCTTTGATTTAATTCTATAAAAATTACAAAATAAAATTAACGGAGGAAATCCGCTCATTTTGAGCGGATTTTCTCCGTTTTATGCACTTGAACCACGAACGAAAATCACCCTCGGCGCACCTATGTATGCCGTAGGGGGCTTGCTCGGCGGCCAATGCCGCCTGCGCGGGCTGATTTTCGCCCGTTCTGACGCGATTGCTTCAGCCGACCTCGGCTTTTTTACAGCCGTTTTTGCTCATTACTCAAAAAATTGTTTACATTTCTTCCCCGATGTGGTAAAATGAAATTAACGATAAACAAAAAAGGAGTCTTAGCTATGAGCGAATGCAGCCACGACTGCTCCTCCTGCGGGGAGCGCTGCGCCGAAAGGGAAAGCCTGCTTGAAAGCCCGAACGAGCTTTCCCAAATCAAAAGGGTGATAGCCGTCGTCAGCGGCAAGGGCGGCGTTGGCAAGTCGTCGGTGACGGGTATGCTGGCCTCTCTGGCCGCGAAAAAGGGCCTGCGCACCGCCGTGTTGGACGCCGACATAACCGGCCCCTCGGCGCCGAGAATGTTCGGCATAAAAACCATGGCCGAAAGCGACGGTCAGGGGATTTTCCCCGTCAAAAGCAAGGGCGGGATAAGCGTTATGAGCCTCAACCTGCTTGTTGACGACGAAACCAAGCCCGTTATTTGGCGCGGGCCGGTAATCGCCGGAGCCGTAAAGCAGTTCTGGACGGACGTTGTCTGGGGCGATGTGGACATTATGTTCGTGGATATGCCTCCGGGAACCGGCGACGTGCCGCTGACGGTGTTCCAGTCGGTGCCGGTGGACGGCATTGTGGTCGTCACATCGCCGCAGGAGCTGGTTTTCATGATAGTTGAAAAGGCGCTGAACATGGCAAAAATCATGAATGTGCCCGTGCTGGGGCTGGTGGAAAACTACGCCTACTTCAAATGCCCCGACTGCGGCGGCGAGCACGCCGTTTTCGGACAAAGCCGCGCGGCGGAGGCCGCTAAGGCCCACGGCATAACCAATGTGGCCCGCCTGCCTATAGACTCCGGCTTTGCCGCGCTGTGCGACGCGGGAAGGGTGGAGGACTGCGACTGCTCTGCCCTTGAGGAATTTTTTGAAAATCTGATGAAATAAAAGGGAGGAAGAAAAATGAAAGCGCTTATCATCGTAATCGCGATAGTCGTTGTTTTGGCGGCGGCCGTGGCCGCGGCCTACAACACGCTCGCCAAACTCAGGTTAAAGGTGGAGGAGGCATTCTCCACCATGGACGTGTACTTTAAAAAACGCTACGACCTTATCCCCAACCTCGTGGAAACGGTCAAGGGCTACGCCAAGCACGAGGCCGAAACCCTTGAAAACGTTGTCAAGGCGCGTAACAGCGCCATTTCGGCTCAGGGCGGCGAAAAGCTTGAAAGCGAAAACGCCTTAAGCGGCGCTCTTGGCAGGCTGTTTGCCCTCAGCGAGGCCTATCCCGACCTCAAAGCCGACACTCAGTTTCTTAACCTCCAGACACAGCTCCAGAAAATCGAGGAGGACATTGCCAACGCCCGCAAATACTACAATGGCGCGGTTCGTCAGTACAATGAAAAATGCGTGACCGTGCCCAGCAGCATTGTCGCCGGGCTGTTCCACTTCGAGCAGAAGCCCTATTTCTCGGTTTCCAACGAGGCGGAGAGGGAAAATGTGCAGGTTAAATTCTAAGATTCTTGCCTGTTTTGTGGCGACGCTGCTTTTCGCCGCGCCGACTCTGGCTTACGAACCCTTCAACGTGAGCGCATACGACGTGGATATATCCGTGGACGCCGACAGACGCCACCATGTCAGCGAGACTATCGCGCTGGACTTTTTCGGCCAAAGCCATGGCATATTGCGGGAAATTCCGCTGAGCAGCAGTCAAGAGCCGTATAAGATAGAAAATGTCAGCGTGGAGGGAGAGCCTTTTGCTCTGGAGAGCGGCCGCAACGTGCTCGGTATACGCATCGGCAGCCCTTACGACTATGTTTACGGGCCGAAAACCTACCGAATAAGCTACGACCTTGTCTATGCTAAGGACGGCGACAGAGAAAATGATATTGTCTACGTTACGCCGATAGGTACCGAGTGGGACGTTCCCATTCACAACGCCTCCGTGCGGTTGACGCTGCCCACCGATAAGATAAACGGTTTCGAGGCCTACCGCGGAGCCTACGGCGGCGACGAAAGGCTTGAGGGCGTTGCCGCGGACGGAAATGTCCTATCCGTTGACGGCGTTGAGCTTGGCAGCCGCGAGGGGCTTACGCTCTATGTGAGGCTGGCCGAGGGCACCTTTGCCGCCGCGCCGAAAAGCCTCGCACCCATCGAGAGCATGATAGTTTTTGCGCTGGCGTTGGCCGCGCTGGCTCTGGCGGCCCTGACTGCCGCGCGGTGGTTCGGCATAGGGCGCGACGACGCTATCATCCGCACAGTAGAATTTTACTCGCCCGACGACATGAATCCCGCCGAGGTTTCGTATATTGCGAACCGCGGAGTCAATAACTCCGCCGTTTCCGCCATGTTCTTCTACTGGGCGTCCAAGGGTTATATCAGGTATCGCGAGGGCGAGGGAGGCTCGTTCACGCTGGAAAAGGCCGCCCCCATCGGCGAGGACAGGCCCGAGTACGAGCGCAGAGCTTTTGACGCGCTCTTTAAAAACGGCGACAGTATCACCGACAGCGAAATCGGCGAAATCTACTACGACGAAGCGCAATCCGTGATAATAAATGCGCAGGAAAGCTTCCGCGGCAAGCGCGCTCTCGAGCGACGCAAAAATGCCGCCGCGGCGGCATTGCAGCTTGGGTTCTGTTTGCTGCCGCCGCTGCTTTACGGTCTGCTCGCCCTGCTGCGCGAGCCCGCCGATACCGGCCTTTTCGGCTTTCTTGGCCTGCTGCCGCCGCTGATAGTCTACGCGCTGACGCTGTCCTTGGTACAGCGCTCCGTCACCGGAGGTCGCGTATTCGCGGCGATAGTCATAGCCGCCGCCGGAGGCCTTGGCTGCTTCTATGCTTCGGCTCTTATGGAGGCGCGCTTTTTCGGCAGCCGGCCGCGCTGCCTTGTCATCGTTGGCGCGGCCACGCTCGGCGCGCTGTTCGCGGCGCTCATACACCGCCGCACGGAATACGGAGCCGGTATAATAGGCCGCTGCCTCGGCTTTAAGGACTTTCTTGAAACCGCTGAAAAGGACAAGATAGAAAGTCTCGTAAACGAAAATCCGTCATACTTTTTTGACACTCTCCCCTTTGCCTTTGTGCTCGGCGTGACCGAAGCTTGGGCACGGAAGTTTGAAGGGCTCATAAGGGAGCCTCCGAGCTGGTATTATGGGTACGGCTATAACTATCCATTTACTCCAATGTATTTTGGCGGCGCGGTTGCCAGAGCCAACGGCGGACTCAGCAGGGTATTTGCCCAGCGCGCCGTGCGCAACGCCGACGGCGGTTTCGGCCGGTCCGGCGGTTTCGGCGGTGGCTTTTCCGGCGGGGGGTTCTCCGGAGGCGGCGGCGGAGGCGGCGGCGGGACCGCTTGGTGATCCTCATGGATAAAGTTACAAAGGACAAAATAAGTATAAAAAGGCCAATGCTCGTTATATCCGCTTTCGTAACGGGAGCGGCGGCTCTTTGCGCCCTCGGCGCTCCGCTGTGGGCAACGCTCGCGGCGGCGCTCGCCACCTGCATAATTTTGGCGTTCGTTCGTAAAAGCGCGGCTGTTCCGCTGACAGCCGCGCTTCTTGCCGTGTTTACGGCGTTGAGCTATACCTCAGCGGAGAAGCGGGCGAACGCCCTCGCCGAGAGATACGACGGCGTCGAAACCGAGATAACAGGCGTGGTGCGGGACCGCCCTCAAATATATGAAAACCGCGAGGTTTGCGTAATAAAGACCAAAGACCTCGGTCTTGTGCAGCTCACCCGCTACGGCGCGAGGGCCGACACACCCTCCGCGGGCGACAGAGTGTGTCTTCGCGTTACGCTTAGCGCCCCCAAGTCTGCAAAAAACGGTTATGGCTTCGATAACCGCTCCTACCTATACAGCCGCAAAATCTACCTCGCCGCCACGGACGAGGGCCCAATGAAAATTGAGTCGGGCGGAGTCACGCCGATGTCGCTGGCGGCTCGGGCGCAAAGCGCGGCGGTGAGGACCGGTGAGCGGCTGCTGCGCGGCGACGCTTTGGGCCTATACTGCGCCGTGGTATTCGGCGACAAGCGTCATACGGACGCGGAACTGAAAACCGCCCTCACCGCCTCGGGCCTGAGCCATATTGCCTCCGTGTCGGGGCTGCACCTTTCCATAGTTTCGGTTGTGCTCCTGACGTTGCTTTCCCTGCTGTTTGGCAGGGGGCGGGCCGGTCTGGCGGCTGCGATATGCGGAGCGGTTGCCTTTACTTTAGTTACCGGCGCAAGCAGCGCCACGGTGCGCGCCTGTATTATGACGACGCTTTACCTTACTGCAAAGCTGCTCTACCGCGACAGCGACGGCCTTTCGTCGCTTGGCGCGGCTGTATCCGCTATGCTGCTGTATAATCCAATGCTGATACTTGGGGCGTCGTTTCAGCTTTCGGCTTTGGCCACGCTGGGCATACTGATGTTCGTTCCGCTCTGGCAGCCGAGGCTTGCCGCGCTGCCCATGGTGTTCCGCGCGCCGGCGGAGCTTGTGCTCGTGAGCCTTGCGGCGCAGATAGGCGCGTTTGCGGCTCTTGCGGCGCACTATAACGGCTTCGCCCTGTACTTTATCCCCGCGAACCTGATTGTTGTGCCGCCGCTGAGCATCGCCCTGCCGATGGGACTTATGCTGCCTTTACTCGGGCGCATACCCCTGCTGGGCGGGCTTTGGGCAAGGCTTTGCGAAGCGCTTTTCGGTTTTATCGCCCTTACTGCAAAGCGGATAGCCGCGCTCCCGTTTTCAATTGTGTCGCTCGGCAGGCCCTCTGCCCCGCTCATCGTCTCCTACGCGGCCTTGGTCTTGACCCTGTACCTGATCTGTACAAAGCGGCGCGCGATGGCCGCGGCGTTCGCCGTCTGCGCCGTGCTGGCCGGAGGCGCGGGCGGACTGATGATACACGCCGAAAACAGCCGCGCCACGCTGACATTTCTTGACGTGGGTCGCGGGGACTGCGCCGTGTTCTGCCTGCCGGGCGGCAAAACCGTGCTCATCGACGGCGGCAAGAGTGGTCACGAGATACGCGACTTTCTTGAGGGGAGGGGCGTCGCTCGCGTTGATGCTGCGGTCGTCACTTCCGCCAGCCGCGAGCATATAGGCGGAATAATAAGCCTTGCGTCGGACGGCATGATCGAAACGCTCTGCCTGCCAAAGAGTATCGTAGCCGGACCCGAGGCCGCCGAACTGCTGGCCGAAGCGGCCGAAAACGGCGTTCGCACCGCAACCCTCGGCGACGGACTGTATGTTGCCTCGCTCCGACTACGGCCCGCGGGCGAGAACGACGGCACGGCCATAATGGCGGAGTACGGCGGCTGCAAAATACTGTTCTGCGCCGACGGCTATACCGAGTGGGAGCCCTGCGCCATTGTAAAAGCTCCCAATCACGGCGTGGGTAAATACAATTATATAAACGAGATAAACCGCTCACATCCGTCCTTTGCCGTGATTTCCGGACTTAAGAGCGCAAGGGAGCGTTGCGCATATCTTGCTCCGCTGCTCAATTCCGGCGCGGAGGTGCGCATAACCGGCGAGGGCGGAGCCGCCGTGTTTGACTTAAGCGGGGCCGAGCCAACTATGATAAAGTAAAATAAAAAACGCCCTTCAACGGCATGACGTAAGACAGTATAATCAATAATGGCAGACTGTCGGACAGGATGCGAGAAACGGCATATCGCTTGAATTGCGATATGCCGTTTCTCTACATAGTATGTGTCACCGTTTAAGATATTTGGAACGCTGAAACTCGCATAAACACTTGCATTTTTTGCGGCAAAAATGCCAAAATCGGCATACCCCTTATGTTTACATTCCTACCCTCGAAATTGCGGTTAAAACTTTCTACACTCCCAAATCACTCATTCGCAATCACCTCTACTACAGACATATTTTTAATTCTCCTCGAAGGGGCATATACCGCGGCAACGGAGGCGACCATTATAAACGCCACTATCACGATTACCGCCATAACCGGCGGCTCCCATGCTTCGCCGAAATACGCCGTTACAAAGCTCTCGTAAAAGCGCTTGTGGATAGGCAGTCCCGCCGCCAAACCGCAAAGCAGCCCGCATAAAGTGTATGTTACCGCTTCGGCGCATATCATTTTTGTAAGCTGTCCCGCACTCATGCCTACGCTGCGCATTGCACCGTACTGCTTCATGCGCGCCGATACGCTCATGGAAATGCTGTTCATTATGCTGAACACGGAAATAAGGGCAATCAGCGACAAAAAGCCGTATACCAGCAGAGTGAACGCCCAATAGGTTCCGACCACCTCGCGGTTGCTTTCGCGTCTGTCGGACAGCAAAAAGCCGTTTGCTTCAGTTTCGTCTCGAATGGCGCGTATATCGCTGTCGCTTGCGTCTTTGGCAAGCTGAATGTCAACAACGGCGTAGCCCGTTTCACCTGTCAGCCGCCTAAATATTTCTTCCGTACAGATTATTGTCGGGTTTCCGCCTCCGCCTATGGGGCTGTCGGTCAGCACGCAGGCAATTTCCCACGCTTCGCCGTTCAATATAATTTTATCGCCTTTTTCAAGCGGGTTATCCTTATTGTAGACTGTCATCACGCAGCCGTTCTCTTTATAGGCGCGCTCCAGACCGATATTATCCTCCGTCCATTTTTCCTCGTCAGCCCAGTTAAACTGCAGATCGTCGAGCGAAACAAGATCGACCGCCGTCACACCTTTATCGGATTGCGTCGGAAAATCTCCGCTGAAAGCACGCCCGAAAACCTTCTTTACGCCTGTCATAGAACCGATTTTATCCGTCAACCCGCGCGTAATTGTGCAGGAACGGTCGTCGCTTGCTATGGACAGATCGGGCGTATGGGGCTGTAAGCCGTTCAGAGCGTGGCGCGTCCAATCGTGAATTGCGGAAAATCCCAAAAAGAGGATAATGCTGAGCGCGAATGAGCCTGTCATAAGCAGCAGATTTTTCTTTGACGATACCGCGTGGCGAACGCCGAGCGCAATTTCAATCTTCAAGAGCTTTGTATTTGCGGCGCGGCGGCTTTTTGTTTGCACGCTGTTTGATATCGCTTCAACGGGAGACACGCTCGCCGCGCGCTTCGCCGGCGACTGCGCCGCGATAAGAACCGTTATAATTCCGACCAAAACACCGCAGACGATACCGACCGCGCTTATCCCGAAAAGCGGCATTTCGGAAAATTCGCCGCCCACGCCGAACCGAAGCGCCGCGCACAGCACCCATGTGATTATCATTCCGAGAGCAATGCCTGTCGGCACGGCTGTTTTGCACCAGTTCAGCGCTTCAAGGCGTACAAACCGCTTGATTTGCTTTTTGCTTGCCCCCGTGCACCGCATCATGCCGAAAAACCTTGTGCGTCCGGCAATATTGCTGTTCATACTGCTCGCAATCATCAGCACGCCGGCAATCAATATCAGCAAAAACAAAAACGCGGCGGTGGCGTACATTCCTTGTAAGACGTTATTTTCGCTGAAGCCCGTCAAGCCTATCATCACAAGGTTTTCGCTGATATTATCATCGGCAAGATGAAATTGTTCCTTAATCTCATTTATGGTTTTGCGCACGTTAATATACTTATTGAACCGATAGTAGTACGCCGTCTCAGGCAGTTTGCCGTTCGCGGAGCGCACCCTTTCAAACGCCGTCATATTCATGCAAAGAATGACCGCATCGTATCTTGCCGAGTCGCCGTCCTGCTCAAAGCCGGACACGGTATACTCAAAATCACCCGCAGGCGTGGTCAGCTTCACAGTGTCGCCAATATGTGTGTCCCATATATCCTTTGCGTTTTCTGAAAGTACGACCTCGTTTTCGTTTTTCGGAAATTCGCCCTCCGTCATATAATCAAATATATCGGCAAGCCACGCTTTGTCCATACCGGCAACGGCGGCTTTTTTATTACCGACATAATAGTCCTCGTTGATTTTATAATTGATTGCGTCATATTCAGAAAATGCCGCAATATCGGGACGCGCCGCTATTTTTTCGGCATCGCCGGCGGAGATATTACTGAGCATAATATGCCAATTCCCGTGCTTATGCTTTGCGCTTGCTTCTTCCAGACGAATACCCATATCCGCCATGGAAAACACGGCTGTTACAAGGAAAACGGCGAGGACGATACATATAATCGTCATTTTATTCTGCTTTTTCTTCACCCGCGCGGAAATGGGAATTAAATCGAGATAGCTGTTCATTTCGCGTTTCATTCTCTGCACCTCCCGAAATCGGTCAGCACTCCGTCAGATACCTGAAGCACTCGGTCGGCGGACGCGGAGATGGCGCGGTTATGCGTAATCATTATGATCGTCTGCTCGTATTTTTTGGACGCTTCCTTTAATAGTGAAATGACCTCGCTGCTGTTTTGCGTGTCCAAATTTCCCGTCGGTTCGTCGGCGAGTATAAGTGCGGGACGCGTGATAAGTGCGCGCCCGATTGCCACACGCTGCTGCTGTCCGCCCGATAACTGGCTCGGCAAATAATTACGGCGATCCTGCAAATTGAGCACCGTCAACAATTCCTCCAAATAACGCTTGTCCGGCTTTTGATAGTCGAGCAGGACGGGGAATATTATATTTTGCTCTACCGTGAGTTCGGGAATGAGATTAAACGACTGAAAAATAAAACCGATATTTCTGCGTCGAAAAATCGTAAGATTTTTTTCCTTCATCGCGAATGTGTCTTTTCCGTCTATGAAAACCTTGCCGCTCGTCGGAGTGTCGAGTGCGCCTATCATATTTAAGAGCGTTGATTTTCCGCTACCCGATTCGCCTACGACCGCGACAAACTCGCCCTTTGGCACGGTGAAGCTGACGTTTTTGAGCGCTTCGACCGCCGCTTCGCCGCTGCCGTAGGTTTTTGAAATGGATCGTACCTCCAATAAGTTCATATAAAACACCTCTTTCTGTTATTGTATAATAACAGAATAACACCGAAATCCTACTGAGAGATGAATTTTAGCCTACAATTTTGTAGGAATTAAAAAATTTATAACAAAGGCTGTTCCCTTGCCGACCTCGCTGTCGACTTCAATACTGCCGTCATGCGCTTCGATAATCGCTTTCGCAAGCGGAAGTCCCAATCCTATTCCCTGCGTGTCCTTTGAGAAACGGCTGCGGTAGAAGCGTTTGAAAATGTGGTGTATATCCTCCGGATGAATGCCGCTGCCGTTATCCTTTACGGTAATTTGCAAAACGGACGGAAGGCGATTCCATTCGATATTTATTTGCCCGCCCTTTTCCGTATGGTCGAGCGCGTTTTTTACGATATTTTCAATCGCCTGAACGAGCCAGCTTTTGTCGCATAATAACATAACCGTGTCGTTTCCCGATAAGTTGATTTGCTTTCCCTCGCGGTTAGCGCGGAACAAAAAATGATTTTTTATATCGTTCATCATCTCCGACACGTTTTCCTCTTTTTTCTCAATCCGTATCGTTCCCGCGTCGAGCTTTGTTATTTTTAAAAGATTTTGCACAAGCGTTTCAATGCGGTCAAGCTCCTGTTCGGTAAGATTTGCAAATTCCTTTATTTCGGGATTTTCCGCTTCGTCCTGCATAATACCGTTATAGATATTAAGCGCCGCGAGAGGCGTTTTCAGCTGATGCGAAATGTCGGATATGGTGTTTTTCAAAAATTCCTTTGACTTCGCCTCGTTTTCCGCGTGCGCGTTCAGAACGGAAGCAAGCGAATTGACCTTATGAAACAGCTTATTAAGCTCGCCCTCGTCATCACATTCTATACGCGCGTCTCCGTTGCCGGAGATGTACTCCGTGATTTGTTTCTCGGCGGCTTCTATGGTTTTGTTCTGATTGCGGAAATATCTGTATATGTTTATCAGCGCCGCGGCAAACGAGGCAAGAGCGGCAACAAAAATATACGCCGCCGCGTTTTTGACGTCGAAAATTATTAGAAGCGCGGAAATGAGCGCGAAGGCAAAAACGCAAAACAATATCACGGCAAAAAGGGATTTGATTTTTTTGTTGGTAAATATTTTCATATTACACGCTCCACTTATATCCCATACCGCGAACGGTTACAATCATTTTCGGCTCGCTCGGATTATCCTCTATCTTTGTCCGCAGTCGGCGGATATACACCGTGAGCGTGTTGTTATCAACATATTTTTCGTCGCAGTCCCAGAGCCTGCCGAGTATCCTGTCGGACGAAAGAACAATATCGGGATTTTCCATAAACATACAAAGCAGCTTATATTCGCCCGCCGTCAAATCAATCCGTTCGCCGTTTTTATATACCTCGCCCTTTAGAAGCTTTACGGTTATTCCGTTTGAGTTAAGCTCTGTATCATTCTTAAAGCCGCCGCTTCTTCGCATTATCGCGTTTATCCGCGACATCAGCACCGACAGCTTAAACGGCTTTGTAATATAGTCGTCACCGCCAATATCGAGACCCATTATGACGTCCGTTTCCTCGTCTGCGGCGGTGAGAAATATGATAGGCACTTTAGCCGTTTCACGGATTTTTCTGCAAATATCAAACCCGCTGCCGTCGGGGAGCGACACGTCTAAAATGACCAAGTCATATTTCCCGTCCGCGAAAACCGCGTCCGCCTCGCGGCTCGTCCGCGCCGTATCCAAATTGTAACCCTGCTTTTTTATTGCAAACGACAGACCGTTTATAAGGCTCAAATCATCTTCAACCAATAATAATTTTTTCATCGTCCGTTCTCCGTATAATATATTTATTAAATTATATATTCGCAAAACGGATATGTCAATGCCGCAGCGGGAAAGTTTAGAAAAATTTTAGATATCCCTCCTTGCCGCCGTAATCGCTCCTATTGCGGTGAAAACCGCGATATACGCGATACATAAAATAACAAACTGCGCGTAGCCGCCGCTTTCAGCGATTTTCTGCGGCGCGTTGGCGTTCATGCCGTAGGACATCAGCGAATAGGGCCATACGTGTCCCATATTTTTCGCAAGAAATCCAAGCCCCGAAAGTCCGCCGGCGAACGATATTCCTATCGGCAGCGCAAAGCTCTTTATGTTCATCGAAATTAAAATCTGTATCGCGACCGTAACCATTCCTCCGAGTGTGCCGAATACGCACCACTGTGCGATTGTAAGCCACGGCGGACTTGTAAGTCCCGCCATATATCCCGAAATCACAAACAGCGCACATATCCATATCATGCTGAAAAGCAGCATAATGGCGGCGGTTATAAGCTTTGCGAGAAATACCGATGAACGGCTGGCGGGCATGGCAAACACCTTATTCCAGTTATTGTTTATATGCTCAAGCCGCATAATATACGCGCAGTAAATACCGAGCATTAACGGCAAAAAAAAGTAATCAGTAAACAGCGTGTGCTGCGTCCACAGGCTCAGCCATTCCTTTGTCAGTATGCCCTGATTGTAAATGTAATTCGCCGTTCCCAAAGCCGCCGGGATTATCGGCATAAGCAAAAACGCGAGCCAAACGGGCGAACGCTTGAGCTTCATTCGCTCCGCCTTCAATAATTTCAGTAACATAATTTACAGCTCCTTTCTCTTGAATATTTCGCGCCCGATTATGTACATCGCGGCGCATATAAAAATCAGCACGATAAAGAACGTCCAATCAATTTCCATAACGTCGAAATGCGCGAATTTATAGCGGTCCTCTTTTGTCCAGTCAAACAGCCCGACAAACATCAGCACGGCGTAATAGCCCCAAATAAGCGTTCTGCGAAGCCACAGAAGCTGCGGCAGGAACATTGAAAACGTACCGAAAAACGTGCCTATCGCTCCCGAAAAGAACGTGACCGCCTGATTTTTAAAGCAAAGCGACAGCGTGTGCTGAAAAATATACACCGCGATTGTCGGCACGGCTGTAAACAGCAGATACAAAAGATACAGCTTTATCGGCACATCGCCCTCAAAGCCCGCAATATAGCCGAACGAGATTGTCGCTCCCCAGCTTAACACCACGCAGAACATCATAATCGCAAGCCCGTATAAAAGCTTCGCGTCGTAAATTCGCCCGCGTTTCTCCGTGACCGCAAGCTGCTTGAGCATGGTCCCTTTATGCTCGATATCGCACAGGCGCGACGATACGATTATTGAGAGCAGCGGCATAAAGATTGAGTTTATAAGCGGCAGCTCGTACAAATTCGCCATCCAGCCGAGCCGCAGCAGGTCAGCGCTCTGGTGACGCGGATAAATCCACGCGAGCATTGCCGCCGTTACTATAAGCGCGGTCACAAACACATAGCGGCGGCGCGTTTTCATAAACTCGCATTTGAGCAACTTAATCATAAGCTCTGCTCCTTTCCCGTGAGGTCGAGGAATATTTCCTCGAGCGACTTCGATTTGTCAAGGTTGTGCAGATTATTGAGCGCGCCCTGATACATCATTTTGCCGTTCGCGATAATGCCGACGTCCTCCGCCATCTGGTCAATTTCCGAAAGCAAATGACTTGACACGATTACCGTCATGCCGTACTCTTTTGGCAGCGATTTAATAAGCTCGCGCATTTCCTGTATGCCCGACGGGTCAAGTCCGTTTGTCGGCTCGTCCAAAATCAGCAGTTTCGGGAACGCCAAGAGCGCGCCCGCAAGCCCGAGCCGCTGTTTCATGCCCAAGGAGTAGGCCGATACCTTTTTGCTTTGCTGTCTGTCGAGCCGCACAATGCGAAGAACCTTATCAATATTCACCTTCGGAACTTCGAGAACGGTTTGCAGGATTTTTAGGTTTTCTTCACCCGTGAGATGGCCGTAATAGGACGGCGACTCGATAAGCGAGCCTATATCCCGCAAAATCTCAATCCTTGTTTTTGGGCTTAGTTGCCTGCCCATGATTTCAATTTCGCCATCCGTCGGGCGGATAAGGCTCAGCAGCATTTTAAGAGTCGTCGTTTTTCCCGCGCCGTTCGGACCGAGGAAGCCGTATATGCGCCCCTCCCACACGGCCATGTTAAGGCTGTCCACAGCCGCCGCGCCCTTGTAGAGCTTTGTAAGCCCTGTTGTTTTTACAATTTCGTTCATAATGAATCTCCCTTCTTTTTGATAAAACAAGTGTATCACGCTTACCTTTCGTTAAAGTGAAATAAACCTTACGCAAACCTTAAATATTTATAAATTTGGTTTCAAAAATATATTTTATATGATACAATAAAATCGGTGATAAACATGAACGAATTGAAAAATAAGAAAATTCTTATCGTTGATGATGAAAAAGAGCTTTTAAAAATTTTGTCGGGAACTTTGTACAATAACGGATTTTACAACATTTACACCGCGCCCGACTGCGAAGCCGCGCTTAAAACCGCGAATGAACAGTCGATTGCTCTTTACCTGCTTGATGTGAATCTGCCCGATGGAGATGGATTCGCGCTGTTTGAAAAGCTCCGCGAAATCTCGTCCGTTCCGGCAATTTTCCTCACGGCGCGCGGTGAGGGAAACGACCGGATAAAGGGTCTGGGCTTGGGCGCGGACGACTATATAGTAAAGCCGTTTTTGGCGGACGAACTGATTTTACGCATAAACGCGGTTTTAAAGCGCGTTTACGGAATTGCGGAAACGAAATCGGCGTTCAGTCTGTCGGGCTGCACGGTCAATTTTGAAACCGCGTCCGTCAATAAAAACGGCAAAGAAATCCCGCTCACGGCGAAGGAATACATTCTGATAAAAAAGCTGTGGGAAAACAGGAATAAAATCGTCACGTCCGACGCGCTTTGCATGGCGGCGTGGGGCGAGGAATATTACGGGTACGAAAACACGCTGATGGTGCATATACGGCGACTGCGGCAGAAAATCGAAGCCGAGCCGTCGAAGCCGAAGCATTTGTTGACGGTCAAGGGATTGGGGTACAAGCTGGTGGTAAACGATGAATAAAACGAGTTTGAAAATTTTTATATGCTTTACGCTTACCTCCGCGGTAATCGCGGTTATTCTGCTGTGCGTGAATTTTTTCGGATACGCGTATATCGCGAGCGATCCCGACGGAGAGGGTAGTCCGAGAAAAACACTCGCGTTGATAAGCGAAAATCTGACGCGGACGGAGCGCGGCTTTGAGCTTACGGAAAACGTAATTCCCGACGATTACTGGTGCATTTTAATCGACGAAAACGGCGATATTATATGGTCGCAAAACAAGCCCGGCGATATTCCGCCGCATTATTCCATAAATGATGTTGCAAAAATGACGCACTGGTTTTTGAACGACTATCCCGTTTACGTCCGCACGGAGGACTTCGGGCTGCTGGTGCTCGGTATTCCGAAAAATGCAGTCGCCAAATACGAAATGATTTATTCGATGAACTGGTTTGATACGCTGCCGCAAAGGATTTTGACGATCTTTCTCATCAATCTGTGCTTCGCCGCGCTGCTGGCGTGCATTTTCGGCTTCCGTCTTTACCGCCGCCTGCGCGCGCTCACCGACGGAATAGCCGATTTGCGGAACGAAAAGCCGGTAAAGCTGACGGAACGCGGAATTTTCAAAGAAATTTCCATGAACATAAACCGCGCGTCGGACTCAATCGAACGCAAAAACGCCGCTCTCGCCGCCCGTGACAGTGCGCGGTCAAACTGGATCTCCGGCATTTCGCACGACATCCGCACGCCGCTTTCGGTAATAGTCGGCTACTCGGACGAGCTTGCAAAGTCAGAAAATCTCACGGAAACGGAGCGCAGAAAAGTCGAAACGATAACCGCGCAGGGCGTGAAAATGAAGAAGCTGATCGATGATTTGAATTTAATCTCGTCGCTCGAATACGATATGCAGCCGTCAAAGAAAACGGCGGTCAAAATCTGCCCCTTGCTCCGCCGTGTTGTGTCGGATATATTAAACAGCGGTATCGTCGACAAATGCGAAATCGAGCTTGATTTGCAAAACGAAAAATCAATTATATCGGCGGACGAAAGTTTAATCGAAAGAGCCGTATTCAATCTGATAAACAACAGTATCACGCACAACAAAAACGGCTGTAAAATCACGGTAACGCAGTATGAAGAAAAAGGGCGTGTCATCGTGGAAATCGCCGATAACGGCAAAGGCGTGCCGCAGGAAGTGATAGAAAATATCGCCAAAATACCCAAATCCGCGCATGGGTTTGGCTTGCCTATGGCGTATAGGATTGTAAAAGCCCACGGCGGAGGGTTTGCGATATGGAACTGCGGCGGGGTAAAAATACAAATGGAATTGCCGTCGACATAACTGCAAAATACTCAAATAAAACCGTGATACGATTTTTTCATATCACGGCTTTATCATTTAACGGTATTTTTCTCATATTTGCTCTATTCTTTTAAGACACTTCCTATTTTTTGTCCACTTTTTTAGTATACATCCATATTGACACTCTGACCGCCGAGGTTGATCGGCAACAGGAACAAGCGGACAATATAGAGCGGTTCATCGGTAAGGTTCACAAATACTTTGACTTGCAGGAACTAACACCAACAATACTGAACGATATGGTTAAGCGCATTTACGTTCACGCGCCGGAGAGGATAAGCGGCAAACGGATGCAGTAAATTGATATTTACTACGACTTGATAGGCTTTCTGCCAATGTCGCTATTTCAAAACGAAGCGAGGAATGGCGCAGCCTAAGCTGCGTCATTCCCCAAAATTAAATGTTACTGTTTTATCTCACGCCGCCCTTCAGGGCGTTTTTTATTCGTATGGGTTATCCTTGTACCCGTCCGATTTTTACACGGCTTTATACCGAAGAGCCGAAGCAGGGCCGGCCCTTCGCCGCCGTGCTTGAGCGGCTCAGTCCACATGAAGCATATCTCGAAAGGCGTTTATCACAATCTGCTCGCTGCTGTTGTACTCATTGTCGCACTTGGCAAGTGCCTGCAATTCCTCAAAAACGGCGGCGCGCTCCTCGCCGCTTAGCCGACGCAGCACGGACACGGCTCCGTCAATGTCCCCTCCGTCTCCGGCGGAGTCCTCAAGCTCAAGCTCCTCGGCCTTCTCGCGCAGCCACTGCTTTTCGGCCTCCGAGATCAGGCGGTCTGTCCCCGCCACGTACCGCGCTGCCGTAAAGAAGGCCTCGCGGGCTATTTTGTCAAGATTCTTCAACGACATATTTTTCGCCCCTTTTCGGTTTAATATTCCACGCTTATAAGCGTAAGTCCGCACGCCGGCAGCGTTGGCCCCGCGTCCGCTCTGTCGAGGGTAACGAGGGCGCGGGCCGCGCCGGCAATATCCCTTTGCCCGAGCCCCACCTCCAGAAGCGTGCCGGAGATGATACGCGCCATGTTATACAAAAAGCCGTCGCCCGTAAAGACGAGCCGCAACTCGTCCCCCGTCTCCTCCACACTGACGCTCTCAAGGGTACGCACCGTAGATTTTTTCGTTTTTTTCAGCGACGAATAGCCGAAAAAATCATGGCGGCCGGTAAGCTCTCTCGCGGCGAGGCGCATTTTTTCGGCGTCGGGCACAGCGCCAACGCTGTAGGTGTACCTCCGCCCAAACACATCGGGCCAGTCCCTTATCCACAGCCGGTAAACGTAGGTCTTGCGGCGGGCAAGAAGCCGCGCATGAAAGCGCTCGGGAGCCTCCTCGGCGGCGGTCACCGCGATATCCTGCGGCAGATAACGGTTGAGGTACGCCCGTACCTCCTCGGGAGAAAGCTCCGTTTCCGCGGCGAAGCTGGCCACCTGCCCCAGCGCATGAACTCCGGCGTCAGTGCGGCCGCTGCCGTTTATCTCAATTTTGCGACCAAAAAGTTCGCCGAGCACAGCTTCGAGCTTTCCCTGAACGGTGTTCGGGGTATTGCCCTGACGCTGCCAGCCGTTGTAACGGGTACCGTCATAAGCTATAGTCAGCTTGAAATTCGTCATGACAAAAAGTCCAGTACCGCTGAAGCGGCCTCGTCGGCGGCCTTGTCAAACACAAAGTGGCCGCAGCCGGAAATTATCTTGAGCTGCGCTCCGGGTATACTGTCAGCGATAAGGCGGGTGTGTGAGTCCTTTATCATGTCGCGGCTGCCGGCCATTACCAGTGTGGGAACGCTTATCTTTTTTAACTCCTCGGGGGAGAAGTTCGGCTCGCGCACCATCAGCGACATCACCGCCAGCCGCCTGCGGGCCGAGCTGTCCCGCTTGGCCTTGCCCGCCAAAAGCCTGAAGCCCAGCTCTATAGGCTTTTGGTAGACATCCTTCACACCGGCGGGGAAAAGGTTGCCGCCGGCCAGCACGGCCTTCTCAATGACGCCACTGTCCTTCAGCAGCATGGCCATCGCGGCGTTGGCGCCGTCGCTGAAGCCCACCACCGAGGCTTTTTTCGCGCCGAGGGCCTCCAGCAGGGCAAAGGCGTCGTCGGCGATTTGGGCAATAGTCAGTTTTTTGCGGCCGAAGGTGGACTTGCCCTGCCCACGGCTGTCCATCGCCACAACGGTGAAGTCGCGGCTGAAGGGCTCGATCTGCTTGGCGAAGCAACCCGCCCCGCTTTCGCCGTTCCCGTGGAGCAGCAGCAGCGTCCGCGGGGCCGTGCCGTATGTCTCGAAGTGGATTTTCGCGGTATCCAGTTGTATGTAGCTTGATTGAGCGGCTTTCAAAGCGTCACCTGCTTTCGGTTTTCTGATTTTTATAATTGCGCATCGACGTTTCCGAGCCCAAAGGGCGGGGAAAATTCGGCGGCGCATAAAATCGCGTATAATAAAATCTTGATTTTATTATATCGTAAATTTTTTCTTTTGTAAAGAAGAATAATTAATATATTTCCAATTTTTTTGACGTGGCGAGGTCTTAAATAAAATGAAGCAGGGCAAGCCCTGCTTCGTTTTATTTTATTTTCAGCGCGCCTCGACGGAGCAGCTCGTTCACCTTGAGAACCGCAACGCAGGTTTTCGCGTCTACAATTTCGCCGCTGAGGATTTTTTCCACAACACAATCCAGCGGAACCTGCTCAAGCTCAAGATATTCGTCCTTATCTCGGCGGAGCTTGCCCTTGTAAAGGCCGGTTGCAACGTACATATGCAATACCTCGCTGCAGAAGCCGGGAGTCGGCAGAATACTGCCAAGATAGATGAAGCTTTTAGCCTTATAGCCCGTTTCCTCCTCAAGCTCGCGCTTGCCGCAGGCGAGCGGATCCTCGCCGGCGTCGCGCTTGCCCGCCGGTATTTCATATACATTTCTGTCAAAGGGGCGGCGGTACTGCCACTCCATTATAACATTGCCTTCGTCGGTCAGCGCCACTATCGCCACGCCGCCGGGATGTTCCACAAGCTCGCGGGTGGCCGTGTTGCCGCCGGGCGTTTCAACGGTGTCTACACGGAGCTTTATTATCTCGCCGATGAACTTGTAGTCCGAATTGATGGTCTTCTCGGAAAAGTCCACAATTTACACCTCTCACGTAATTGTCGCTAATATTATATCGTTTTTTCGACGGTTTTTCTATCAATAATACTCACAAAAAAAGTTCGCCGCCACAGCCTTAAAATTGTGCATTTTAATATTTGCCATGGAAAATAGGCCTTATTCTGCCGCCACGGCCATTTTTTCGTCGCGGGCGTACAGAAGCTTCAGTATGATAGGCGTCAAAATCGAGGATATGACGATGAGCAGTATTACCGCCGTGAAGTACGAAGCGTCGAGCAGGCCCACCGAAAGCCCCTTCTGCGAAACGATGAGCGCCACCTCGCCGCGCGTCATCATGCCCACGCCTACCTTGAGCGCGTCGCCGGAGCTGTAACCGAAAAGCCGCGCCATCAGGCCGCAGCCGATAATTTTTGTCACCAACGCCACTAATACGAACAGCAGCGCGAACATGAGCAGGCGGCCGTCCAACGCGGCGGGGTTAGTCTTGAGGCCGATACTGGCAAAAAACACCGGCCCGAAGATCATGTAGCTGCTGATATCCATTTTTTCGGCGATATATCCGCTGTCGCGGATGTTGCAGAGAATTATGCCCGCCACGTAAGCGCCGGTGATGTCGGCTATGCCAAAATATCGCTCGGCCACGTAGGAGAGCGCGAAGCACAGCGCCAGCCCCATAATAGGAATACGGCGGGTGTGCTCATAGCGCTTGTCAAGCTTTTTGAACAGCTTATAGAACAAATAGCCGAACACCGCCGCGAACACAAAAAACAACGCTGTGCCGCGCAGAACGGCGGCCGGATGGGAGTCCGGACTGCGCAGGCCTATAACAAAGGTCATAACTATAACGCCGATAACGTCGTCAATTATTGCGGCGCTGAGAATCAGAGTCCCCACGCGGGTTTTAAGCTTGCCGAGCTCCATAAGGGCCTGAACGGTGATTGAAACCGAGGTGGCCGTCATGATGACGCCGACGAAAACCGCCTCGTAAAAGGCGGGGCTGCCGAGCGGAGAAAAGCCGTAAAACGCGCTGTAAAGCGCCCAACCGCCGATCAGTGGCACCAGAACTCCGGCACAGGCTGTGAGCAGCGCCGCCGGACCGGTTTTGACGAGCTCCTTTAGGTCGGTGCCGAGGCCCGCCGAAAACATCAGCAGCATTACGCCTATCTCGGCCGTCTGCAAAATGTAGTCGCTTTGCCTGACAAGGCCGAGCGCTCCCGGCCCGATAACGATGCCGGCGATTATCATACCCACGACCTGCGGAGCCTTGAGCTTTCGGGCCAGCATACCGAACAGCTTGGCCGCCAGCACAATTATCGCCAAATCGCGGAATATTTCATAGCTTTCCATTGGAATTACCTTCTTTATTGTCACATTATGTCAGTTTTTAAGGCTGTGTATCGGCGCGGGGATACGCCCTCCGCGGGCAATAAATTCGGCGCAGCTTCCGCCGTGCACGGGCATTACGGGCGCGGTACCCAAAAGTCCGCCGAACTCCACCTCGTCGCCAACGTCCTTGCCGGGGGCGGGTATAACACGAACGGCCGTGGTTTTTGAATTTATCATGCCTATGGCCATCTCGTCGGCGATAATGCCGCTGATGGTGGCTGCGGTGGTGCTGCCGGGCACGGCTATCATGTCCAGTCCAACGCTGCACACGCAGGTCATGGCCTCCAGCTTCTCAAGGCTCAGGCTGCCGCTCCTTGCGGCGGCTATCATGCCGGCGTCCTCACTGACGGGAATAAACGCTCCGCTCAGGCCGCCGACGTAACTGCTGGCCATCACGCCGCCCTTCTTAACGGCGTCGTTGAGCAGGGCAAGCGCGGCGGTGGTGCCGTGCGTGCCGCAGACCTCAAGGCCCATCTCCTCAAGTATGTGGGCCACGCTGTCGCCGCGGGCAGGAGTCGGCGCAAGGGAGAGATCCACAATACCGAAGGGCACGCCAAGGCGGCGGCTGGCCTCCTCGGCCACCATCTGGCCCATGCGGGTTATCTTAAACGCGGTTTTCTTAATCGTTTCGGCCACTATCCCAAAGGGCTCGCCCTTTGCCTTTTCAAGGGCGCACTTCACTACTCCGGGGCCGCTGACGCCCACGTTTATCACACATTCGGGCTCGCCCGCCCCGTGGAAGGCGCCCGCCATAAAGGGGTTGTCCTCTACGGCGTTGGCAAATACTACCAGTTTGGCGCAGCCGAAGCCTCCTCTGTCCGCCGTGGCCTCGGCGGTGCGCTTGATTATCTCGCCGACATGGCGGACGGCGTCCATGTTTATACCGGCCTTTGTGGTAGCCACGTTCACCGACGAGCAGAGCCGCTCCGTGGTGGCGAGGGCCTCCGGTATGGTTTCGATAAACTCGCGGTCAGCCTTGGTGTAGCCCTTTGCCACAAGCGCGCTGTAGCCCCCCAGAAAGTTCACTCCCGTAGCGGAGGCGGCTTTGTCGAGGGCGCGGGCGAATTCAAGGCTGTGGCCGCAGGCCGCGCTGACAAGCGACACGGGGGTCACGGATATTCGTTTGTTTACGATTGGTATTCCGTATTCCGCCTCTATGCTTTCGCCTGTTGAGACAAGGTTTTCGGCCAGCCTTGTCACCTTGTCATAGACGCGTTTCGCTCCCTTTTTATAATCGTCGCTGACGCAGTCCAGAAGGGATATGCCCATGGTTATGGTGCGGACGTCAAGATGCTCGTCCTTTATCATGTTGAGGGTTTCTATTATTTCAACGGGGCTGATGCTAAGCATGGGATTTCAGTCCTTTCTTTTGCGCTTCAGAGCGCTAAATACGGTGCATGGAATTGAACAGATCCTCGTGCTGGAGCGTTATCGCGACGCCAAGCTCCGCGCCAACCCCTTCAAGGGCTGCCTTGAGCTCGGAAAAGTCAATGTTGCTGTTGGTGGTGTCGATAAGGGTTATCATCGTGAACACGTCCTGCATTATGGTCTGGGCTATGTCGAGAATATTGATGTTGTGCTCGTAAAGAAGGCCGCTGACCTTGGCGATAATGCCGGTGCGGTCCTTTCCCACAACGGTTACTACTGCTTTCATGGCTGTTCCTCCGAATTCTGTAGCTTTATCTACTATATAATATCCTAAAACGGCGGAATAATCAACTGCCAATTCGGCAAAATCCGCCGAAATTTTCCGTTTGTTTTTGTATATAGTTACACGGGCAAAACCGAAACCTCGCCCGCCGAGAGTGCCTCGCGGGTCCCGTCCGGCTTTTCCACAATGAGAGCGCAGCGCTCGTCGATGGATATTGCCTTCGCACGGACGGTTTCGCCGCCGCGGGTGAATTCCACCTGCCTTCCCGGGACAAAGCAGCGCCGCCGGTACTCGCCGAGAAAGGCCGCGCTGCCGAGCTCCGCCGAGCGTTTTACAAGGTTCTTAATTATCTCCGCCGCGAGCGTATTCCGCTCCGCCGTCGGCTCGCCGTCAAAAACAAAGCCCATCTTGCCGCGCAGCTCCTCGGGCACATCGGCCCCATTGCCGCAGAAGTTCACCCCCACGCCTACGACTACGGCTCCTATGCCGCCGTCCGTCAGCGGAACCGCCTCGGCCAATATGCCGCAGACCTTGCGGCCTCGCAGGTAAAGGTCGTTCACCCACTTTACGGAGCAGCTTTCGCCGCACACGGACTCTATCGCGTCAGCCACGGCCACGGCGGCGGCCGCCGTCATAAGAGGCAGGCGTGAGGCTTCGGCCTCGGGACGGAGAACCACGCTCATGTAAAGCCCGCCGACGGGCGAAACAAAGCTCCGCCCCCGACGGCCCTTGCCGGCGGTCTGCCTTTCGGCCAGCACGGTGAAGCCCTCAGGCGCGCAGGCCGCCAGATCCTTTGCGGTATCATTCGTGGAGGCAAGGCTCCCGTATACACGCGCCTCCGCGCCGGAAAGCGCCGATATAACGGCTGCGTCAAGCCGCCCGCCAATGTTTTTTTCGTCCACGTTATCACGTCCTTTTTTAACAATTATACAGTTCCGACAGTCGCTTGTCAATAAATTCTTTATGAGGCAGAGCGCGGTATAAAAAATTTTTTCCTAATTGTTAATTTTGCAACTTGCTATTGACGAATAAAAAACTTTGTTGTATAATAGATTAGTATTTGAGGTACAAACCACAAGATATTGGAGGTGACGCCTGTGTTTTGCCCTAAATGCGGAAAAATGAATCCGGACGACGGGGAGCTTTGCAGCGGCTGCGGAGCGACGCTCCACGAGAGCGAGCCCAACAAGCCGAAGAAGAAAAGCCCTACCGGAAAGATAATCGCGATTATTGCCGCCGCGGCCGTTGCTGTGGGAGGCTCCGCCGCGGCTCTAACCCAATGCGGCCATGAGGATGCTCCCGTAATAGCCGAGGCCTGCTATATAATGCTTATATAACGACTATAATAAACACTCACGGCGGCGCTGAGCCGCTTGTATTACGCGGGGTTCTGGAAATGAAAAAATTTTTTTCGGCTCTATACGGCTTTATTGAAAAGCATTCCATAATATTCTGCATATTCCTCGGCATTGTCGAGAATTTCGTCATCGAGGCCCTCAGCCGCCGAAGCGTGGCGCAGGCCTTTGAGCACCTTGTTACCAGCCCGACGGTGTTCTTTTACAATGCTCTTATCATAATTTTTACGCTGTCGCTCTGTCTGCTTTTCAGGCGGAGGGTTTTCGGCATAGTGCTGTTTTCGCTGCCGTGGCTGGTCTGCGGCCTTATCAACAACGCTGTGCTAAGCTACAGGGTGACGCCCCTCGGCGCGGTGGACTTTCAGGTCGTTAAGCTGAGCCTTATTCTGGTTTACCTCACCAAGGCCCAGCGCATAATGCTCTACGTCGCGGCGGGTCTTTTGGTGCTGCTGGTGGCCGTGCTTTGGATAGTGGGGCCCAAGATAAGCGGCAGGCTCAATTTCGGCCGCAGTGTGGCGACGATCGTCGGACTGCTGGCCGCGGTTTTGGTGGCGACGAACATCGGCCTCAACTTCCATACCCTGAGCAACCGCTTTGGAGACCTGGTGGGCGCGTATAAGAACTACGGCTTTGCCTACTGTTTCAGCTCCAGCGTGCTGGATACCGGCATTGACAAGCCGTCCGGATACAGCGAGGAAAAGGTCCGCGCGGTTACCGACGCTCTGCCGCCCGTAACTGTGCCCGAAGAGGGCGCCGTGCAGCCAAATATCATAATGGTTCAGCTCGAGTCCTTTTTTGACCCAAATCTGATTAACGGCGCGGTTTACAGCGAAAATCCGGTGCCTGTGTTCACGTGGCTGAAGGAGAGCTTCACCTCGGGCGAGCTGCACATGCCGTCCTACGGCGGGGGCACCGCAAACTCGGAGTTCGAGGTGCTGACAGGTATGTCTATGGAGCCGTTCGGCTCCGGCGAGTACCCGTACAAGACAATAATGCTTGAGGTGCCCTGCGAAAGCATAGCCTTCAACCTAAAGGAGCGCGGCTACGGCTGTCACGCCATACACGACCACACCGGAAACTTCTACGACCGCGACAAGGTCTATCCCCACTTGGGCTTCGACAGCTTTCAGTCCATTGAATACATGGACAACATTGAACGCACGGCCTTTAACTGGTGCAAGGACAAAATCCTCACCGGCGAGATCCTTAAGGCCATAGATACCGACACCGAGCACCAGAGCAAGTTTGTGTGGGCGGTTTCGGTGCAGGGGCACGGCAAGTACCCGGAGGAGCCCTTGGCGGACATAGAACTGCCCATACACATGGAACGCGGCGTCTTTACCGACGAGCGCACTAGCATGATAGAATACTACACTAATATGGTGAGCGAGATGGACGCCTTTGTGGGCGACCTTATATCCCAGCTTGAAGAGCGCGGCGAGCCCACGGTTCTGGTGCTTTACGGCGACCACCTGCCCAGTCTTGAATTCACAGACGACGAGGTGGCCCTCGGCGACGTTTACACCACCGAATACGTGATATGGGATAATATCGGTCTCGAAAAGCAGCCGCGCCTCAGAATGGAAGCGAATATGCTCAGCTCTTATGTTTGCGGGCTTTTAGGCATAAACAACGGCACCATAAACCGCTTTAACCAGACCTTTGGATCCGACCCTGATTACGAGCCCAAGCTGGAGCTTCTGATGTACGACGCGCTCTACGGCGAGCATTACGGCTGGCCGTCGCCGGACTATTACCGGCCCAGCGAGATGCGCATGGGCACAATTCCCGTGACGCTGGATTACGTAACCGTCGTTGGCGACAACCTCTACGTCAACGGCAGCGGATTCACCGAAAAGAGCAAAATCTTCATTAACGGCGACCAGAAAAAGAAGACCCAACGTCTAAGCCCTACCTGCGTTATGCTCACCGGCGCCGAGCTTGAGCCCGGAGACGTGATTTGCGTGGGGCAGGCTTCTAGCCGACGCGAGGTACTAAGCTATACCAACGAGGTCATCTATGACGGAACGCCCGAGGGCGAAACCTCTCCCGAGGACGGTATCACCTCCCTTCCCGACGGCACGCAAATTCCCGTTGACGAGGCGGTCGGGGCGGAACAGTAGTTTGAATAATTTTGAATAATAAAAAAACGGACGCGCACTGCGCGTCCGTTTTTCCACTTAAGGGGCTATCGCTGTACGCGTCCGCTGCCGTCGCCCTTCATCAAAGCTTTGACCTCGTCCAGCGTGACAAGGTTGAAATCGCCCTCGATGGTGTGCTTGAGGCACGAGGCCGCCACGGCGAATTCTATCGTATCCTGCATGGAATACCCGTTCATCAGAGCGTAGATTAGGCCGCCGCCGAAACTGTCTCCGCCGCCAACGCGGTCGATGATAGTCATGTTGTACTTTTTGGACTTATAGAAGCTCTCGCCGTCGCAGAGCAGAGCGGCCCAGTTGTTTTCGCTGGCGCTGATGGACTCGCGCAGCGTTATGGCCACCTTCTTGAAGCCGAAGCGCTCTATAAGCTTTTTTGCGACCTCCTTATAGCCCTCGTCGCTGAGCTGGCCGCCGGTGATATTAGTTCCTGAGGCGGAAATGCCGAACACCTTTTCGGCGTCCTCCTCGTTGGCGATACACACGTCCACATACTGCATGAGGCTGCCCATGGTTTTGGCGGCCTCCTCGCTGGACCACAGCTTTTTACGGAAGTTAAGGTCGCACGAGACCTCGACTCCATTGGCCTTGGCCGCCTTTAGGGCCTCGAGAGTGATTTCGGCGGCGGCGGAGCTAAGAGCCGGAGTTATGCCTGTGAAGTGGAACCATCCTGCTCCGTCAAAAATAGCGTCCCAGTCAAAGTCGGAGGGAGAAGCCTCGGCGATAGCTGAGTGGGCCCTGTCGTAAACCACGTTCGAAGGACGTTGCGAGGCGCCCTTCTCCACATAGTATATGCCAAGGCGCTCGCCGCCGCGGGCAATGTGAGCCGTGCCCACATTGTGCTGGCGAAGCGAGGCAAGGCAGGCCTCGCCGATAGGATTTTTGGGCAGCTTGGTGACGAATTCGGCGTCCATGCCGTAATTGGCGAGCGAAACGGCCACGTTGGCCTCTCCGCCGCCGTAGGTGGCCTCAAGGCTCTGCGCCTGAATAAAGCGCTGGTGGCCAGGGGTTTGCAGGCGGAGCATTATCTCACCGAAGGTAACGATTTTCTTTGCCATAGTAAATTAGTCCTTTCTTTAACCCCGCAAAAGAGCGGCGCCGCGGAGCGCCGCTCTTTTTACAGGTGTATTGCTTTATCAGAAGCCCAGCTCCTCGGCCACGACTATTACGGTGTAGCGGCCGGGATGCTTGCGTCCGTTATGTATGATGCTGGTGGCGTTGCACACGCTTTCGGGGTGGTCGCAGTCCACGCAGTAGCCTGTTTCCACGCAGGGGCAGTGGTGGCCGATGCGCTTGGCGTTCTGCGGGGCCACGCGGCGGATACGCTCGAAGGCGGCGTTCAGGTCGTCAACTATCTTGTTCGCGCCCACAACGATAATCACCTTTTCGGGGCCAAGGATTATCTGGCCCGCGCGGTTGCCGCTGGAATCGGTGTTGACTATTTCGCCGTTCCTCGTTATGGCGTTGGAGCTTGTAACAAGGTAGTCCGCCAAAAACGACTGGCGGTATACCTGATAGGTCTCGGCGTAGCCGCTGGTGTTGAATCGCTCGTAGAACTTATACTTATCGCTGCGGAAAATGTCGATAAGCCCCATGTCGCCGATGGTGACGCTGCCGCCCACCGCTATGGACGAGCCCTCGGGAATGAGGTCGAGCACCATCTGCTTGGCGTCGTCGGCGGTTTCGGCGTAAAGGGCGGTGTAGCCCTTGTCGTTAAGTATCTTCACCGCGTCCTCGGCGGTTTTCTGCCAATACCATTTTTTAACCCAATTCATAATTGCCCTCCTTTTTAGTGGCCGTATCTCTATATATCCGCCCCGCGCTTACGGCTGCTTGCCGATGTAGGCGAGGATTCCGCCGTCCACATAGAGTATGTGGCCGTTCACAAAATCCGACGCGTCGGAAGCGAGGAACACCGCCGGACCCATGAGGTCCTCGGGAGAACCCCAGCGGGCCGCGGGAGTTTTGGAAACGATGAACTGGTCGAAGGGGTGGCGGCTGCCGTCAGCCTGACGCTCGCGCAGGGGAGCCGTCTGAGGAGTGGCTATGTAGCCTGGACCAATGCCGTTGCACTGAATGTTGTGCTCGCCGTACTCCGAGCATATATTCCTTGTGAGCATTTTAAGGCCGCCCTTGGCCGCGGCGTAGGCCGAAACCGTTTCGCGTCCAAGCTCGCTCATCATCGAGCATATATTGATTATCTTGCCATGCCCCTTCTTTATCATCGAGGGAATAACGGCCTTCGCAACGATGAAGGGGGCGTTGAGGTCAACGTCGATCACCTGACGGAACTCGTCGGCCGTCATTTCAAGCATGGGAATACGCTTGATAATACCGGCATTGTTGACAAGTATGTCAATAACGCCGACCTCGGCCTCAATTCTCTGAACCATGTCCTTGACCATATCCTCCTTGGTCACGTCGCATACGTAACCCTTGGCGTCAATTCCGTCAGCCGCGTATGAGGCGAGGCCCTTGTCCACAAATTCCTGCTTGATGTCGCAGAACACGATTTTCGCGCCTGCGGAAGCGTAGGCAGAGGCGATGGCGTAGCCAATGCCGTAAGAAGCGCCGGTGACGAGAGCGACCTTGCCCTCAAGGCTGAAATTCTTCAGAATGTCCATAAACACATCTCCTTATTTAGTATTTTTTATAATTATATCACAAATTTTTCCTCAATGCAAGAGTAATTTGCGTACAATTCTCACAAAAACCGCTCCGCCGTAGAAATTCATCGGCGGGACGTCGGGGAACATAAGCGCGAGGCGAACCGCGTAAACCCCGAGAATAAGCGCGATAAGTCCCGCGAGAAGCGGCGCCGAGCTCCAAAAGCGGCGGCCGGCAGCCGTGTCCTTAAGCACGAACATCACGCACAGCGGCGGCACGATAAAGGCCAGCGGGTGCCAGCGCAGCGCGTCGGCAAAGTCCAGCCGCATTAGGGCGAGGCAGCCACGTGTCAGTCCGCAGCCGGGGCATGGCAAGCCGGTAAGCCTTTTTATCGGACAGCCTAAAAACAGCCCCCACGCGGCCAGCGCCGCCAAAAACACCAGCAGCGCCGCCGCGTTTTTCAGCGCGGCTCTCACAGCCTCAGCTCGTCGAACTGACGGCTGAGCTTTTCGATAAACAGACGAGCCTGTTTATTTTTGAGCAGAATATTCGATGCGCGGCGCACTCCGTCCACAAAATCGGGTTCCAGATCCTCTACGGTCATAGCGCGGGCGAGCGGGCATATACCTTTGCCGCGGGGGTCGATAATAACGTCGCATGTCCCGTCCTCCCGAAGGTAGGGAGTAAGCGGGAAAATGCGGCAGGCCAGCGGACGGCGCTCCCGCTCGCAGCGGCCGTCGCAGGTGAGAAGATCGGCGTAACGGCCGTAGTCGTATTCAAAATCGGTATCGTAAAGCTTCATGTAACTTGGCAGGTCGCGCAGCATTACGTTTTCTTCGGGGAAAAGGTACATACCGGTTATCTCCTCCTCCACGCGGCAACAGGCCGCGCCGCAGAGCAGCCCGCAGTCCGCGCTTAGGGGCGTGGCGTCGCCAAGCGCGGCGTAGGCCAGCTCATATAGCCGCCTGTAGGAGAGCGGCAGCTTGACTGTTTTACTCATCGGGACACACCTCCAGCCCCACGCTCTCAATCGAGTAGGGCGTTGTCTGATAAACGAAGTAGTTGAGCCAGTTCGTGAACAGAAGATGGTTGTGGCTGCGCCACGTCATAACGGGCGGCAGAGAGGGGTCGTCGTCAGGATAGTAGTTCACAGGCAGGTCGATGTCGAGCCCCTTTTCTCTGTCGCGGCGGTACTCTCGGTCAAGGGTTTCGGCGTCGTACTCACTGTGACCCGTCACAAAAACGCGCTTGTTGTCGCGGGATTTGGCTATGTAAACGCCTGCCTCGTCGCTGACGGCCACTATCTCGAGCTCCGGCACGGCTTCAATATCCTCGGCCCGAACCTCGGTGCGGCGGGAATGCGGCGCGAGGAAGTACTCGTCGAAGCCTCTCGTCAGGCGGCTGTGGCGGTTAAGCGTGCGGTGGCGGAAAACGCCGAACAGCTTTTTGTCGAGCAGCCTTTTCTGTATGCCGTAATGGTGGTAGAGCGCAGCCTGCGCCGCCCAGCATATATGCAGCGTGCTGGTGGCATGGGTGGTGGTCCAGTCCATGAGGGCCGTGAGCTCGTCCCAATAGTCCACCTCCTCGAAGGGGAGCAGTTCCACCGGCGCACCGGTAATAATAACGCCGTCGTAGCGGTCGTCCCTGACCTCGGCGAAGGTCTTGTAAAAGGCGGCCAAATGCTCGGGCGGAGTGTGGCGCGACTCGTGGCTGTCCATGTGGACAAGCTCCGCGTCGATTTGCAGCGGGGTGTTGCTCAGCGCGCGCAGGAGTTGTGTCTCGGTATCTATTTTTGTGGGCATTATGTTTACTATGAGCACCTTCAGCGGACGTATGTCCTGACTGAGAGCGCGCTTGTCGGTCATAACAAAGATGTTTTCGCCGTCGAGTATCCTCGCGGCGGGCAGGTCGTCGGGTATCTTAATGGGCATGAGGACGCTCCTTTCGGAAATTACTGCTATAATTATAGCACGCTTTCGCCCTATATACAAGTGCTTGACATAAATATTTTTTGGTGGTAAAATTATTGGAGGAAATCTTAACCTATCCGTAAAAAGGAGTTCTTTTTATGAAGCCTTTATTCTTCTGGCGCTGGGACGAGCCTCCATCCCTTCGTGAAATTGACGCTCGCCTGCGTCTGCTGGCGGGGCGCGGGTTCGACATAGCCGTGGAACCGGAGGGCAGCTTTTTAACGCCCAAATTTTTTGAGGCTCTGCGCGGGGCCTGCCGCAGCGCGGGCCGCTATGGGGCGGAGCTTTATCTTTGCGACGACGGCTCCCCCTTTTCGGGCACGGGCGGCGGCGAGGTGACCTCCGCGCCGGAGCTCAGGGCGCGCCTGCTTATGCTGGTTCCCACGGAAAGTCTTGCCGAAGGCGAAAGGCCGCTTTATGAAAAGGACGGAAAAGCCGTGGTTATCCGCTCCGCGGGAGCAGGCGGACCCGCCGACGTCTTTAATCCACGGGCCGCGAGGGCTTTCACCGAATACGTATACCGCCGCATAGGGCGCGAGACGGCGCGGTTTTTGGGCTACGAGCTAAAGGGGCTCGTCACCCGTTCGCCCTTTGTGCGCGAAGCGGACGGCTGCCCCGCTCTGCCATGCTGCGAGGAACTGCTCAAGGCCGCCGAAAGCGAGGGTCTGACGCTAGAGGAGCTGTTTTTCGGCGGCGGCGCGGAGCGGTACATGGCTCTGGCGCGGGAGCTGGCCGCGGAAACCTTTTTGTCGGAGCTTAAGCGCTCCGCCGCGAACCTCGGCCTCAGACTTCTCGGCGAGATGTGGGGCGAAAAAATCTTCCGCGTTGACGCTCTCGAGGGGCCGAGCTTCTTTGTCGGGGCCATTCAGTCCCTGTGCCGCCGCCTCGGATACGGCCGTCCCTATGTGAGCGGCGACGTTTTCAGCGAGGAACGGCCCTGCGCCGTGGGCTACGGCCTTTGGGCCGACGCCGCGCGGACGCTGTGCGAGGCCGCCGAGGGTATGGAGCCTGCCGAGGGTATGGAGCCCGCCGAGGGCATGGAACCCGCCGAAAGCGGCGGCCTTGAGCTTCGCAGGCTGCGCCGCGAGGGGGCGGAGCTGTACCTGCTCACGAACGCCGCGAGCGAAGCCTTGAGCCTTGAGCTTACCTTGCCCGAGGGCCTTCCGGCCTATGCGCTCGACATTTACACCGGTGAGCTCGTCTATGCGGGCGAGGGCAGCCTTCGCGCCGACGTACCTGCCGGCGGAGCGGCGGCTCTGTTATGCTCCGCCGAATCCGAGACCGTGGCGGCGGGCGGCTTCCTGCCGGGCTGGGCCGTGCCTCTGCCGGAGGACGCGGAGCCGCTTCCCGCCGAGCCGTTTGAAGCGGACGGAGTGGCGAGCTCATACGAGGCGAGGCTGCCCGAGGGCGGCGGAGTCCTTGTGCTTGAAGGGGACTTCGCCTGTGCTGAGGTGCGGATTGGCCGTCGCCGCGAGACGCTTATCGCGCCGCCGTTCGCCCTTAAGCTGTATGCCGGCGACGCGGGCCGCGCCGCCGAAATAACGCTCTATCCCGCCGAAAGCGGCGGCCGCGTCTCTCTCACGGCAGTGCGGACAACCGCGCCGAGGGAAATTTTATAAAATTTGTGCAATATTTTTCAAAATTTTTTGAAAAAACACTGGAAATTTATGCTTGGATAGTATATAATAGGTGTGAAACTATATAAGGAGGACGACCCCTATGAGCAAAAAATACGTTTATTTGTTTACCGAGGGCAACGCCAATATGCGTGAGCTTCTCGGCGGCAAGGGCGCTAACCTTGCCGAGATGACCAACCTTGGTCTGCCCGTGCCTCAGGGCTTCACAATCTCAACCGAGGCCTGCACGCAGTACTATGAGGACGGCCGCAAGATCAACGACGAGATTCAGGCTCAGATCGTTGAACACATAGCCAAAATGGAGGAAATCACCGGCAAGAAGTTCGGCGATAAGGACAATCCGCTGCTCGTTTCCGTCCGCAGCGGCGCCCGCGCATCCATGCCCGGCATGATGGACACCATCCTTAACCTCGGCCTTAACGAGACCGTTGTCGAGTCCATGGCCGAAAAGAGCGGCAACCGCCGCTGGGCCTACGACTGCTACAGAAGGTTCATCCAGATGTATTCCGACGTCGTTATGGAGGTCGGCAAAAAGTATTTTGAGCAGCTTATCGACGAAATGAAGGCTGCTAAGGGCGTAACTCAGGACGTTGAGCTCGACGCCGACGACCTCAAGACTCTTGCCGAGCAGTTCAAGGCCGAATACAAGGACAAAATCGGCACAGACTTCCCCTCCGACCCCAGAGAGCAGCTCATGGGTGCCATCAAGGCCGTTTTCCGCTCTTGGGACAACCCCCGCGCCAACGTATACCGCCGCGATAACGACATCCCCTACTCTTGGGGCACGGCCGTCAATGTTCAGATGATGGCCTTCGGCAATATGGGCGACGACTGCGGCACAGGCGTGGCCTTCACCCGCAACCCCGCCACCGGCGAAAAGAAGCTGATGGGCGAGTTCCTGACCAACGCCCAAGGCGAGGACGTTGTTGCCGGCGTTCGCACCCCCATGCCCATCGACGAGATGGAGGGCAAGTTCCCCGAAGCCTTTGAACAGTTCAAGACGGTTTGCCAGACCCTCGAGGACCACTACAGAGATATGCAGGATATGGAGTTCACCGTTGAGCACGGCAAGCTCTATATGCTCCAGACCAGAAACGGCAAGAGAACCGCCACCGCCGCTCTCAAGATCGCCTGCGACCTTGTTGACGAAGGCATGATCTCCGAGGAAAAGGCCGTTTCCATGATAGACCCCAGAAACCTCGACTCCCTGCTGCATCCCCAGTTTGACGCTGACGCCATTAAGAAGGCCGCTCCCATAGCCAAGGCTTTGGCCGCCGCTCCCGGCGCCGCCTGCGGCCAGATCGTGTTTACAGCTGAGGACGCCAAGGCGTGGGCCGCGCAGGGCAAGAAGGTCGTTCTTGTCCGCCTTGAGACCTCTCCCGAGGACATTGAGGGCATGAAGGCCGCGCAGGGCATACTCACCGTTCGCGGCGGTATGACCAGCCACGCCGCCGTTGTTGCGCGCGGCATGGGCACCTGCTGCGTATCCGGCTGCTCCGAGATAAACATGGACGAGGAGAACAAGACGTTTACCCTTGCCGGCAAGACCTACCACGAGGGCGACGTTATATCCTTCGACGGCACCACCGGCAACATATACGACGGCGAGGTTCCCACGGTTGACGCCAAGATAGCCGGCGAGTTCGGCCGTATCATGGCTTGGGCCGACAAGTACAGAAGGCTCAAGGTTCGCACCAACGCCGACACCCCCGCAGACGCCAAAAAGGCCCGCGAGCTGGGCGCCGAGGGCATAGGCCTCTGCCGCACCGAGCACATGTTCTTCGAGGGCGACAGAATTGACGCCTTCCGCGAGATGATATGCTCCGACACTGTTGAGGAGCGCGAGGCCGCGCTTGCCAAGATACTTCCCGTTCAGCAGGGCGACTTCGAGAAGCTGTACGAGGCTCTCGAGGGCAACCCCGTAACCATTCGCTTCCTTGATCCTCCGCTGCACGAGTTCGTGCCCACCGAGGAGGCTGACATTGAGAAGCTGGCCAAGGCCAAGGGTAAAACCGTGGCCGATATCAAGGCCATAATCAACTCCCTGCATGAGTTCAACCCCATGATGGGTCACCGCGGCTGCCGTCTGGCCGTTACCTACCCCGAGATTGCCAGAATGCAGACCCGCGCCGTTATCCGCGCCGCTATCAACGTCAAGAAGGCTCACCCCGACTGGGATATGAAGCCCGAAATTATGATTCCGCTTATATGCGACATCAAGGAGCTCAAGTTCGTTAAGGGCGTCGTTGTCGAGACCGCCGACGCCGAAATCGCCGAGGCCGGTATCGACATGAAGTACGAGGTCGGCACTATGATTGAAATCCCCCGCGCCGCCCTCACTGCCGACGAGATTGCCAAGGAGGCCGAGTTCTTCTGCTTTGGCACCAACGACCTTACCCAGATGACGTTCGGCTTCTCGCGCGACGACGCAGGCAAGTTCCTTAACGCCTACTACGACACCAAGATTTTTGAGAACGATCCCTTTGCCAAGCTGGATCAGACCGGCGTGGGCAAGCTGATGAAGATGGCTATCGACCTCGGCAAGCCCGTTCGTCCCACCCTTCACGTGGGTATATGCGGCGAGCACGGCGGCGACCCGTCCTCCGTTGAATTCTGCCATAAGATCGGTCTTGATTACGTTTCCTGCTCTCCCTTCCGCGTGCCGATTGCCCGCCTTGCAGCGGCGCAGGCTGCCATTGCGGATAAGTAATAATTCCCCGAGAGCAAATGTCAAAACTAAAATCCCCCGCCTAAGGTGGTGTGAGATAAAACAGTATAAAATATGGTACTCAAAAGGGCTAAAATGTGAGCAATCACATTATAGCCCTTTTTGTTTTACGCAAAAGTGAGTACACTTTTGTTATGCTTGCTAAAATTTCTAAAAGGTTATTAACCCAATATCTGAATATAAATATGATGTTTTCGTGAAATCCATAACATTCAAAGTAAAATGTATCAATATTAAAAAAGTTGCATTTTTTTCTTTCTCATCTTGACATTTTAGAGACCATCTATTATAATTAAGCTGTATTTCAAACAGCTTTATGTTTTAAAGGAGACTATAAAATGGTTGAGTTACCTTTCGGTTCTGAGTTTAGCCCAAATCAAATTGATTTGCCGGAATTACTTGATATATGTAAAACAAATGAGGGAAATAAAAAATCTCTTGAAGAAGAAATATTGGAAAGATATTTTAAGCGACATGGCAATGGTAGCGAGAAAAATCGTCGAACTCTTGCAATGAATTGCCGTCTTGGTTTGAAATCTTATGGTATTATTGATGACAAATGCCGTTTTACTGAACTTGGCAAATATCTCTATTCCTGCAAAGATAATGAGGATGAATTGTATAGGCAATTAGCACGGCATATTTTACTAAATTTGAACGGAATGGGATTTGTGCAGTGCTTAAAAGATATGGCAGCCGCATTGGAGAAAATCACTTTACAAACTATAAGACCTGCACTCGAAATCAGGGGGATAACATATCCAAGAGGCGGAAAACATCCAAGTATTATGAGACTTTGGCTTGAAAAGGCTGGCGTGTTAGCCAAAGATAGCTATGATGTAGATTCAGATAAGTTAAATGAAATACTTGATAACAATGATCATATGTCTAATCTGCGAAAGCTAACAAAAGAACAGCGCTATTTCCTGTTGGCTCTTCTAAACACAGGCATACAGGATTACCAGTCATCTGCCCAAATTGCAAAACTTGCCAGCACTACTTACGGTGTTTCATATTCCGAGAAATCTCTTCCAGAAAAAGTACTAAACGATGTTGAATCTGCTGGGTATATAGAAGTCAAAAAGTCTACTGTTGGCAGAGGTGCTAAATCTCATCTTTGTAAGCCGACAGCAAAAGCAAAGCATGACTTGGTAGAGCCACTAATTAGGCAACTGGAAACACAAACAGATCCAAAGTTAATAGAAATGTTGACAAAAAGCTTTTCGGAAATTCTTGTAGATATCAATTCGGATGAAACGTATAAAAAGGGTCTTGCTCTAGAAGCTCTCGCGTTTAAGTTGCTCAGAATATTGGGGCTGGATTACATGGCAACAAGAGTCAGAGCAGAAGCAACCGCCGGAAATGAGGTTGATTTACTCTTTCAAAGTGATCGTCTTTTGTATTCACGATGGCAAATTCAATGTAAGAACACTAACAATGTTTCTCTTGAATATGTTGCCCGTGAAGTAGGACTAACACAAGTCTTATATTCGAATGTGATAGTTCTCATTACTACAGGAAAATTTTCAGACAAAGCAAGAAATTACGCTAATCATATTATGAAAAATTCAAACCTAAACATTGTCTTTGTAGACAAAAAAGACATCGCGGTTATTGCTGACAATCCTGTTGCTATTGTTGATGTATTTGAACGTGAAGCCAAAAGAGCAATGCAGATAAAAAAGCTTGACCTTGGGTCTTTATGAGGAGCAGTTATTATGAATGAAATTTATTTTCAAACTAATAAAGGTCAGATATATTGGGGAGATTGTCTTGATTATTTGAAGGATCTAAGAAGCGGTTCGGTTAATCTTGTTGTCACATCCCCGCCATATGCTCTACTCAAGAAAAAAAAGTATGGAAATGAAGAAAGCAGCAAATATTTAGATTGGTTCCGCCCTTTTGGGAAGGAAATTTATCGTGTACTTGCTGATAATGGTAGTTTTGTGTTAAATATCGGTGGTTCTTGGAACAAAGGTGAGCCTACTAGAAATCTTTATCATTTTAAGATTTTAATAATGCTTTGTGAGGAATACGGATTTAATTTGGCGCAAGAGATGTTTTATTGGAACCCGAGTAAGTTGCCCAATCCTGCCGAGTGGTGTACTATAAGGAAAATTAGAGTGAAAGATGCGGTTGAACCTATATGGTGGCTGTCAAAGACACCATATCCGAAAGCCTCAAATCAGAGAGTATTACAGCCATATAGCAAAAGTATGAATAATCTATTTGAGAATGGATATAAAGCAAAATTAAGACCAAGCGGACACAATATCAGCAATAACTTTATGACAAAACATAAAGGAAGCATACCTCCAAACTTGTTTGCTTTGCCAAATACGGAGTCAAATTCTCAGTATATCAAGTATTGCATTGAACATGATTTACCTATTCATCCGGCGCGTTTTCCTAGTGCGTTGCCAGAATATTTTATAAGAATGTGTACTGATGAAAACGATTTAGTAGTTGATCCATTTGGTGGAAGTTGCGTGACTGGTGAGGTTGCAGAGAAACTGAACCGCAGATGGTGTTGTTGCGATACAGTAGAAGAATATTTACAAGGCGCTGTGGGTAGATTTATGGCATCTTCAGATATTACGTTAGAATCTATTGAAATACCTTACTGTATTTATAAACCTGGATACTTATGGGATACCATTCCAAAGGATAAACTCAATCCAAACGGTGGAAAGAATCGCAACAACGGATAAATAACCATTTTATAGTACTTATATATTGAAAACGTAAAAGTTTTGGTAGTGTCAAGTATTTTTCGCAAATTATCTCTGAAAGAATGAAATTCCTTGTTAGTTCAATGACGATTAGGCGACATGGCAGCCGCTTTCTTCCAAATATTTCATGCAAAGATAGCGCTTACACCCCCAATCCTTGCCAGAAATATAACGCAGTCGTGCGCATACCAACATAAGTGCTGATTTACCATCCGGAAATGCTCCCACTACACGAGTGAGTCTCCGAATCTCGCGGTTCATGCGCTCGATGACATTATTGGTTCGGATTTTCAGCCAGTGCTGAGATGGGAACTCCATATAGGTGAGAGTCTCCTCAATACCGTCCTCAACCTTTTTCGCTGCCTCTTTCAGCTTCATTGCCCGCAACTTGTTCTATGACATCTTTCGCTTTTTTTCGGGGGGCTTCCTTACTTTCCTGGGCATGTATCGCCTTGAGCATGCGTGTAACCTCGCGCAGCCGGCTGCGCGAGGTGGCAGAGAAAACATTACGATAGAAATGCACTGTGCAGCGCTGATATCTGGCTTCAGGAAACACCTCCGCCACTGCTTCCCACATACCAAGACTTTTATCGCCGATCAGCAGACGTACGCCATTATGGCCCCGTCCTTTGAGCCAGATAAGGAAGTTTTTCCAACTCTCCCTATCTTCCTTCATCCCTTGGGCTGCACCAATGATTTCTCTATAACCGTCCTGATCCACACCTATAGCTACTAAAACACTTACGTTTTCGAACTCACCGCCCCAATTACGCTTGAGATAAATACCGTCAACATAGACATATGGATATTTCCCGGAAAGTGGTCGATTGCACCACTCTTCAATATGTACGCAGGCTTTCTGGTTGAGTTCGCTGATGGTGGAAGCCGAGACACGGCTGCCCCAGAGCGCCTCACTGATATCCTCAACACGGCGCACTGATACGCCTGCAAGATACATCTCGATCAGCGCTTCCTCCACCGAGCTTTCTCTGCGGCGATATCGTTCAATGATAGCAGTCTCAAAGGGAACCCCTTTGAGCTTTGGTACTTCCAGACGAACTTCTCCTGAAGTTGTGGTAAGTTTACGGTTGTAATGACCACTGCGATATCCCTGACGAGCCGCTGTGCGTCCATATTTGCCGGCTCCGGTCAGTTCATCGGCCTCTTCTTATTTTTCACTCGGACAGAGGCTCACAGTTTACCTCTCGTAAATTTAGGCAATTTCTTGATGAGCACAATATTGTCCAATCTTTTTCGGCCAAGGCGCATCCTTATGACAATGCTGTGATGGAGTGCTTTTTTAAGTACCTAAAAAAAGAAGAAACCGACAGGCGCTCATATCACTCTGTTCATGAACTCCATCAAAGTCTGTTTGCTTATATTCATGGCTTTTACAACTCCGTTAGGCCTCATTCTCACAATGGTGGTTTGACGCCTAATCAAAAGGAGGCGGCTTTTATGATCCCTTAATACTTTTTTCTCTCTTTTTTGTCTACTTTATTGACATTGATCCAGCTTGCAATGGCTTTTTTAGTATGAGATTTTCCTCCTCAAGCTGAGCGTTACGCTTTTGCAGTTCTTTGATCTGCTGTGCCGTAATGATAGTATCATCGTCAATTTTCACCTCAGAGTATAGCTTGATCCACCGAGATAGAGCACTGGTTGATATGCCGTATTCTGTGTTGATTTGGGAATAGCTTTTTCCTGAATGATACAGATTGACAATAGTTTTCTAGAATTCTGGTGTGTATTTTTTATTTGTGGACATATTACTTCTCCTTATTTCTAAACGGAAAAAACAGGGAAGATATTGCACCGGTTATTGAAGATTATAAAGCAGGTAAAATAGCCTATTCAGAAGCGATATTTAACGCAATATTGAAAATCTATCAATTCTTCATTTGATTCAAATGTGGAGTTTGCAAAAGATCCGATATACAGAGATGTCCCGGAGGTCGATGGCAGCTTATTTATAATAGCGCGAAGGTTACTTATCAATTAAGCATAAACAAAACAGCTATCTTATATAAGATAGCTGTTTTGTTTATTTTAGCTTACTCAATCTTTCGTTGGCTATGTCACACCAAGATTTTTCTAATTCAATACCTATCCATTTAATTTTATGCCCTTGTCGGTTTAGTTTTTCACAGCATACACCTAATGTACCAGAACCGAGGAAAGGGTCAAGGATAATACCATTGTAAAAACCCTCCTTGTTTTTTGGACAGTATGCTTTAATTATTTCGGTTATTAAAGATTCTGGTTTTTGCGTTGGATGTGTAGTTTTTTCATCTTTAAATAATTTACCTGCTAATGTAGGGAAAGACCATACGTCTCCACGCATTGCTCCAAGAGGATTAGGTATCCACTTAACACGTTCGCCTTTTGAGTTTTTGTAATAAACGGGATTTTTTAATCTTTCACTACTTTTATAAGGTATGCGTACATCGTCAACATTATATACCCATTTTTGGGGTGATTTTGAAAACCATAAAAAAGGTTCGTATTGAGTTTGTGGAGATGTTGTTGAGCGGCTGAAGCCGTTTTCATAATACCATATATTCATTCTACGATAACTTAGTCCAACCTCATACATAATTGCTTGTATAAAACCTATATAATGATGAATCCCAAACCATATCAAGCTACCTGTCGGCTTTAATAAATCTCTACATAATTCTATTCTTTTTTTTGAAATTTTTAAAAAATCTTCCAAAGGAAATTTATCACTGTCATTACCAAAATCTTTGTTTAGATTGTATGGAGGGTCAGTTAGAACTAAATCTACTGTAATTCCATTAGAAAGCATCTCTTGTAGTAATATATCTGAGTTTCCGCAAATTACTTTATTAAATTCCAATCAAATCACCTATCCTTTCTAAAAATTAAAATGTATTGGTGATGTATATTTTCTACGTATGCAAAAGGATAACCGTATGGAAGTAAAGATTTATGGTTTTGAAGGAGAACTTTAACTCCCTGTAATGTCAATTTATACCCATCCAAAGTTTTTCTATGGTTAATCGATTGGATTAAATCACTATGAAAACTTATAAATTCTGATTTGTTTCGAAAGTCTGAAACTACTAAACACATATATTTTTTAGGTTTTAGCACTCTCCCACATTCCAAAAATATGTCATCGACTAATATTTTTAAAAAATCTTCATACTTTTCTACATTTGCCAAATCGTATTCATCATTGTCGGAGTAGTTTGTTGCTAAGTTATTAGCTAAGCGCTCTTTTTTTACCTTATAATCTGCTTTTTTGTTGAGAATAGACCAATACGGCGGACTTGTTACTATAAAATCAAAATAAGAGGTATCTAATTTCTTTAATTCCGTTTTAGAATCTCCGCAAATAAATGTATGTTCTTTAGAGGAATCTTTTCCTACTTCATATTCTAATCTTTCAATAGACAAATCGTACCATTTCTTTTGCAATTCAATACTGGTACAAATTCTCCCTTCTAATGCACAAGCTTTTGCTGTTGAACCCACGCCACCAAAAGGGTCTAATACATTCATCCCTCTTTTTGTAAAAAAAGTAATAAGATGAGAAATGTCTTGAAATGAATAGGGAGCAGGATGCTGTCGTTCTATTTGTGCATGGGGATGTTTAGAACCTAATCCTTTCTGATAAAAGAAACTTTTTGTTTCTGGCAACCACTGCGAACCGTTCAAATCATTTAGTGAATTTCGAGGATCAACTGGTTTATTATCAGTATGGATTTCTTCCATACATTCGTTGTCTATGTTCTCGAAATATTTATTCTTTGATGGGTTTTGTGGTGCAATTATGGCTCTACTATTTTCTTTAAAATTAGATAATTGTGTCATATCAAATCTTCTTTGCCCACCTGGAGTTTTGGTGGGAGTAAGTAATCCCTGCTCAATCATTCTATATATAGTAGAAACACTTACGCCAAGTATTTCTGCTGCTTGTTTAGTTCCTATTATTTTTTCAGACATAAGAAAACCGCCTCTCCAATATTATACCATTAGGAATTATAACATGAAAAAGCGGTTTTGTCAACACTATTCAACACTATTCAACATTTGCTATTTCTTGGGTTCTAAGATACCTAAAAATTTATCAGAGATTTCAACAGCTCTCCCGATTTGCCATGAAATAGTAGAACGTAAATTCATATTATCATAATCAAGATAATATGTTACATCGTCTGGCAAAAGCAAACAGCCGTTCCAGTTCAATATCATCATTGCTCCTATTGTTAATGTAGAAATAAAAATATTCTCTACATTTTTTACATCTTTAACGACCTGCCAATATCCTTGACGTGCATTTGGCAACTGCAAACATACTACCAAAGGACTATTATTATCTTTTTCAATACCATATCGAGTATGTAAAACAGCAATATCATCTAAAATGCCTCTTGATGCATCTAATGTATCTCTACCAAATTCCACCTCCACAGCACCGAAAGAATTGTTGGCAGAAGAATAAACCGCATCCATTCGAGTATATACATCACCAATGCGTCTCATTGAGGACCTACAACCAAGTGAAATCAAAAGATTTCTAGCAATTAAATTATGGAAAACGCTTTGAGTTTCAAAGAGTTTTTTGTAAATACTATCCAACAACTCATCAGTTTCCATAATTGGAACACCTGTTTTTTCTATATTTTCAATCAGTTTAATTTGTTCATTTTGTCGAGCAATAGAAGCGTTATCGACACCACCTCTAATTTGTTTTTCTGAAATGGTTGTATTAACTTTTATATCACCATCAAAATAAATTGCTCCTATCGGACATCGTCTAAGGCAAATACCGCAACTAATACATTTATCAGTATTGATTCTTGGAGAATCGTTCTCTGTATCCCAACTTAAAGCTTCTACTGGGCATACTGTACGAGACTGATCATGCGGAAAATTCTCAACTTCCTCACATTCAACATCTGTATTTTCAAAATACATACATAGCGGATTTACACAACCAATACATCCAAGCGCACAACAATTACCGTCAGAGAATCGAGCAATAGACGGTGCTCCACAACCATACTCAATACTTAAAGGTGTATCAGATAAAATAGAAATGTTCGTTCTATTCGTTGTCTCTGAGAATATATGCATTCATCATTCCCTCCAATATATATAGTTTTTCTTTATCAAAACCTTTACCATCCACCAGTATACTCACAGCTAATGACAACAGCGAGTTTAGATCGATGACACCGATTTTATATCCATAGGTTTCTTTTATATATGAAATTAATCTACTAACCTCTGCACGTTCATTTGGCATATAATATCCAACTGCAAGTGAAGACACTTCTGGAGTTGTAATATATGAAGCTCGTGATAATAAAATAATTTTGTTTTCTAATGCTTGTCTAATTGCTTTTATAGAAAGGTTTTGTTCTTCAGTTGGAGATTTAATCTCAATTGGAATACTTCTTTCGGGGTCGTCAATGATTGCATCCCAACGAGCGCCATTATCACCAGGTCGTGAATACGAGCACTTAAATCCTATTATTTTAAACAATGTTGCAATTAATGGGTAAAAAGTTGTTTGAGTCGCATCCGAATAGTATTCAAATAATAATGCTACGATTTCGGGACTAGAATAACCAGATGATTTTAAATCTTTTACCCTTTGAAGAAACTCTATATCCTCAGGCTCCACAAGAAGGTCTATAGCTGCTTCTTCAGGAATATTCAATTCCCAAATTTGTGTAGTCGTTAGTTCTGTTCTTTCTGTAACAGCACTATTGAATGTTTCAATATCAAACTGACTGTCTACACCAACACCAAATTGTATGCCAAGAGCAGACTCCACGCGACTTCTTTTTACTGTGGCACTTGGAGAGAATAATAATTCTTTACCCTTTAAAATATCTTCACATATTAGTTTGTCGTTTTGAATTATGTCACGAACACTAGATACATCATATCCGGATCTTTCTAACATTGAATATGTGCCCAATCTTATTAATGAATTTTGTATTTCTATATGTAGCTCCTCAAATTGTTGAAGTCGCAGATCGCACATATTCTGAATCTGCTCATGAACCGCTCTTCCGTATTCCGTTATTTGAAAGCATATTAATGATCGTCCATAAATACGAGTATTTACGCTTTCAATCCAACCGCAATTTTTCATAAGTCCAATTGGGGTTCGTGTGCTGTTATCTACAGATGTAGTACTCATATTCAAACTGTTTGCCAAATTTTCAAATGCATCGGTAAGAGCTCGATAATTGCCTCTGAGTGAGCGAATATATGAAATCATATTTTGATATTCATCTTCATCTTGGTCACTTATATTCATAGGTCCCAAACACAACTCATGTTTATACATAACTCCATCGAGGTCGATAAGTGTCCTTAAGGCGCATTTGAAAAATCTACTTTGTTCTTCATAATGCATATTATCATTAAAATGGGTTGGGTTGTTGATTCCCAAAACAGATTGTTCATATAGTTTACTACAATCTCCTGAGCACAAAGCAATGTGTATGCCTATATATGTAAAGACCATAGGATAAGATGATGTTTCATTATATGGTGCAATCCAACCAAGCATACGAAACAACTCTGCATACATTTTAACATTCATTAAAGTAGAATTCATGCTTCCCTGTTCAGTTCTGCTTAATTTTATAGCTTCATCGCCAGAATATCCGTATGCAGTCATTAATTTAGCTTGTGCTATTGCTTTAGACATATCATCTAATGTGAAAAATTCCTGTGCACCAACTCTTTGATATAGTTGTTTAATAATGTGTATATGAGTGCTATATCGTGTTCCGGGATTTCTAAATCTTAGCATTATAGCCACTCCTCATTAAAGTCCAGTGAATAATTCGCTCAAAGAAATTCCAAGACCATCCGCAATTTTCTTTATGTTTAGAATAGAAATATTTCTACGGCCAGATTCAACGGAAGCAAAATAAGTTCTATCCATTTCAATTCTCAAGGCAAATTTCTCTTGGCTCAGTCCTGTTTTATTGCGTAGCGATCTAATCCTTTTGCCTAAATCTTTGGTTATCATGGCAGGCACCTCCATATCTTTTATATTATATATGTAAACTGATTTTGTAGCAACGGATTATAAGTAACAATAAAAATTATGATTGTAAATTTTATATTGCACAATTGTCACAGTTGTAATCAGTCAAGCGTAAATTTCTCATTTATGTTTGACTAATTAAATTTTGTACGATATACTTGGATCAAAGTCAATAAAGTAGACAAAAAAGAGAGAAAAAAGTATTAAGGGATCATAAAAGTCTCCTCCTTTTGATTAGGCGTCAAACCACCATTGTGAGAATGAGGCCTAACAGAGTTGTAAAAGCCATGAATATAAGCAAACAGACTTTGGTAGAGTTCATGAACAGAGCGATATGAGCGCCTGTCGGTTTCTTCTTTTTTTAGGTACTTAAAAAAGCACTCCATCACAGCATTGTCATAAGGATGCGCCTTGGCCGAAAAAGATTGGACAATATTGTGCTCATCAAGAAATTGCCTAAATTTACGAGAGGTAAACTGTGAGCCTCTGTCCGAGTGAAAAATAAGACCGGAACAGTCGCCTCTAGCAGCAATGGCCTCGGATAGAGTTTCAATTGCTAAATTGGTATCGATCCTGTTGGAAACTTTGAAGGCAATTACCTTTCTTGAAAAAAGGTCAAGGATCGCACAAAAGTATTATTGGAAAATCCGGCATCGTATTTCATGACAGTGCCAATTCACGTGAGATGTCTGATTTATGCATGCAATGCTACTTGAGAGCGTAAAACTTATAATTTGTCAACAGATCCAATTTATCTAGTTTTCCCTCATCAGGCTCTTTTAATAACCGTAGGGTTATTGAGCAGATACGAATCGTCTTCCATAATAGCACCATTTACGCACATATAGTAACACCATTTACATCCGCTACATAAAGCTCTATCTATTTTAACAATTCCATCCGATTTTTGTGATATCGCGATACATAATCTATTGCAGCACATGCATTCTTTACATTTCTTGCATTTTCCTTCATCTACTCTCATTTTTCTTTTTGTCGAAGAATTGTTCAATTCATCCACGTTGCTTTTTATATATGGTAATGCAGATCCCTTAATATAATTTATATTATCAAAATTATGAGTTTTTAAATAATCAGCTAACACCATATTGCATTCCTGAAAAAAATGAGTCCCATGCCATGCAATTGCACTGGATAACTGAACGATATCTGCCCCTAATAATATAGACTGAATAGCTTCATCTACAGATACCATCCCTCCTACACAAGCAATACTTAAGTTCTTTTTCTTGGCAATATCATGGTATTTATATAATTGATAAAACGTTAATAATCGTTCAAAAGGCCCATATACTCCACATGGTGCCCATTCTTCCCTTTGTCCGAAAGGTGAATATTGTTTTCCCTCAATTTCCGGCGGCACTAATCCAATATATGCATTAGATAATGTCAATCCATCAATCTCGCCATCTAAAGAAACTAATATTAAAGAATAGTCTCCATATGGTGTAATTTTTAAAGATATTGGTTGTTTTATGACTTTTCTTATCTTTTTTAGTAATTCATTCGTCAAAACACTTTTTCTTTTATTTTTCGCCCCAATATTCGGGCATGAAAAATTAAGCTCAATCCCATCAATATCTGTCTTGCCCAGTTCCTCTACAGCTCTGACTATTTCCTCTTCCTGTCCAATATTAGCAATACTGGCAATAATAGGAGTTCCTTTAATTTCTTCTTTTAATCCTTTTGCAAGTGATAACCCATAATTTAAAGGAATAATATTAGGAACTGTTGGCCCTAATACTGCAAATCCCATTCTATGATCTTTATTCAACCCTGTATCAATCATCAAACTATCAACTACCACCGAATTATTTTCAGAAGCTCCACATGCTTCAGGGTTAACAGATGGTAATACTATCGCACCTGCCCCTGCTTCACATGCTTTTTTATAATAATCTATGTGCCTTTTCAAGTCGACATTGGACATTAGTGTCAATGACGCCATAATATAAGGTGAGTTTAATTTAAGTGACATCCATTCGCAGTCTAATACCCTGACCATACCTTTCTCCTTCTACCTTTTATTCTTCCAACATTAACCTTGCTTTTGCACGACTATTATGTCTTTCCATCCAGTTCTTTTCACATGCACCAGACAATTTAATAAGTTCGACAGAAACTATTGGCTCTCGAGAATTAATATAGATTGTGTCGTTGCTCTCGTTTGTAACAGGGAAACTAAATTTTCCTTTAAAGCCTGGGTCTACTAAATAACTTAAATCAACACGGATTCCCTTTCTTAGCCAAGATGAAATCGGACTTGCATGAAGTACCATATCATTTGGCATGTTGAACTCTTCATATGTGAATATTAGTATGGTTTCATTTGGTTTAAGTTCAATAGTACTAGGTGTGTCTGGACAAATCTCCAAATATTCCACATCAACTTCAGACCAATTACAATATTTTGTTTTTCCCCTTTTAAACTCATAACCCAAAGCACAGTCATATGATGCGGCCTCAACATTTCCAAGATCTCCATTTTTAATTATAATGTTGTCTTTAATAATCCGGCTAATTTCCTTATCAGTCAGAATTTTATCACCATTATAATTAATTTGTCTGTTGTCCTCATTGTTTAACATCTTAGTCTGCTTAAATTTTCTTGAGACAGTATCAAGCTTTAGAAATATACTAGTAAACGGAAAAGAATTGCTGTCTACAGTTTCTGTGTCTACTAATACTGCTCCACACCTGTCACTATCCATCTCCATCATAGGAACACCTATTTGAATTATAGGTGATCTGTTCTCCATATTATGGTCAACAATTTCAATGCAGGAACTTTCATGTATATGCCCATGAATAAAAAGTCTGTATCCAAAATTAACAGCGCTTTTCATGAAGCTATATCCACCCACTGTGCTTTTATATTTTTTTATAGTATTTGATGTTTCTATTCCATCTAATAATGGATGATGGCACACCATTATTTTTATATAATCTTCATATTTTTCATCTTTTTCTATCTCAATGCTTGTTTCTATAAAATCTTTTTTAATGCTTTCAGTTATAGAAGGTATATCAAATAACATATATCTATTCAAAACACTTTTCACGTGTTCTTTTAAATCACTATCACCCCCTAGTTTATCAATATTAATTAAAACATTCTCAATTTCTGAATTTATTGTTGCACTGTTGTTCACCGTTGATTCACAAGCCACAATAAGTTTTAATTCATCAAATATAAAGACAGGCGCATATTTTTGCCTCCTTCCTTTAGCTTCAAATGGCGTCAAATACCTATTTAATTTTTTATTAAATTCATCTAAAATATCGCCTTCATCTCGATTTACGTCATGGTTACCTGGCACAACCAAAATACGATCACAAGTATGAATAATTTCACCTCTAAATATATTAGGAGAATTTTCTACCTTTTCCAAAAAATCTATAAATGCATTGATTGATTTCCGTTTTTCTTCTTTATCATTTTTTCCAACTATATAATCACCACAAAATATCAGCAAATCAATTGGGCCAATTTCTTCCATAGCAGCAAATAAAACATCTAACTTGTTAACACCAACACTGTTAAACAATTTCTCACTAATTCTTTCTCCAAAAACATATGATTTTTCTGATTCTGTAAAATGTATGTCTGACAAGCATAAAACTTTAGTCATGTTTTCCTCCTATAACTCAAACGATTTCATAGTTTCTGTATAAGTTTCTAAATTAATCTTTTTCATTTTAAACGCTTTATCAACTAATGTTCTATAATTTATCAAGACCTTTCTATTTTTTATGTATTCCTTACATTTCTCATTAGCACAATCTTTCTCCTGCATAAAATTTCTAAAATCAAATATAAAATAAAAATTATGTGGAATTTCTATTTTAAGATATTCAAATAAACCCAGACTGTAATTTAATGTTTTCCCCGTCCATAAAGCATCATCGAATACAACGGCATATTCAGGCAAATAATTATTAGGAACAAATATTAGAGGTTCAAACTTTTCATGTCTATAATTATTAGGCTTTCTTATAATACAAAGTGGTATGCCTAATTTATTTGCTACTACTGCTGCACACGGAAGTATAGCTGACTCAATTGCAAAAATTTGCTTAATGTTCATTTTCATAAATTCGCTACACACTATTTCGGATAATCGGTTTAAAATGCTCGGCAAAAGATATATCTTTTCTATATACAATGGTCTTATATATATATCAACATCATCACACGAACATTTCTGCTCAATTACAAATTCCTTAATATTAAGAATTTCTTCCATTAATTTCTCCTTATTTTTATACGTAATCTCTTCGTCAATCTCCATATTTTCTACTAAAACATCCACTTCATCTTTATCAGGCTCATCAAACTTATCATCTAACTCTGCTTTTAATTTTAAATCTATAATATATCCCTTTGCTTCATTCCGTAATATTTTATTATTCCTTTTTGCTATTCTAAAATTGGTTTGATCAATATCACATTTACAATAATATAACTCAACTTTTATACCTTCTTTTTCGAATTCTCTTTTTATTTTTTTTCGTTGTTCTTTATACCAAAATCCAAAATCTAAAATAACACTTACTCCACTATGCCAAATTTGTTTAGCCAAATCAAAAAGTTGTACTGAGATCTTTTCTTGAATTTCGTGTCGTTTGCTTAAATCATCATTAATTGCCAATACAAAATCGTCACATGAAAGAACAACCATCTTTTTTTCTCTCTGCAACTTTTTTGCATATGTCGTTTTTCCGCTACCAACCCTTCCACACAACATTATAATTGAATTTGTCAACTGTTTATCTCCTTTCTTTATCTTTTATGTCTAACAATAGATTATAAAAAACTAAATCATTTCCAAATGTTTCAAAGCATCTTTGATTGTTCCAATCTTTTCTGCTGTTGGAGACCTCCTTAGCTGTTTCAATTCTTCTACCGCATTAGGGGCATCATGCATGGGTAAACCCAAATCCCGTTTTACCTCTGCAATATATAACTTTGAAGCCATATTTTGCTTCTATGTACTCCTTAATCATCTTATAGGCAACTCGTTCTTTCGAATTGTACGCTTTGGATTTATTGACGTATATTATCAAGCGGTTTTTGCTCTCACCTTCACCAAACTCCACTTTTACGTTGATTATGATGTCAGGTTTTTGTGGGAAAGCATTAATACAGTCTCAACATGCGACTTATGGAGAAACATATCAAAGCTGTACGCTTCCGCTACTGCGCAGTTACGCTCTACAAGCTAATTTTCGTTGGGCCGAGTATAATAAGTCAAATCGTGTACATCCACGAATCATATGCGAAACTGACCTTTCCTCATCACCCATATAGAAATGCTGTGTTTATTTCAGCATTCGCCACACGTCCTTTACGGCGCATTCTACTGCTATCTTTACACCGATTACCATTAGGCTTTTAACAGGCATAATATCTCTCTTGTAATTTCATGAAAGATTTATATTTGCTTTTCATTATATCATTTCATATACGTTTTTTCAAGAAAAAATGATTTGAGTTCCCCCATTTTTCAAAAATCACTTTTTCGTTCAAAAGTCAGCGGTGGTGCGGGTTGGCGATTGTAATATTTCTGAAATAACTTGAAATTTCAAATGCCAATTTTTGACTTAACTATAAGGTTTTTAGCCGTCTCCATCTGAAGTTTTGGGAAAACTCAAAAAATAAGTGCAAAGATAAGTTCTCTGAAAGGCAATCAATTAATACTAATCCCTAATTAAAACACGACAGAATCCAACTGCGTCCTGTAATGCTTCAAATTGTTGCCTTGGAAAGATTGCATATCGTATTGCATAGACAATCAACGACTTTCTCAAGGGTCTGAAAGACCTCGTTGTGAAAACCTCTGGCACGTAACTCTCGCCAAATCTGTTCGATGGGATTCATTTCAGGCGTATACGGCGGGATGAACATAATTTCAATGTTAGGAAACGCGTTCAATTTACCAGACTTATGCCACGCTGCGCCATCGCAAACAAGCACAATATGGTCATCTGGATAGGATGATGATAAATGCTCTAAAAAGACGTTCATGCAGCCTGTATTGCAGTAAGGCATAATTATAAAAAGCTGGAATCTCCCGTCAACGGTTCAACTGCGCCATAAACATACCTGTACTCACGAATATGATGGCAAGGAACCGTCGGACGAACTCCTTGTCTGCACAGCAATATTTCGGTTTGTTGATGCGACCAAAGCCCGCTTCATCTTGAAACATCAAGTGAACAGTTTTGGTATTGTGGAAAACTCCCCTTAATTCTGTGATTCGAGTGTTAATTTTTTTGAGGCTTCCACCGCCTCCCGGTTTGCGCTTTTCGGCTGCTTGCTCCGAGGCATTTTCTTTGTCCATCCGTGCCAGTGCAATACATAGTATATCTGTCCATGCCCAGTTTCGTGACCTACCTTTTCATCATAAGCAGCTTTAATCGCTGGGCGGCATTTTTGGATGTGATAACAGGCTTCCCCGTTCAGTACTCCACCGCCGCAGTTTCGCCGCCACTTTTTGCAACTTCCAAATTATCCTTAAAGGTCTGCGGATCGGTATTTTTTGAAATCTCCATGGTAGTAGTCCCAGCCATCATATTTAAAACCAACTCCTGCGTACTCATTATTGTCACGCAAATTCTCTTTTGTTAAGCCGTTGAGATTTTTGTATTTCCGCGTTTTTATTCCGGATCATGCTTTGGTAATCTCATCCGTAAGTATTGCATATTTGCGTCCCTTTTGCACACTGCGCCTGTCCCATTCGTCCGTTAGCTCTTTACGCACCTGAATAGTCTGCAAACGCTGATTTATCCGTTCGCGGGTATAGCCTTTTTTAAGATACGTTTCAAGCGCACACTCTATTGTAAGCTCAGGGTCTATGGCTTAGTCAATACGCTCCTTGCCAATCCCTACCAGCCACAGCTTAAACGGCTACGCTTTAGACAAGGAAATGGACTGAATAATACGAAGAATCCGTGCTGTGTCAGCGACGCCGGCGAGGCGCTTTTTACCGTCAGATGCAGTCATTTTAAACTGCTCACAATTTGTAATCAGTTCGCTTGATACCTCATCTTTAAGACGCCTTTTCAAAACAGCCCAATATGTGCTTGCTCCACGCCAAGTCTCCTGATTAGTCAAAACAGAAACTACGTCAACTATGGAAAATTACCACTCTTCGTTTTCCTCGTCCCAGGCCGTGCGAATTGCCTTGTCCTCGAACAGCCGAATAGAATTAAATTTGTCCATTTCATCTCACTCCCCCTCTTAGCTACGATTAAATTATATTTAATTATAACATACGGCTCTGCGCAATGCAAGAACATATTGTAAATATTAAGGAAAAAGGTGTAGGTTTGTCAATGATGTGTTACACATTAATAAGAATTTCTCCATCTTGCACAAAAGCTGAAACATAATCTTGTGGAGAATGCCAATAGAGCGGCCTCATGGGGAAACGATTGTGTATGTAGCCATACCTTTAACTGATTACAAAAATCATCAAAAGAATAAAACTTGTGCGAAGCATTAAAGTACTCATTATCTTTCCTGTGTAAACGCTCGACTTTTCCGTTATGTCTTGGAGTAAAAGGTCTTATGAGCTTGTGCTCTATTCCAAAAGATTTAAGCTTGATAGTATATAGTAGAAAAAAATAAATAACCTTTCATTTAATATCATTAATGAAGCGTATTGGTATGTTTACTATGAAACAAGGTTTTTGATTGATGAATCAATTACTAAAAATTTGATAAAAAAACTACACAAGCTTTCTAGAGCAACGGCGGAGACATGTACTGAAATATCGGATGAAGATATCAATGAATTAGAGAACCTAGTAAATAATTTGTAATTGTAATAGCAATTTAATTTGCTCATTTGTTAATTAGGATTTAATTTCAAAACAGATATAAATTTTTTACATTTTCTCGTCGTTCAATAGTCGTCGCATATCTGGACGTGCACTTAAAACTGCTTATATAATGCCAAATTATACGGATAAGTACACCTTCTCCAAAACCGCAGGTCGTGGGTTCAAGTCCTACTGCCCCTGCCATAGAAAAGCACCGTAGGACCACAGGTTCTGCGGTGCTTTTCTACTCGTCCGCACATAAAGGCGTTTTACATCTGTTTATGTCTATTTACGTTTAGCAATAGTTGTTTTAACTTAGTTCGGCGTCAAAATGGGCGTCAAAACCGATAACTGTTATTTTGTTTATCGTTATGGAAATAAAATAATTTAATCCTAGCTTTCTATATCAACATCAACAAAATATATCGGGGATTTGGGGGATATGGGCAATATATCCCCCAACTGTCCATGGACAGTTGGGGGAATACCAAGCCTTCTCGCCATGTCTGATTTCTATTATATATCTATCTTCACATAAATGCAATATTAACTATAAAAAATAGTGATAAAAAATATTATATTTAGTAGCCATATAATTTTCTTTGCGTATGAAAGATAGATTGCGTATGCAGGGATAAGGGCTAATCAGTATAAAAAACTGTGGTGGGCGCGCAAAGCGACAGTTCGTCCGCGACAAGCGGCGGACTGTCACCTTTGCGCTACAGAGCAAGGCGGTAAGCCTTGTTCTGTTTGCCCCATATATAGAAATTCCCCATCTGCCGATGGCAGGTGGGGAAGTATATCGTATGATCAATTATATTCTATTCTTATTAATATCAAGACAATTCCCTGTTTATCTGTCGTACTAAAGATCATTAACTATCCGAGGATGGCGTTTTCTATTTTCTGGGCCGTCTCCTGTTGCATTGACTTGAGTACATGGGAATACGTTCCCAATGTAACTGACACATCTGTGGACCAATGTCAATAAAGTGGACAGAAAAATGAGAAAAAAATTAATAAACAAAGAATAAGCGTTCACGCTCATTAGGCGACAAACCGTCGTTATGAGAATGAGGACGGACAGAATTGTAGAAGCCTTCTATGTATTTGAAAAGGCTTAGATTCAATTCGCTGATGGTGGAATAGGTACGACGTTTAACTTCTTCTTTTTTCAAATACTTGAAAAAGCATTCCATAACAGCATTATCATAAGGATGACCTTTGGCGGAAAAAGACTGCGTAATATTAAGTCGGTCAGCCGCTTTTCTGAAATCATGAGAGGTAAATTGAGAGCCTCTATCCGTATGGAAAATAACGCCGGAGGTATTACCTCTGGATCTCATAGCTGCTTCAAGCGTATTTATTGCCAGAGTTGTATCAATATGTTGAGAGACTTTATAAGCAATAACCTTGCGTGAAAATAGATCAAGAATTGCGCACAAATAAAGGTACCTGTTTGCAACACGAATATATGTAAAATCACAAACTCATACAAGATTCGGCGCCGGCTGGTTGAATTTTTTAGCAGGAATATTCTCACAAGGCCCCTCGTCAGTGGGTTTAACACGGGCTTTAGGCGGTTTAACCGTTCTTATTGTCTACTTTTTTAGTATACATCCAATTCCCAAATCAACACCGAATACGGCATATCAACCAGTGCTCTATCTCGGTGGATCAAGCTCTACTCTGAGGGGGAAATTGACGATGATACTATCATTACAGCACAGCAGATCAA
>CANRCD010000010.1 GCA_947629005.1 uncultured Clostridia bacterium
AAGGAACTGGCGGTGAAGAAACGCCAACAGGTACAAGCAGAGCGCCGGATAGAGGAACTTGACCGATTATTTAAGCGTATTTACGAGGACAACGCCAGCGGGAAACTATCTGACAGCAGGTTTCAAATGCTCTCTGACAGCTACGAACAGGAGCAGGAAGAACTGCGGGAAAAGCTGTTGCGATTGGACAAGGAAATCAACGAACAGGAAGAACAGGCAGAGAACATTGACAGGTTTATCAGCAAGGTAAAGAAATATCTTGACTTGGACGAGCTGACGCCCGCCGTGTTGAACGATATGGTAAAGGCGGTATATGTCCATACGCCGGACAAGTCAAGCGGGCATAGGGAGCAGCAGATTGACATTTCCTATGACCTTGTGGGAATACTCCCCATGTCTTTACTGGAAAGCCTGTAAAACGGAGAAACGGCATAGCCCGAAAGCTACGCCGTTTCCCGAAAACAATCTTATGCTGTTTTATGAGTGCTGCCCTAATGGCGGCTCTTTTTTTCTTTGTTCTCTCCCTCGCCGGGCAATGTAAACGTTCCAATTGCGCGGCTCGACAAGTGACTTTTCACTATTTTTTGCTGGCAAGTAAATTTTATTAGAAACACGCAAGATTATATAGTTGCAACTATAACCAAACATTCTATGGAAACGGCTCGTCCTATAAATTTTTATTTTGTTGTCTTTACAAAGTCGCAGCGGAGCAAAAGGCCCGTACGGTATACGACAATATACTCACTCTTGCGGACGACCCGGACGTCATCGACGTCATCAAATTCCTCCGCGAGCGCGAGGTAGTGCACTTCCAGCGCTTCGGTGAAGCGCTCCGCCGCGTAACAGACCTAAAGGATTGCAAGAAGTACTACTGATAGCCTGAAAACAATAACTGCCCGCCCCATACGAGGCGGGCAATATTTTTGCTTAAAGAATACTGCTCTTTGCCTTCGGCTGCCGATAGTTAAGCCCATGGAGGCGCTTGTACCCCATAGGATTGGGTATTCCTCGCATTTAAGCCTCTTCATGGCAAGGTAAGTTTTAATGCTGCCTGTCTTTATATGGCGGAACAGCTTATCGTACTGTACATCCAAGTTTTAATATATGTTTGAAATAGAAACAAAAACCGCATGGCCCATCGCCTTGCCGTAACGGGAGCACCCGACTACGGTCAGGCGTTTTGTGTCAATGCTTTCATGATTTTCGAGTATTTTACAGATGATAACGAGCACCACAGTCCCTGCAAGCTCGCAGGAGAAGCTGTCGGCATTGTTGGGTTCTATCTCGTCTGCGCAGCAAATCGCAATCACATAACCGCTTGTCATAAGCATGACAGTCGGAACACGGTCATGTGAGTTTGACAAATAAACTATTGCCGGAGCCTTAAAATGCGTTCGCAAAAGGGCCGCCGTGTTTTTCACGGCGGCCCCGGCTGCATGAATGGCGCCTCCGCACTATCAAAGACTTATCTCAAGGCTTTCGCAGAGCGGGAGCATGGTTTCAAAAGATTTCCAGACAAATATTTTGACGCGTTTTGTTCCCTTGGCGGGAAGCAGGGCGCTGCCGTTATCTATCCGCGCTATGCCGAGCTGTTTCCCGTCGGCCCCATAGCTAACCGCAATGAACTCGGCGCTGGGAGGAACATTTTCGTATTCAACGCTGACGCGCAGTTCGTCGCCTTCGGGTAGGGCCGTTGCGGATTTCAGTACGGGCTTGGGAGCCTCCGTGACCTCGACCTCCAGCTCTACAGTCCTGATAAGGGCCGAGGGCAGAGTGTTGTAGATGTCGCGATAGCTCATCTTTTCGCCGCTGTTCGTAACAAAGACATCCGCCGCGGGAGAGAGCACAGCCTTGAGCTTGGTTGTTCCGACAGACTTGGCTGTGATTACGCCGTTAGTCTCGGAAAGAATATCTATGTTTTCGGGAATAAGCTCAATTCGGGGATAATTGGACTGATCCTCACCCTCAAAACGTCCTCTAAGGGTCAGCATATCGCCGTCCTTCATGGTGATTTTGCCCTCATAGGCCGTGGTTCCGCTTCTGTCAGTGATGGTGACTGGTTTTTTCATGAGCCTTGCCAACTCCTCGGGGGCGCGTCTTTCAACGCTGTATGCAGCAATGCCGCCGTTTGAAATAATTCTCACATCCGCCGTTTCGACTATATCTGTTCCGTCACGGCTCTCTTTGAAAGACGAATCGGGCATATAACCGTCCACCGTCACGATGCGGGTCTCGCCGACCATGAGATCGAATTCGTCGCTTGAGGCCAGAATTCCCTCGCTGCCCACATAGACAACCTCACCATAGGCGTTTTCACTGGAAATGTTTTTAACTTCGACCGTAAATCGGGCTCGGTTCCGGCTTGTCATCTCATGAGAAACATGAGTTATTTCAAACTTGGATAAGTTTTCCAGTTCCTTTCTGTCCTGACCGCAAATAATAGAACCCTGTATGGCACGGGCCGCTAGGGTCGTACCCTCCAAAATATCGGGAACGGACCAGGGTATCCGTACCGTAGTCTGTTCTCCTCCCGTAAGGACACCTGTATCGACGCTGCCAATAAGGACGCTTTCGCCGTCCTTTTCCATGAACAGATTAATCCTTGTGCTCTTGGATGGCAGAGGAGACATATTCTTGACCGATATTTCTACATCTGTATTTCCCCGTCCGGAGAAGATGCTGTCCGAATTTGTAATGCTCACTCTGAAAGCCGGCATATCAATGTCAAAGTCCGAGCACACAAGGGAGCGGTCGTCTCTGTTCTCGGCAGCCACATCGACGCCGGATATTTCGGTTATGGATGACATACCTTTTAGATATACCATCCTGAGAATTCCGTTCCCCGCTGTCAAGCAGTCTACCTGACTGAAGTTAGCGCCCAGATCGTCCGTGAGCTGCACGGGGGTCGTCCACGTACCCTGACATAGCCTTTCCACGATGGGATCGCCCGCTACCACGCGGCCCTTTTCGCCGTTTATATCCTCGGTAGTGTTCCAGTCAATGAGTTTTCCGTCCTCATCCTTCTCAGGATAGCGGAGCGGATTGCCGCTTTCGTCAGTGAGGGTACGCTCCAGCCATTTAAAGGTTTTCATGGTCAGGTATATCTGCCGCTCGGAATAGTGGTTTTCCGGCAGCGAGGCCTCGCTGCTCGAGGGATCTATGCCATCCTTGACGCGGATACTGTCTTCGCACCATAAGATGTAGACGTTGTTCCCGTCGCATCTCACGGTGTATTCCGTAAAGGGATTTTCTTTACTGCCGCTTACCACGGTTTCCTCACCGGAATAAACGGGATAGTATTTGTTGATGAGGAAAACCTCGGTGTCGTCCTTAGCCTTTGCGCTCACAAGATTGTCCACAATACTGCTGATATTCACGGCGGCAATATTGTCTCCACTGACGTAATAGAGCCACCGTCCGTCAGGGGCGGATATCATCTTGAGATGACTCTGAGAAAGAGCGTCATTTGTGAGACGCATGGCGGGATAGACCTTTTGGCTGTCAAAGCTGTACAGCTGAATAAATATATCGCTGTCCTCCGTCGTCTTCTCGTCTCCGTCAAGGTCTACAAGGTAGGCCGAAACGGCGAAGTCACCGCAGCCGATGGTTTCGTTTTCGAGAATTTTGGGGTCGGCGGAAAGGGTCTTTATTTCAATTTCGCTGCTTTTAGGCTCCCTCTGCCAAAGACCGTCGTAGGGCAGGGAGCCGTCTTCAATAAGGAGGTTGGTCTCGTCCACATAAACGTACTTTGAAATATCGACAAATCTCTGACCGTACCAGTCGTTTCCAAATACTCGGGCTTCCTCCGGAGACAGGGCGCTTTCCAAAGCGGAGAGGCTTTCGCCGGTGTACTCCTCCGCCCACCGATTTTTTTCAAAGTCGTAAAGCCTGTAAGCTATCAGCGAATTCGGGTTGAGAACATCGCCCACCGTCAGTTCGCCGCCGGTTTCCTGGTACAGACTTTTAGTGTAGCTGATGACAAGGTCCTTTTTCCCGTTTTCCTCGCGGTATGCCACGGAGGCGAAATCATCCCCGTAAACATCGGAGGAGGTGGTTTTTGTTACGGACTGAATCTGCCCGAAGGTCAGGGATTTTTTGTCGAAAAACGCGCATTTTATGTTTCGGCTGTTGAGTCTGGTTGCCACATCGTCCGTGTCAATGCCGGCCTCCTCGCTTGACCATACCACAAGAAAGCTGTCGTTCAGGTCAAAGACCTTCAGATTTGCATCGCTGACCGACTTGCGGTCCACGGGCCGCGGCCACGACCATGCGCCGTCCTGATAGAGGGAGTAGTTGAGCTGCGTCCCTCTTTCATCGCTGTTCAAAAACAGCATCAGATGCTGTCCCGCGCCCAAATCGAGTATCCTTGGGGCCGCATAGGGATAGGCGCCGGCCTGGAGCTCGCGCTCTCTATGGCGTCCGTCATCCGCCAAGGTCACGGCTACAGCAGGATCCCAATCGCCACGGTTGGCCAGATACAGCTTTTTATCAGTGTCCTCGGGCGTTATAACGTCATATCTGTAGTCCTCGCCGGTATCCAGAAGAGAAGCCAGCGAGCCGGTGGCAAACATATCGAACTTCTTTTTTGCTATCTCCCAGTTCTTTTGAACAAGGCCTCCAAGTATATCCAGCACAAGATTTGCCGACAGGGTAACATTGCCCGCGCCCTCGCCGGCAGAGGTGAATACCATGTCAAAATCGGCTTTGCCGTCCAAGGAAACCGCGGCGATCTTATCGCTGTATATCGCGGTCCCCACCGAAAGCTTCACGCTTGGGCGGACGATGAGTCTGCCGTATATGCTCAGCCTTCTGTTTACGGAGGAGGTGCCCAGCTTGGTAAGGTCAATGGTTCCCTGATCATCCATATACAGGTAGTCGGGAGCGCCGGGATTCTTATAGAACGGCTCAACAGCCATCATTGCGGAAATATCGCCGCTGAGGTCTCCTTTTACAAAAACCGGCATCCCTATCGGCGTCATATATTCGGCCTTTGCGCTGGCGGAGCCGTTAACATAGCCGGTTATGACAAAGTTTTTGAAATAATAGCGGTTTTCCTTTTGATCATAGCCCATAACCAGTTCCAGCGCCACATTCAGATCCGCGCTGAGATCCGAGGTGATGCCGACCTTGCGCTTGCCGTTTTTATCATCCTCGTCCACAGCCTCCTTCGCTATGTCCGAGGCGTTGTCCTTCAGTTTGTCGTCGTCCGCCTTTTGATCCGATGTTTTGTCACTGTCGGCCAGTTTTGAAACGGAATCGAGCTTTTCGGCCTCCAGCTTTACGGCTTCGGAGTTGGAGACCGAGCCCTTACCCTGGGGACCGGCGTAGTTTTTGGAAAAGCTGGTCTTAAAGCCGTAGCTGATAATTCTGTCGTTATTATCTTCGGTTCTCACCAGTCCGGCCGATTCAAGAGCGTCGGTGGCCGCGGAATCCAGTCCGACTACCAGACCGAGATCAAATATGGCGTCAACATCGCCCATGAAATCAATAACATTGTTTACCGGCGACCGGAAGGAGTTGATAATATTTATTACCGAAAGCTTGGGCTTATATTCCATGCCGACATTGTGGGGAATATAGTCCAGGCCCCTCTGGTCGTGTATGCGGATAACAAGATAGTCGCCCGGGGCCACGTGCTCCGTGGCTGGGTTAAAGCTGTAGTTGTAGGCGTCGGGATTGTTCTTGTTCTTCTCAAGCAGTTCGGGATCCTTTATTTCATAGTTGTGGCTGTCCTCGTTCAGGACGGCGGTATATGTTTTTTTGAGAACGCCGTCTTTGCTGTGGCGTTCCACATCCACCTTTCCCACCGTAGCTGTCCCGGGCAGCAGCTCGTCTATCTTGAAGCTGTACAGATGGCGTTTATCTTCGTTGGAAATGGCAAAATCGTCAATGGGGTCAAGGCTCGTGCCGTTAATGCGGTAGGCGTTGAAGTCCCTGACGTTAAAGGTATTGTACTCGTCTACGATAAATTCCACCGCGCTGCGGTTGACCGTCACATCGCCCGAGTACACCTTTCCGCCGTAAACCAGAGCGGAGGTATAGGTCTCGCCCGGTTCAAAATTTGATGAGGTCAGCGACCAGCTGCCGTTTTCATCGGTCGTATCCACAAGTCCGCCGGCCGTTACCGTCGCTCCCGCTATGGGAATTCTTGTCTTTTGTGGGCGAGGCTTTGAATTTTCAATAACAGTGCTCGTTTCGAGCTGTACCCTGCCCGAAAGGGTGTTGCTGATAAGCGCGCTGTTTTTGGGCTTGGGAACAATGTTGAAATAGAGCAGCACATTCCCCGTCACGGAGGGCACATAATCAAAGGTGTCTCCGGCGTAAACCCCCTTGTTGATAACAGAGTAGCTTTGCCCAAGGGCCTTTATCTCGCTGTCGGAAAGTATGCCGTCGCGGTTTGTGTCGCCTGTGAAATCCTGCCACTGGAATTTGAAGTCGGTTTCGGAATCATCGTTAAAGCTGCCGATAAGCTTGTACGCACTGCCCGCCTTATACGGGGAGACGACTATTTCATCGCCCCTTAAAAGGCCGTTTTCATCCGGTCCTTTATACTCCGCCTTATGGTTGCCGTCTTCGTTGCCCAGATATACCGCAAAGCCCTTGCCTTGGTCGTCCGCGTTGACCGACCTGGGATTTACGGCAACGGTAATCGAGGGCTTCTGATATATCGCCTCAAGGACGTTATGAGTTTTCGGCGGGGAGAACAGCAGTTCTCCCCCTAACGGCGAATCTAGGTTGGCGGATATTTTTTCCCAATCGCTCGCCGTGTTGTACGCGGGAGAAAAATCTCTGTAGAAATCGTTAGCGGCCCCTGTCGACATATCCGCCAGCGAACGCTCTATCTCATCGGAGGTGACTTTTGCTGCCCCGTCGTTTACGCAGCTCCCGTCAAAGCCGCTGACGATATCGTTGCCCCTGTCGGATACGAATATGCGGAGTTTATCCAGAAGTCCTGTCCTGACGGTTTCTTCGTTTTTAAAGGTTCCGGGAGCGAAAGAGGATTTGCTCTCGTCGATTTTTATTGTAGTAAAGGCGGTTTTCTGCTTATATACCGGGAATATGCGATAGCAGGGGAAGGACTCGCCGTCGTGGGTGACGCTGAGCCTTGCCACGCTCCCGATGGGCTTGCCGTCAACGTCCTTGAGCATACCGCTGTAAAGGTCCTTTATGGAGAACTCGGTGCCCTTATAGTAATAAAACTTCTTGTCCGCTCCGGATACGGTTTCGAACTTTATGCCCCAAAGGTAAACTCCGTCGAGGAATTCCTCCGGCATATCCGTGACCTCAAGGCTGACCGTGTCGTCGTTATAGAAAAACTTTGAGCCCGTAACATCGCTTTCGCCCTTAAACTTCAGCCTTCCCGCGAGAAAGGGCTCGCCCTCGTTCTCAAAATCCGTGGGAGAGGTATATACCTTCCGCTGAATCATCGCGTCATCGTCCCAGAATCCGGTCTGCACCTCTATGGGCAGGTAGTGGAGCTTCACATCCCGCGAAAAGATGCCGTAGGCCTTTTGGTTATAGCCGAAAACGGAGGTGGAAAATGTGACGGAACCGGAGCTTCGTTCCCTATCGGTCAGGGTGAAGGTGTTCGTTGTTGTACCGTATTTGCCGTGGTGCGAAGCCTTCACGTTTCCTCCGACTGAGATGACGTTGTCCATATCGTCATAATAGCCGCTGCTGCCGTGCCAGCCGAAAAGCCACCATCTGGTGTCGAACCAGGTGCCCTGGGAGGCTTCCTCGCTGGTGACAGAAAGCTTGCCCACCATGGAGAGGTCCAGCTCGCTGGTGACCGATGACGTCCGATTGTAGGAGGAGATGGGCAAAAAGTAGTAATCGTCGCTGCCGCCGGTCTCCACGAGCCCCTGCTGCGAAGTGGGCTCAAGCTTTACCGTGGCCGTCCGCGTCCATGGGTCGTTTGCCATGAGGGCGGCATCCCCGTCCGCAGCCTCCTCGGCGCTGGAGCCGAGGCAGCGGATATTCACTGTCGCGGCTTCGTCGGAGCCGTCTATGTAAACACTGAAACTTACGTCCTCAAGCAGAGGATGCTTTTTTATGGGAATTTCTATTTTCCGGTACTGCTGACCCGGAACAAAGGTCAGTTCGACGGCGAACCCATCGTAGAATTCACCCTCCGGCGCGGTGCCCTCGGCGGAGGAAACCGTGGCTGTGGCGTAGCGTGAAATTCCCGTTTTACGCTGTACCGTGAGCTCGGCGCTCAGGTTTTCCCTCTCCACGCTTACCTCGGCTTCGGTGAAGGCAAAGGTTATCTCCTCAGGCTCCTCATTGTCCTTTATGTTCATAAAGCCGGTGGGATTTTCACTGACGTCGCCGTTCACGGGGTCAAGGAGCACAAAAAGCACCTGCTCGTCATCCTCGCTGTCGCTGTCATCTATGACGTCGAACTTTATCTTTTTCATGTACTCGCCGGCCTTAAATTCAAGGGTGTATTCCACGCCGTCGAACTGACGGTACATCTCCTCGTAAGCCTGTGAAAGAGCGCTCACGTCGTCGGCGTCGGCCTCGCGCCAATTCGTATATTCCGTTTTTGTGCCCGTAAGTATCGCCTTGGCGCTGCGCATATCCTTGCCGAGAGCGCTTTGGGGATCTTCGGTCTGCGAAGCGTTCCCGTCCGACGGCCCGCCGCCGTAATAGAGAGAGTCAGCCTTCGTATTGGCGGGCAGCGCTTTGCCGGAAGCAGCGCCCGAAATTTTGAGAACATAGTCTTCGCCGTACCGAGCGGTCATATCTATTGCCTTGAATACTACACTGGCGGCTTGATCGGTATTTCCGCGCCGTACCACGGCGAACTCCGCTTCCCTGATGTCCTCGCTTGTTTCCATTCTGGGGGTCAGAAAATCAAACATTCCCTTTGGGTAGTCCGTTTCATCCACCGAAGAAAGCAGAGTCTGCCTTATTTCCTCCTCGGCGATTCCGTTTTCGGCAAAAACAGGAACAGAGGCCGCCGCCATAACGGCAGCCATGGCCATTGCGCCCGCTCTTTTCAGGGTATTTCTGTTAAGCATGATCCTTCACTCTCTTGTCTTTTATATTTTCGTAAGGAGCCGAAACACATATTTTATTCGCCGACTCCGTGTCTATCCGTTTATTCGCTCGGTGTAAAAACCGTCCGTCCAAACAGGCTGCCGCTTACCGAAAATAAAATTTTGTCATGGCTCCAATATCTCCGCTTCGGCCGCCTGACACAGCGGAGACAGCTTTTTGCCGCCGTCCCAGACAAACACCCGAACAATGGCGGCGTTTTCGGCCGGCAGCGACGCCGTGAAGCTGCCGCTTATGGCATCGGCCCTGACCGCGGCCGTCATCCGTCCGTCCCTTGTATACGCCGCGGCGTAGGCCTGTGCCTCGTCCGAAACCATTTCGGTCAGGAAATTCACCGCCAAAAGGTCACCGTCCTTCACCGCGTTAACATAGGCTATTCCCTGCTCCGTCCGTTCGGTCTGCTTTACATAGATCTCGGTGTCGCCGGAAAATACCGTTGTATCGTCCACGGGTACGGTCATGTCCGCGTCAAGATAGAAGCCGTCGATAACAAAGCCGGAGCTTGGATTTACCGCGCCGAGATCGGGAGCGGTTCCCTTCTTAAAGCGTTGCGAACCCAGAACGTCATCCCCGCTCACAAAGAGAACATCGCAGAGTTCGTCAGAAAATTTTGCGGTCAGGGCCCTGTCCCGAGTAACAACAAATCTGAGGACGGGCTCGGCGCTGACAAGGAGATTGTCCTCGTACCAGCCGGAAAAGCTTTCGCCCTCCAAAGGGAAAGCCGTCAGACCGGCCCATTCGCCGGTGTGCAGACTGCCTCCGCCGGTCACGTTGCCCGCGCCTTCCGCTTTTACTTCAATGCTGAAGCTGTCATCCTCAACCATAGCTTCGCGCGACACGGGGTCGCCGTCGCTGTCCTCAAAGGTGTATTCTCCGTCGCCGTCAGTCATGACGGTGGCCCTGCCGGTCAAAATATCTCCGTTGGCAACTTCGGCTGTGTAGTTTACAATTTCGGTCCCTTCGCCGGGGTTGTTCTCCTGAACGCTGTAGCTCACCTGACCGTCGCTTTCCGAGATGACCCTTGTGGTGTACTCCCCGTCCACGGGGATATAAATGACCGCCTGACCGTTTTCGTCGATATAGGACAGCAGACCGTCCTCAATTTCCTTAATCTCGCCGTCGTATACCGCCGCCACCAAACCGCCCTCGCTGTCATAAACCTCCAGGTCGTCGACAGTCTTGCCGGAACTGTCCGAATCGAGTTCGAGACTCCTGGCGCCGCCGTCTGTGGCGTTGAAATAAACTCTGCGGGTGCTTCCGTCATACAGGTCGTTTCCGCTTATGGCGTCGAGCCAGGCAAGGCAAAGCTCCGGATAGTGGGCGGCGCCCAGCTTATCGACGTTTGAATATATCTGTATCAAATCGGTAAGGCCTATATCATAAACGAGATCTGTGAGCAGTTTCAGCGACTCGCCGCTCACCGGTTGCTGTACGCCGGCGGCCCAAAGAGCCTCTGTCAGAGAAGCCCGAAGCTTGCGGTATTCGCCGAGATCTCTGGTGGATTTTCGGAAAAAGCTGAAAATCGTATCTCCGATGACATAGAGCATTCCTCCCCGACGGGACATGGCCTTGTTAAGCCCTTTTATGAAGTCCGCCGCCCTGTCCTCGCCGATGATGTTTTCGCCTATATTGACGAAGAGTTCCTGATATTTTTCGGTGTAATTTGAAGGGCTGCCAATGATTTTTGCCGCCTTGTCCAAAATGGAGTCCAAAGTAATTCCCTGCGTTTCGTAGTTTTCAAGATTGTATTTGTCTTTTCTGTACTCCTCGGAGCAGTATTGGTCATAAAGGCTCCTCATAGCCTTTGACAACCGATTGTACTTGTCCGGGCTTGTCCATAGCTTGGAGGGTAGGAAGAGGGTATTGCCCCTTCGCCAGTAGCCCCATTCTTCCATAATAGCCTTGGGGACGGGGTCGTTGTAGTTCACGATGCTGAAAATGTTGCCGTAGAGCTCGTCGCTGCCGTCAAAGCGTATACCCGCCGGAGTTTCAAAGCAATAGGCGTATATGTTATCGGGTCGGAGGCTCACTTCGCTGCCAAGAATGTCGGGTTCTTCGTCGAGGCGGGCCGCCGTGAGGTTAGTTGTGGCCGCCGCGCGGCTGAAGCCGGTTATCCAAAGCTTTACGCTGCCCGTGATGTTTTTGCCTTTTATGTATTCCTGCAAAAAGCTCACTACCTGACGGCTGGCATTTCTAAAACCCTCGTGCAGCTCTTCCGTCCCTATGCGGAAATTCCCGCCCCATTCGTTTTTATAGTTGGCGCCGCGGACGCCCACGGCGATAAGAGTATAGTCGCCGTCGGAATATCTGACACGCTTGCTGGCGGCCGAGACCGCTATGGAATCCGACTTAGGCTTTTTTATGTAGAATTCATTATAGGCATAGTCGCTAAAACCCATTTGCAGCATGAGACTGTAAGCGTTTCTGTACTGTGAGGAATAGTCAAAGTCGCCTTCGGCGTTCTTCGTCGTCACTCCGAAGGCGGACATGGCGAGCCTCAGAGACATTTTGGACAAATTGTGATTGTATTTGTAGGCGCTGCCTGAAAAAAATTCGTCATTGTAATAGAAATCGAATCTGTGCAAATAATTTTTTCGGCTCGACTCGAATTCAAAGAAGCCGGTCTTTGATTGGGGAATGCTGTAAGTATCGTCGGTCCTGACAGGTCCCGTGTAATATATTGCCGGTCCGGCGGTTTCCGCCGTGAAGCCGGGCACGGACGACAGCGCCAGCGCCGCGCACAAAATCAGGGCCAGCAGTTTTTTTATTCTCGTCATGCCTTTCCCTCCTGAAACTAAAATATTTAATTTTATTTTATCATGTATTGGTGGTTCTTTGCAACAGTTTTTTTAATAAAGATGAAAAATTTTCCTTTTTTGGGTATTAATAGCAGATGATTAAACAAGCTCGTCCGTATAACTCATCCGTATGAAAAGATTTGACATTTGTTTCCTAATATGGTACAATTGTATAAAATATAGGTTTAAACAGGTTAAAAGGGAGGTTTTAGTCATGAAAAGATTGTTATCGGTATTACTGTCGGTAATACTGGCCCTGTCCGTTTTGGCACTGGCGCCGGCGTATGCGGCCGCCGCCTCGGCGGATTTGTCCGCTGAGGCGGGCGCTATGGCGGATGTGAGTTTTCCCACCAGCTTTGATTTGCGGGCTGCGGATTTGGACGGCAGCGGCGTACTGAAGAATTACGTCACGCCTGTAAAGCGCCAGGAGCCATTCGGCTCCTGCTGGGGATTTTCGGCCATTGCCGCGGCGGAGACCAGTATACTGACAGAACTGAAAATGTCCTATGACGAATGGAAAGACACCCTGGGCTGGGATATGGACCTGTCCGAGCACCATCTCATGTGGTTTGCGAACACTCCTCTCCCTGAGGACAATGTCAATAATCAGACCGGAGAAGGAATTATCGTTCCCGACGACGACAAAAACCCCAATATGCGTATGAACGGCGGCGGGGTATCGGTCATGGCTACCTCGGTATTTTCCTCTGGCATCGGGCCGGTGCGTGAAGATTATTACCCTTACATGGGCGCGAACGGCGATATTATGTATCTTACTCCCGAAGGACAGTTCTCTTATGACGACGGGGGCGGCGTCAACGTGCCCACCTGCTACAGCGATCTTGACGATTGGAGTATTGACGAGAGCCATCGCTTCGGGCAGTTTTTCCCGCTTGAAGAAAGCTTTCTGCTTCCGGATCCGGCACGGTTTGTGCCGGCAAATGACGGCAGCGGAAACAGCGTTTATGAATATAATCCTGTCGGCACAAACGCTGCCAAGGAACAGCTTCTGCAGGGCCGCCCCGTACAGGTCGGCTATTGCAGCAACCCTATTTACCTCAACACGGACACATGGGGACATTACACTCCTCTCAACAAAAAAGAAGATCCCATCAACGGAGCAGCGTTCGATCACGCGGTCACCATAGTCGGATGGGATGACAACTTCCCGAAGGAATTTTTTAATCAGGGAAATGGAATTCCGCCCGCAAACGGGGCTTGGATAGTAAAAAACAGCTGGGGAAGCGAGAGCAATGAGTTCCCCAACAAATATAACTGGGGAGATGACGGATATTTCTATCTGTCCTACTATGACCATACTCTTTCCGTTATGGAGGCTCTCGATTTTGACACCATCGGCAGCGCCAGCGGAGTATATTACAACTTCAAATACAACTATCTTCCGGCGACCACGTATGGAAACTACCTTGTCTTTGACGAGCCGAGTTATATGGCGAACAACTTTACCGCAAAATTCGGCGACATGATTCTGAGCACCCTGACTTTACAGACTAAGTCGCAGGATACCACGACCACCTTCGAGGTATATGAGCTTGACGATTCAAGTTCCTCGCCCACGTCAGGCAAGCTGCTGGCGCGTGCGACAAAAACCTTCCCTTACGGCGGCTATCATCGTGTAAACTTGGAAAAACCGCTGTTTATCCGCAAGGGTACGCGGTTCAGCGTAGTTGTGACAAACATGACTGCCGACGGAAGATATGAGATAGTGTGCGACTACAACTATTCCCAACTGACGTCAAGAGTTCAGACGGCTTTGGTGGAGGAGCCCACCTATCCTTACACATACGCGAATTCCGTAATAAACAAAGGTGAGAGCCTTATCGGAAACACCCTTTTTGATGACCTCGTAGCGTGGAACGACTGGAAGGACATTGTCAGCGACAGCGAGAATATGGGCGTAGAATTTCTTAATTCTATTGATTTTATGGGAACTCTGACTGCCACGGAATCGGCTCGCGACGCGTTTAAAAACGCTAAAAGGGAATATTCCGAGACCCATCCCAGAACGGATTTCAGCGTCCTGCCTGAGGATCTTGTGCCCTTATACAACGACTGGCAGAATTTGGCCGCAAATCTTGCGGTGACCTTCAACGCAATTCAAAACAGAGACTATAATTATTTTGATCTCAGTGAGGATGAAGTGGGGCAAATCAGCGACATGGCCTTCTATGTCCGCGACAATTTCCCTATAGGCGTGATTGGCATTCCTGTGGAAATAAAGGATTATATGCTGTATTACGACGGCGCGACCAGCCGCCTTTACTCAGAGTACGACTTTGAGACCCATAAATACAGCAACCCCGTTGAGATCCCGGGTGCTACGGGAGAGGGCAGCACTCTGACGCTCAATTCGGATTTCCAGTTTGCTACGACCTGTGCGGACGGGCTGTTCCTCGGCGAAGGCACGACCCTTAACGTCCCCAGAGGAGAGCGGCCTTCAATATACAGCGGCATTTCGGAAGTGACTGTGCCGGGAATAACCCCTGAGAACTCCTTCGGAGCAGTGGCCCTGGGCGCGTATCCGGACTGTACGCTGAATATAGACGGCATTCTGGAGGTAACCTCGGGCGACTCAACAAACGCCATTAACATAGCCGTTTTCGGCTTCGGCAAGCTGAACATCACCGGCCTGGGCAGTCTCGTCGCCAGAAGCGGCGTCAGCAGATTTGATGAAACGTCGCCGGGCACGGCCGCCAATTCCGTGGGAATATATTCCTACGGCGACCTCAATATTTCTCTCGCCGTCGTCAGGGTATCTGCGGGCGATTCTTCCGCAAACAGTCTGTGTATGGTGACGGATTTGCCTAACTCCATCACCGTCAGCGGCGGCTCCAATATCACGGTGCAAAGCGGAAGCAGCGGAGGCCGGGACACTGACGCCAGCTTCGGCTGTGCCGTTATGAATCTTACGGTCAGGGACCACTCAAATCTGAACATCATTGCCGCCGACTCGGGCGGCGGTCTGTGCGGCGGACTCCAAGTCTACTGTGACGAGTCGAACAGCGGCAGAATAACCCTCTTAAACAACAGCACGCTGACAGTGACCGGCGTCAGCCCTAACAACAGCTATGGCATCGTACCCTTCAAGATTGTGCCTGTAATCGTTCAAATGGATGGGGATTGCGCGTTCACGGTCGAAGGGCAGACCATGGCCTCCTACTCCGCCGAGCTTAGGGGAGTTTCAGTCCTGTCTGAGGGAGTAATCGTAACGTATGACAGCGAAAGAAACAGCTATGTTGATGCGGACGGACGGCCTGTAAAGAAGCTGACGATTTTCCCCGAGTATGACATAAGCTATATTAACGGCGCCGCGTACGTTACGGCTCCGGCCGGAAGCTGCACGGTTATTTTCGCCGCCTATGATGAAAACGAAAGACTTGTAGGCACACAGTCAATAGAGCTTGAATTTGACAGATGGGTAACGCAGGTGGTGACGCCGGGCGGCTTTGGCGCGGAGGTCAAAAAAGTAAAGATTATGCTCTGGAACAGCCTGAACGAAATGATGGCGCTGTGCGACGCGGTGGTTTTGAACGGATAAATCGCCTACGCGTTGAGGATCTGTACAGCAACATTTTGTGCGGTTTCCTGTATTGCAAAAATCATGAGGCGGGGCGGCTTGACTTCAAGCCGCCCCGCCTCGCAAAGACGGACAATTATTTGCAGTCCGTTATATTCGTCTTTTCGGCTAAAGATATTCTCCAAATATGAAAGTAGATAATAGAAAAATTATATGAAGAAAATTCTATTAATCTTTTAAAGCGTAATATTGTACTCTTGGTTGTGATTGGGGTCCACGCGTATATCTCCAACTGTTCTCCTTTCATTTGTACAGCCTCTTTTATAAGAACTATACATTTTTGGTATAATTTATCAACAGTACTTCTACCGCAAAAGATTAACCGTCAGAATCGCCGCCCCCAAGATGGTGAGCACGACGCCCGTGGCCCTGTTAAGCGTTTTTGCGCTCGCCTTATTGGCAAGCATGGCGGCTATCCTCGCCCACAGCAGAGTAAAGGCTACGCAAAATATCAGGCACCGCGTATCGGGTATGCCGCCGATGGCAAAGTGGCTGACAGCTCCTGTAAACGCCGTAAACGCCATAATAAAAACGCTTGTGCCCACAGCGGTCTTAAGCTCATATCCCAGCACGCTTGTCAGCAGAAGCAGCATCATCATTCCGCCTCCCGCCCCGATAAAGCCGCAGATAAACCCAACCGCCGTGCCGCACACAGCCGACTGCACAAGGCGTTTTTTTACGCTTACGGCGGCCATTGTCTCCTTTGTCGTCATGACGGGTTTAACGATGAACTTAATGCCAAGCAGCATAGTCATAAATACGGAAAAGCTGCCCATTGTGCGGTTGGGCACCTTGCTTGCCACCCAGCTTCCCACCAGAGTAAATATAAGTACGGCGGCCATCATTACAAGGCCGTTTTTTATGTCCAGATTTTTATTTTTGCCGTATGTGTAGGCGCTGACCGCACTGGCCAGCACATCGCTTGCCAAAGCGATACCTACCGCCTCATAAGCAGGCATACCGAGAAAGGTTATGAGCATGGGACTGATTACAGCCGCTGCGCTCATTCCCGCAAATCCGGTTCCCAGTCCCGCTCCGGTTCCCGCGAGAAAGCATATCAAAAGCTTCGACGTCATTTTACGTACTCCTCCAAATATAAAATATCCTAAGAGGCTATGAAACGGCCTGCACTCCCCGCAGTATCATGCGCTCCACAAGGGCGGCCATCTGTGCGGAGGTCTCCCTCATGCCGCCGTCAAGCCACGCCACGCACACGCCTATGCAGCCGGAGGTAATGTAGTTATAGAAATACTCAAACTCGCCGCCGCTTTTTATGTTCAGCATAATATGCGCATCGGCGAGGCATTTTTCGCGGACGATATTCTTCAGCTTGTCCATAAAGGCCGCGTCGCCGTTTCTCCCCACAAGCGCGCCCGCGAGCTCCGCGTTCTCGGCCAAAAGGGAGAACAGCTCGCTTAAAAGCGGGAACAGCTCGTCGGCGCCCTCCCTGCTCGTGTGGCTTTTTACAATACGGTCAAACTTTTCAAGCATCTCGTCCTGAAGCCGACGCGCCATATCGTAAATATCGCGGTAGTGCAGGTAAAAGGTGCCGCGGTTAATGTCGGCTAACTCGGCCACTTCCCTGACGCTTATGGCGCTCAGAGGCTTTTGCATTAACAACTCGGCCAGCGCCTTGGTCATCAGCTTTTTTGTTTTTCTCACGCGGCGATCCTCATTTTCAGCCATAATTTTTCCTCCTAATGAACATTTTCCCGCCATTGTGTTGATTATGCTGCAAAATCCGGCGAAACTGCATATTGCGGCCTTTAATGTTCGTGTGTATAATACTATTATAATTGTTTAATCAACACTTGTCAATATTTATAGGGGGAATTTATCATGGGCAAGCCTATGGAAAAGGTCGCGGCCTTCATTGTGGACCGCCGAAAAGGCTTCTACCTTATATACATACTTCTTGCAATATTCAGCGTATTCTCCTCGGGTTGGGTCAAGGTTGACAACAATCTGACCGATTATCTTGACGAAGCCTCGGAAACCCGCCGCGGGCTGACTATAATGGACGACGAGTTCACCACCTACGCCACGGCGGAGGTAATGGTGGACAACATCTCCTATTCCGACGCCGAAGCGCTCAAAGCGGAGCTTGAGAAAATTGAAGGCGTAAAAGAGATCGCCTTCGACGATACCGACGCCCACTATAGCCGTGCGGCGGCGCTGTTTTCGGTGACGTTCAGCGGCGAAAGCGACGACCCTATCTGCGAGGAGGCCCTTAACAAAATAGAAAGCCGGCTTAAGGATTACGACCTTTACGTTTCGGCGGAGCTCGGCAACACCAAAGCCGAAACCACGGCCGCGGAAATGCGGATAGTTATGATCATCGCCTGCGTCATCATCGTTTCGGTTCTTACGCTGACCTCGCGCACCTACATGGAAATACCGGTGATGATAATCACATTCGGCATCTCGGCGCTGCTGAACAAGGGCACCAACTATTTTTTCGGCACCATCTCGTTTGTTTCTAACTCGATCTCTGTAGTGCTTCAGCTTGCGCTGGCCATAGACTATGCCATAATCCTCTGCCACCGCTACACCGAGGAAAGGGAACGCCTCGGGCCGCGCGAGTCCGTAATTCAGGCCCTGAGCAAGGCCATACCCGAAATTTCGGGAAGCTGCCTGACAACGCTTTCCGGCCTTGGCGCCATGAGCTTTATGCACTTCAAGCTTGGCCTCGATATGAGCATGGTATTGATAAAGGCGATAATAATAAGCATAATCACAGTTTTTACGCTCATGCCCGGGCTGCTGCTTTCGTTCAGCCCGCTGATAGACAAATCGCACCACCGCAGCTTTGTGCCGAAAATAACCGCGTGGAACAATATTGTCGTAAAGCTGAGATACATAATGCCGGTTCTGTTTTTCGCCGCGGTAATAGCTTCCTTTTTCCTGTCAAAGGCTTGCCCTTACGTTTACAGCACCACAAACCTTTCCACCATAAATAAAAACGAATCCCAGATAGCAAAGGAAATCATTGACGATACTTTCAGCTCCGAAAATGTGCTGGCCGTGCTAATTCCGTCGGGCGATTACGAAAAGGAACAGGCCCTCGCGAATGAGCTTGAAGGCTTCGACGAGGTTAAAAGCGTGACGGCCCTCGCCTCCGTCGAGGCAAAGGACGGCTACAGCGTGGGCGACAGGCTCAGCCCCCGTGAGTTCGCCGAGCTGACAGATATAGATGTGGAGCTTGTGCGCCTCGTTTATACGGCATACGCCTCGAAGGAGGAAAGCTACGGACGCATTGTGGGCGGGATCGACGATTACCGCATAGCTCTTGTGGATCTGTTCGACTTTGTATACGAGATGACGGAGGAGGGCTATGTTGACCTTGACGACAGCGCCGCCGACACTCTGAAGGAGCTGAACGAAAAGCTCTCCGACGGTAAGCTCCAGCTCGAGGGAGACGACTACAGCCGACTTGTACTTAACCTCAATCTGCCTGAGGAAAGCGCCGAAACCTTTGAATTTCTCAAAACCGTCAGAAGCACGGCGGAAAAGTATTACAGCGACGTCACTCTTTCGGGAAATTCCACCAACGACTATGATTTGTCCTCTACCTTCGATCACGACAACACTCTCATAAGCATACTCTCGATTTTGTTTGTAATGCTGGTGCTCTTCTTCACCTTCCAATCGGCGGGCATACCCATAATCCTTATCCTTGTAATTCAGGGCAGCGTGTGGATTAACTTCTCCTTCCCCACGCTGATGAACAAGCCGCTGTTTTTCCTGAGCTACCTCATCGTCAGCTCGATACAGATGGGCGCGAACATCGACTACGCCATCGTAATCACCAACCGCTATACCGATCTCCGCCGCGAGATGCCCAAGCTGGACGCCATAAAGCAGTCGCTCGACCTCGCCTTCCCAACGATATTTACCTCGGGATCTATACTGGCGGCGGCGGGCGCGGCCATAGGCTTGCTTTCGTCGGAGCCGTCTATCTCGTCCATAGGCGTGTGCCTGAGCCGAGGGACGCTGCTCTCCATCGTTCTGGTCATGGGAGTGCTGCCGCAGCTTCTGGTGCTGGGAGACTTCATCATTGAAAAAACGTCGTTCTCGATAAAGAATATTAAGCACGCCGGAGCCGGAGCCATGGCGGCTGTGCTGGCCGCGGGGCTTGTGCCGGCCGTGCGCGCGGAGGACGCGGCAATCACCATTTCCACCCGCGAGGAGCTCATCGCCTTTGCGAAGAATTGCACCCTCGACACTTGGTCCGTCGGCAAAACGGCAACGCTCACGGCGGATATCGACATGGAGGATATAACCTTTTCGCCCATACCGACCTTTGGCGGCGTCTTTGACGGAGGCGGACACAGAATAAACAACCTCTCCATAACGACAAACGGTACCGGCATGGGACTGTTCCGCTGCGTGCAGGCGAACGGCAAAATATTAAATCTTAACGTCGGAGGCAAGGTCACGCCCGGCGGCAGCAAGAGCAGCGCGGGCGGCATTGCCGGTGAAAACTATGGAGTGATACAGGGCTGCACCTTTGCCGGAATGGTCGAGGGCGAAAACAATATCGGCGGCATTGCCGGCAAAAACCACGGGCAGATACTCTCCTGCGTAGTGAGCGGCAGCGTGGAAGGACAAAACTCCACCGGCGGCATTGCCGGCGAGAACAGAGGTTATATTTCCGGCTGCGAAAACCGCGCCGCTGTGAACACCTCTCCCGAGGAAAAGAAGCGCAGCCTTTCCGACATTGACGCCGACGCGGGCTCAATGGTGGAAAACCTTCTGACCCGCCGTGAGGAAAACGAGGAAGAAAGCGTGCTCGGCCACACCGACACCGGCGGCATTACCGGCCACAGCGACGGCATAATCGAGGGCTGCAAAAACAGCGGCGATATCGGATATAAGCACATCGGATACAACGTAGGCGGCATAGCGGGCCGCCAGTCGGGCTATATGCTTGGCTGCGAAAACATTGGCTCGGTTCTGGGCCGCAAGGACGTAGGCGGCATTGTCGGACAGGCGGAGCCGTATATAACTCTGACAGTGAACGAGACCTCTCTCGGCGAGGTCCGAAACGAGCTTGATAAGCTTAACAATTTGGTTAGCGGCCTGATTGCCGATACCCGCTCCGTCAGCGGCGAAGCGGGAGCTTATCTTGACGATATAAAGCGGCGGACCGAAACCGCCCGCGACGATGCCGAAACCATGGCGGACGGAGCCGAGAGCTTTGTCCGCGACAACACTGCTGAGTTGAACGCCCTTTCGGCCTCGCTTTCAAATGCCGTCGGGCGTCTGAGCGATACGGCCGACGGCCTGACCAGCGGCGGCGACAAGATAAACTCAGCAATGGACGACTTTTCCGCCGCCCTTGACAGCGTGGAGCTGAATTTTCCCGACCTTGACGGCGAGCTCAGCGATATTCGCGGGGCTGATTTTGACAACGTGCGAAACGCGCTTGAGGATATACGCCGCGCGGAAAGCGATCTGAGCGACGCCCGCTCTCGGGCGAGGAACGCTCTCCGCGCGCTGGACGACGGCATAAGCGCCAAGAGCGAGGCCGAGGAGCTGACCGCGCTGAAGGCTCTCGCCGCGGCGGTAAAATCCGCCGCCGCGGCGCGTCAGGGAGTGAAGGCTTCGGTTGAAATAATCGAAAATCTTCTCCGCACCCGCCCCGACAGCTTTGCGGACGTGATCTCCGACGCCGAGGCCATAGCCGCGCAGCTTAGAACCATAGCCGACGGGCTTGACAGCGACGTCTCGGCGCTCAAAGCCATATCCGACGCCATTGACGAGCTAATTTTAAATACCGAGCTTAACTTCGGTTCATTCAGAAGCGCCGCCAGCCGCGCTAAAAGCGCTATGGACGACCTTGACAGCGGCCTTGTGAAAATCACCGGCGGCCTTAGCGACCTTGCCGCCGCTCTCGACAGCGCGGAGGCGGGGAACGCCCTCGACGCCGCGGACAGCGCCGAGGATAAAATCGCGGACTTTGCCGACGAGGCCGACGCGCGGCTCAGCGAGGCGAAGGCGAAGCTCAGCTCCGGTTTCAGCTCCCTTTCACTCGCGGCCGAGGACATAAGCGCGAGCATTGACGGCGCGAGAAACGTGATTTCCGACTTCTCCTCCGAGACGGACCCACAGTTTGTGTCCGTAAGCGATGATTTCACAGCCGCCGGACGGAATATGCTTGACAGCTTCGCCGGAATATCTGACAGTCTCAGCGGCCTCCGTTCAACAATTACCGACGCGGACGGGCTGGACTCCCTCAGCAGGATAAGCGACCAGTTAAGCCTTGTTATGGAGCTTGCCGCGGGCGAGGCCGAGGACTTTAAAAACGGCGCCGAGGCCGACAAAATTGTCGATGCATCGGATGAAAATATTGAAAGCTCGCGTCAGGGCAAGGTCAGCAGATGTGTAAACTCCGCCGCGGTCGATGGCGACCGCAATGTGGGCGGCGTGGCAGGAGCGTTGGCCGTGGAATACGCCCGCGACCCCGAGGACGAAATCGAAAAGCCGGACGCGCTCAACTTTACGTATACCACCAAGGCCATTCTGGCAAACTGTATCAGCGATGGCTGCGTCACCGGCAAAAAGGACTGCGTGGGCGGCATTGTAGGTTTGGCGGACATAGGCACGGTTTACGAATGCGAAAGCTACGGCCCTGCCGAAAGCTCCTCCGGCGGTTACGTAGGCGGCGTGGCGGGCCGCGCTTCGGCCAGACTTCGCCGCTGTTACTCAAAGGCGGCCGTCAAGGGGAAAAAATATGTAGGCGGCATAGCAGGCAAGGGCGAGAAGCTCTCGGCCTGCGTAAGCCTGTCGGCCGCGGAAGGCGAAGAATGTGTGGGCGGCGTTATCGGCGGCTGCGGGGACAGGAGCGCCTCGGCGTGGAATTATTTTATCGACCGCGGCGTGGGCGGCATTGACGGCATAAGCTACTCCGGCATAGCCGAGCCGGCCGACTACTCGGCCATTGCCGCCATGAACGGAATACCCGCCCGCCTTATCAGCTTTACCGTCACCTTCATTGCCGACGGAAAAACCGTGAATGTTCAGGAGATAGCCTACGGCGGCGACACCGCCCGTATCGAATATCCCGAAATTCCCGAAAAGGACGGCTGCTTTGGCCGTTGGCCGGAAATAACGGACAAAACCGTGACCGGCGACATCGAGCTTATATGCGAGTACAATCCGTACATAACCGTAATTTCCAGCCCCGAAAAGAGCGGCGAACTGCCGCTGGCCTTAGCGGAGGGCAGCTTTACCGACAAGGCGGAAATACACGCTGTAAAAACGGGCGAGGACATATATGATATCGAACTCAACGGACTTTCGGAAGAGGGCAGCATTACACTGCGGCTTCTGGCTTCCGACGGCGGCAAGCTGTCCGGCAGGACTGCCGTCCAAATAAAGACGGACGGCGGCTGGCAGCGAGTATCCTCCAAAGCCAGAGGGCAGTATGTCATATTTGAAGCGTCCGGCCCCCGTGTCACTGTACGGCTGATACATGAACGCTCGGGCATACTGCTGTCAATTATAATCTTGGCGGCGCTGATACTCGCGGCGGCGGCCGCAGTATTAATCGTAAAGAGGAAACGGCGCCCATAATTTCGCCCACACGCAAAATCACGCTCGTTTTACTCCGAGCATATTATAACCTTGGGGGTGCAATATGTTCGGAAACAGACAGCGCTATAATGCAAGAGCCGCGGTAAAGGGCAGCGACGACTACCCGCATATATGCGGCGAAGTGACTTTCAGGCAGACGCGGAGGGGCGTTTTGGTTACGGCTGAAATTCACGGTCTGCCATGCGACAGCGGCTCCGGTATATTCGGGTTTCATATCCACGACGGAGCGTGCTGCACGGGAAACGAGGCGGACGCGTTCGCGGATGCCGGCGGTCATTATAACCCCGCCGAAAAGCCTCATCCGTACCATGCAGGCGACCTGCCGCCGCTGTTCGGTAATAACGGATACGCCTATATGTCGTTTCTGACCGAAAGGTTTACCGTAAGTGAGATTGCAGGCAAGGTCGTCATCATTCACAGCCGGCCGGATGATTTCACATCTCAGCCCGCGGGGAACGCCGGAACTAAAATAGCCTGCGGCAAAATCGTATAAAACGGCTCCTTTTAACGCATACGCAAACAGACCGCCGGTTCCGAGCGACCGGCGGTCTGTCTTTTTATAACCATATTTACCGCTCAATTTTGCATAAAAATCTGCTGCCCTTCGATAAGCGGATAACTGACAAGCTTATCGGCGTCCAGATTTTCGCGGTGCATATCAACGCCCGTTATGCGGCTGTTTTCGTAGGTAGTATAATAATATATCCCCTTATCTGTGTTGCAGCAGGAGGAATATATGGTGTATTCATACCCGTGCTCTACCTTGCAGCAGCCCCGCTGCTGAGCGACGGAAGCAAGGATATGGAAAAACTGGCTGACGCTTTCCGACTCGGATTCGCCTGAAAATGAATTCATTTTTGTAAAGGCAGCCTTTACAAAGCGAGAAGCCGACGACAGATCCCCCGGCAGCCCAAGACCGCCCATTCCCCGACTGTATGGCCTGAGACCGAGAGCCTCCGCAAAGCGGTTTTCGGGGTCCGCGGGGGACAAACTCATATAGTTCGTCAGGTTCGTCAGATGATATTCGAAGGTCGGATTATTCGTCAAAATTCCTACAGGATTATCGTAGACCTTCAGCCCGTCCTCGACCGACTCGACTACTATGCTTTCGTTCCTATCCGAAATCATCCAGTGCAGGGGCGACAGCGGAAGCTGCGGACTAAAATCCTCATTCAGCAAATTCAGGCGGGAAAGCTTCTCCCGAGCCTCGCCCACAGTGGCGCAGCCGCCCAATATCCACGGAATAAATTCAAAGGGAGCCACGTTATCCTTTCCCTCGGCCTCGCACTTGTAATCGGCATTTTTCGGGAAGTTTAATCCCGCCATGCTGAGGCCCTTTTCATTTGTGGCGTCGTAATAAAGGGGATAATTCTCCTGAACGAAGGCCATGCCTATCATGGCATAGTGCTCCTTCATCTCCCCCATTCGCCGGAAATTGAAAGGGTAGTTCCGCGGCGTCACTGTGACAGTCTGGTTATAAGCAAACTCGTAGTCCAAATTCCGCCCGAAATAGTGATCCTTTGTTCTGTATGTTGCCGCTGTGCACATTGTCGTTACCTCCGTTGTATTTTTTATTTTGAAGCCCGCCGACCCGCGAAGATATTCTTTATTTTTTATTTTATCACATTTCTTCCGCTTTGGCAATAGCTTTTTTCGCGGCTACTCGGCGTATATGCGGGATAGGCGTTATTTTCTTTTCACATCTAAATATCAAGCAAAACGGCGCGTAAATCCAAATCGGATTTACGCGCCGCAGCGCTATGCGAAAGTATATAGCCTTGCCCGCTCCGCTTTGCAATGGGCAATTAAGCCTTTGCTAAAACGGGAGGCCGCTATAAGCGTAAATTATTGCGCCTTCTCCACCGCGGGAGGGGCAAGGGGCCTGAGTTCCTTATCCCATACATAGGCCCTAACCTCGGCCGCGTCGGGAAGATCAAGAGCGAGTCTGCCGATGAAGCTTCTTCTCTTGACGGATACGAGCCTGCCCTCGGAGTCGTAGGCGGCCACCGCGGCTGTGGCCTCGGTCTCGGCCGTAAACACAGCCTTGCCGCCCTCTATACCGGCGGAATAGCCTTCTATCCTTTCGCCGTCAACGGTGACCATTGCCACAGCGTAAAGGTTTGTGCCGAGAATTTTGCCCTCTATCGGGTATACGCCGCCGCTCGCGAAGGCGCCGCCCTTGGGTACGCGCCAATCCACCTCAAGTTCACGCACGGAGCCGTCGCTCATGTTGACTGGCGCGGTGACGGGCAGGTCGTAAAGACCACATTCCACGGTTTCGGAGGAAACGGCGAATACGTCCTTGGTGTGGATACGGAGAACAGCGAAGGCGAGCCCTCCGAGCTCGTAGGAAAAGTCGTCCGAAACGCCGTCCACAAGCTCCTCACGCGTGGTGATAATGTCCGGTGAGCCGGCGCTGTTAGTCTGGTCGGGCCTGTCGCCGCTGAGTATGTACGCCGTAGCCGTGGGATTGATATAGGCCGCGTTATCGAGGCGGATATTCACCTTGGCGCGGTCACGGCTCGTGTTGACAAGCTTGATAATTATGTCGCCGCTCTCATCGTCGGCGGAGGCCGAGGCGTAGACCGGCCCCTTTGTCAGTCCGATATACTGATCGTGGATAAGCGCGCCGTCCAGATAGCAGCGAGCGTGGTCGCCGCTTACCTCAATCTTAATCTTATGCCACTCGTTTTCGGTAACGCTGCCGGGAATTTCGGCGGTGACGTCGGTCTTGGCTCCGTCAGACACGCGCTGGATGGCGTGGCGCGCATTGCTCCAGCCGCCTATGTTCCAGAACAGATAATTGTTTTCGTCCTCGTAGTTGAAGGGGATGATGAAGCCCTCTCCGCCGCCGGTTTTCATGGCCTCAAGCTCAAGAGTGTAGTTTTTCGCCGAAATCGGAGCCACGGCCAGCGCGCCCTCAACATTAGTATCGGTCTGGGAGATGACGCCGTCCGAGGCGCTCCACGCGCCCGTGCTGCCGCCGGCGGGACTGACGGAGGTTTTTTGTCCGGTATCGGTATCGGTTACGGTGATATTCCTGAATTTGGCCGATGTGAGCCATGTGCCGACGCCGACGCCGTTTGTCGCGGAGCCTCCCGCATGGGTCAGCTCGGAGGCGAGGGTGTGGCTGCCGTTGTTGTTGGCGTACATAGACTGCACATAGTAATCGGGCGAGCCGTAGACAAGCGCGTTGTTAAACCAGATCATGTCGGGCGCCCACTGGTTCGCCCCCAGCTTAGCCAGCAGAGGAGCATAGGACGCGAGCGCCACGACGTCGGCGTTCTTTTCAAGGCCCGTCATGTAGGCGGCCTCGGTGAGGGCGGCATAGAGCGTGTTGCCGTAGGCCCCGTTCGCGGCGTACTCACCGGCGAACACCTTAAAGCTCTCTCTGTCGTATGCGTCGTAACGATTAACATTGGCAAGGAACCACTCGGGAGCGCGATAGTAGTGCTCATCGACGGCGTAGCTGAAGTTCTTGTCGTCCTTGTGTTCCCTAAGCCAGTTCCACGCATTGTCAAAGTCAATGCCCTCGGAGTTGGGGCCCGAGGTGGATATGAGCTTCATTTCGGGATAACTCTCATGGATAGCCTGCTCAAAGGCCTCATAGCGGCGGAAGAAATTGTTGCCGTTGTCGGCCCAGCCGTTTTCGTCCACTCTGTTAGCGGAATAGTCGGATGTATCCCACTGCTCGTTGCCGATGCCGATATACTTTAGCCCAAAGGGCTCGGGATGGCCCATATCGGCGCGGAGCTTGGCCCATTCGCTTTCGGCGGGATCACCGTTGGCAAATTCGATGAGATCAAGGGCGTCCTGAATATAAATGTTATAAAGGTCATCGCGGCTCGAGGCGTCGCCCCTTTGATACTGGCAGCCGATTCCCACGCTGAGCACGGGCAGCGGCTCTGCGCCTATATCCTCGCACAGCAGGAAATACTCGTAAAAGCCGAGGCCTAGCGTCTGGCAATAATCGTAGGCATTGGCGCCCGTCTGCCTGCGGTTCCAGTTCTCCCTGCGGCTCTCGACAGGGCCGACGCTGTCCTTCCAACTGTAGCGGTTGGACAAGTCGTAGCCCTCGACGACGCAGCCGCCCGGGAAGCGCACAAAGCCGGGGTGCATATCGGCCAGCAACTGCACGATGTCCTTGCGCAGGCCGTTTTCGCGGCCGTTGAAGGTATCGCGGCTCATGACGGAGATCATGTCGAGGTCAAGAGCTCCGGCCTCGCTTAATGTCACGCGGACGGTAGCGTTTTCGGCAAAGCCATCGGTTTCAATAACGCCGGAGTACTTGGCAAAGTCCTCGCCAAAGCCCGAGAACGACGTGCTGCCGAGAACGGCGTTGCCGTTGACGATGGATACCGTTACCGTGCCGTCGTAATCGCCGCGGGCAAAGACGCTCGCGTTGAAGCTTTCGCCCTCATGCACGGCAAAGCCGCCGTAGCAGTCGTTTGCCACTCCGCCGCCGGCCTCGGCCGTCAGGCGGAGGTAGGTGGGATTGTTTTCGTTGAGCGGATTCTCCTTGAGATACTCAGCCGAGGCGTTCTCCTCCGTCCAGCCCTGACCGGGCAGCGGAGTGTATGCCTCTCCCCTGTCGGGATTGCAGTGAGCTGCCTCGAAGGAACGGTTCTTAACGGCCTCGCTGTACATTCCGCCGTCGGCCGCGTAGTTGATATCCTCGAAGAAAATACCGTACATATCCTCGCTTATGTCGACGCCCTTATTCGCCGCGTCCACGGCGAGGCTGTAGTCCTCAGGCGCAATACCGCAGCTTTCGGCCACCTCGGCGGCGGAAAGAGCACGGCAGTAAATTTTTACGTTATCGTAGCTGCCGGCAAAATAGCTGTCGTTAGGCCATGTGGACTTGCCGAGGTTGACGCTGAGGTTATTGCCGAGATGGAAAAGCGTTTTGGTGACGGCGCTCTCGCCCAGCATCCTGCCGTCGAGGTATACGGTGAGCTCGTCGGGGGTGGCGGTTACGGTATAGTTGTGCCACTCGCCCTTTTGCACGCTGTTTACGGCTTCCACGGCTTCCTCGTGGCCGTTGCTGCTTATCGTCATTGCCGCGCGGGCGCTGCCGGACTTTGTGCGGAGGAAGAAGTAGTCGTTTGTATCGTCGCCGACGGCAAAGGTGAAGAAGAAATCCTTATCGGTATTGACAAGAACATCCATCGAAACGGTAAAAGCGTCGCGCCTGTCGAATATACCTCTGGGCAGGCTGAAATATCCGCCCGCGGAACCGTCGAGCGTCAGCACGCCGCCGTCTATCTTGGCGCTTCCGTGGAGCTCTCCCTCGCTGTCGGCTCCGTCCTGCTCAAAGGTATAGGTGTATTCCGGAGGCGTTCCCTCGGCGTCGGCGGGAAGCGGGCCCCACTTTTCCATCACGGCGTCGTATTCGTCGCGGGTAATTGCCAGCATAACGCCGTGCTTCGCGCCGGTAGGCATCTTATAGCCGTAGGTCAGCCGCCTGAACACTCCGGATGCAATGTCGTCGGTTATCAGCGGGAAGAATCCCACGCCCCTGTTTTCGCCCTGATATCCGTCCAGCATCAGGCAGCAGCGGCCGTCTATCATTTTGAATATGGCCGGACCCTCTACGCCCTTTATGTTTTCAACGTCCGAAGCGACTCTCGTGTAGGGGCCGCTAAGGCTGTCGGCGGCCTCAATGAACACGCTGAGACTCTCCTCATTCTTCGTAATGCGGTAATACTTGCCTCCCTCGTATATCATCGTGGTGTCGATAACGGAGGGATAGCCCTCGCCGCCAAGGAAAATTTCGGGCTCGGTAAAAGTGCGGAAGTCGCGCGTGCGGGCGCACTGAATGACCTTTTTGCCGATGTCGTCCCGCTGCGAGGCCCAGTAAATCAGATAATCTTGCTTATCCACATCGTAAATGGCCTCGGGCGCCCACGTGCAGCCCATGCGGTCGTCGCTGACCTTTATCATGCGCTGCTCGCTCCAATTGACAAGGTCATCGCTCTCCCAGAACATGAGGTACTTGCTGCCATTTCCGCCGTAGCTGCCCCAGTCGCCGCCGTTTGCGTCAAGGTCGGTGGCCATCAGGTAGAAGCGGTCGCCCTCGTAGCTTCTGATAATGTAGGGGTCGCGCAGGCCCCTCGTCCCCATCGTGGACTCGATGACGGGGAAATTCCCGTTAAGGTCGCGCCAGTTAAGGCCGTCGTCGCTGATGGCGAGGTGGATTTGCTGAACCTCCCTTTCGCCGTTGACATTGCCGCGGAAATAGGCGTAGATATAGCCGACCTTCTCCTGCGCGGCGGGCTTGGCCTTTACGGTAAATTCAAAATCACGCGAGGCTCTTGCCCCGTTTCTCTCAACAGTGGCGGTGAGGGTTACGCTTTTGTCAGTCTCTCCCCTTGTGACAAAGCCGTCGGGCGTAATCGCCGCGTCGTTCGAGGCCCAGCTTATGTTAAGACCGCCGACGGTCTCGGGCACGGTTATGTGTCCGCGGACGTTGTCCGCGTCGGGGAAGGACAGGCCGCTGAGCAGGCCCTGAAGCTCGAGCTCCTCATCACTGACGGAGCCGTCATTGACATAAATCGTGGCGGTGACGTCTCTGTATTCGGGCCGAAGATAGCGGTCGGGCGTCATATAGAGCACAGGCTCGCCGTCAAAGCCATAGTGAACCGTTTTGGCGGTCATATTCCTGAGATTTGTGCCCGCGGGCATATAGTGAACAACAAGCACGTCTCTGCCGTATTCGTCCTTGGTAAAAGAATTGTGGCCGGGGCCGGGCTCCGCCAAATTGTGCTCGGAGGCAAGAACAGGATAGCCCGTAACCTGCCAGCTTTCGGGGTTAAGCAGGTCGCCGCCCTCGTCCGCCGTCATAAGGCCGAGGCAGTATGTCGGGTCAACGCCGCTGCCCGAGAACGTAAGATAGAGCTTGCCGCCGTGCTTAAGCACGTTGGGGCCCTCGTCAACGGTTGCAAGGCGGCGGTCCCAGCCGTAGGAGGGAACGCGAAGCGTCACGGGGTCGGTTGTGATTTTCGCCGGCTCCGAGGGGTCCATCTCGGCTATGACGAGCTGCGAATTGCCGATGCCCGCCGCCGTAATGGGCCGCTCCGCCCATATATAATAGTGCCTGCCGCCGTCCTCAAGGTATGTCATATCAAGGGTAATTCCCTCGGCGATAAGAGGCTCGCCGTTTGCCCTTGTTATGCGCTCGGGCGCGCTCCACGCCCCGATGTCGGTCGGTTCGCCCTCGCAGGTAATTACGCGGCACTGCACGCCGCTCCAGTCGCCGTTGGTACTGGAGGCAAACAGGCAGCGGAGCTTGCCGCCGATCTCGTGGAGCTCGGGCGCCCAGTTATGGCTGCGCATATCGCCCGACGCCCTATGCTCGAAAATCTTTATGTCCTGTGCCGAGGCGAGGCCCTCGATGGTGTCGGCCTCACGGAGGTACAAATCGAGCTGATTGCCGTATTCGTCGGTGGAAATAAAGTAGTACTTACCGTTATATTTATATATCACCGGATCGGCGCGGCCCGCTATCATCGGGCTGGCGTAGTCCGCCACGGCGGCTTTTCCCGTCACGGTATAAGCTCCGTTGCGGCTGAAATCCACAGCCTTGAGCTCGTCGGCGTTCCACTCCACGGGAATGACCTCCGTCGAGCCGTCGCTGTAGTTGGCGGTGAGGCCCGGCAGCTCAGTCACGGCCTTGTTGGGGGTTGTGGTCACGGTAACGGGCTCAACCGAGGTGTTTTTCACCTCGCCGAGCTTCTTGCGCAGATAGTCGGCCTCGCCGCCGGAAAGCCGCAGTATGCCTGTGACACAGCCGTTCACGCCGTTCACGCGGATTCGGCCGGAGCCGTCAATCGCGGGGGCTGCGCCCGATACGGGCGTGAAATGGACAAGGTCCTCGGTTTCCCAGCGCTCATTTCTCGCGTCGGAGCCGTCAAGCCTGCGCGTCTCTGCACTGACGCCGATTTTGCCGTCCTCGGTGCGGTAGAGTTCGGGAGCGGAAAGCGTCCTTGTGGCGCCGGCTGCGGTGCCGTCGTCAAGGTCCGCCTCGGCATAAAGCACGCCGAGGCCAAAGTTCAATTCCTCCCAGCCGTCCTCCCCGCGCAGCGCGAGGTGCATGGACGAATTGACAGCGGCCATTTCGCGGCTGTCGTATGACAGGGGGCTCATCTTGGTATAGGCGACGGCAAAGTCGTCATCCGTACCCATTAGCATTATGTTAAAATCCTTCGTAACTCCGTCCACGGAGGCCGTTACGACGGAGTATTTTGTTTCGGGGCCGACGGCTCTGTCTCCGCTCCAGCTGACGGCCCTGCCAAGAGATTCGGCGGGAAACGCGTAGCTCTCGTCGATGTTATACGGGATATCCAGCGCGTCAAGAGCCTGCTGCGGCTCGGCCTCGCCGAACATACCGGCGGTTATTTTGAGCCCGCCTATGGCCGTGTGCGTGAGGTCGGCGTTATAATAGCCCTCGACGACGTCAAGGCTGCCGAAACCGTTTATCTCGCCCTCAAGCTCCCTTGTGTAGACGCAGACGCCGTCCTTTTCCAGCGAAACTCCGTGGCCGCCGTCGCCGTTGTTCCACGCTGCCAGCGAAAAGGGCTGCCGCTTGTTCACGTTCTTTTCAAGCAGAGAGCCAAGGTTAGTCTTGTCGCTTGCCGACAGGGCGGCCCACACGCCGTTGATATCGAAGCGCACGGCCAAAATGAGCTTCCCGTCCGTGTCACGGAAGTAATAGTCGTGGTAGCAGATTCCCGTATCGCCGACCTTAAGGTTAAAGTCGAGCAGCACAAAATCCGCGCCTCGGCCATAGCCCGCGGCGGGAGCGATAAGGCGGCCCAAGCCGGAATTGTTCTTATCGTTTTCAAAGAAGGCCCTTTCGGACGTCAGGCTCGTACCCCTGCCGTCCCTGTAAAACTGGACTACGTAGTCGTCAAATCCGGCGTAATACTTGTAGTTAACGCTTGAATTGTTCTCGTCGGCCACCCATCCCGGCCAATAGCTTGCCACAGGCTGGTCGGCTACGGTCGTATCGCCGGTATTCGGCGCGGTGAACAGCGTTTCGCCCTTCTCCCTTAGCTCGGCCGCCGTGTGAACGGGCGTTTCGGCCGCAAAGCTGAGCGGCGGAAGCGCGCCCAGCGCGATGGCGGAGGCCGCCAGAAGGGACAATAGTTTTCTTGTCATTATTTTCCACTCCTTTTTATATGGATTTTATCTTAAAGCGCAGAGAGCCGCGCCGGTAATTCCGGCGTCGCCCAGCAGACGCGCGGGGCGGATCTCGGTTCTGGCGCAATATTTATTGAAGTCACGGGCGCGGACAAAGTCTATGAGCGGGCCGAAGAAGTCCGTCCCCTGATTGGATATGCCTCCGCCCACCGCTATGACGGCGGGCTGGAGCAGATTCACCAGCGACACGAGTCCGAGGCCCACATTGCGTATATAGGCGTTCACAACGTCCTTGGCGGCCGCGTCGCCCCTCGCCGCGCAGACAAAGGCCGTCCTGCCGTCAAGGCCGTTTTTTTCCGCCTCAACGCGCAGAGCAAGGCCGTTCGGGCCGTCCATGGCCTCGCGCGTCATACGCACAAGGGCCGAAGCCGAAGCCATGGCCTCCCAGCAGCCGCGGTTCCCACAGGTACAAAGCGGGCCGTCAGGGTCGATTATTATATGCCCCGGCTCGAAGCCCGCGCCGTTGAAGCCGCGATACAGCTCGCCGCCGAAAACGCCCCCGCCGCCGACGCCGGTGCCAAGCGTGATGAGCACAAGGCTGCTCTCGCCGCCGACGGACTGCTCGCCCAAGGCCGCGGCGTTGGCGTCGTTTTCGAGCGTCACCGGACGGCCCAGACGACCCCGAAGCATAGCCGCAAGCGGTACATCCCGCATGGGGATGTTGTTGGAATAGCGCACCACTCCGGCGGCGGCGTCCACGGTTCCGGGACAGCCCACGCCCACCGCTCTGACAGCCGCGAAGCTTTCCCCCGCTACGGAACGGCAAAGCTCCGCCATGTCGTCTGCAATTTCGTCAACCGGCCTTTGCGGCAGGGTGGGCGCGGAAGCCTTCCTGATTATGCGGCCGCGCTCGTCGGTAAGGCCGGCGGCGATGTTCGTACCGCCAAGGTCTATGCCCACATAAAGGGCCGCCCTGCGAGACACGATCAGTGTCATATCTCCCTTGAAGCCGACGAGGCCGTAACGGTGAGGAACAATAAAGGCGGCGCCCTTTTTTATTTCCGTTCCGTCGGCAAAGCCCGCGCCGTCAATCACAGCAACGGCGGCAAAGTCCGGCCAGCTCAGCTTGGCCTCGGAACTGACGGTGATTTTTTCAACCGTGTAAAACTCGCAGCTCACAAGCCGTTCACGGGTAAAGCCATCGCCGGAGACGGTTTCAGTCTCACACTCGGCCGGCACGTATGGGCAGACTGCAACGTCGAGAGCGCGCTCGGTGTGGAGGGTGCGTGGCTTTCCGTCCTCAAGCCTGCCGTAATCGTAAAGACGGTAAGTAACGTCGCTGCTCTGCTGAGTTTCAAGCACCGTCACTCCGCCGCCGAGGGCGTGAATCGTCCCCGGCTCTATCTGAAAGAAATCCCCCTTATGCACGGGCCGTCGTCTGAGCAGCTCCGTCCAGCGGCCTTCTTCAGCCATGGAGCGCAGCTCAGCGGGAGTTTCGGCGTTGTGCCCAAGCACAATATCCGCGTTGGGGCGGCTTTCCAGCACGTACCAGCACTCGGTCTTGCCGAAGCTGTTTTCGTGCTCACGGGCGTAGGCGTTGTCTGGATGAACCTGTACGCTCAGGTCGGAGGCGGTGTTAATAAGCTTTATCAAAAGCGGAAATTCACCCTCTCCGCCGCCGAATATATCCCTGTGGGCGTTCCAAAGCTCGGAGAGCTTCATTCCCGCATATCTGCCCGAGGCAACCGCGCAGTCGCCCGCGGGGTGCGCGCTTATCAGCCAGCACTCGCCGTCGCCGTCCTGCGCGCGCTCAAAACCGAAGGCTGTCCTGAGCCGTTTGCCGCCCCAGACGGTTTTTTTAAATGCAGGCTCAAGAAATATAAGTTCACTTTCCACGTTATTCACCTCCATACGCGGAGTAGGTCACGCGGCGAAACTCGGCCCATTTTTCCTTATATAAAAGGTCCTGACAGCATATACCCGCCATGGCCCCCGTGAAGCCGAGAAAAACGTGCTCATCGGTTAAAATCGTCATGTCCAGCTCCCCGCAAACGGGCGTTAAGCCCGCGCCCGCGCCCGCATAAAAGCGCAGCCGCGCGCCGTCTATCTCCGCGCGGAGCTCGATATCGGCATTTTCCGGCACGGCGACGAAGCCACTTGGATAGGATAGCCGCTTGTTGTCGCAGCTAAGCGCCCGAACCTGCTTCACGCCGCCGCTGCGCGTCACGTACAGGTAGTGCCAGTGGCAGGTATCGTAAAACAGAACGAGGCCTGCCAGATGTTTTTCACAGTCCGGCTCAAAGGAGAGACGCACCGTAAAGCCGACCCGCGCGCTGTCGAGCCTGCGGGCCAGCAGCGACTGGTCGAACAGGCTGTTAAGCCCGTCCCGCCCGCGCAGGCGAAGCCCGCCCGCGCCGAGCTCCATATCGGGTCCAAGGGGCCGCCGCAGGCTTTGGAAGCAACTTGGCAGAGCCCCCGCTGTGAGGTCGCAGTCCGCGCTCTCCTCGGGAAAGACAAACTCGCTCAGGCCCTTGGGCTCGGGCACGAACACGCGCGGATTCTCGCCGCCGCCCCAGAGCCGCAGCCAGCCGCCGTCATCCCACTCCACTTTCTGCACGCAGACCTCACGCCCGAAAAAACAGTGTCCGGAACTTGAATACCTTGCTGCCAGATGCACCATGTAAAGCCCGTCCGGCGTTTCCACAAGGTCGGCGTGGCCGGCCTTCTGAAGCGGTAGGTCGGGGTTGTCCCTCGAGTGGAGCAGAATAAAGGGGCAGTCCTCCCACGGACCGAAAAGCGAGCCTGCGCGGGAAAGCTGCGCCGAATGGCGCACTCCTGTGCCTCCCTGCGCCTTTAAAAGGTAATATACGCCGCCGAAATTGTACAGGTGCGAGCCCTCCACCAGCTCGCCGGAGGGCGAGGAATAAAGCGGCCTGAGCTCGCCAGTTAAGCGCTTTGCGGCGGGGTCGTATTCCTGTATGTAAAGACCGTTGAAGCGCCGGTTTTCGCCGTAGTGATTGTCGAGGCTTATAAGCCACTTGCGCCCGTCTCTGTCGTGAAAAAGCGATGGATCGAAGCCAATCGAATTAAGGTATACCGGCCGCGACCATGGGCCGTCAATGCTTTCGGCGGTTATCAGGTAGTTGTCGGTGGCCATCATTGGGCCGCGCTCGCGGACGTTTGTATAAACAAGATATATCCGTTTGCCGTCGTAGGAAAGGTCAGGCGCCCATACGCCGCCGCCGTCAGGCACGGCTCGAAGGTCAAGCAGAGCTTCGTCCGCCAGCGGGCGCGAGTGCAGCCGCCAGTGCTTTAAGTCGCGGGAGTGATATATGCTGACGCCGGGCCACCACTCGAAGGTGGAGGCCGCTATGTAGTAATCGTCGCCCACACGGATAATCGAGGGGTCGGGGTTGAAGCCGCGGATAACAGGATTTTCTATCATAAAAACACCTCACCAGAACAGGAATTTGCCGCCCCTGAGCTTGTAAATGGCCTCGGCATAAAAGAAATCGCCGTAGATTACGGGAAGGCCCCGCCGCCCGTGGTACGCCTCGGCGCCCATCGTGAGCAGAGCGTCGGTCTCGGGGCTGAAATCGCAGTATTTTTCAAGAGCCAGCACGGTTTCTATAGCCGCGCGGCGGTACTTTTCCTCCCCCAGTTCCAGCAGCCCGCAGGCAGCTATGGCCGAGGCCGTAGAGTCAATAATGTCGGGCTCGGCGGGCGCGCGAAAGTCCGCGCGGGCAACATAGCCGGTCTTTTCCACGCAGGAGATGAAGTAGTCGGCCACGCGTCGCGCTGCGGCGAGATACCTTTCGTCTCCGGTGTGGATATAGCTGAGCGCGAAGCCGTAAATCGCCCATGCCTGTCCCCTTGACCATGAAGAGCCAACGCCGTAGCCCTGTCCGCCGAAGCTCTCAATATATGACCCGTCGGAGGGGCTGAGGCTGACGATGTGGCTGACGGAGCCGTCGTCCCTAATGTGCGAACGAAGCACCGTATCGGCATGAAGGCGGGCCACATAGCCGTAGCGCGGATCGCCGTGCTCCTTTTCGGCCCAGTAAAGCAGAGGGATGTTCATCATGCTGTCGATTATTACCCAGCCAACGCGGTCGTCGTTCCACGAGCGTATAAAACGCCCCATAGGATTGAACCGCGCGGCGAGAATGTCAGCGGCGTAAAGCGTCCTGAGACGGGATTTTTCGCCACCGAACAGGCGGTAATTCACGCCCGAGGAGATATGCCACATAAAGCCCACGTCGTGGTGCAGGCCGTCATATTTCAAAAACGCGCCGTCGAGCAGCAGTTCGGCCTTCTCTGCGACGGCGCGGTAAACTCCGCGCCCTGTGCCGAGGTACATCAGCCACATCAACGCCGGCCAGAAGCCGTTTGTCCACCATGTTATATCAGTCTCGGCCTTGTTATCGTGAACGCCGTCCACCGCCGTATAGGGGAGCTTATCCGCCGAGCGAACCGCTGTGCGGCAGAGTTTTTCGTCAATTTTACGCCAGATTGTATCTATTATTTCAGGGCTGTACATAGCTATCACTTCCTATGTATATTTTATCAAAGCCGCGGCCCTCGGGCAACAGTATTATGCTGCCGTTTTGCCCCGTCTTTTTACCGAAATTCATGCGGGCATTTCGGTATATTTACCGTGAAAAACGTCCCTTGTGTTTTTTTGCGCAATGAGATATTATGAATGTAAGGGAGATGATAAAATGCTCGACACCATTCGCTTCGGCGACGAAAAAAGCGAAGCCGCGCACGGCTTTTGCGGCGAAAGATCCGCTATTGCCGCGCCCGAGCGCGGCGAAAGCTGCCGCATTGCCCTGCCCGCCGAGCCCGTCGGCCGTTTCGGCGGTGAGCTCGGTTTCACGTTGAAGGTTCACCCCACAAAGCAAAATTACGTATCCGTGCGCCTGTTCAGCGGCGACGTATACACTCCGATTTTTCTTGTCATTGACGGAATGCAGCTCGGCTACGCAAAGTGCGGCGATTACGAGGCGCTTAACCTATGCTACGGCGGCTTTTTTCCACGGGCGTTCTTTTATTGCACCTCGGCCTTGCCGCTGTGGCTGACGCGCGGCAAAACCGAGCTTCGCCTATCGCTGCGCCAAGCCCAGCCTTACGAGGACGTGACTGAGCCCAAGGGCCGCATATTCGCGGCGCACACCCATTTAAATCCCATGCTCCCTCCGGCGGACAGGCCCGTTATGGAGCCGAAGGCTCTGCCGCACGCGGACTACTCCGCCTCCGAGACCAACGCCCTTTGCGAAAAGTACATTTCCGCCCAGCGGGCCGCATTCAACGCTTCACTCAACGCACTGCGCCGCGGGGAGACGATATCCATAACCAAGTATGTCGAAAGTATGCGCCAGTTCTGCATGATGCTTTACGAGCCCTACTGCCCCGCCGCGTCCGACGCCGAAAAGGGCGAGGCGGTGGCCCTTGCGCTGAACTGCATAGACCTTTACGTGCGCGGCTACTTTGCCGACGTCCGCACTCTTGCCCGAACCACTCACCAGAGCGACTGGGGCGGTTATTACGGCGAGTTGGGACAGACGCTGTATATTCTTGAACCCCTTATAAAAAACGACCGAATTTTCGGAGCGGAGCGCTTTGCGGGCTACCTTTCCGAGCCCTTTGGCGCGGACATCGCGGAGGGCGAGTTTTCCATGAGCGCGGCCGGATTAAGCCGCAAGGACGCTTGGGAGCGCTGCCTCAAGGCCAATTTTGACTTTGCCTCCGCCCGCCAGAGCTACATATACAACCAGACCTACTACACATACGAGGGGGCGTGGAAATCCATGGCCGGCCTCGGCGTAATCGGCAGCGGGCTCTACGTCGGCGACGAGGGCTGCCGCCGCATACTGCGCGAGGCGCTGGGGCTCGAGCGCTGGCTGGGCGAACACCGCCTCGCCGATGAGAACGGCCGCGAGCTAGACCTTTACCATTGTCTGTTCCACCACGACAAGGAGGCCGTTTTTACCAATGATTTTATTCAGGTTGTCTGCCGCGGCAAGGCCGTACAGCTCAAGGACGAAAACGGCGATTTTCTGCGCCGCCTGCCCTACGGCCGCAATTACCGCCCGCTGTCGCTTGGCGGCCTGACGCGCGAAAACGGCTATGTGGGCAACTACGGCGAGACAGCCAACTACCTTCCCGAATGGGTGTACCGCACTTGGAACCACGGCGACCGCGAGCTGTCGGACGAAATCATGCGGGCGGCGCTGAGGAACATACACGCCCGCGGCTTTATGCGATATCAGACAACGGACGCCGAGGGGAACCGCATTATGCACATGGAGCAGGGCATAGACGAGCGCAATCCCGCCATGCCCGGGAAAATCGCCTACGCTACCGACATATATGACAACCGCCGCTTTCTTTTTGCCTCGCTGCAAGGCCACATGGCGGAGAGCCCCGAGCGCTACGGCGGAGCGGAGTGGGACATATACCGCGCATACGCCGCCGAAGCTGTGGACTTTGCTCGCCAGCAGCGGCTGGACGGGCGGCTGGATTTCATTCTTGAGGAACCCTCGGCCAACTACAACGACTTCCGCGTTGACCGCACCTTAAGGGATATCCTCGCGGGCGGGCCCGAACACGTCCTCCCCCACACCGATTACCGTCTCTACAACGGAGAAATTCCCGTCGGCGAGACGGAATTTGCCCGCTTAGACATCGACACCCTGACGCTTTCACTGCGCGACGGCGAAACCTCAATTTTTGCGGCGCTGAGCCTTCGGGGCCGCGGCTACTGCGCCGTGGGGCGCGCCCACGTCCGTCAGAGCGGAGCGGCGCAGCTTTTGCAGTTTACCACCGACGGCATTTTTGAGGAGGACGGCAAATATATCCGTCCGCAGAACAACAACATGGATTTCATCGCCGACGACGCTTCCGCCCTTGCCGGCTTTGCCGAAGCGCGCCAAGCCCTCTGCGGCGAGGAGACGCCCATTACCTACCAAAAGGGAATCGGACACGTGCTGCGAGAAAACCTTGAGGTCGATACCCCATTTTCCGGCTATCCGGACGTTATCCGAACAAGGATAGGCCGCTACTATATAATTGTAAACACCACCCGCGAAAGCTACGAAAACGCCCGTTCCTTCACGGTTCCGACGCCCGAAAGCGGCGCAATATACGATATGGTGAGCAAAACGAAAGTCAACGCCGAGGGCGGCGCGGTGACCGTTCCCCCGCTAACGGCCCTTGTGCTGCGGCTTGAGGGAGAAGGCGCGGAGCTGCCGCCTTACCGCGTGAATATTCTGAACGTACTGCCCGACGGCGGCGGCAATCTGCTGCAATGGAAGCACGCCGCAGGAGCCGAGGAATACCGCATATACAGAAACGGCCGCCTTGCGGCGGCGGTAAACGGCAATGTCTGGCTCGACGCCGAAGCAGCTCCCGAGGAGGACTGCACCTATGCCGTGGCGGCGGCAAACGCCGCGGGCGAAGGCACGGCCTCCTGCCCCAAAACCGTCAGGACACGTGAGCGCGGCAAGGCAGTAACGCTCCGCGTGGGGAGCGGACCGCTGGGCTTCGGCGAGGGAGACGACTACAAGGCCCTCGAACGCAACATTCGTGATTCCCTCGTTTTCACAGCCAAGGCATACGTCGGCAACGTCAGTCTGACGGAAAAACTTTCGGATGGAGGACTTATGCTGCGCGAAAACGCCGAGGCAAACGCGCGTTACGCCTATCTGGGATACGAGCGCGGGCGGCTCGTTTTCCGCGTCAGGACAAAGAACACCATGTACAGCCCAAAAGGCAGGCTCAGTCCGCTGACCTTCGGGCTTGAGGGCGGGCCCTTTCTCAGGCTGACACGAGATTTTGCCGCCCACACCGTAAGCGCGTGGAGCTCCGACGACGGCGAAAGCTGGCGGCTGCTCCGCCGCGAAACCTTCCCCGCTCCGGAAATACTTTATGCGGGAACCGTCGCGCCATTTTGAAGCCTTGGGATTAAATACTGATAAACGCAAATTTTTTAATAAGTCGTGATTATGGGCCATTGCGGCCTTATACTGCGCAAAACAGGCGAACTTCCGCGCGACCTTTTTTACGGCGAATTTTTTTCAACTTTTTTCATTTTACACTTGACAAACATGATACATCGTGTTACTATGTATATAGATAATCTATGTATGAGGTGATGAAAATGTCCGTAGACAAGGAACTGATGAAGGGGAGCACGTCTATACTGATTTTGTCGCTCCTGAGCGGCGAGGACATGTACGGCTATATGCTGACGCAGCGGCTGCATCAGGCGTCGGACGACGTGTTTGAGATGAAGGAGGGCACCCTTTACCCCATGCTCCACGCGCTGGAAAACGAGGGCGCAATCGAGAGCTACTGGGCCGAGGCCGCGGGCCGCGGGCGTAAGTACTATCGGCTGACCTCCGCGGGCCGCGCCCTGCTGGAGAGAAAAAAGGATGAATGGCGCGTATATTCGCGGGCGGTGGACAAAGTAGTGGGCACGGCTCGCCGCCGCCTTTGGGGAGGTGAGCCTTGTGAGGGATAAAACGAACGCCTTCCTTGACGAGGTCTGCCTGCGAATAAGGGAAAAATCCGTACACAAGGCCGTTCGCCGCGAGCTCGAGTCCCACATAGAAGAGCTTACGGCGGGGCTTGCCGCCTCGGGCTTAAGTCCGGACGAGGCCGAGGAGCAGGCCCTCGCGCGCATGGGCAGCGCCGAGGAGATTGGTCAAAAGCTCGACCGCCAGCACCGGCCAAAAACAGAGTGGAGCTGCCTGCTGCTGACGGCGGTGCTAGCCGCTTTGGGGCTTTTTGTCAACCGCTCCCCCGCCGCTATAGCCGACAGGCTCAGCGCTCTCGCCATAGGGGCGGCGGTTCTGACAGTCGCCATGCTTTTTGACTATAACAAGCTCAGGCGCCTTTCACTGCCGCTGTTTTTGGGACTGTGCGGGCTGTCGGCGGGAATGTGGCTTCTCATGCCTCTCGGATATTACGGCGGCTTTTACCTGACGCTAACGGTGTATTTGAAGCAGCTCTTTTTTCCGCTGTTTGCAGGGGCCTCGCTCGCCGTCCGCCGCGACGGAGGCGTCAGGGACGCGCTGCTCGTCACCGCCCTTGCCGGCGCGGCGCTGGTCTGCTCGGTCATGGGGCAGGCGAGCTACCTGTTTGTCTACCTGCTGTCCTTTGTCATAATTTTTGTCGCAATGGCGGCCCGAGGCTGGTTCGCAAAGAAGCGGTTCGCACTTATTCCGCTCGCGGGCTTGACCGCCCTTTCGGCGTTGACGGCGGCCGCCGTCGGGCCGCGCCTTAGGGAAACCCTGCTCGTCTTTGCGGGGCGCGGCAGCTACGAGCCGCTGGGCGCCGGCTATCTGACGGCCAATCTCGCCCGTCTGCTTGGCAGCGCAGGCGCGCTGAACGGGGCCGACCCTGACGCGGTAAGGGTAATTGACAATTTTAACGAATACACCTTTGCCTCGGTGGTGGGCCGTTACGGCTATCTCGCGGCGGCGGCCATAATAGTCGTGGTTGCGACTCTGCTTATACGGCTGCTGCGGGCCTCGGGCAGGGCAAAGGGCGAATACGGCCGCAGCCTCAGCCTTTGCTGCTGCGCTTTGATTTTATCAAAGTTTGTTTCTAACATACTGCTCAACTTCAACGTCATACCCTACATGGGCGTTACGCTGCCTCTTGTGGCACGCGGCGGCAGCGACCTCGTTATGACCTCGCTGCTGATCGGGCTTATCCTTTCGGTCTACCGCCGCAGGGAGCTCTTTCCCGAGGCCGCCGCAGTAGACGCATAACGCAAAAAGCCGCCCTCGGGCGGCTTTTAACTTTGTCGGCATGAACTATCGCACGGCCTTTTCCATAAGCTTATTGAAGTTATCGCACAGCAGATATATGCTGAAAAACGGCACTATCATGCAAATCGTCATGATGATTGGGTCCTCCACGTCGAACACGACGCCCAACGACGCGGCCTCGTCGGCCTCGGCGCGGAACACCGTGTAGTACCAATAATACATGAACAGCCCGCAGGTGAGAATACCCAAAAGCAGCGCCGGCAAAAATTCCATCGGCCGCTTGGGCGTATGCGCCAGCATAAGCCGAAGCTCCTTGTCGTACTCATAGAGGAAAATTATTCCATAGATACCGCAGGTCACAAGGCTGAGCAGAATGACCTTCAAAAACTCCTTCTTCTGTATCACGCTTATCACTCCTGTTTGTCATTTTCCTGCTTCTTCAATTTATCAAAGCAGTACTGTAAAATATCCTTTCTGGTAACAATGCCGATGAACACGTTCGTGTCGTCGATAACGGGCACAAAATTCTGATTTATGGCGAGGTTCATCAAATCCTCAATATCTGAATCCGCGCCGATGGCATCTTTGCGTGAGTGGCGGCGGACCTCGCTGAGCGGCGTCTGCTCGGCGACCTTAAGATCAAAATTACATCTGTTTTTCAAGCTCCACAGAACATCGCCCTCGGTGAGTATGTCCACATAAGCGCCGTCGCGGTCGATTACCGGCACGGAGGCATAATGGTGGAATTCCATCTTTTCCATGGCCTGACGCAGAGTGAAGTCGTTATATAAGTAAACGACTTGACTTTTAGGCGTCAAAAATCTCAATATATTCAAATCAAATCACCCTAAAATTTAACCAATTTGTTTACGGCGCGCGGTACCGCGTCCTTGCTGTTTTTCCAGTCGGCGTCGCGGTTATTGAAGTCGAACTTACGGGTAAACCAGTTTACGTCGCCGTTGAGCTCCTCCAGCTTTTCGCTCTGGGTGGACACGATAAAATCCACAAACTCGTCAAGCCGCTTGCCGCCAAGCTCCGTACCGGCGGCGCGCAGCACAAGAAGAATGTGCGGCAAACACAGCCCCTCGGACTCCTCAAGCTTTTTACGGAATTCGGGCTCCTTATCCCACAGATAAACGAGGTTTGCCGCCGCGTCAAATACGTGGCCGTTCAACTTATCGCACACAGCGCAGCCGTCGATAATGCTCTCAAGCTCGCCGCAGAGGGCCTCGGCGTTTTTCTTAGCGGCGAAAAGGCCCCCTTTGCCGCCCTTTTTCTCCAGACGGCCGCGCAGTTCCTCAAGATGTGTATCCAGCATAAGGGCGAGGCTCAGCGGACTTCCGGCAGCTTCCATTATATGAAGGTGCCTGCGGCAAAAGCCCTTTTTGTTTGTCATTATCCTTATCTCGGGCTCCATTTTGGACGCGCCCATAAAATACTCCACAGCGTCGTTTTCAAGCTTTTCCTCCAGCGCGCACATAACGCAGCCGCAGCCGGCGTTCAGCGCGTCGGTCAGTGGAATGCTGTAAATTCTTTCTTTCATTTTAGTTCTCTCCGATTTATCAAAACTGTATATTTTAATTATAGCACAAATGAAATGGCAGGTCAAGGGAAATTTTGACCCGCCATAATTTATCTTACCTGACCTGCCGCGCACTCGCGGGCAAGCTCCTCGTACTTATGCTTTGTGGCCATGCCGCCTCGAATATGGCGCTCGGCCTTGTTTTTATCCAACACCTGCTTGGCCCGTGCCGCAAGGGTGGGGTTTATCCTCAAAAGCCGCTCGGTAACGTCCTTGTGAACGCTGGACTTTGACAGTGAAAACACCTTCGCAGCCCCGCGCACGGTGGCGTTGTTTTCAATTATGTAATTGGCCAGCTCGACGGCCCGCTCCTCAATGTAGTCTTTCATAGGCTATCCCCCTTTTCGTTACAGATTATGAACGGCGGGGAACGGTTATGATAAAAAAACTTTGACAAACCCGAAAATATGTGCTATAATCAGATTTGATGAGCGGGCGTGGCGGAATTGGCAGACGCGCAAGATTTAGGTTCTTGTGTCATTGACGTGCAGGTTCAAGTCCTGTCGCCCGCACCAAACGACGCGAATTTGAACACGCGAGCGGTCTATTTCGTAGGTGTGGCCGTCGCTGTGGTCGTCAAGTTCGCAAGAAAACGCCGTTAGGCAACAAAAAAGAACCCCGAGGGATATAACGCCCTCGGGGTTCTTTTAGTTTATTTTCCCCGCCCCTTACCCAGCCGGAAACCGACCGTCACATTTATTTTACTTGCCCGTGATGTATTTCACGGCATTGCGCACCATAACAGCAGCCTCGGCGCGAGAAATTGCTCCATCAGGATTGAACAGGCCGTTACTGAGGCCGTGAACAATTCCCATGCGAGCCAATTCTGTGATCTCCTTGGTCGCCCAATGATCGACAGTATCAGGGAATACGACGTCCACGGGATCACGCAAAAGGGCCGTCCATGTCAATGGGCCAACGCTACCGTCAACCTCCAGCCCGCTGTCGGCCTGAAATTTTTTGACGGCTTCAAGGGTAAGAGGCCCGAAAGATCCGTCCACGTCTAAGTCGCTACCCCATACGTTAAGTCGCGTCTGGAGGCGCTCGACGGCGTTTCCGCTGTCTCCCTCCCGCAATACCGGGGTAGGGTCTTCGGCCGTCGAGCCGGCCAATTTGTCCCAAAAATCGGTGAGCCACAAGGTGTTTTTCGCGCTGGTTCCGCACCAATAATCAGGGCAACGCTTCCCGGTCACGTCAAAGTGACGGATCACATGTTCGGGGGACACGTTGTATTTTTCCATGAGCGACTTGGTGAGTTCAATAGCGTTTCCTATCGTGGCCTCCGAGGGGTAAATTCTCCCGTTTTTGCAATCGTCGCAGAGTTCGATTGAAAGGCTGTTTGTGTTTGTAACAGCGCCATATAACTTACCGCCGCCGGTGCTGGCGCAGTCGGCGTATTTTGAACCTCCAACGGACCACGCCACATAGTTATCCGGGACGCTCTGCGTCACACTGTCGCTGTCCACGAAATAATGGGCGGACGCTTTCACGGTGTTATTGTGAAAATAATTCCCGTTGCCCTCGTCAGTGTCGCCGTCGTTGGCCGTGAAATGGATCACGATATATTTTATTTTTGAAGGGTTGCGCTCGGCGCCGTAGTTCGATTTTGAGGCGATGTTCGTTTTAAAAATATAGCTCATTCGCCCGCCTCCTCGGTGGGTTCATTAATCGCAACGGTATTATTTCCGGCGTCGGCGAGGCCCTCTCCTATTATGTAGGCGATTAAGGACGCCCCGGCCATGATTATGGCCGTTACCTCCGTGACGCTGTTTTCCTGAGCGCCAGCCGCTATCATTACGGCCGTAACAAACCCCGTGACAGCCGCCCAGAATTTCCGACTTGTAAGTTTTCTTGCCCAATCGATTTTTTTCATTGTGTTTTTCCACCTTTCTTAAATTATAAAAATGAATTTTCTTTGATACATTTTTGATATACCGCCCTTATCCGTTCAATCGTGGCGACGGCGATACTGTTTTTAAAATCCCTATTTTCATCGCAGTATTTTTCATAGTAATCAACGTCCGCCAGGATTTGGTCGAAATGCTCTTTCGTGTGTTCCTTGCCATGGAGTATCTCGTCGCCGAAATGTAATATCCGGCTGCGGCAGGTTATGGCCTCCCGCTCCTCGCTTTCGGTGCGCAGAGAGTTAAGGTCTGCCCTCAACTGCTCGACCTTCTCGATAACTTCTCCGTTTATGGCCCGACCTAATTTCCGGGCGAGCCAACTCCACGGATTGATGTTGATTTTGCTGACTTGAAGCAGGGTCAAGATTATGGCCACCATTCCTCCTCCGGCGGCCAATATTTCTCCTGATGTCAGCTCCGATATTATCTCCAATAAATTCATTGCTCTACAATGTACCTCCGTATAAGTGTTATTCATCCATAAGATTACCCGCCCCGCGCTCAGAGAGCAGGCGCTTCACCTGTTCCCTGAGTTTTGCCGGGACTTCATCAAATGTTTTTACTCCTTGGATGATTTTATTTGCCCAAAGCTGTGCAATCACAGTTTTTCGCCCCCTTTCGCGTAATCCTCTACATATTATGCGTATACCACCTCGCTCATTTCCAACAGGCAGCCGCTCAAAAACTCGTTTTCCTCCCGGAGCCGCAGAATTTCCCGTCGCATCTCGCCGACGGTCATGACCGTTTCGGCGGGAAGCTCCGGCTCCTCCAACTCAGGCTCTGCGGGAGGTTCGGGCTCCGGTTCTACAGGGGTAAGGCCCTCATCAAGCTGTTTACGAAGTTCCAAGTATTCTTCCTCGGAAATTTCCTCCGCTTCAACAACGGGGAATACCGGCGCGTCCGAATTGACCGGATTGAGCCACCGAACCCGGTATACTTCCATTCCGTCCGAGGACTGTATGTATTGCGCGTCCGCCGCCTCGCACCCTATAAGTATCCTGTGCTTTTCCTGCCAGCGCAAGAAAACGTAATTTACGTCTATCACCATGCCGTCTTTTAATATTTTATAATAATTCATGCTTTTCCCCTTTCTATCGCTTATATTGAGAAGCATGGGCAGACTCCATACGGCGAGCTATTACAGTGGAAGTTCCACGCGTCTGCGGTCTGGACGGAGCCATCGGCAACGACACCGCAGTAACCCCGCTCGGAAGTAACACAAGCTCCGCGAAGCCAGTAACTTGAAGAGGCGACCCATTGTCCATCGTGATAAATTTGGTTTTTCCACACATCGCCCTCCCTAACTTCCGAAGTAGTCGTCGGGTCTGTATCTCCCTGATGATAAGTCGCGCCTTCAGGCACCGCAAGTCCACGGAACTTCGCCCTGGATTGATTATTTACAAAGAATGAAATTTGATGGCCTTCATATATCCACGGGTCGGACATAGTGCTCGATATTTCAGCATAAGCGGGTATCCAGATTTTAGCGTCCATAGTTTGAACATCCCCGCTTACACCATCTAAATAATTATTATAGTTGACACGGCACGACCGAAGCATCGACTGCCACTCATAGGGAAGCGCCGGAAAGACGCGCCCTATCAGCCACTTATACATCTGAGATTCGGGAAAGCCTCCGGCATTAGCGTTATTTGTTCCGTTCATATAACGCGTGCGCTCTAGTAGCGACGCGCAGATGAAGTCAACAGACGTGTTCTGTTCACCGCCGCCCGAGACGCGGAAGTTACCCAAACTGGCAACTTCGAAGAGATAGGTCTCGTGGGGCCAGCACACAAGTTGTCTGCATACCGCGTCGCCTAAATCACCCTTCCAAAGCCGGCAAGAGTAAAGGTCGCCCGTGGCATAGTCGCTATACTGACCGCCTGTAGATTTAGCAGCCCCAAGGATAAGCTCTGCGTCTGTAACAGTGTCAATAGTTTTCGTCAGTTCCTGGGTTGTGATATTGTCCTCATAAGCGTTGGAAGAATAAACTTGCACGTTGCGGCTTCCTTTAGTGTGTCGCATAACCATAATTTCCCGGTTTGTCTTTGCGCCGCTGTTAAGGCTGTTCGTTCCCCACTGCATAGATGGGCCGTCATTGTAGCGCAGCTTGAAGCCCATAAAACCCTCGTCCTCAAAGCAACAGAGCATAGTTTGATTTGCCGTTTCAGCGGTGAACTTTACATCGGTGACAAGGGTCCAAGACGTATCCTCCTCAAATAATTTTATACCTGTGTCAATGTGTGTCTTTCCGTCAAACTTAGTTTCCTGGGCTACGAGGTCTTGGTATTCAACATTATTAAAGTCGGGGTCAAATCCAAATGTAATAGCGGCTCGGTCCTTGATTGTGAAGTATTCAGCCGCCTTACCGCTCTGTCTCACGGCATAAATCTCTGTAGCGGACATATCAGATATGTCCTTGCCGGAAGCGGGCAGACCTGCCGAATCCCACAGGGCATAAACATCTACATCGCCGTTGATGAAGCCGGTAGACTTGTCCCAGCCCTTGAACAAATAGTAGTTGTATTGGGCTTCCTCCTCTGTCCTTGTTGGAATGTCGCCCTCGTATACCACCTCAGAGCCGTAATCGACGGTTTTCTCAGACAGTTTAATACCCGGCTGTGCCCACCATGTTACAGTGTACTGCCTGGGCTTTTCGCTGTAAGCCGCAGCGATAGTTACCGGGGCTGTGATCGGGCCAAGTGAACGATCCCACCCAGAGTAGGTGTAAACGGTTGAAACACTTGATGGCCTGGTTGGCATCTCAATAAGCTCGGTCGCAACGGGGTCGGGGGCGTTGTCGCCACGGTCAACGTAGCACGAATACAATAACGTTCCGTCGTAGTTCTCAAAACGCACCTCGTACTGCTGAATATACGAGCCGCAGGTTATTGTCAAATCGTCGCCCCAAATCTTTTTGTAGTGCGCCTCCTTGGACTGCCGAAGAACCGGCACATAAACCTGACCGGTCAATACGCTGCTCGGCGTATCGTGGGACTGCTCATCGTAGCCGCGCATACCGGCGAGGCGGTCTAATATCGCCTCCATCTTGTTTGCTTCCGCGTTCCAGTCAAACTCCGGCTGTCCCTCGACAGTCCAATTTACGCCTAAAATTCTGGCACGGTTCAGGCCGGTTGCCTTGTCTACAAGGTCGAGCGTGTCTACAGCTGGGCTGTTCTCCACCGTAAGGCTCTGTAGGTTCCCATAATTTTCAAGCGTCAGGTCTGTCAAATACAGCAGGTTCTTACAGGTCAACGCCGTTATGCCCGGCAGGTGCGCCGTCGCTATCTTGCCGCCCGGCGCGAAGTTTACGCCGGTTATGCCGCTGCCTCCCGCGAGGAATGTTTCAAGGTTGACACAGCCCGTCAGGTCTATGCTTTGGGTCAGACCGGGGAGGTTCTGTAAATCGAGGTGTTCCAGCAATATGTTGTTGCCTATACCGAACTCCGTCATGGCTCCGTTTGAATACTCATCGTCACCGCTGCCAATCTGCAAATCGGTCAGCTTTACCGCGTAGTTGAAATTCGCATAGGAGGGATAGAAGTCCGAAACGTCGCCTATGGACTGTATCAGCGAGGCGTTGTACACGTACATTTCGGTATCGCTCAGGTCGTAGCCGGGGTTGGGAATGTTGTAGCTCTGCCCACGCTTGCCGCGCTGCCGCGAGGTCAAATTACCAAACCGCGTAACTATATACGTGTCCGCATACGGAACGATGTCATAATCGCCCTCGGTGCCGCTTTCGCCGCGCATAGTGATAACGTCGGCGGACGCTACCGGGCCTACATATTTACTGGAAATATATTTTTCCTGATATACGTTGAACTGCCGCCGCTGGTGCCGCTTGTTTCCGTGCATCATCGGCAAATATGTGGTTGTGCCGTCCTCCTCGTAGGGCCGGAAATACTTGCGACGCATATCCGCCATCCACAGGCGCTCGGGCTTTACGTCCTGATAGTCCTCACACATTCTGCGAATTACTTCAGCGGTAAAGGCGTTCTGCTGCTCAAGGTTGCGGTACATCTCCGCAAGCTGGTCATAACAGTTCTCGCGGATAAGTTGCCACAGTCGGCTGTCGTGGGCGTTGAACACCCAAGCGCCATCTATCTGGTCTGTGTCCTCCAAGCCGTAGGTCAGCGTCAGGCCGCCCTCGTTGTCGTTGCCCATGGCGGTGTCGTGGTCGTAGGCAAAACAGATGTCCCAATGCTCGCCGTCGCTGGTGTGCCAGAACGTATTCTTAGCGCGGTTATCAATCATACAAAATCTCTCGGTGAAAATGTAGTGGAACAGAGCGCTCTCCAAGACAAGGTGCTGCGGAGCCTCCGCAAGGAAATCCTCGCTCCTGACGTGTACGACCCAAGTCAAGAACTTTTGCCAACTGTCCTGACAGGCCTTTACCTCTTCCGCCGCGTCCTCATCTCGGACATAGCGGAACTCAAACGCTCCGTCGCCGTCCCACAACTCGTGGGTCAAATCGTCCGACAGGAAGCGTCCCTGCTCAGAACCGTTGTTCAGGTTTTCAACAATACATTCCTTCGCGTTCTCGGGGTCCATGCCCATGGCGTCGTTGTTTTTCTTGCTGTTGCCGAAATCGCCGCAGCCGTAGAAGTGCCACTGACCGTCATTATATACAACGGCGTTTTCCGTGTCCGTTTCCTGAATGAAAACAACGCAGGGGTGGAATTCCATGGTATCGCGGACGCGGGGGTCGTCAATTCTCGCCTGACGCTTGTAGGGATTGTATGTATTGTACCAGTCGGACAGGCGGGAGTTGTTGCAGTTCTCCGAGCTGGCCACGTTCAGCTTGATGTTGAAATACTTTTCGGGTATGCTGTTCTCGGTCATAGCATACTTGTCGCCAGTGCTGCCGTCGCCGAAGGTGAAACCGCCCTTGAGGTTTATGTCGATATTACGAGCGCTGTCTCCATAATGCTCGGAGCTGGTACCCTGTCCTTTGTGTGTGCCTTTCGCCGTCCAGTTATCCTCCTTGGCGCGTCCGTTTTTATAAATCATTTGTACTGTGGTGTTGTCAACTTCATATTTCTTGCCCTGCGTAAATACGGGAGCCGATATTTTTATGACGCGTAAATCCGGGCATTTTTCGGCAAGGGTATCCGGATCAAGGCTGCCGGAGGCGTCCAAAATATCATTGCGGGTATAACGGGCTATCATCTCATTGGCGTTCTTTGCGTCGCAGATAAAGTTATCCAAAATCTCATCGTCCGACAAGCTGGTTTCATATACCTTCATGCGGTAAATCCACACATCACAATCCTCGGAGCCTATGGTTATACCCACGGGCTTCGACTGCACGAAACTGTCCGCTTCTCCCGTGCCGTACAGCTTTACGCGGGAAGGTATCGCGTCAACATAAGAAATCATTTCCGGGTGGCTGCTGTCGGGCAGAATATTGAACTCCAGCTCAATGAAATTATCCTCGCAATAGGGGACAGTCAGGTCGTTGGTCTGGGATTTCAGCACAGCTTGCTGTGCGGCCACGGTCAAGCCTATGCCGTCGCTGCCCTTACAGCTTATTGCCATGGCGTCGTAGTTGCGGACGTTGGTGGTTTTGAAAATTATCTTTATTTCCTTGCCGGTGGCCTTGGCGTCCCTGTTGAATACCGCGTAGGGGATTGTCGCCGTCGTTCCGGCCTTGACGCAGAAATATGTATCGCCGTCCGCGTCTATCTGATAGCCGCCGTTTGTCTTGTCGAAGTCGTCTGATACGGTCATGGATAGGCTGTCGTTAATCTTTAGCCAGTCTGCGGCGGCGTTGGACTTGCCGCTGGGGTTAAAGTCAAATGCCAGCCCCGTTGTTACCGGCTCAACGTCCAAGCTTAATTCTTCAATGGTCGCGGTTATGGTCTTTTCGGTCTCGCCACAGATGATTTTCAATGTCTTTACACCTGATGTGGTGCTGCGATACGCCCAGGTCTGGGCCGTGCGTCCTATATCGGACAATTCCGCCGCAGTGGTTTCACCCTCTTTTAACGTCACTGTCGTTGTACGGTTCTGCGGGTCGTAGACGATATATTCAATCGGTGCAGTGTTATACTGCGTGGCAGTAAATTCCTGCATACGGCAGCCTATGATGGGCGTGGTTTCCTCCGGGTCTACCCAAATGATGTCCTTGTATAACGGATCCGACTGAACGTCAATCCCGTTTATCCTGCCCTTCATATACACCTTTAACAGATGTGCGCCGTGGTCTCTGGCCGTTATGGACAGGGTCTGCTGCCGCCCGGTGACGTTGGTGGTAATCGAACTAATTTGACTGCCGTCCAGCTCAAATATTACTTCCTTGCTGATATCGCCGTAGGGCGTATATGCGAACAAAACATCGCCGCTGTAGAACGTATTGTCGTCAAACGTGCTTTCAACGCGAAAATCTACAACAGTAATCGTCCACGTCTTTGACGCCATTGCCCCCTCGCTATCGGTTATGCGCAGCTTGACGGTATTCGCGCCGTTGCGCAGATGCCGGCGTATATCGTAGCTGTTTTCGCCCTGTACAACGGATATATTTGTAGCTACAACGGTATTGCCGACGCTCCAAGTCGCCGTGCCGTTGCCGGTGGTGTCGCCGCTGCTGTCCACCGATGAAAACCGAAATTTAATTACCGCCGTATCGTCTGTGGAGAGTACGGCGGTGTTCTCGTTGGTCACACGTTCAATCTTCACCGTGGTTGACGTGCCGCCGCCCCCGCCGCCACCGGTGATTTTAAACTGCGCTTTTGGCTCTCCGTCCTCAAGCAGCGTGAAGGTTTCGTCCTCATAGGTTGCGTCGTAGTCTTTGCCGGGATTTTTCTCTACATCGGCGACGCGGGCAGTGAGCGCCGCTATATCCTCCGTGGCCTCACCAACGGAACTAAGGGCGGACTCCGCGCTGGCTTTCGCCGACTGTGCCTCGCTCGCGGCCAACTCAGCGCTATTGCGAGCGGTTTCGGCAGCACTTCGGGCAGCTTCGGCGGCTTCAGCGGCACTCTCTGACGCTTCAAGCGCTTTACTGGCTATGTCGCCCGCTGCCTGTGCGATTTCCGCGACGTATATCGGTTCGCAGTCCTCTATGTCCTCTCCGTCCTGTGTAAAATGTAAGTATCCGGACTCATCGACGCGACCGCCGTTAAAGGCGAGGCCGCCGGTGTCGATTTCCACGGTTTTGGTCGAGTCGTCCCAGAATGTGATTTTTATACCCTCTGGCACGGAAGTAATACTTTTGACAAGGTTGGGGTACATGCTTTTTATTGTCTCTTTATTCACATATTCCTCGCTGAGTTTTAGCACTTCCGCTATTTTTTCGGCGACTCGTTGCATTGTGGCGCGGCGCAGGGACTCCACGCCTTCTTCGGGCTGAGTTATGAGGAAATGGGCGTCATTGCTTGGCGCCGCTTCTTGTACAGCATTAATATTTGTTTGTGCCATTTTTTTCACTCCTTTTGGTTTATCTCCCTATTATGTCCACCACGCCGTTGGCGGGCTTGTGTTAAACCCTTCCGTTGTTGGCCGTTGTTTAGCTTCGAGAATAGGGGTGCCGTTTGTGTCCGTTCCCCAGTAAATTATACTTGCTGGCGTGGGCATTGCGCTGGTGTAATGCACTCGGCCGTCGCCGTCGCGGTAGCTGAACGCTATTGCCGAAGCGGTGCGTTCGCATGTAACTCGCAGCTCGCCACCGAGCGCAAAGGAATTTGAGGAAAAGCGCACGTCGACCGTGTGATTTCTGTCGTTTGGCTGATTTGATAAATCTAACAACGTGACAGGCGCCCAAAATTCATAGGAGGATAGGTCGAGTGTGGCCCACGTCGACGCTGATTTGTCAAAGGCCGAGGTCTGTGGCGTTATGTATGGCATATATAGGAGCGCATTTGCGGCCGCGGCGATTGCGGCCCGCTGCGCGGTTGACACGGGTTTGTTGGCGTCGCTGGTGTTGTCTACATTGCCGAGTCCAATCTGTGTCTTAGTGACATTATGGGGGTTGTTGGTTGCACTGATATGATGTATCAGTCGCGCGATCGCGTTCCTGATCTTGCCGAGCATAACGCTGAGAGTTTCGCCGCTGGTTATATTGTTCAAGGGGATTGTCGCAGGATTGCTTTGTTGCGAGCTTGTCAACGCCGCAAAAGTGGGCGTTTGATTGTTGGTGCTCACGTTCGGCACGTTGCCGAGTCCAATCTGTGTCTTAGTGACATTATGGGGGTTTGTCTCGTTGGCAACGTGGGCGTTGAAGTCCTCCAGCCGGGCATAACCTGAATACTCGCCTATCGTGGCGGTTACATGTTCGGCGTCGCCTACGACGATTTCCAGTTTGAAGGTGATCCGTTCGTATGAGCTTGTGCTATACGCAGGCAAATAAGCCGCATTTTCCCCAGCATTTGCGTAAGCGTATAATATCTCGCCGCCGCCGGGATCATCGGCATATACGCCAAACTCCGTGGCGATTATCCCGTGGTCGAGTGCTGCGTTGTCAAAACTTCCTTCCATCTCCACAAGGCCTTCTCCCGGAGTTATCGAATTTATTTTAATATCGACTTCGGGATTTACCAACGACACGAGAGCTTTATATCTATTGCCCGGATCGGCGCCGGAACCGAGGGCGAGTTTAGTAAAATTGATTGTCCCACCGGCGAGGCCCTTTACAATAAGGGCGTTGCCGGCGGCCGTCAATTTTAATTTCGGAAAATACATTTTTTCTGTTCCTCCTTAATATTCTGTTAGGACGTTGCCGAGTTCGTCGCACAAGGTTTCTCCCAATTCGTTCACGAGCCAGTCAAATTCAAATTCTTCTTTGTCCATAGTGTTGGCGTACTCGTACTCATGGACGGTCGCAAATCCTACAAACAGATCGGTTTCTTCGGTCGTGTACATTTCGATCCCATCGAGGTGAGCGCTGGCACGTTTAACATATTCAATGGCCTTGTGAACTTTTGCAAAATCGAAGGCGTTTAAAGCGTTGAGGTTGACGCGAAAATGCCCCGGTTCGCCGCCGTATTCGTACCACTCTAATATCTCGGGTACTACGCCATAGCCGGCTTTTACTGCTTCAACTACGGCCCATTTTGTACCTGATTTCTCTTTGAGGAGGACGGCGGCCTTGATTGTTGCCCGTTTATTTTCCAATTCCATGCCCGTGTCGTACCATTCGACGCTCATCTCCCACGCCATTTCGTCCAATTCCGGGCCGGTCATGTTGTCGATTTGATCCCATTCGCGTAGCCGGGGTATATCAGCAGCGAGTGCTCGAAAAATATCGTTCAAGGCCTTTGCAAAGGCTCTATTTGCCTCATTGTCGCGCATAAAGACAGGAAGCAGCCGCAATATATCAACGTCCGACAGCTTCATTCCCACGCTTTACCCCTCCCTTATTTCGTGTTTTACCGTCAACTTGCCGGAAAACTTCGCTACGTCGGCCTTGCCGAGCGCGGTATACGTTGGCGCAGTCAAAGTCACGCGGCTGGCTCCCGGCAGGCCATCGACAACGCCCTCCGGCGAAAGGATCAGCTTTCGCAAATAGTCAGGGTTTATATCGCGATCCAGCGCCGTATCTTGCCATGCTATGTATTGATCTATCGCGCCGCCCGATCCCTCAATCGCCTTTATGCAGTCGGCCTCGTCGGCGAGGGTGGTGTAATATGTTAGGTCTATATCATACTCGGTCACATTCGGCGCTTTGGCCGTTACATGATCGGTTAGGGGGCGCACGTCGTCGGCGTTTACACTTGTAAGAACCTTTTGCAGAACGCCCTCGTCGGGAATACCGCCGCCATGCAACAGTACCGTAATTACTACCTCACAGGCTGAGGGCGAGTCCACGGCCACGTCTGCGATTGTGCTATCGGCAGCAAGGGCCCAATATTTGTATGACGCGATTGATCCGGCCGTCGTGGTCTTATTCGGGGCATTGCGTATTCTTTCCCGGTAGGGTTCGTCCTCCTCACGGTCGCTGCCGCCATAGGTCACGTCGATGTTACTCACGCCGTCTATGTATGGCACGAGGTCCACAAGCGTGTTGACGCCGCCGGCAGGGATCCCGTTATATGTGCCGCCGCCGCTGTCTGCCGTGGCTGGCACGTCAATATATGCCCCTCCAACCGTCAATACAGCCGTCCGGTCAGTTGCAAAGTAACGGACAAAATCGCCGGTCGCTCTCGTTCCGGCCGGGATCGTTACGTTGACGCCGACAGCCTCGTTGAGTGTGAAGCGTAGGGTTGTTTTTGCGGCCGATGGTTGCATACGGGGAACGCCTCGACTTTCGCCGATTGCGTCCAGTACCTCGGCGCGAGCATACCGCAATAATTTTTGACGGCAGGCGTCATTAACGGTATTATAAACCGTGACAACAACATTGCTTAGGGCCTCGCCATATATGCGCCGCTCGTCGCCGGGGTATAGAGGCTCGGCAACATCATTTTCTAACGATTTTAATATTGCCGCAAGAATTTCCCCGGCGTTGGTTTCGATAAAATTTAATTCGCTCATTTTTCGCCCTCTTTTCGGGTTATATTTGCCATAGTGTAAAAATCACCGTTTGCGGCGTTGGAGGCCATAACCTCCACATTGTCAACGGTCACACGGGGCTCGTATGTTTCCAAAAGCCACTCGGCGTCAGCCTGTGCCTCGTCGGTGACGTTTGGTTGGTCGATAAGGCGTCCGTCCCGGCCGCGTACTCTGTCATAAGGCACCTCGCCGCGCACAATCCGTAAAAGGTTAGAAGCGCACACGTCCGGGGAACTGTTGCCTGTCGATCTCATTGTCAAAACCTCCTTTACACGAGTGTTACCTCGTTGAGATATACCCAGCTACTGATCCCGCTGTCGGCGCCTAAAAGCACGCGGTTCCCGTCTATCTTGCTCACTTTATGGCTTTGATTTTTTACCCATTCAGGTATTGTCTGGCCCGTAGCATACTTTGTGCCGGTTGGTTTTACATAGCTGCCGACTTTGATCGACTCCTCGCTCGCCTTGCCGACGGCTGCGTTGGTTATTTTCTTTTGAGCCTTATCGTCGGCACTCGGTCCAATGTCGAGGGCGCTTGTGTCTACCTTGACGCTGGAGGTGCTGGCGTCGTATTCTTTAAACTCAAAGGCTAATGTTGCCAACCGCAAGCGGCCAAAGTCGTCAATCTTTGTATTACTCACACTTACTTTGCGAAGTTGGAGCTTGGGGCCCAACCTTGTGCCAGCAAGGTAAAAATAATTTACCTGTGTGACGAGAGCCTCCCAGCTCTCGATTTCGGCCCTAACGTCAATGCCTGCGCCGGAGTGCAACACAGTGTCAAAGGTTAAGGGGAAAAGCTCTTTGCCTCGTTGGTTTGTGGTTTGGTTTTCCTCGGTGCTACTGTTATTGTCGGCCACCTGAGTGTACGAAAACGCTAAATTTGTCAGTGCGACAATCCTTTCGGCACTGACGGCCCAAGTTTTCGGGCCCCATTTTGCCATTACTGCCATGCGACGCCCTCCTTATTTCGGTTGACTTGTCGTGCCGCTGCCGGTATCAACGCCACCGTGGACGTGGTTCTTTAGGCTGATATTGCCGGCGGTCACGTCGTCGATTGCGGAGAGGATTGTTACAGCCAAAGCGTCAAGCGTTGCGCCCCATTCTCCGTCTGCACGGCCGAGAATTAGGCCGGTGGCGTCGTCAAACTCCACATACACCACGGGGGTGCCCTTGCTCAAATTTCCGGCCTTGCCGCGAAGGTGCCACGGTATGACAAGTTTTGAGGTTGACTTTTCGCCAGCGTCGGCCGGCACAACGCGGGCCATATTTCCGTCAATGGTGCTTATTGCGCCTTTATTGATCTGCGCCATCAATACCCCTCCAAAATATCCCTAAAGTAAAGGGTTGTTTTGTTGCCCACATAGTCATGTCGGGCTTTGTAAACAAATACACGGCCGTCCCACGCGCACGCTTTAGGGGTTGTTAGATTTAGTATGCTCGCGGCGGCGTATTCCCGAAGCAACGACTTGGAGAATTGACCTTTTCTCCCGTATTTGTTGGCATTGCGCAACAGCCCCTTTGCAAACCGGGCCGCTTCACCGTTGCTCGTGGATCGGATATTGTCCGGCCGAAGCACCGCGCCGGAGATACTGTTAGGGGCTGCGAATTTGCCAAAGGTGGCGCCGCTGGATATTTCGCACGAGCCGTAACAGTCCCCTCGGTTGTCGCGGTATACAAAATTACCGTTTTCCCCAACTTGCAACTCGCCCGTTGCCGGTTGGCTTTCGAGATATTGTTCGCCGTAAACTATCAACCTTCCGTCGTAAATCAACATTTGGCAGCCTTCCAACGTGCAGAGGCGAGAGAAAAATTTAAAATCGGTTTCATTTTCCTGTTTAAGGTATTGGTATATTTGATCCGTGCAGCCGTAGCTCTCGAAGGTCAAACCGTGATTTCCTGCAAATTCGTTAGCAAGCTGCAAAAAGTGAACGCCCTCCCAACTTTTTGATCGTTTGGAGGTGCCGGAGGGCGGCATTGACATAGCCCGTACCGTAAAAATACCGTTTTGCGGCCGCGTGGTGTGTATGAACATTTTCCCGGTGTCGGCCGTTCCGTCTGTGAAGCGAATTTCGTCGCCACTGGCCGGTCCCCATTTGCTCCACAGACCGCCGCTGTCAAGGAAGCGGACAACAAGCGTGTCCGCTTCCTTTTCGGCGTGCATTTCGTGGACGCAATAATTAACGCCCACGTCGTTGTAAATATCCGTCCCCTTATAGTACAAATTCACGACGTGCCACCTCCCTGTCGGCGCCATGGCGGGAGCGTTTCGCGGGTTTCGGCATTTTCGACGATAGGCAGCCGGAGGGAGGCGCCGGCCTCGAAAATTAACACGTCTGCATAATTGGGGTTAAAGTCTATAATGTAGTGAGCGAGGGTTTCCTCGCCGTACATTTCGAGGGCCAAGGCGTCGAACGTGTCGCCTTCGCGAGTGATATATTTTTTGTAGCCCTTAACGCGCATACTCCGACGCCTCCCTCATCTCCAAAAATTCGTCGAGCCAGTCGATAAATTCTGCCTCGTGGTTTCTGATCTGCTCCATAAACTCGTCGTCGGGTTTGTTGCCGGTGCTATTGATAACAGGCGCCCACGTCAAGCCTGACATGTCGTAGTATATAATCATGCTGTTGCTCTCGCTTATGCCGCCCAGAGAGAAGTCGTCAAGGGTGAGTAGCTCGCCGGCCTTGCGGGTTAGGGCCCTGTCGTCAAATTTTCCGGGATCGCCCGGCTGTTTAGAAGGTTCGGGAAAGTCAATGTCGGGCAATTCCACGACTACGTTCACGGCGTTGTCAATATTGCCGTTATTTATCCCTGCCGCCCTGTTTATGGCCGTTTGAAGTATGTCGGCCAGTTTATCCCACAGGAGATCAAGGGGAAGCACTGCCTCGGCGCCAGCCTCGCCGACGCCTTGCAAGCCGTTGGGCGTGTTGAATATTGTCGGTTCGTCGAATATGCCGCCGACGGCGTTCCAGCTTACGCTGAATTTCGGAACACTCACCTTGCCTCCATCACCATAGGGTACGGAGTTGGTCGTCACGCTTATAACCGGCAGCCGAGGCTTTGGTATTGTTATCACCATGTTGGAAAATGCCGATTTAATGGTGCTAACAGCTTTTTGCGCCCATGACGTGAGCGTGCTGCTTATGCTGTTTAAGGCGTTAGTTGCGTTGGTTTCCGCTTTCGTCCAGCCGCTGTCAAGGGCGGCGTTCATGTTGTCTGAAAGTGATTTAGTCGCCGAGGTAACGGCTGCACTACCGCTGGTGATCCCGGAAGCGATTGCTTGCGCTCCAGAGGCGCCGGCGGTCTGCATGTTGGCCGTTAAGCCGGTGGTGTCAACTGTTAGCGCGGTCGTGTCAATCGTACTTGTTGCCACCGCCGTGTTGAGCCCGGAGATCAGGGCTGTGCCCCCCGCGGTGCCCGCCGTCTGCATGTTGGCTGTGAGCGTTGCCTCGTCGAGCCCTATAGTGGACGTGTCCACTGTTGCGCCGTTCAAAGATGTTGTTAGACCTGTTGTGAATGACTGGCCGCTCATTGTTCCGGCTGCCGTTGCAGACGCGGTATCGATTGATGAAAACGCGCTTGACGACACGCTGGTGGCGGCGTTTTGCGCTGCGCTGGCTCCTGAGCTTATGCCGTCAGCATAGGCCGTCGTTGTTTTTGTCGCTGCTGACGCCGCTTCGCTCGATCCGTCGCTGTCGCCAAACCACCCAAACACTGTGTCAACTATGCCGCCAATAAAATCAATGGCGCCTTTGAATACGCCCACAATAGCGTCCCATATACCCGTAAAAACGCTCTTGACGCCTTCCCACGCTTGTTCCCAGTTGCCCGTAAACACGCCAACAAGGAAGTCGATCAAGCCTCCGAGACATTGCGTTAATCCGTCAATAATCGGGGTTATTGCATTTATCGCCGCTCCGAAAACGCCCGTTAAAATCGTTGCCACAGCTTGCAATACCGGCATGAGCGGTTGTAATACGGCGGTTATTAACGTCGTTAATATGTTTATCAACGGCGTTATCGCTGCCATTATAAGGCTAAGGATTGAGCCAATTAACGAGGTAAACAGGCTTAGGATCGGTTGCAAAAGCCCGATTAGTAAGTTAAGGATTGGCGTCAAAAGGTTCAATATTTGCACGAGTGCCGGGAGTACGGCCTGCACGATCTGAATTATGGGCGGGAGCAGCATTTGAATAAGCTGTACCACTATCGGCAGGATTGAGGAAATAATAACTTGGAGCACCGGTGTGATAAGTTGAAGTAACTGGATCAGAGCCGGCACTATTGACATGACGATCTCAATAATCGGGGGTATTAGTTCACCCAAGAGAGTCCCTGCCATTTCTGTGATAACAGGCACGAGCTCTTGAAGTAACGGGGTGATTGCCGGAACGAGTTGCTCGATCAACGGCTGAATTTGTGCCGTCATATCCTGAATAATTGGGATTAGGCTTTCCATAAGGTCGCCCACGACAGGCATTAACGCATTGATTGAGTCAAACATGGTCGAGGCCAAAGGTTCGAGGGCGACCTGCGCTTTTTGCTTGAATACTTGCAGGCGTTCGGCAAAGTCGTATGTGTCCTCGGCCGCACCGCCGATTGTTTCGCTGCTTCTCTCCAATTCGGCGGTGAGGGCGGCGACGTCAACGGTTCCTGCCCTTATTGCTGCCGCCATAGTTGACGCGGCGCGGGTGCCGAATATTTCCGTAGCAATAGACATCGCCTCGGTCATATCGGCTGCGTTTTTAATTTTGTCGGTATAAACGGTGAGTCCTTCGGAAGCGCTGAGGCCTTCCTTGGCAAATGAACTGACTGATTTTTTCATGGCGCCGAGCACCTCGGAGGTGTTGACGCCGGCCTTGTCGAGTTGTCCGATCAAGGCCACTGATTGCTCGAAATTATATCCGAGTTCTTGAAGTTGCGGCCCGAATTGCTGAGTTTTGCTCATCAGATCGGAAAAGCCAACGCCGGTGCTTTGGGAGGCTCTAAAAACGTAGTCCATGGCGTCGCCCATGTTTTCGGCGTCGATTTTCCAGATTTGAAGCGCTTGGCTTGACTCCTCGATCACGCTGTCGAGGTTCTCGTCGAGCATGTCGGCAACTTGGATCGCCTTTTTTGAAACATTTTGAAGCGCCGGGCCGGTGAGTCCAAGTCTGGTGTTATAGTCTGCAATCGCCTTGCTTGCGTCGCCCATAGTAGTTGGGACACTGGAATATACGGCGTCAAAGTCTGCCATGAGCCCGTTTAAGGCTTCGCCGGTGGCTCCTGTGCCAATTCGTATAGCGTCACTCGCAGCGTCAAACTGGCTACCGAGGTCTGTCAAATATTTCCCGGCCTCGATTACCGCCTTGCCTGTTGCTATTGCAATGCCGCCGGCGGCTGCGGCAACGCCCAACGCCTTAACATTGATCCCGCCTAATTTGCCGGTTACGTCCTCAATGGATTTTTGCAACGTCGGGCTTATTGCGCCGCTGATTTCAAGGACTGTTTGCAGGGTTTTTCCGGCCATGCTCTCACCTCCGTTTGTACCTGTGTGGGTTTTTAAACGTCGTGGACTTGCGGTGCTGCTTCTCTATTCGTTCGCGCTCTTTTGCTAAGTCCTCGGCGGCCTCGGCGTACTCCAAGATGAAGTCCGTTACTCGTTTTTCTTGGAGGTCGGAGGTGCTTGTGTGGTAGACTCGGGCGTAGTCGCGGCAAGCTCGCCGGAGTCGCTTTCCGGTGACTCCGGCTCCGATTTCAAAATAAAATTTCTTCCTATACCCATAAGCGCCACGGTGTCGTGTCCCTTTATGCGTTCGAGATCGGAAAAATCGTAGTCGGGATTTACCGCTATAATTGCAGCCATGCCGATATAGATATGCAGGCCATAATCAAACTCAGCCGCCGGCGTTATGCCGACGTTCTTCATGCCGGCAGCCACCTTTCTTTTGCCCTCGGCTTCGGCAAAGAGGGCTACGGTGATCTCGTTGGTGTCGTAGTCCATTTCTGCGACGTCTTTATTGTTAATTTTTATGGGGTTTATCAATTTTAACGTATTTTTCATTGTTAGGCTCCTTTCAAAATAAAAAGGCCGGCGGTTGCTTGGTCGCCGGCCTTTGGATTGATAACTTTAGAGCAGATTGTTAATCGGCTCCATATAGTCCACGCCCAAGATACGCAAAGTTTGAGCGAGGCGATCCACGCAGTAAAGCTCCTCGCCGTTGACGAAAAGCTGCACGCGGGTGATGTTATAGGTGTGCTCCGTTTCAGTTACGCTTCCAACTTCTACGCCGAGTTCCGGCGTCGTGGCCGGAAGTGTGCGCACAAAGGCCTTGCAGCCCTCGACGTTCTGTGATCCGTCCTCGCGGACAACATTCTGCACCCACCGAAATTCAAAATTGTGCGCTTCGAGCTTGCTCATAGTCCCAAGGCCACGGTCGAGGCCGATCTTGGTGATTGCAAGCTCCATATTTTCAAGCAGACCGATAAGGGGAACGGTTAAATTGCCCATGGCCTGCACGTCAGCCGTTACAAACTCAATGCCGCCAATGGTAAAGCTCGTGTCCTTTGCCACGAGTTCGCCGTTGTCGCGCACTGTGTCGGCCACGACGCCGCTTTTTATGTCGATCCATGCCATAGCTTACTCCTCCTTTTTATTCGCTAAAGAAGGCGGCAAAGCCCTCGTCGGTATAACGCACGCGGACCTTTGCGGACTTCATGGGCGGGGTGTTAGTCGCTGCTATATCCCAAACAAAGTCACCGTTCACCATGTCAGACACGGGGTTTTCGGTTTCGAGAAAAGCAACAGTCGGGGTGCCAATTATGGCTCCCATGCCGTGAAGGACGTCGAGCTTTTCCCTCTCACGGTTCAGTATGGTGTCACGGTCGTTGGGGCTCAGGGGGGCGTCAATCTTTGTGCCGTGTTCGATCTGGAAATTATTCGTAATATACATTAACATGCGAATATTCACGTCGAAAATAGCGCGGGCGTCCATGTTTCCACCGTAGGAATAGGCGGCCGTATGCGGGCCCCAAAGAACCCACTGACCGGCCCAAAATACCGCTGTGGTTATGCCTTTCTCGTTTAGGCTGTTGGCGGTCTGCTGGTCAAATCCTTTGTTTTTCGACTCGGTGCCAAAATACTGTTGCACCGCCATGATCTCCTTGTTCGAGGGACTCTCAAAGGGAATATTTCTGTGCGATGTGTCCACGCGCAGCATGGTGGCCGTTGCGACAGTCGAGAGGTGGAACACGCGGCCGCTGCCGTCCGTCACTTTGGGCCAGTACACTTTTGACAGCTCGCTCGTGTAGCCGTTATCCTCTTTCCATTCGATTGCCTTCTCGATCGTGGCGTTGTCCGCGATCGGTATGTCGGCATTTACAAAACCGTCCCAATGGCCGTTAAGTTTCTGCACCGTGCTTACCATGGCGGCGTAAACGGCGGGCTTATCGCTCCAGCCGGGGGCGGCCAGTATGTCAAGGACAGCGTTGTGGTACTGATACAGCAGGCTGAACGCATGAAGGCCCGTATACTCGCCCTCGGCGGTTGCCTGACCGATAATGTTCGCGGCCTCGATCTTCGAGGTGTCCACTTTGTAATATGTAGCCTGCAAGGACGCGCCAGCTTCCGTGAGCAAAGTAACTATTACGGAGTGTTTGAGATAGTTATAGCTTAGGGTATAGTCCGTACCCTCCACCTTATCCGCAATCGCGAAGGTGTCAAGGATAATGTCAGCGTCCTCAAATTCGGCCCTCTTGTTGGTGAAAGTGAGCTCCTGCGTAGTCTGTTCGGTGGCCCTGTGAGTGTCGGGGTCCAGCACGTTGACAACGAAAATTGGGCCAACATTGCCCACGGTGTTATCGAAATGCTCGGCGAACGCTTCGCAAAGCGTGTACCTTTCCCAATCGTCGGAGTAGCCGAGTTTTTTCTCAACGTCGCTCATGTTGGCGACCTTGACCGGCATGTTGACAATTCCCTTGTCAGCATAGCCGCGAATTAAATTGACCGGGGCCGTGCCTATATAGGCCGCCACAACGCCGGACTGCGTGGCGTCTGCCACGCTGCTTTCGGCGATTTCGCCGTATGCTCCGTGTAAATAGGGCATTTTTTATCCTCCTTTATAATAAATCTTTGTAGATATCCGGGGTCCGCGTACCCACGCCGGCATCCAGTTCGAGACTGATCCAGTCGTGCCAGTATGGGTAGTAGTCCCACACCTTACCGTCCTCGGTGAAAATTCCGTATTTTATGCCTGACTCTTTCACGATTCGCATTCCCTCGATATATTCGGCGTTTTCTATCGTTCTAAGCGTTAAATCCGTGAAATTGATAATATCGCGCCACCCTTCCATGTTGCGGGTGTAGGTCTGGCCGCCTTCTTGGTCGGCTAAATAGTAGGAATAACCGCCGAGGGCGGTCGTGTTTTTGCGGGGGTGAAATATTTCCCCGCTGTGTTCGCCGGGGTTCCAGCAGGCGAGGCAAAGCCGAATTTTGAGTCGCCGCTGGTGTTTTGACAGGTCGTCGTTTCCCTCCATGAATTGAACACACACCGAGGGGATCGGAGCGGCAACTGAGGGCGGCAGTTTCTCCTTGCCGGGAACGTACAAGGGGAACGCTTTCGGTCGGACGTATTTAACGGAATATTCTGCGTCGTTGGTGGCGTCGTTCGGCAATTTGAAGGTGATCTCGCGGCAAACATTGTCGTCAATCCATTTCACAAGCCTGTCCATAATACTGTGGAGCGTCATATACTGCCTCCTTATGCCGTTCTGCTTTGGCTTAATGCCACTTCCATGATCCCCATATCCACGCCGGAATTTGCGACGACAAATTCGCGGCCGTCTACATTGATTATACGACCGGCGGCCATATTCTCCGGGAAGTCGCTCACCTTGCCGAAAATCAACATATCGGCCTCGACTATCCCGAGAATTTGGCCCTGTTTCATCTTTACGAGCTGGTCGTTGTCAATTACGACGGGGATTTCAACGCCCTCTATCCTGTGCATTTCCGCAAATTCACCGAGGTTGAGAAACACGTCGCCAATATCCTGCTCAACCTGCGCCTTGAAGTCTGTCATTTACCCCTCCGGCTCCTTTGCATTTTTTCTCTTTGCCCTTGTGGGACGAGTTGGCTTTTTTGCGTACTCGGCCACGCCGATAGCGACAAGCTCGGCCTCCCGCTCCGAGTTTACCTCAAAGGGGCCGGATCGGGGCGTCATTGCTATAACGGCGCCGTTGTTCGCAACAAGGCCATAGGTGCCTTTAATCATGCGGATCATGGGGCACCTCCTTATTCGGGATCGGCCGCGTCAAGATCGGGGAGGTCGTCGTCGATCTCCTCGCCGGGTTCTACTTCAACGGTCATGATTGCGGCCACAAGGTCAGCTTTCTTGCGGCAGGCGCTCACGTCAACGCCAAGGTCGCCGGCAAGATTGCGAAGCTGATCGTTCGTTAGTGCTTCAAGTTCGGCGGGGTCAAGGTGGGCGTCGGTGGTAGCGGCCGGATCGGGGTTTGCGGCCCGGTTGCCGCCCACATACTCAGCCACGCCACGACGCACGAGGCGGGCCGCCTGCGTGTCGTCGCACTCAAAAGGTCCGTGTTGCGCTGTTTTCAGCTCGTGACGGGTGCAGCCGTCCTTGTCTTTGTAGACAATGCCGCAGCCACCTCTCGTAATTTTGATTGTTGCCATTGTTATGCTCCTTTCAAGTTCATTTAATCGACGTTGATAACGTCGGCAACGATAAACGGGTTTTCGTTGTTGGGCATACACAGGGGCGCAGAACTAAGCGTTACCTCACGCACGTTTGCCTTCGCGTCGCTGACGTACTTGGGCACGTTTATCGCAGGATAGGTGTGGAACTCTCCGTCTGTCTGCTCCAACTGAGTGATAGCGCCGTAAACAGTACGGCCGGCGGCGGGGGCGGTGACGGCGATCTTACCGGCAGGAATAAACGGCTTTATTTCGCCGTCCATATCGGTGTAGGTGTCGTCGTATGTGAGGAAGTCCACCATGTGGCCCTTGACGTTCAGCCGAGCGATCTTGGTCGCACCATTGGGCAGGGTTGAGGGATCAACGCCACCTATCTCATAGCGGCGATTATCGAGCAGGCGTAAAATCCACTCGTTGGAAAGAATGATGTCCGCGACATCAGGGGCCACGAGCACCTCAGTGGCGGGCAGCCCGCGCGAGGTCAGCATGGAGATCATGGCGGCAACGTCGGCAAGCATTAACTTTCCTTTTTCCTCAGTTGTCCCCCACGCCTCGCTCGGAGTGTATGTAGCGGGGTTTTCGTCTCCGTCATAAAAACGCACCTCGCGTTCCTCGAAATTGTGAAAGTCGTCCACATATTCGTCCATGACGCAGCCGTTTGTAAAAATGACTTCGGCGGCCATTGCCTCCTTGCGGCGAGCGTTCATTGCACGCAGTTCGTCGAGATCGCCCAGCATGGTGACGCCCTGCCGCTGCTCGGGCGTGAGCTGAGAATAGAGCGCCTCACCGAAGCCGCGACGACGGAGATCGTCAATCGTCAGAGAACGGCGGGGCGCAATATACGACGGGGTAAATCGCCTCATGGTGTAACCGTCGCGCATTATTGTGATCCCGCCCTTGCGGGGTGCAACAAAGGGAGCGGCTTTCAGAGCGGCACTCATAAAACAGCATAAGATTGTTTTCGGGAAACGGCGTAGCTTGCGGGCTATGCCGTTTCTCCGTTTTGCAGGCTTTCCAGTAAAGACATGGGGAGTATTCCCACAAGGTCATAGGAAATGTCAATCTGCTGCTCCCTATGCCCGCTTGACTTGTCCGGCGTATGGACATATACCGCCTTTACCATATCGTTCAACACGGCGGGCGTCAGCTCGTCCAAGTCAAGATATTTCTTTACCTTGCTGATAAACCTGTCAATGTTCTCTGCCTGTTCTTCCTGTTCGTTGATTTCCTTGTCCAATCGCAACAGCTTTTCCCGCAGTTCTTCCTGCTCCTGTTCGTAGCTGTCAGAGAGCATTTGAAACCTGCTGTCAGATAGTTTCCCGCTGGCGTTGTCCTCGTAAATACGCTTGAATAATCGGTCAAGTTCCTCTATCCGGCGTTCTGCCTGTACCTGTTGCCGTTTCTTCGCTGCCAATTCCTTTTTCGCTTCGGCTTTCTGCTTTGCACCCATAGCTTTACGGAATTGTTCTTCATGGTTGGCAACACAGGCAAATGTCAGTCTCATGTGAGCAAGTACGCCCTGCTCCAGAACGACGGCGCGGATAAAGTGCGTTCCGCA
>CANRCD010000011.1 GCA_947629005.1 uncultured Clostridia bacterium
TATAAATTCCCACCCTTATTTTTGATTTTTATAATAGCAAAAAAGGCCGCTGTTATCAGGAAAACCGATAACAGCGGTCTTTTTCAAACTGGTGCGCCATCAGGGACTCGAACCCTGGACACCCTGATTAAGAGTCAGGTGCTCTACCAACTGAGCTAATGGCACATTTCTGCCGGAACGGGCTTCCGTCCGGCCACTGAACATTTGGTATTATAGCACGGAAGTTAGGGTTTGTCAATAGTTTTTTTGAAAAAATTTCAAATCATTTTATCGACTGTTTAAAGCCTTATGGTCACGGCGAACCTCTACTTTCGATTATACTCCTGCAGGCTGCACATCATTATGGCGCCAAGGCCGTTAGCCGCTGAAACCACAAGCAGGAACAGCAGGTACTTCGCTGCCTGCACGGGGTTCGTGATACCGAAAACCGCGTAGCCCATGTCGGCGATACTATGCTCGAAGCCGCAGAGAATGAATGTCATGATACAGAGGAAAATGCCGACGACCTTGCCGCAGCCGCTTGGGTTTGAGGCGAAATTCTCAACGGCGACGTACATCAGTATTCCGCAGAAAAATGACAAAATCGCTATGGCAAGCCAACTCTGGCCTATCTTCGCGTCCATCAGCGAGGCCGCCTTTTCGGCGTACTGGGGCTTCGCTATCCGCACAAGAAGCGAGGCCGCCGCGCAGCCCGCGAAATTCCCCAGCCAAATGACGGCGCAGTCAGCGGCGTTTTTATTTTTGAGCACATATCCGATTTTTCCCGTAAAAAGGTTCATTCCGAATGAACAAATGGTAAAAAGCGCAATCGAAAACAGCGCCGCGCCGACGACCTTGTTGTCGCAGGCCAAAAAAACCGTAACGCCAATGGCTATCATAATGCCGGACGCCACGGCCTTGGTGAATACTTTCATACGCTCGCCCCCAAATTAAATGCTTTACGGATAAATTATAGCAAATTTCGCGCCGCTTGTCAAGCGTTGGAGCGAGACTCAAACCGTTTTCAGTATAAAAATCGAAATCGGCACAGCCCCGACGCGGTTATAAAACTCGGTCTTAAGCGCCGTATAGCGCGTATTATCCACAGTTTTAAGGTATTCCAGCAGAACGTCGCGCTCCTCGCAGCCGTTTTTGCCGCCGTAGTATACGGAAATCGACATCGCTCCGCCGTCCTTAAGAAGGCCGAGCCCCGCCTCGACGGCCTTAATCGTGCTTTCGGGCCTTGTAAAAATCGAGTGGTCGCCGCCCGGCAGCCAGCCGAGGTTGAACACGATAAGGTCCACGGTTTCGGGCGCGGCGTAAGCGGCCATATTGGCGTGGCTGTCGAGAACGACCTCCCCTATTTCGCCGAGGCCGAGCCCGCGCAGGCGGGCGCGGGTGTTCTCCACTGCCCTCTCCTGTATATCGAAGGCAAGTACGCGGCCGCCCTCCCCCACCAAGGAGCAGAGGGCGGCGGTATCATGCCCGTTGCCGGCGGTCGCGTCAATACAAAAGCCGCCGCGAGGAGCGTGCTCGCGGAAAAATTTTTCGTTTATCGTAAGCGTGTTCAAGGCTAAATCTCCTTCTTCAGTCCGTCATACCATTCGTCAAACGCTTTCTTTTTCTCATGCCACTCCTCGGCCTCGCCGTCCCTGCCCGCCTCGCGGCAAACACGGGCAAGTATGTCGTATATACAGCCCCGCTCGTTAAAAAGAAGCTGAAACTTAAACGAATTCCCTTCATCGGGATATAACAGCTCTATAAGTGAAAACACCGCGCGCAGACTGTCGAGCGCATCGCCGTACCTTTCCGCGCTTTCAAGCGCCAGAGCGCGAAGCGTCAGCAGCTTCGTTAATGAAGCCCCGTGAAGCCGGATGTCCTCGGCGCAAAACCGCTCCTCCTCGCCGCTGTCCCCCTTGGCGTGAGCAATATACGCCCGCATTGTATTATAAGTCATATCCGCCCTAACAGGGAATTTTTCCGCACGCGAGCGAGCCTTTTCAAATTCCCCGAAGGCGGCGTGGAGCAGCGTCATTATCATATTTGCCCTCAGAATGTCGTCGGGGCTTTTTGAATAGGTCTCTAACAGCCGCGTCTGCCTTTCGCACGCCCCGTAAACATCCTTTGCACGGCCTTCGTCATAGCAGTCGCTTTCGGGATAAGCAAGGGATATTCCAAGCTCAAGGCTGTTCATGAGCAGAATTGGGGCGTTAGGATAGCGCTGAAGGGCCGCCTGAACGGCGTCGTAGGCTTCGCCGACGTTTTTCGTTCGATATATTTCGTCTAAAATATTGAGGAGATAAGCGTCTTTATCTTCCGTTACCCCGAGCAGAACGTCGGCGCTGACGCAAAGCTCCCTCGCCAACTGCGCCAACAGAAAAACATCCGGCACTCCCCTGCCGTTTTCCCACTTGGAGACCGCCTGCGCCGAAATATTCAGCTTTTCCGCCAGCTCCTCCTGAGAGAAGCCGCGCTCCTTGCGAAGCCGCCTTATGGTTTTCCCTATCATAATTATCACCTCTGAACACATTATAACATAGATGTATTCAGAGGTGAAGCTCTTTTCTATACTGTTTTTATGAACCGAGGGTTTACTCCTTTTCTACTTCAAGCCTTAGCCTTTTCACAATCAGTTCTTCCCTTGCAACGTCTACCCAGACCCTGATAAGCGGAAACGCCGCGAAAGCCAGCCCCTCGACAAGGCGGAGCAGCTGAGTTTTCACAAATGTGCCAAGGGTTACGCAATAAAATCCAATAACGTCAACGCCGTACTCCCGCCGTAAAGCGGCCATATTGCCGTCGGACACGACATACACCATGTCTCCGGCGATGTTACCGGCCAGTATCCCGATTGCCGCAGCCACACCGACGATCAGTACCTTTAGTATGGTCTTTTTGCCGCCCGCGCTGTCATAGCCGCGGCTCGCGAGGATGACCGTCAGAATGGCAAGCCACGATGTGAGACAGCCCGCGCCGTAAAACATAATCCACGGGACAGTTCCCGCGAGGGCCCCAGTCAGCGCGCCGAAAATCCCCTTGACGCAGCTGCCCGCGTCATACTCGTCGACATATTTTTTCGCCGCAACGCGCTTGGCCCTTTCCTCCTCGGTACGGTTCATTTCAGCCTGTTTATCGCGCTGACAAGGGCGTTTACGGAGGCCGTCATGATATCGGTGTCCTTGCCCGCGCCCCAGCTTGAGTTTTCGCCGTCGCTTATTTCGATATAGGCCACGGCGCGGCTCTTGCTGCCGCGTTCGAGGGCGTGCTCCTTATATGTCGTTATCGAAAAGCCCGGGTGGTAGCGGTCGCAAAGGGCGTTGCACACGGCGTCAAGCCGGCCGTTGCCGTGACCGGCCAGCACAAGCGTCTCGCCGCCGAGCTCGATGGTCACCTCGGCCTCGATACCGTTGCGCTGAACGTAGTGGCACTCGACGAGCTTCATCGGGTCGGAAAGGTTGATGAAATCCTTTCTGAAAATATCCATAACCTCGTCGGGCGAAAGCTCCTTATGCAGATGGTCGGACACGGACTTGACGGCGTAGCCGAACACCTCGCGCATTTTGGGCGGCAGGTCGTAGCCGAACTGCTTTTCCATAAGGTAGCCTATGCCGCCCTTGCCGCTTTGGCTGTTGATACGGATAACGTCGCTCTCGTACTCGCGGCCCACGTCCACGGGGTCGATGGGCAGATAGGGCACAGTCCACTTATCGAGACGCTTTTCCTCTCGCCACTTCATGCCCTTGGCGATAGCGTCCTGATGCGAACCGCTGAACGCCGCGAACACCAGCCGTCCGGCGTAGGGCGCGCGCTCGCCGACGCTCATGCCGGTAAGGCGTTCGTATGCGCCGACGATAAGCGGCAGATTCTCGAAGTTAAGCTGCGGGTCAACGCCGTGGCTGAACATATTCATGGCGAGAGTCACAATGTCCACGTTGCCGGTGCGTTCGCCGTTGCCGAAAAGCGTTCCCTCTATGCGGTCGCCGCCGGCAAGGAGACCGAGCTCGCTGTCGGCCACGGCGCAGCCGCGGTCGTTGTGGGGGTGAAGAGAGATGACAACGCTGTCGCGGTACTTGATGTTGTCGCTGATGTACTCGATCTGGCTTGCGTAAACGTGCGGCAGCGACATCTCCACCGTGACGGGCAGATTGATGATGACCTTCCTGTCGGGGGTGGGCCGCCATATATCCAGCACGGCGTCGCACACCTCGAGGGCGTACTCGGGCTCGGTGCCGGTGAAGCTTTCGGGCGAGTACTCGAACAGGAAGTCGCCCTCGGTCGCCTCGGCGTACTCCTTGAGCAGCTTCGCGCCGGAGACGGCAATCTCCTTTATGGCGTCCTTATCCTTTTTGAAAACCTGCTCGCGCTGGGCCACGCTGGTGGAGTTATAAAGGTGGACTATGGCCTTTTTGCAGCCCTTAAGAGACTCGAAGGTCTTTTTGATTATATGCTCGCGCGACTGTGTCAGCACCTGAATGACAACATCGTCGGGAATGAGGTTTTTCTCGATGAGCGCGCGGACAAATTCGTATTCGGTCTCGCTGGCGGCGGGGAAGCCGACCTCAATTTCCTTAAAGCCCACCTCGACAAGGAATTGGAAGAACTCCAGCTTTTCCTCAAGGCTCATCGGCACCACAAGCGCCTGATTGCCGTCGCGCAGATCGACGCTGCACCATATAGGAGCTTTGTCTATGTACTCCTTTTTTGCCCATTTCAATTCATTTACAGGAGGCATAAAGTAGCCCCTTTGATACTTTGTGTAGTTTTTCATAACTACCGCTCCCTTCTATGATGATTTCAGAATAATAAAAGCTCCGTCTCACATAGAGACGAAGCTATGCTCCGCGGTACCACTCTAATTCGCCCGAGCGGGCGCTCTCAGGGGCACATTCATGCCCTGCCGCGTGATAACGGACGGCCTCCGTCTTGACCTATGACCTTGCGTTCAAAGGTTCGGCAAGGGTTCAGCAAGCGACTCCAAGGCGAGTTCAAACGCGCTCCGCCGCCGGCTCGCACCGCCCGCCGGCTCTCTGTAGGTTTTACGCGCCCTACTACTCCTTTTCACAGTCTTTGAAAATTCAATTGTGAAAATATTATAGCACACAAAAACGAAAAATGCAAGCATTTTTTGAAAATTTTTTCAATGTCTGCCGCACCAGCCCGCGGCGGCGATCAGGAATCCAAAACACAAGGCAAAACGCCCGTTTCCGACGGCTGATCGGCCGTATCGGAGACGGGCGTTCGTTTTTTGCGAAATCAAGCGAGAGCATTTGCCCCTGTTATTGCGGCGGGAATAACACGTTACATTGCGATTGCGCCGAGGACAGGGCGCAAATCACAAAGCGCTTTCTCCTTGACGCCTCACTTTATCCCATATTCGGCGCACTTTTCCAGCACTATGTCCCGAAGCTTTACGCTTTCAAAACCGTTCTTCACATCTGTGGGGTCAAGATATGCCCCTGCCATAATGCCCTGAATGGCCGCCTCGGCCACAAAGACTTCAAAAATGTGCTTATCCGAAAATGCGTCTCTTATCTCGGTGTTCATGCGCGTATTTATTCCCTCCACGGCGGCGAGATAAATAACGGAATCCCTTCCCATAAGCCGCCCCATGTCGTCAAGGCAGCGGATAGCCCGCCGCAGATCATCCACCGTGAGCTTTCTTGTGTAGGCGACCGTCCGGCGTCCGCCGCAAAGAATGTTGTCCACGGTAGTTTCAAGCGCCGCCGCCAACTCCGGTAATATAGCCGTGTCCGGCAGCGTTTCCGCACGTTCCCATTTACTGACAGCCTGAAAGGTGACGCCCAAGCGTTCGCCCAGCTCCGCCTGCGTCATTCCCTTTGCGCGACGCAAATCGGATATTTGCCGTCCTACTGCTTCAATATCCATGCTGTACCTCCAAAGATTAAAGATTATTTAAGAGATCTCTTATGATTAAATTATAGCATTGCGGAGGTCTTTTTTCAATAACCTGTTCCTTTAGAAAAGCGACGGCGGCTCAACCGTAAATTGAAATTTTTTAATTATCTTTAAGCAGCAGCTCCGAAAGCTCCGGAAAGGAGCCGACGCTCCGCCACGGGCTTTCGACCCTGCCGAAGCCGTAGCTAACGAAAACGAATGGTACGCCGGCTTCGCGGCAGGCGGCGGCGTCGCCCTCGGTATCGCCCACGTAAACAGGAGCCTTAAGCCCGTTTTTGAGTACAAGGCGGCGCAGCGTCTCGCTTTTGGGGGCCAAGGTATCGCCGTAGCACAGATAGTCCGTTATCAGCGGGCCGAGGCCGGTATTCTCAAGGAAGGCCTCAATATAGCCCTTCTGGCAGTTGCTGACAATAAACAGCGGATAGCTCCCCGCGAGGAGACGCAGCGTCTCGGGCACGCCCGAATAGGTGGGCACCCTTTCGGTTTTGAGGGTATTGAGCTCGCTTTCGCAGCACGCGGCGATCAGCCTCTCGCGAAGGGCGTCGTCCGCGTCCGGCAGGACGGCGCGGAAAATCACGTCCATCGGCTTACCGAAAAGCCCTTCGAGCATTTTGCCCGTGAGGCCCGCCTCGCGGCCCGAGCAGGCTCTTATAGCCGCGTTCCACGAGCGGGCGCAGATCTCGGTGGTATCCCAGAGGGTGCCGTCAACGTCAAAAATTATTCCGTCCATTTCTCACTCTCCTGTTTGAATCGTTTCTAATAATTATACCCCAAACCGGCTCCGCTGTCAACATTTCTTTCATAAAACCACTCTGCATGCGGCATAATAGCAAATGAAAGGACTGACGAAAATGAAAAAGCAAAGCCGCCCCACGGGAGCGGAGCGCCTGTTTTCCAAAATCAGCGGCGAGGAGGAGCTTTCCGAAGAGCTTGTGCCGGAGGAGCCGAAGGACGACCGCGATGACGAGCCCGTTTTTGAGGACGAGGAATATTCGAGATAAATAACGGGGTCGGCGAGTAACCGGCCCCGTTATTTTACGTTTCGCCGCATAGGCTTCGCACAAAGGCGTTATACTCCCGCCGGTTTTTTATGACGATAACGTTCACGCTTTCCGCCGAACGAAGCTTATCAAGCACCTTTCCCCTTTGCTTGCGGCGATAGCCACATACATAGCGCAAAAATTCTAAGTCCAGCCGCTCGGGGCAGCCCTCGCCCATGTCGGGGCGGACGACGCCGAGGTTAGTTATTATGCGCTTCAGCGTTCGGAAAAGGCACAGATACGTCGGATAATCAAAAAACACGGCGGTGTCGGCCCTTTGAAGCCTCACGGCGAGAGTGCGGCCGTAGTCGCCGTCGATTATCCACCTCTCGCCCGCCATTGCCTCGGCCAGCAGGCGGTCGAACTCCTCCCTGCTCACGCTCACCCAGCCGGGCCGCCAGAACAAAGCGTCGAGATGGATGAGCGGCAGGCTTAGTCTCTCCGCCATGAGCCCCGCGAGGGTACTTTTGCCGCTGCCTGGGCTGCCGGTAATGATTATCCTTTCCATCAGAAGCCGAGGCTTTCGCCCACGAGAATTACCTTTATCCTGTCCTTATGACGCTGCGGGCCGCAGACGAGGTAGCTGCAGCATATACGGCCCTCGCTCGCGCAGCCGTCGGTCATTTCGCCGCCAAGCCCCATGCACACGCCCGCCTCGCGGCAGTACGTCGCGCAGGAGAGCCGCTTCGCGTTCGGCGGGGCGGCGTGCGTCTTAACGCGGCTTTCGGCCTCGGCAAGATCCTTAACCACCTTGTTCGCGCCCACGACCATAATCACGTTTTCGGGGCCGTAAGCTATCATCGAAATGCGGTTGCTGTTTCCGTCCACGTTGTAGAGCTCGCCCTTTTCGGTGACGGCGTTGGACGAGCAGAAGAAGAAGTCCGCGCCGTAGGCGTCGATATAGGCGCGGCGCTTGTCCTCGTACTTATTTCTGTCGATAAAATTGTAATCCCCGCCCGCGAGCAGCGCCGCGACGCCGCTTTCGGCAAGGCTTTCGCTGCCGCCGGAGGCTACGCTCGCTCCCTTTGGCACAAGGCTCTTGACAAGCGGCGCGACCTCGGCCGCGGTTTTCACCACATGGGCCTCCATACGGTTTTTCCTGAGAGCCTCCGCCACGCGCCCGAGCCTTTGCATAACGGTTTCCTCAACAAATTTGTTCATATCTTTCCTTCCCTTCCGTGATTTTATATTATTGTACCACGGCGGGGCGGCTTTTGCAAGCTTGTCTTACAAATTATTACAAAATATTTTTTCGCTGTCTTGCGGTTTTTTCTCGCGTCGCCCACTAAATATAGACCCAATCAGCAAAAATCATTAACTATTTTTAATGTATATTGCTAAAAAGCTACATTTTATAAAAATTGAGGCAAAATTTATTAAAAAAGTTTGACAAATTTATTTTAATGGTGTACAATAGGCTTTGTAATCAAATTGTAACATAACTCCAAAAACGATGTTTCGGAGGCTCAATATGAAAAAGTTTTTTATAACGCTGGCGGCGCTGGCGGCGATTTTTGCCGCGCCGGCCGCCCTTGCCGAGGGCTATGATACCGGCTATGTCACCTGCGACGTGCTGAATGTGCGCACTTCGCCCGACGCCTCGTCCGAGATTGTGGGCAAGCTCTACCGCGGGCAGGAGGTGGAGCTGGTTTACTGTAACGGATACGACTGGTACTGCGTGGAACTCAGCGACGGCCGCACCGGCTTCTGCCACGCGGATTACATATCCACCGAAAAGCCCTCCGCAGACGCCGACGCCATAATCGCCACGGCCAAGTCGCTTCTTGGCAGGCCCTACTCATACGGCGCGTCGGGGCCGAACGCCTTTGATTGCAGCGGCTTCACGTCCTACGTTTTTGCGGCGCACGGCATTTCCCTCCCCCGTTCCAGCGCGGAGCAGTCGAGGGTGGGCGTCACGGTCTCGCGCGGCGAGCTCGCCCCCGGAGACCTTGTGTTCTTCGCTACGGGCGGCGGCGGCAGGGTTAGCCATGTGGGCATTTATATCGGCGGCGGCGACATAATCCACGCGGCCACCGGTCAGGGGCACATCGCCATAAATAATCTTTCGCAGAGCTATTATTCCTCGCGTTTCCTGTGGGGGAAGCGCGTACTGTAAAAAAATTGCACAAAAATACCCTAAAGGTCTTGACTTTTTAAAAAGTTGGTATAAAATATTATATATACATATATACCAATAAACTACGGAGGAAACCCGTGAGAGTCATTTCCGGAACCGCAAGAGGGCTGCGGCTCGCCTCTCCCGACGGGGAGGGCACCCGCCCCACTCTGGACAGGGTTAAGGAAGCGCTGTTCAGTATGCTGACGCCTTATGTGCGCGGCGCGCGCGTGCTTGACCTTTTCGCCGGCAGCGGAGCCTTGGGGATAGAAGCCCTGAGCCGCGGCGCGGAGAGGGCTGTTTTTGTGGATAGGTCGCGCGAGGCCGAAGCGGCCGTCCGCGCCAATCTTGAGCGGGCCCGCCTTACGGACAGGGCCGAGCTGCTCCGCACGGACGCGCTGGAGTATCTTTCCGCCGCGTCAGCCGCAGGCGAAGGCTTCACGCTGATATTCCTTGATCCCCCGTATGAGAGCGGCCTGTATGAAAAGGCAATTTCCCTGATAACGGCTCGCGGTCTGCTCGCACCGAGCGGGATAATCGCCGCCGAGTGGGACGCGCCCGTCGGTCCTCCGAAGGCGCCGCCGGAGCTTGAGAGCATAAGGGACAGGCATTACGGCCGCGTGAACATTACTCTGCTTAGGAGAAAACCCGAATGAAAACAGCAGTCATCCCCGGCAGTTTTGATCCCGTCACAAACGGGCATCTCGACATAATCCGCCGCACGGCGTCGCTGTTCGATAAGGTGTATGTGGGCATACTTAAGAACAGCTCAAAAAAGCCCCTTTTTACCGTGGAGGAACGCCGCTCCCTGCTTGAGCAGGTAACGCGCGGCATACCCAACGTCACGGTGGAGGAGTTCGACGGTTTGCTTGTGGACTACGCCCGCTCGCGCGGGGCGCGGTTCATCGTCAAGGGGCTTAGGGCCGTCAGCGACTTTGAGTACGAGTTCCAGATGGCGCTCACCAACAAAACCCTTAATCCGGACGTGGAAACGTTCTTCATAACCACCAGCTGCGCCTATTCATACTTAAGCTCGAGCATCGTCAAGGAGGTCGCGGGCTACGGCGGTTCGATATCGGACTTTGTGCCGGAAGAAGTTGAAAAAGCTATCATAGCAAAAATAGGAGGATAAAGTTATGGAAATTCTGAAGATGATTGATATGCTCGAGGACAAAATCGACCACGCGAGGACGATACCTCTGTTTAACCGTATTCTCATCGACAAAGAGGAGCTTTTCAAGAGCATTGACGACATTCGCATGAAGTTGCCCGAGGATCTCAAGCAGGCCCGTATGGTTAAGGACGAGCGCAAGCGCATAATAGCCGACGCCGAGGCCGAGGCCGAAAAAATCATAGCCGAGGCCAAGGAGAAGGCCGCCGCCATGGTTCAGGAGCACGAGATAACCAAAGCCGCCGTGGAGCAGTCGGGCCAGATAATCGACGAGGCCTCCAGAAAGGCGCGCGACCTTCGCGCCGGCGCCAACAATTACGTGACCACTCTGCTCACCCAGACCGAAGAGAAAATCTCCCGCTCTCAGGAGATCGTGCGCAACGCTCTTTCCGAAATGCGCAGCCAAGCCACCATGCAGATTACCGACGACAGCTCGGCCAACAACTAACGAGCCTTGCGGCCCAACGCCGCGGCGGCGACGCCGTGCGCTTTGGCGCGGCCGAAAATCGCCGCCTGCTCGGGCGGCACATTTGAAAGGAACGATTCAGCAGTATGTCCGGACACTCCAAATGGAATAATATTAAGAATAAGAAGGAAAAATCCGACGCCCAGCGCGCCAAAATATTTACCAAGCTTGGGCGCGAGCTGGCCGTAATTGTGCGCCAAGGCGGCCCCAACCCCGACAGCAACGGCAAGCTCCGCGACGCGATAGCCAAGGCTAAGGCAAACAATATGCCCAACGAAAACATCAACCGATGCATAGCCAAGGCCGCGGGCGAGGGCGGCGGCGACGATTACGAGTCGCTCACATACGAGGGCTACGGACCCAGCGGCGTGGCGCTCATAGTCGAAACGCTGACCAACAACCGCAACCGCACCGCCGGCGATATGCGCCACTACTTCGACAAGTACGGCGGTAACCTCGGTACAAACGGCTGCGTGAGCTATATGTTTGACCAAAAGGGGGTTATCGTTATAGATAACTCCGAGGGCGAGCTTGACGAGGACGCCGTTATGATGGACGCGCTTGACTGCGGGGCCGAGGACTTTAATGCGGAGGACGGCATGATGGAAATTGTCACCGATCCGGATTCCTTCTCCTCCGTGCGCGAGGCGCTTGAGGCCAAGGGCTACGCCTTCGCTCAGGCCGAGATTAGCATGGTGCCGCAAACGATGGTAACCCTCTCCGACGAGGAGGATATTAAGAACATTACCAAGCTCATTGAAATGCTCGAGGATAACGACGACGTCCAGAACGTATACCATAACTGGGACGAGTAAAGGCGAATTAAATAACCCCCTTTGTAATATAACAGTACAAAGGGGGATTTTTATTTTGAAAAAAACCGTCTGTTTATTTATTGCGTTCTGTCTTATGTTTTATCTGCTGCCCGCGCGGGCCGAGCCCGTGTGCGACGCAAAGTCGGTAATACTGATGGACTTCGGCAGCGGGGCCGTGCTTTACGAGAACAATGCCGACGAGCCGCTGCCGCCCGCGAGCGTTACAAAGGTGATGACAATGCTGCTTGTGATGGAGGCCATTGACCGCGGCGAAATAGGCTACGACACGGTAGTCACCGCCAGCGAACGGGCAAAAAGCATGGGCGGCAGCACGATTTTCCTTGACGCCGGAGAGCAGATGTCCGTGGACGACCTGCTAAAGGGAGTGGCCGTAGCCTCGGGCAACGACGCCTGCGTCGCGCTGGCAGAGCACCTCGCGGGCAGCGTGGAGGCCTTTGTGGAGAGGATGAACTCCCGCGCGGCGGAGCTCGGTATGACAAACACCCACTTCGTCAACTGCAATGGGCTTGACGCCGAGGGGCACCTTTCTTCCGCAAGGGACATAGCCCTCATGAGCCGCGAGCTCATGCGCCACGACGACATTTTCCGCTACACCACGATCTGGATGGATTCCCTGCGCGGCGGCGAATTTCAGCTTGCGAACACGAACAAGCTCATCCGCTTTTACGACGGCGCGACCGGCCTTAAGACGGGCTCCACCAATAACGCGCTCTGCTGTGTAAGCGCAACGGCCAAGCGCGACGGTATGCACCTTATCGCGGTCGTCATGGGCAGCCCCACCTCAAAGGCGCGCTTTGCCGCGGCGCGGGAGCTGCTGGATTACGGCTTCGCGAACTTCGCCTCAGTGGAGCTTGGAAAAAAGGGTAAGCCCGTTCGCACCGAGAAGGTGGCCAAGGGCGCGGCCGACGAGGTAGAGCTTGTCCCCGCCGAGGACGCTTCGGCCCTGCTGCCCAAAGGCGACATTTCGCGTGTGGAAACCGAGATAACCGTCCGCCCGCTGACGGCACCGCTTGCCAAGGGCGAGCCGGTGGGCGAGCTCAGAGCGACGCTTGACGGCAAGGAGATAGCGAAGTGCGAGTTGTTGACCACTAAGGACGTGGGCCGAAGGGGCGTGCTTTCCTACTTCCGCAGTCTATTAAAGCGGTATATGGTGCTGAAATAGCTCAAAACGCGGCGAACACTATCGCGCCCGATTCAGACAGCTCATCGTCGGAAATTCCGTCCGATGGGTCGGCCCCCGTGCGCAGTGCGGCGGAGGTCTCGGCCTTGTCGCAGAGCGACCAGTTGGCCCAGCTTATGCCGTTTTTATCCATGAAATCGAGCCAAAGGCGCGCCTCGTCGGCAAAGACTCCGCCTCCGCCGCTCGCGTCGCTGACGCCCCACTCGGTGACGAACACCGCAAGCCCCTTATCCATGACGTCCGCCACGCGCCTGCGCAGCCATTCGGTATGCGTGCCGGCGTAAAAATGGCAGGAATACATGATGTTTTTCTCCGCAAGCGGGCTCTTCGCAGCCTCGTGAAGGTCTTGGCTCCAAGTGGGGCTGCCCACGATTATAACGGCCTCGGGGGCCTCCGCCCTGATCGCCGCAATTACCTCCTCGGCATAAGGGCGCACGTTCCCTTCCCATGTGATATTCCCGTTGGGTTCGTTGCAAATTTCGTAAAGCACGGCGGGGCTGTCCTTATAGCGCGCGGCCATCTCGGCAAAGAAGGCCTTGGCCTCGCCAAGGCGCTTCATCGGGTCGCCGTCGGAGAGGATATGCCAGTCTATTATAACGTACATATCAAGCCCTATGGCCGTGTCAACGGCCTTTATTAAGTCGTTTTTTACGGAGGGATTGTCGATATAGCCGCCCTCCTCGATATACATCGCGACGCGGAGCAGATTTGCCCCGCGTTCGGCGGTCGAGGCTATCGCCTCGCGGGTGAGGAACCGCGAATACCACTGGAGGCCGTGGGAGCTCATACCCCGCAGCACAACGGCCTCTCCCCTTTCGTTCACAAGCCTCGGCCCCTCCACGCGGAGGCGGCCGTTCTCGCTGACGCCGCCGCGCACGGCAACGGGCTCCTCCGTCTCGGGCGGGGCGGGCTCAAAGCTCCGCCCTCCCGCCGCGCGGGAAATCAGCGCGCAGGCCTCGGCGCGGGTGAGCGTGGCCTTCGGGTTAAAGCGGCCCTTATCGTCGCCGCCGGCCACTCCCGCCGCGTAGGCGGCCAGAACGCTGTCGTAATATCTGCCGTCCAGCTCGGCAAAGTCGGCGATTTTCTTTGATTCGGTATTGTAATCGCCCCTCGCCTCGGGCAGGAAAGCCTTCATCACAATTTTTACGGCAAGCTGGCGGGTTATAGGTTCGTCAAAGCTCCCGCCGTCCGGCGGAGCCTCGTCCCAGTCGTACCAGCCGGCGGCGAGGGCCGCGGCCATATATCCGTCCGCCCAATGGCCGCTCCGCCCCGAAGCCGGCGAAAGGCCCCGCAGCCTCGCGGCAAGGCACACAAGCTCGGCCTTGCTTACGGCATTGTTCGGGCGGAAGCTGCCGTCCGGATAGCCGCTGAGCGCCCCGAGGGCCGCCATTTCCTCTACACAGGGGAAAAACCAGTCCTCCTCCGCGACGTCGCTGAAAGCCCTCCCCGCCGCCGCGGGCAGCAGCGAGAGGACAAGCGCTATAATAAAAACTCTTTTGAGCCTTTTCATTCTACCACCTCTATTCAATTTTACTACTATGCGGGAATAAAGTCAAGCCCATCGGGAAAGCTAAGCCCGATTGGAGGAATGAATATGGTACAAACCGTGAACAGCGACACAATAGACCTTTTAAAGGAGTGCAACGCAGGCGTAAAAATGGGCGTGGACTCCATTGCCGAGGTACTGGACAAAGTGCGCGACGAAGGTTTTAGGCAGCTTCTCGACACCTGCATGGAGGAACACCAACGACTCGGCAGCGAAATACACGAGCTGCTGAACGACTACCACGACTCGGGCAAGGAGCCGAATCCTATGGCAAAGGGAATGTCGTGGATGAAGACGAACGTCATGCTTTCCGTGAAGGACAGCGACACGACCGTCGCCGACCTCATTACCGACGGCTGCAACATGGGCGTGAAGTCGCTGAACCGCTACCTTAACAAGTACGAGGCGGCGGAGGAAAAGGTGAAGGACATCGCGAAGCGGCTGATTAACCTTGAACAGAAACTCACCGAGGATATAAGAAAGTTTTTGTGACGCCTTGCGGGCATAAAAAAATCCGCCTTTTGGCGGCATGGGGCAATCAATATTTTGGGCGAAAGCAAAAAAGGGGCCGTAAAAAAATGGCGTAGACCGTTCAAGGGCTGAATGGATTAGATTAATGCTGCTTTGAGCATTATATGTTTACTAAAAGGCCATGAATAAATGAGGAAAATCCGCTCGTTATGAGCGGATTTTCGTTATTTTAAGCCCTTGAACTATGAACGAAAATCACCCTCGGCGTACCTATGTACGCCGTCGGGAGTGCTTGCTCGTCGGCTAAAGCCTCCTGCGCGAGCTGATTTTTGTCCATTCTGCGCGATTTTTTCGACCGGCCCCGTGCGCGTCAGTTTACGGTGCAAGTTTTTTTACACTCCCCCTTTGCGTTTTGCACCTAAATCCCGATAAACGGGTTTATAGTATCATTCCAGCATTTTTCCGTAATATTCCACATAAATTACGGTTTTGTCCGGATAATATTCCTTGTCGGACTTAATATATTCGGAAAATCCATAGTGGGCATATATCGCTTTGTTTTTCTTATCGTCCGCTTCTACTCCGAGCGTCGCCTTTGTATATCCCCTTTGGCGCAAGTCGTCAATCATAAAACGAAACAGCTTTGAAAAATATCCTTTTCCCCGAAACCCGTCAATCGTTCGGAAGGCAGACAAATAGACGGTATGACCGTCCACCAAACCGTCGCTGTTTTGCACAACCTCGGGATTAATCATCGCGGTAGCTTCGCAAATAATTCTTCCGTCAAGTATTCCATAGTACGGAATGATGTAACCGCGCTTGCGGTTTTCTATATTTTGTTTCTTCCAGATTATCCAATTTTCCCTGTCTTTTCCGCTGTGCGCAATTTCATAATCCCATTTTGTGTTCATTTCACCGATAGACGCTATCTTGCACATAAACTGCTCGGCCATTAGTTATTCTCACTTTCAAATTCCCGATTTATTGTTTTGATTATAAACCAATCATACCATACTTGCCGCAAAAAGTCAACCGATTTCACGGCGGACAAAAAAACGGTATGGAGCGGCGTTGAGCCGCTCCATACCGCAAACGTATTTTTACCGAATTATCATCAATACACCTTTTTCATAACGGCGCCCTTATCGGCCCCGTCAACAAGGGTGGAGTAGCGGGCCAGCCAGCCTGTCTTAACGTTAGGCTCGGGCTGAACCAGCTTTTCGCGGCGCTTCGCGAGCTCCTCATCGCTGACCTTAAGGTTGATGGAGGCGGCGGGAATATCTATCTCGATAATGTCTCCCTCCTCAACAAGGGCGATCGTGCCGCCGACGGCGGCTTCGGGCGAAACGTGGCCGATGGACGCGCCGCGGCTCGCGCCGCTGAAACGGCCGTCGGTGATGAGGGCGACGGTCTTATCAAGCCTCATGCCGGCCAGAGCCGAGGTGGGATTGAGCATTTCGCGCATACCCGGGCCGCCCACGGGGCCCTCGTAACGAATGACAACAACGTCGCCGTCAACAATGCGCCCGTTATATATGGCGTCAATGGCCTCCTCCTCGCTGTTGAACACGCGGGCGGGGCCGCTGTGCCTGAGCATTTCGGGGGCGACGGCGCTGCGCTTGACCACGCAGCCCTTTTCGGCCAGATTGCCCCAGAGTATCTGGATACCGCCGGTGGGGCTGTAGGGATTGGTAAGGGGGCGGATTTGGGTTTCGTCCTTGATGTAAGCTCCGGCCACGTTTTCGCCCACGGTCTTGCCCGAAACGGTGAGGGCCGTGGGGTCGATAAAGCCGCCCTTGATAAGCTCGGCCTGCACGGCGGGAATTCCGCCCGCGAGGTTCAGGTCCTGTATATGTGTGGGACCGGCGGGGGCAAGGTGGCAGAGGTTCGGCACGCGCTCGCTCATCTCATTGAACAGGGCCAAATCCACCGGAACGCCTGCCTCGTTGGAGATGGCGAGCAGATGAAGCACGCTGTTTGAGCTGCACCCGAGGGCCATATCGCAGGCAAGGGCGTTCCTGATAGACTTTTCGTTGATTATCCGGCGGGCGGTAATGCCCTTTCTGACGAGCTCCATTATCGCCATGCCGCTGTGCTTTGCCAGCAGCATACGGCCGCTGTGGACGGCGGGGATGGTGCCGTTGCCGGGCAGGGCTATGCCCAAAGATTCGCACAGGCAGTTCATGCTGTTCGCGGTGTACATACCGGCGCAGCTTCCGCAGCCGGGGCAGGCTCCCTCCTCGCACTCGCGGAGCTTCTCATCGTCAATAATTCCGGCCTTGTAAGCGCCTACGGCCTCGAACATCTTGGAAAGACTTATCTCCTCGCCGTCAAAGCGGCCGGCCATCATCGGGCCTCCGCTGCACACGACGGCGGGGATGTCCATACGGACGGCGGCCATAACCATGCCGGGGACGATTTTATCACAGTTGGGAATGAGCACAAGTCCGTCGAATTGATGAGCCATAGCCATGGTCTCAACGCTGTCGGCAATAAGCTCGCGGCTGGCAAGGCTGTATTTCATGCCGATGTGGCCCATAGCGATACCGTCGCACACGCCTATGGACGGCACCTCGATGGGCGTGCCGCCCGCCATGCGGACGCCGGCCTTGACGGCCTCGGCTATTTTGTCGAGGTGGAAGTGCCCGGGCACTATCTCGCTGTGGGCGCTGACAACACCTATCAGCGGGCGGTCAAGCTCCTCCTTGGTGTAGCCCATGGCGTAAAAAAGGCTGCGGTTTGGGGCGCGCTCAACGCCCTGCGTTACATTTGCGCTTCTGAGTTCCATTTTATACCTCCTGTTAAAGGCGGGGGCGCATAAAATACGCCCCCGACATACGTTTTTTTTACTTCTTGAGCCAGCTCATCATCTTGCGGAGCTCCTTGCCGACCTTCTCAAGCAGATGCTCGCTTTCGACGCGGCGGGTGGCGAGGAATTTGATCTTCCTGCCGGAGGAGAATTCCTGCATGAACTCGCTGGCGAAGGTGCCGTCCTGGATTTCGGAAAGCACTTTCTTCATTTCCTTGCGGGTTTCTTCGGTGATGAGGCGCTTGCCGGTGCGGTAATCGCCGTATTCGGCGGTGTTGGAGATGGAGTAGCGCATCATGGCGAAGCCACCGCTGTTGATGAGGTCAACGATGAGCTTCATTTCATGAATGCACTCAAAGTAGGCCATTTCGGGCTCGTATCCGGCCTCCACAAGAGTATCGAAGCCCGCCTTCATCAGCTCGGTAACGCCGCCGCAGAGCACGCACTGCTCGCCAAAGAGGTCGGTCTCGGTCTCCTCGCGGAAGGTGGTCTCAAGTATACCGGCGCGGCCCGCGCCTATACCGCTGGCGTAAGCGAGGGCATAGTCTTTGGCATGGCCGGTGGCGTCCTGATATACGGCGATGAGGCTGGGTACGCCCTTGCCCTCAAGGTACTGGGAACGAACAGTGTGGCCGGGGCCCTTGGGTGCTACCATGATAACGTCGATATCGCTCTGGGGGGTAATCGCCTTAAAATGAATATTGAAGCCGTGGGCGAACATGAGCACGTCGCCTGCCTTCATGTGCTTGGCCACCTGCTTATTGTAGATGTCGGCGGCAAGCTCGTCGGGAACGAGCATCATAACAAGATCGCCCGCCTCGGCGGCGTCCTCTACCTCCATGACCTTTAGGCCTGCTTCTTCGGCCTTAGCCCAACTGGAGCTGTCCTTTCTGAGGCCGACAACTACGTCAACTCCGCTCTCATGAAGGTTCTGGGCGTGGGCGTGGCCTTGGCTGCCGAAGCCGATAACGGCGACGGTCTTGCCGTCCAGCATACCGAGATTGCAGTCTGCGTCATAATACTTTTTGATCATTTGAAAGACTCCTTTATAATAAATTTTTTTCTAATCAATGGTTTGCACACTGTAGCCGCGCTCCAACGCGGTAACGCCCGTGCGGCACATCTCAAGGATATTGTACTGCTTCATCATGGTGAGGAAGCCGTCTATCTTATTTGGATTGCCGGTGAGCTCCACAATAAGGCTCTGCACGGTGAGGTCGATTATCTTGGCGCGGTATATCTCGCATATTCCGCAGACCTCGCGGCGCACCTTTTCGTCGGCTTCCACCTTCAGCAGCAAAAGCTCGCGAAAGAGGCTGTTATTGGCCTTGAGCGGAATGACCTTTTTAGTTTCCTCCAGCTTGCCGGTCTGCTTGATTATCTGCTCAAGCACCTGCCTGTCGCCCTCGGTGACGATGGTTATGCGGGAAATGGCCGGATTGTCGGTGGCGGAAACCGTAAGGCTGTCGATATTGAAGCCGCGCTGGCAGAACAGACTCGCCACACGGGCCAATACGCCGGCGTGGTTTGCCACAAGAACGCTGAGTACCTGCTTGCTCATTTTCTGCCTCCTATTCCATTATCATTTTATCCACGGTCTCGCCCGCGGGTATCATGGGAAGCACCTTTTCCTCGCGGTCGATGACGCAGTCTATCCAAACGGGGCAGTTAAGGGTCATCGCCTCGTCCATGGCCTTTTTGAACTGGGCCAGATTTGTGCAGCGATAGCCCTTAAGGCCAAAGCCCTCGGCCACCTTAACGTAGTCGGTAACACGCTCGGGCTCGCTGCCGCTGTAGCGGCGGTTATAGAACACCGTCTGCCACTGGCGCACCATGCCCAGCACGGAATTATTCATTATCACGGTGATTACGGGAAGGTTGTAGCTGACGGCGGTGCAGGCCTCGTTCATATTCATGTGGAACGAGCCGTCGCCCGTAATGTGGATAACGGGCTTATCGGGGAAGGCCGCCTTCGCGCCGAGGGCCGCGCCGTAGCCGTAGCCCATGGTGCCGAGACCGCCGCTGGTGAGGAAGTGACGCGAACGGACGTGGCGGCAGTACTGGGCGGCCCAGAGCTGGTGCTGGCCCACGTCGGTAACATAGATAGCGTCCTCGCCGGCGCGCTCGCAGATTGCGTCGATGACCTGATGAGGCTTGAGCACGCTGTCGTCATCCTTCGGGACATAGCCCCGCTTTTGCCACTCGCCTATTTGCTTTAACCATTCGGGGTGGCTGTTTTCGCTTATCAAGGGCAGCAGCGCGGTCAGAACGTCCTTCACGTCGCCGATAAGGCTTAAATCAACAAGCACGTTCTTGTTGACCTCGCTGGGGTCTATGTCAATCTGGATTATCGTGGCCTTTTTGGCAAAGGCTTCGGTATTGAGGGCCACACGGTCGCTGAAGCGGGTGCCGACGGCAAGCACGAGGTCGGCCTCGTTCACGGCGAGGTTCGACGCCACGTTGCCGTGCATACCCAGCAGCCCGAGGTTGAGAGGCTCGCCGCAGCCGATAACGCCCGCGGCCATGAGGGTGTGGGCGGCCGGAATACCGGCCTTGTTCATTAGGGCGCGCAGCTCCTCGCCGGCCTCTCCGCTGCCCACGCCGCCGCCAAAGTAGATAACGGGGCGCTCGGCTTTATTTATCGCCTCGGCGGCGGCCCTTAATGCCTCACCGTCGAGCTCGGTCGTATACTCGCCCTCGATTTTGGGGCCGGAGGTGAACTCGCACTTGGCGGCCGTCACGTCCTTGGGAATATCCACAAGCACGGGGCCCTTACGGCCCGTGTTGGCTATTCTGAACGCGGCGCGGAGGGTATCGGCAAGCTCCTCCACCCTGCGCACCACAAAGTTATGCTTGGTTATGGGCATGGTTATGCCGGCGATGTAGACCTCCTGAAAGCTGTCGCGCCCGATGAGGCTTGTGCCGACGTTGCCGGTTATCGCCACCATAGGCACGCTGTCCATATAGGCCGTGGCTATGCCGGTGACAAGGTTCGTCGCCCCGGGGCCGCTTGTGGCCAGTACAACGCCCGTCTTGCCCGTGGCGCGGGCATAGCCGTCGGCGGCGTGGCTCGCGCCCTGCTCGTGGGCCGTCACATATTGCTTGATTTTGTCGCGGTAGTCGTAGAGCGCGTCGCAGATATTGAGTATGCTGCCGCCCGGGTAGCCGAACAGAGCCTCTACCCCCTGCTCCACAAGCACCTCAGCCAAAATCTGACTTCCGTTAAGTATCATGATTTCCTCCCATACAGTTTTCGGGCGGCGTCCCTGCGCCCCCGACGTTCGCTGCAAATACTTATTAAGCTATTTTATCTCAGCCGGCCATGTTTGTCAATACCATTTTACGCTTTATGGCCGGAAAATACTTCATTTTTATTGCTACAGAATAACTCTTATGAGCTTGGGACGGTAGCCGGTTTCGTTGAGGGCGGATATAATGGCCTCCTTATGCTCGGCGCCGTAGGCCTCGAGGGTTATCCTAAGTTCCACGGCGGCGCTGCGGTTCGTCGCCACGAACTGATTGTGCTCGAGCTTTATCACGTTGCCGTTCTGCTTCGCTATGACGTCGGCCACGCGGGAGAGCTCGCCGGGCTTATCGGGCAGCAGCACCGATACCGTAAATATCCTGTCGCGCTGGATGAGCCCGTGCTGAACTATGCTGCTCATGGTTATCACGTCCATGTTGCCGCCGCTGAGTATCGGCACGGCTTTCTTGCCGCGAAGGTCAAGCTGCCTTAACGCCGCCACCGAGAGCAGGCCGCTGTTCTCGACCACCATTTTGTGGTTTTCCACCATGTCAAGGAACGAAACAATGATGTCCTCGTCCGGCACGGTGATTATTTCGTCGACATTCTTTTGTATGTACGGGAAAACATTGGCTCCCGGGGTTTTTACGGCGGTGCCGTCGGCGATGGTGTTGACGCTTGGCAGCGTAACGACCCTGCCGGCCTCAAGCGAGGCTTTCATGCAGGCCGCTCCCTCCGGCTCCACGCCGATGACGCGGACGTTCGGGTGCAGCAGCTTGGCAAGGGTGGAAACGCCGGCCGCCAGCCCGCCCCCGCCGATGGGCACAAGGATACAGTCCACAAGCGGAAGCTCCTTGAATATCTCCATGGCGATGGTGCCCTGACCGGTGGCCACGGCAAGGTCGTCGAAGGGGTGGATAAAGGTGTAGCCCTCTTTCTCGGCGAGCTCAAGCGCATAGCGGCATGCTTCGTCGTAAACGTCGCCGTAAAGCACTACCTCGGCCCCGTAGCTTTTGGTGCGGTTCACCTTCATCAGCGGAGTGGATGTCGGCATTACAATAACGGCCTTCGCGCCGTAGCGCCGCGCGGCGTAGGCCACGCCCTGCGCGTGGTTCCCCGCCGAGGCCGTGATAAGGCCGCGGGCCCGTTCCTCATCGGAGAGAGAGCTTATTTTGTAATACGCCCCGCGCACCTTATAGGCGCCGGTAAATTGCATATTTTCGGGCTTTAGGTAGACCTTCCCGCCGGTCTGCTCGCTGTAGAATTCGCTGTATACGAGCTTGGTCTCAAGAGTGACCTCCTTGACCTTTTCGGCGGCTTCTTCAAATTTGTCAAGAGTAAGCATGGTATCACCCACCGTGGTTTTTTATTATCGTGTATTATTTTTATTATACATACTTTGCGGAAAAAATCAAGAGCAAAATCGGCATAAGATAATAAACGATAATTTCTTTTGTTTGTGCAGTTTTTTTCGATAACGGCGGGCGCGGGCCCAAGTATAGCCGCCCCGCCCGCAGCGGCGGCAAAACAGAAGAACGCACCGCGCCGATGCTCCCTGCCGTAGTGATAGGAGGCGTAAAGCCTTCCCTGCGAATTAGACAAAATAAAAAACGGCGCAGCAATTTGCGCCGTGCAAATATAAATATCACCACGCCATACCGCGTGTCATGGAAATTTTCAAGGGGCCCGCAGGCCCCTTGAACGCGTCGACGGATGATATCTTTGACTGCCCGTGTGTTTTTTACGGCTCGTTTTCTATGTTTTCAAGAAACTACGACAGGCTTATCAGCTTAATATACACAATAACGCTTTCAACCAAAACGGCGGCTTCGGCGCGGGTCATATCGGCTCGGGGATTGAGACGGCCGTCCTCGTCGCCCTTAATCAGGCGCGAGTTCGCGCAGGCGGCCATAGTCGGACGAGCGTATTCGCTGACCTCGCCGCCGTCGGGGAAGGAATCGAGCACGCTCTCATCGGCTGGACGAATCTTATTGAGTCTAAGCATGACGCGGTAAACCAGCGCGCTGACATCCTGTCGGCTGATAGTGGCGTCGGGGTTAAAATTGCCGTTTTCGTCGCCCTTAGCTATGCCAAGCGCCTTAGCCGAAGCTATCTCCTTGGCGAAGGGATAGTCCGCGGGAACGTCGGCAAAGCCTTCGCCCTTTCCCTCCAGCTTGGCTCCGCGCATAAGCATGGCCGTAAACTCGCCTCGGGTCACGCTTTTGTCAGGGTAAAAGCTGCCCTCGGCAATGCCGTCCAACACGCCGATACGCGCCATGGCGCCCACGGCGACGTCGGCCCAGCGGTGGTCGTCCATATCGTCGAACGGAGTGTTGCTGGTGTGCCCCGAAATAATAGTAACCGAACCGTCGCCGGTATCGTCGGTTATTTCAAGGGTGAGTCCCTCGGCTGTAAAATCGTAGTCGAGTTTGCTGTCAACCGGCTTGGAGCGGCCAAGATAAAGCTCTTTGCCGGTACCGCCGGCCTTGCCCAGAAGCAGGCTGAAGCTGCCGGCCTTTTTGGCCTTGAACAGCAGCGAGCAGATGAGCGGGTTATCCACGCCTTCTATTTTCGCAATATCCGCCGCGTCGAACTGGAAAGCGCCGGTCTCGTTATCGAAATCGTTATATACGATGCTGAAGCCGTCGTCCTTATATACGGGGGCCACAAGCTCTGCGGTTTCGGTATTGAAGCTGCCGCAGACGCTGTAGGTCAGGTATTTGTCAAAGCTGCCGTCCAGCATGATTTTTACCAGAAACTGGTCCCCCACCTCGACGCTGTCAGCCTCGCAGACGGCGGCAATGCGTAAATCGGCTTCGGAAACCTCGTCGGCGAAAGCCGCGGGGGCCGCGAGACAGAGCGTCAAAATAAGCGCAAGCAATTTTTTCACGGTTATCCCTCCGTTATTTAAAATATTCCACGCCGCTCTCAAAGAGAAGCTGGTCCTTGTCCATGACAATGTTTTTGGCTACAAAATCGCCCTTGCGCTCGCTGTGGCCCATCTTGCCAAAGACGCGCCCGTCGGGGCTGGTAATACCCTCGATGGCGTCAAGGCTGCCGTTGGGATTAAAGGCCACGCTGTGGGTAGGCTTTCCGCTGAGGTCAACATAGCGGGTGGCTATCTGGCCGTTCTCGCGAAGGCGTTCTATCGTTGCGGCGTCGGCCACAAAGCGGCCCTCCCCGTGGGAGACGGGTATCGCGTGAACAGAGCCAAGCTCCGCCTTCATGAGCCACGGGCTCAGCTTGCTGACAACCTTGGTGTAGGTCATCTGCGACACATGGCGGCCGATGTTGTTGAAGGTGAGCGTTGGGCAGCTCTCGTCCATGTCGCGTATCTCGCCGTAGGGCACCAGTCCGAGCTTAATAAGGGCCTGAAAGCCGTTGCATATACCGAGGATAAGGCCGCCGCGGTCGTTTAACAGACGCATAGTAGCCTCCTTCACGCGGGCGTTGCGGAAGGCCGTGGCTATAAACTTGCCGCTGCCGTCGGGCTCATCGCCGCCGCTGAAGCCGCCGGGGAACATGATTATCTGGCTTTGGTCGATGAGAGCGGCAAAGTTCTCGAGCGAAGCCTCGACATTGGCCTGAGAAAGGTTATTGAACACGGACACAACCGGTTCCGCTCCGGCCTTGATGAACTGGCGCGCGCTGTCATATTCGCAGTTGGTCCCGGGGAAAACGGGAATGAACACCCGCGGCCTCGCCACGCGGCTTTTGGCCACGCAGACGGAACGCTTCTCGCTGAGATAGTCGCTAAGAGGCGTATCCTCCTCGCGGGCCTTGGTGGGGAACACGCGCTCGAGGGAGCCCGTCCACGCGGCAAGCGCCTTTTCGAGCGGGATACGCACGCCGTTCGCCACTATCGCGTCGCCGCCGGTTTTACCGAGGACAACGCCGCCGAGTTCCTTAAAGAGCGATTGGTCGGCGGTTTCGACTACAAGGCCGCCGGGCGCGGGCGAGAACATATCCCCGTCGAAGTTTATCTCCGCGCCAATGCCGTTGCCAAAGCACATCTTGCTCACGCACTCGCATATACCGCCCATCTTGAGGGCCGAAGCGGAGAGCGCCTTGCCGGCCTTTACGGCCTCGTACATGGCCGTGTAGTTGCGGTGCAGGGCGTCGAAATCGGGCATATCGCCGTCGAGACGCGGCAGCGGCAGATATATGATGAAGCTGCCCTCGCGCTTGAACTCGGGGCTGAGTATCCGTCCGGCGTGCTCGACGGCGACTGCGAACGACACCAGCGTGGGCGGCACGTCCATATCGCCAAAGGAACCGCTCATTGAGTCCTTGCCGCCGATGGCGGCAACGCCGATTTTTATCTGCGCCGTATAGGCCCCCAAAAGGGCCGCGAAGGGCTTGCCCCAGCGGGATGGGTCTGAGCCCAGACGCTCAAAATACTCCTGAAAGGTGAGCCTTGCGCGGCTGTAGTCCGCGCCCATGGCCGCCAGCTTGGCTATGGATTCCACCACGGCGTACATCGCGCCGTGGAATGGGCTTTTTTCGGTCAAATACGGGTTATAGCCGTATGTCATAACGGTGGCGGTCGTGGTTTCGCCCTCGCTCAATGGGAGCTTGGCGGCCATGCCCTCGGCCGGAGTGAGCTGGTATTTGCCGCCGAAGGGCATCAGCACCGAGCTCGCGCCGATAGAGCTGTCAAACCGCTCGGCAAGGCCCTTTTGAGAGCAGACGTTGAGGTCGGCCACAGTCTCAAGCCAAGCCTTTTCAATATCGTCGGTCTTTTTTTCCGGAAAGAGTTCCTCCGCGGGGGCGGGCGCCTTTACCGAGGCGTGCTTTTCCGCGCCGTTGGTATTGAGGAAATCGCGGCTTATATCTACTATGGTTTTGCCGCGCCATGTCATGCGCAGACGGTTTTTATCCGTAACGACGGCCACGACCGTGGCCTCGAGGTTTTCACGGTTGGCCTCGGCTATGAAGCGTTCGGCGTCCTCCGGACGGACAACCACGGCCATGCGCTCCTGACTCTCGCTTATGGCAAGCTCGGTTCCGTCAAGTCCCTCGTATTTCTTGGGCACGGCGTCGAGATTGATGTCAAGCCCGTCGGCCAGCTCTCCTATGGCGACGCTGACGCCGCCCGCGCCGAAGTCGTTGCAGCGCTTTATCATGCGGGTAACGCCGCCGTTTCTGAACAGGCGCTGAAGCTTGCGCTCCTCGGGGGGATTGCCCTTCTGCACCTCGGCCCCGCAGGTTTCAAGCGAACTGACGTTATGCGCCTTGGAGGAGCCGGTAGCCCCGCCGCAGCCGTCGCGGCCCGTTCTGCCGCCGAGCAGCACAACAAGGTCGCCCTTTTCGGGTGCCTGACGTACAACGTGATCCTTGGGCGTGGCGCCGACTACGGCGCCTATCTCCATGCGCTTGGCCACATAGCCCGGGTGATATATCTCGGCCACCTGACCGGTGGCCAGACCTATCTGGTTGCCGTAGGAGCTGTAGCCCGCCGCGGCGGTGCGTGTTATCTTGCGCTGAGGGAGTTTGCCGGGGAGGGTATCCCCCACCTCGGCGCGCGGGTCGCCGCTGCCGGTGACGCGCATTGCCTGATACACGTAGCTGCGGCCCGAAAGCGGATCGCGTATGGCCCCGCCGAGGCAGGTCGCCGCGCCGCCGAAGGGCTCAATCTCGGTGGGGTGGTTATGGGTCTCGTTCTTGAACATAACGAGCCACGGCTCGGGCTTGCCGTTGATGTCGGCGGTGATATTTATGGAGCAGGCGTTTATCTCCTCGCTCTCGTCAAGGTCCCGTAGCTTACCGGCGGCCTTGAGCTCCTTCATGGCGATAGTCGCGAGGTCCATCAGACACATATTCTTCTTTTTGCCGACGTAGAGCGTTTCTCTGCTGCGCTTATATGCCTCAAAGGCCTCGGCAATCGGCTTAAATTCCGGCGCGATATCCACCTCGTCAAGTATGGTTGTGAAGGTGGTGTGGCGGCAGTGATCGGACCAGTAGGTGTCGATAACGCGCATCTCGGTAAAGGTGGGGTCGCGGCGCTCGGTATCGCTGAAGTACGCACGGCAAAAGCGCAGGTCGTCCATATCCATGGCAAAGCCCATCCGCGCGGCCAGCGCGGAAAGCTCCTCGTCGGAAGCGGCGGTAAAGCCGCTCACCTCGGCCACGTCGGCGGGGATATCGGCCTTCATAATAAGGCTTTCGGGCTTTCCCATTTCCGCGCCGTGCGCCTCCACGGGGTTGACGACGTATTTCCTGATACGCTCCACGTCGTCGAGGGATACTCCGCCCCTTATGATTATCAGCTTCGCGGCGCGTACCACGGGCTTTTCGCCTCGGGTAAGTATCTGCACGCAGACGGCGGCGCTGTCAGCCCGCTGGTCGTACTGGCCGGGCAGCAGCTCGTAAGCTATTACGGCGTCGTCCGGCGAGAGAGCAAGCTCCTCGTCAAAGGCCCAATCCACCGGCGGCTCGGAGAAAACCAGCGTCCGCGCCGCGGCGTATTCCTCATCGGTCAATCCCTCAATATCGTATCGATTCACCACGCGCAGCGATTCGAGCCCCTTTATCATCAGGGTGTGGCGCAGGTCGTGAAGCAGGCCCTTCGCCTCCACGTCGAAGCCGGACTTTTTTTCGACAAAAATGCGTTTGCTCATAATCTACCTTCCTTTATCTTCCTTTGTGCAATTTATACCGGCAGAATACCGGCCTCGGCGAAGCTGTAGTAGCGGTCGCCGCAAACGATTATGTGGTCGGTCACCTTCACGCCTATTCCCAGCAGGCTCCTGCATATCGCGCTCGTAGCGTCCCTGTCGGACTGCGAGGGCTCAAGCCTGCCCGAAACGTGGTTATGAGCGATGACTAAGGATTCGGCGTGCGAGCTGAGAGCGAATTCCGCCAAGCGGCGAAGCTGAACGGCTGCCTGCGTTACCAGACCGTCGGATATCACCCTGAAAGCGGTCTCGCGGCGGACGGAATCAAGGGCGGCCGCGACGAAAACCTCCTTGCCGAGCATACCTATCCTTGAGCACATATACGCGCCCATATCCTCGGTACAGCCGCATACTTTCTTGCCGCGGAAGCGTTCGCGCATATAATATTGCGCCGCCGGCTGCATGAGCCGCAGCAGCACCGCCGAGTTATAGCCGATACCATCCACGGCGATAAGCGAATCAATGCCCGCGTCAAAGACCTTGTCAAGCGAACCGAACCGTTCAAGAAGCCGGTGCGCCAGTTCGTTTGTATCACGGCGAGGCACGGCGTAAAAGAGCAGCAGCTCAAGCACCTCGTGCGGCTGAAAGCCGTCAAGCCCCTCCTTCTCAAACCGCTCGCGCAGCCTCGCACGGTGACCCGAGTGAGTATTGTCAGGCATGGGCTTTTCTTCCTTTCACAAAGCGGTTGCTATTTAACAAGATTAAGCGCGCCGTATATCATGTAGGCGCTCTGGGCGCGGCTGGCGCCCTCAAGAGGCGAAAAACTCATCTCGCCGGTTATCACTCCGGCCGCGGTGAGAGAGCCCACGGCCTCGGCGGAGTAATCGTCGGCGGAGGCGGCGGCCTCGGGCACGGCGGCGCCCTTCATTTTAAGCACACGGTGCAAAATCACCGCGGCGTCGCGGCAGGTCACGGGGGAAGCGGGTTCAAAACGCCCGTCATAGCCGTTTACCACGCCGTTCGCGGCGGCAGTGAGCACCGCGTCGGCAAACCAGTCGCCGTCCGATACGTCCGTGAACGATACGCCCTCCTTGCCGCTGAAGCCGAAAGCCTTTACCGTCATTTGCACGAACTGCGCCCTTGTGACGCCGTCCGCAGGGGCGAAAATGCCGCCCCCCATGCCGCTTACGATGCCGCCCGCGGCGAGGGCGTTTATGGCCTCCCGCGCCCACGGGGCCGAGGCAAGGTCGGCGAAGCTGTCCGCGTCCTTCTCGGGCTCATTTTCAGGCTGTTTATCAGGCTCTTTTTCAGGCTCATTTTCCGGTTTCTTTTCAGGCTCCTTTTCGGGCTCCTTCTTCTCCGCCGGAACGATGGTTATATTCAGCGTAGCATAGTTATTGCCGCAGTACACCCAAACCGTGGCCGTGCCGGTGCGCTTGGGGGTTATGGTGGCCTCGGCGGTATTTGCGCCGGCGATAATTATCTTATCGGCGTCGTCGGTCGTCCACTTAAAGGACGAGCGGTCGCCTGAGGCGGTGACGGTGGCCGTCTCGCCAAGGTGGAGCAGCAACTCGCTCTGCGAGATGGATACGCCGGTGGCCGTCACGTCCTGCTTGCTTCCCCCGCCCGAGGAGCCGCCGTGGTCGGCGCGCTTTTCCTGCACCTCAAAGGTAAAGGAGGAAACATTTTCCTCGGAAAAGCTGACATAGAGCTCGTACATTCCGAGCGCCCAGCCGCTTTCAACGTTTATGTATATTCCCTCGCGCAGGTCGGAAGCCATGAACGATACGTTGTATTTCAGGCTGCCTGTGGCGGATTCGACGATGGTAATCAGCGCGGCCGGAACGCCCGCCGGCGCGTTGCCGCATATAAATATCTGTTCGCCGAAGCCGTAGACGTCGTATATGGGTTCAAGATCGAACTCCTCCGCGAAGGCGAACCGAACGGGCGCAAGCGCAAGCGTCAGCGCCAGCGCGAGGATGAACAGCTTTTTCATTAACTTACCTCCAGACTGATTTCGTATGCTTACAGTATAGCAGATTATTCTATTTTTGTAAAGTCAAAAATAATGGAATTTGCGGCCCGCAGGAAGTCTTTTTTTGACATTATGGCGTTCGCGGCGTCGATAAGGGCGTTGGCCGAAAGCTGCGCCGGCAGGCAAAGCGCGCGGCAGAGCGCGGCGCGCTTTTCGCGGCTGTCCTTCCCGCCTGAGAGGCCGAGCGAGAACAAATCCGCTTTGGTAATTCCCCCGCCATCTGCGGCGGCCCCGCCGCAGGCGAAGGGGCGCAGCGTCTCCTCCAAGGCCTCGCGCTCCATACCCTCCACGCCCAGCTTGCCCTCGGCCGACGGGACGGCCTTGCGCCTTTCCTTGCCGAAAATCTCAGGTATGTAGGCCTGAAGCACCTCGCCTTCGCGGACGATGTTCTTAATATGCGAGCGAATTAAAAAACCCGCCCTGTCCGGATCGGTCAGGACTATCAGCCCCTTTTCCCGAGCCAGCAGGCGGATGAATTCCCTCTTTTCCCTGTCCTTAAAAATCTTAAAGCCGTCGGTGGCGAAGCAAAAGGCGTCGCAGACCTCGCCGACGCGCTGCCTGTCGTAGACGCCCTCAACGATTATCGCTTTCTCGATGTGAAGCATAAAAAATCCTTCCCGCGTTGCTTGCGGGCGGGCCTCAGCCCGCCCGCAAGCGGCGTTGTTCCTATTCTACGTCGATAAGGCCGTAATCGCCCTGCTTGCGCTTGTAAACAATGGCGGTGCGGTCGGTTTCGGAATTGAGAAACACGTAAAATTCGTGATCCACCAAATTCATCTGGAGCACTGCCTCTTCGGGGCTCATGGGCTTAATGTGGTGGGTCTTGGTGCGGACGATGCGGATATCGCTTTCCGTCTGCTCCTCCTCGCCGACGGAGAAAGCGTCGGCAGAGGAAAGGTCGAGCCCTGTGCGCAGCCGCTTGGCAAGGCGCGTTTTGTTCTTCCTTATCTGGCGCTCGATGGCCTCCACGTTCTCGTCAACCGCGTTAAGCAGTTCGGCGTCGCGGTGCTCGGCGCGGTATATCATATCTCCCGAAAAAATTGTTATCTCAACGATTTTACGGTCACGCTGCTCGCCGATGACAACATTTGCCTCGGCTGAGTCGTCAAAAAACTTACCGAGTCTGGAAACCTTTTTTTCTATGGCGTCTTTTTTAGCGTCCTCTACGGTTACCCTTCTGGTATAGATGCTGACCTTCATGGTTTTTCCTCCTTTTTTGTGTTAGCGGGTTGTCCGCTTTCATTAATATTATACAATAAACCCGCCTAAAGGTCAATACCCTTTGTGAAAAAACTTAGGGCCGCGTAATCGTGGCGCGGATGTCCCGCGCCTTGCCTTCCCCCAAGGGGAAAGCCTTTTACCGCCGTATAAACAAAGCCGGCTGTGACGCGGCCTATGCCGCGCCGCAGCCGGCCGCGCATTTTTACGGCCCGTGGTTTATCCTATACAAGCCTGTATATTGCGACTCCGTGCGGAGGAACCTTCGACACGAGCACGCCGCGCGCCTTTCGTACCTCGCCCGAGAACAGCTCGGCGGCCTCGGCCTGCTCAAGTCCGATGAAATCCAGCGGAGTTGATATCTCCAATTCCTCCTCCGACGTATTGAACTGGGCCAGATACTGCCCCTTTTCGTCATCAACCGCGTGCCAGACGATGGCTCCGCGCTCGTCGCGGTAAAGCTCGCGGTTCGCGTGGGAGCGGTTAAGTATCCTAAGCAACCCCTCGTTCGTCAGCAGAGAAAGGGTGAAGCTGTCGTTTTCGGTCATTTCACAGCCGATGAACATGGGCGAACGAAAGACGCACCACAGCGCGATGTGGGTGCGCTGCTCGTCGGGGGTGAAATTCGTAGTTCTGGGGCCGCCGTTCGAGCGTATGCCTATTTTGCCGACGGTAAGCATATCGCAGTCGGGCCAAGCGCCCTCGGCGCGGAGGTTCTGCCAGTCGCGGCAGAGGTCAAAGCACTCGCGCAGCTGCCGCCAGTTATCCCAAAAATCGTCGCTCATGCGCCAGAGATTGGCGTGGGCCATCAGGTGCGCGGCCCCTGCAAGCGAGGCCCTGCCCGGCGAAAGCGAAAGAACCATGTCGCGGCCCGAACGGTCTATGGCGCGGCGTATCAGCTCGACCTCCTCAAAGTGGTAGGGGCGGGCGATGTCGTCCACCTTCACGTAGTCCACGCCCCACGAGGCGTAGAGCTTAAAAATGCTGTCGTAATACTCCTGCGCGCCCTTTTTTGAGGCGTCAACGCCGTACATATCGCCGTTCCACTCGCACACGGACGCGGTGTCGGCTATCATGTCGGCGGTAATTCCGGCGCAGTCTATCGGGCATTTTTCGCGGACGGCCTGCTTTGGTATGCCGCGCATAACGTGTATGCCGAATTTAAGGCCCAGCGAATGAACGTAGTCGCCCAGCCCTTTAAGGCCGCTGCCGTCCCTCGCGCAGGGGAAGCGATTCTCGGCGGGCATAAGGCGGCTGAGGCCGTCCATCACAAGGCGGGCGTCCTTGTTGTATTGGTCGCTTTTGGCGTTCGGCTCGCTCCACTGAATGTCAACAATGATATACTTCCAGCCGTAGGCCTTGAGGTTTTTCGCCATGTAGTCGGCGTTTTGCCTCACCTCGGCTTCAGTGACCGAGGCTCCGTAACAGTTCCAGCTGTTCCAGCCCATGGGAGGCGTGGGCGCGAGCTTGTGGTGAGGGTAAGCTTTCACGGTTATCGCTCCTTTTATCCGAGCTTTGCGAGGCTGTCAAGCACGCTTTGGTACATCTCGCGGTACTTGTCGCCCTTGGCGCGCTCCTCGTCTATCTTCTTCTGCGGGGCCTTGGAGGTGAAGCCGACGTTATTGAGCATTTTTTCCACTCTCGCTATCTCGCCCTCAAGGCGTTCTTTTTCCTTGGCAAGGCGCTCGCGCTCCTTATCCACGTCTATAAGCTCCTCCATGGGGATGAAGATGCGCGCCCCCTCGGCAACGACGCTGACCGCCCCGTTTGGCACGCCCTTTTCGTCGGGGAGGACGGTCACGTCCTTAGCGCCGGCCAGCTTCTCGAAAAAGCCGGTTCCGGCGGCAAAGTCGCCGCTGTCGGTGACGATATAAAGGCTGGCCCTGCGAGAGGGAGGAACATTCATGTCGGCGCGGGTATTGCGCACGGCCCTTATCGCCGCGCAGATAACGCCCATGGCGCGTTCGGCCTCGGCGTCGGTGAGAGTCGGGTCAAACTGCGGCCATTTTGAGGTGACGATGGTCTCCTCGCCGGTCGGAAGCGAGCAGAATATCTCCTCAGTGATGAAGGGCATAAACGGGTGCATAAGCTTCATCACGTTCGCGAGCACGTATACCAGCGTGCGCTGGGCGTCGAGCTTGCTTTCGCCGTCCGCGCCGTAGAGGCGGGGCTTGACGAGCTCGATGTACCAGTCGCAAAATTCGTCCCATATAAAGTCGTAAAGATTGCCGAGAGCCACGCCCAGCTCGTAGCTGTCGAGGTTTTCCGTAACGGTCTTTATAACGCCGTTAAGACGCGAAAGTATCCATCTGTCCTCAATGGCGGGGTTTTTGGGCAGCTCGCAGCTCTCTACCTCAAGATTCATCAGCACGAAGCGGGCCGCGTTCCACATCTTGTTGGCAAAGTTGCGGGCGGCCTCCACGCGTTCGGTGTAGAAGCGCATATCGTTGCCGGGGGCGTTGCCCGTGGCAAGGGTGAAGCGCAGCGCGTCCGCGCCGTATTTGTCTATTATCTCCAGCGGGTCTATGCCGTTGCCGAGCGACTTGCTCATCTTGCGGCCCTGACTGTCGCGCACGAGGCCGTGAATCAGCACCGTCTTAAACGGCGGCTTGCCCATGTGCTCACAACCGCTGAATATCATTCTGGCCACCCAGAAAAAAATTATGTCGTAGCCCGTTACCAGCGTGCTGGTGGGGTAAAAATAGCTTAAATCCTCGGTCTTGTCGGGCCAGCCCAGGGTGGAGAAGGGCCACAGGGCCGAGCTGAACCACGTGTCGAGCACGTCCTCCTCCTGACGGACGGGGCCGCCGCACTTGGGACAGACGGCAATATCGTCCTTGGAAACGGTCATTTCGCCGCAGCAATCGCAGTAGTAGGCCGGTATGCGGTGGCCCCACCAAAGCTGGCGGCTGATACACCAATCGTGGACGTTCTCCATCCAGTTTAGGTAAATCTTTGTGAAGCGTTCGGGCACGAATTTTACCTCGCCCTCCTTCACCACGCGGATGGCCTCGCGGGCCAGCGGCTCCATTTTCACGAACCACTGGTCGCTTGTCATGGGCTCCACAGTGGAGCCGCAGCGGTAGCACGCGCCCACGTTGTGGCTGTGCTCCTCCACCTTCACAAGCAGGCCCTCGGCCTCAAGGTCGGCCACGATTTGCCTTCTGGCCTCGTAGCGGTCAAGTCCCTCGTATTTGCCGCCGTTTTTGTTTATTGTGGCGTCGTCGTTCATCACCTTTATGACGGGGAGGCCGTGGCGTTTGCCAACCTCAAAGTCGTTGGGGTCGTGGGCGGGGGTTATCTTCACGCAGCCGGTGCCGAACTCCTTATCCACATACTCGTCGGCGATGACGGGTATCTCGCGGCCCACAAGAGGAAGGATAAGCGTTTTGCCCACGAGGTCCCTGTATCGCTCGTCGTCGGGATTGACGGCGACGGCCGTATCGCCGAGCAGCGTTTCGGGGCGGGTGGTGGCAATGGTAACATAGCCGCTCCCGTCCTTGATGGGATATTTTATGTGCCAGAAATGGCCGGCCTGCTCCTCGTGCTCGACCTCCGCGTCGGAAAGGGCGGTGGCGCAGCTCGGACACCAGTTGATTATCCTGTTGCCGCGGTAGATGAGGCCCTTGTTATAAAGGTTCACAAACACCTCGCGCACAGCCTTCGAGCAGCCCTCGTCCATGGTGAAGCGTTCGCGCTCCCAGTCGCAGGAGCTGCCAAGCTTTTTGAGCTGATTTATAATCCTGCTGCCGAAGCGGTTTTTCCAGTCCCACACGCGCTCGAGGAACTTTTCGCGCCCAAGATCGTAGCGGGTGAGGCCCTCCTCCTTGCGCAGAACCTCCTCCACCTTTATCTGGGTGGCTATGCCCGCATGGTCGGTGCCCGGAATCCAAAGGGCCGCGCAGCCCTGCATACGCTTAAAGCGGATAAGGATGTCCTGAAGGGTCTCGTCAAGGGCGTGGCCCATGTGCAGCTGGCCCGTAACATTCGGCGGCGGGATAACGATGGTGTAGGGCTCCTTTTTGGGGTCGGGCTCGGCGTGAAAGCAGCCCATCTCCACCCACTTCGAGTAGAGGCGATCCTCTATTTCGGCGGGGTTATAGGTTTTTTCCAGATTTTTCATCTGTATCATCCTTTCAGATATATGGTCAAAATAAGGCCGAGGGCGGCTATCGCAAGGCCGATGAGCTTCACCGGTATTGCCTCATCCCCCTGCTCGGCGCGGCCCGTGAGGCGGGCCTTTATACGGGGAGCGCACAGGCAGACGATCGCGCCGAGAACCATCACGGCAAGGCCGAGCATCGTGCCGAAGCGCAGCTGCGGGCCGGAAAAATCAAGAATGCGGTTCATAGCGGCAATCATCCCCTTTCAGGCTCAATAATATCATAAAATCGGCGTATAAGGCGTATCGGCGTATTAAATGAAGCCTTGGCTTATTATACCATAGTTTTCCCCCGTTTGCAATATATTTTTTATGCTTTTTATCTTTTTTGAAATTTGCTATTGAAATATTTTGGGACTTGTTGTATAATGTACCAAGACAAATTGAAAGGACTGAAGCAGATGAATATATATAAGCTCAGCGAGATAAGCACCGAAAAGCTGGATTTCCTCATGAAGCGCGCCGAGCTGGACATCACAGAGCAAATGAAAATTGCCCGCGAGATTTCCGACGAGGTAAAGCGAGACGGCGACAAGGCCGTGCTCAAGTATACCGAAAAGTTCGACCACGTTTCCCTCACGGCCAATAGAATAAAGGTCACGCCAGAGGAGATTGAGGCCGGCTGCGCACGGCTCGACGCCCCCACCCGCGAGGCCATTGAATACGCTTATAAAAACATCTACGACTTCCACGAGAAGCAGCTCCCCGAGGAGATGTGGTTCACCTCGGTGGACAAGGGCCTGCTCGTCGGCGAAAAAACCACTCCCATCGTGGACGTGTGCCTTTACGTGCCGCGCGGCAAGGGCAGCTTCCCCAGCGTTATGCTTATGCTGGGCGTGCCCGCAGCCGTGGCCAAGGTGCCGCATATCCGCGTGGTGACCCCTCCCAACGAGAACGGCGACGTGGACGACGCTATCCTCTGCGCGGCCAAGACCATCGGCATAACCGAAATCTACAAGGCCGGCGGCATACAGGCCGTGGCCGCCGTGGCTTACGGCACCGAGACAATTCCCAAGTGCCACAAGATAATCGGGCCCGGCAACTCCTACGCCACCGCCGCCAAGCGCGTGCTTGCCCAGCAGATCGACGCAGGCCTCCCCGCAGGCCCCAGCGAGTGCATAATTCTTGCCGACGAAAAGGCCGACCCCGAAAAGGCGGCCCTCGATTTGATGATAGAAGCCGAGCACGGCCCCGACAGCGCGGCTTTGCTCGTCACTCACTCGGCGGAACTGGCCGAAAAGGTGGTTCCCATTGTTGAGCGTCAGCTTTCCAAGCTCGGCGAAAAGCGCCGCGGCTTTGTGGAAACGGTGTTCTCTACCTACGGCGGCATAGTCCTTACTAACTCTTTGGACGAATCGGTAAAATTTGTCAACGACTACGCCCCCGAGCACATGGAGGTAATGTGCGAAAAGCCCTTCGAGGTTCTGCCCTCTATAAAGAACGCCGGCGAGATACTCCTCGGCGAATACACCCCCGTCACGCTGTGCAACTTCGTGCTCGGGCCCAACGCCATTCTGCCCACGGGCGGCTTCGCTAAGACTTATTCCTCGGTTTCCGTCCTCGACTTCCTCAAGCGTTCGAGCGTGGGCTACGCCTCCCGCGAGGGCTTTGAAATGGTGCGCGGCCACGCCGCGAGGATAGCCGCCGTGGAGGGCTTTGAAACTCACCGCCTTGCCGTGGAGGAGAGAAAGTAACTCTTTAAGGAGAGATTTTCATGATAAAGGTGACGCGCGAAACCACCGAAAGCAAAATAACCGTGCGGCTTTCCCCCGCCCCCATAGCGGCGGATTACCGCGCCAAAATAAACACCCCTCTGCCGTTTTTGAGCCACATGATAGAGCAAATAGTCTGGCGATGCGGCTTTAACATCGAGGTCGATATGACGCTCGATAAATTTGACCTCGCCCACGTGGTCTGCGAGGATTTGGGCCAAACCGTGGGCCGCGCCTTCCTCGAGTATGCAAAAACCGCCTCGCCCGCCGGCTTCGGCGACGGCGTGGGCGTTATCGACGAGGCCAAGGCCTCCGGCGCGCTGAGCCTTGAGGGCAGGAGCTATTTCGGCTTCTCCTCCGCTGTGGAGGTGCCGTCCTCGGCCGAGGGCATGGCGAGCGAGGATCTGCTCGTGTTTTTGGACGGCTTCGCCCAAGGCGCCCGCGCGACGGTGCATCTGGACGTGTTAAAGGGCGAAAATTCGCACCATATATGGGAGGCCGCGTTCCGCGCCTTCGGCGTTGCGCTTGGCCGCACCTACGGCGAAAGCCCCGCTCGCAAGGGCATGACGAGCGGCGTCGCCGGCGAGATAAAATACATCGTGGAGGCCCTATGAGGCCGGCCCCGTTTTTAAGCAAATACGACAAAATAATCTTCGATATGGACGGAGTTATCACCGGCGAGCAGAACTACTGGGACATTGCCGCCCTGACGGCCTATGAGCTGACGCACGACCGCCGCTTTTTCGGCGATGGGGAGGTCGCTCCTTCGCCGGAGCGCAAGGCCGCCGTCCGTGCGCGGCTGTTCTGCGGCGACCGCTTCATCACCGCCGTAAAGGACAAGGGCGTGAACTCCAACTGGGATTTGTGCTACTTGGCCGTATGCTTCCTGCTCTGCGGCATGAGCCCCGCCGAAATGACCCGCTATGTGGAGGAAAGCCCGCTCTTGGCCTTCGGCTTGTACGACGAGGCCGCCCGCATGGCTTCGGCCGCGCTGGGCCGCCCCGCCGCCGAAACCGAGCGCGGCGCGTGGCTGTGGTTGCTCTGCCGCAAGGTTTTTCAGGAGTGGTATCTTGGCGACGGGCTGTACGAAAAAATGTACGGCGAAAAATCCCACGGCGCGGGCAAGAGCGGTATGTGGAGCGCCGAGGAGCCCATCGTCCCTCTCGACGGGCTGAAGGCCCTGCTGACGACTCTCACGGCCTGCGGCAAGACCCTCGGCATAGCCACCGGACGCAGCCGCTTCGAGGTGGAAGCCCCGCTGAAAAGCTGGGGATGCGAGGGCTATTTTGACGAAGGACATTCTATAGATTATGACTTCGTTGTGCGCGGCGAGGATGCTCTGCGGAAAAGGGGCATAGCGGTCCGGCTGACGAAGCCCCACCCCTATATGTTTTTGAAGGCCGTGCTCGGCGCGGACTATGACGATTTCAAAATTTACGCCGGAGATTACGACCGCGCCCCCATAGAGCGTTCGCTGCTGGTGGGCGACGCGGGCAGCGACATTTTGGCCGCCAAGGCCATGGGGGCCGATTTTCTGGCCGTGCTCACCGGCATAAGCGGCGAAAAGGGCCGCGCCTACTTCGAAGAGACCGGCGCGGAATACATTGTGCCGAACGTGCTTTATATGATGGAGGAATGACAAATGCCGATAAGAGTAAATGCACCCCTCTCCAAGACTGAAGCCGCGAAGCTCCGCGCCGGCGATGAGGCGCTGATAAGCGGATATATCTACACCGCGCGCGACGCGGCGCACAAACGTATATGCGAAATGCTTGACCGCGGCGAGGAGCCTCCCTTCGAGCTCCGAGACAGTGTTATTTACTACGTCGGCCCCACTCCCGCGAGGGAGGGTGAGATAATCGGGAGCTGCGGCCCCACCACCAGCGGCCGCATGGACGCCTACGCCCCGAGGCTCATAGCCTTGGGCGAAACGGGCATGATAGGTAAGGGCGAACGCTCCGCAGCCGTGGTCGAGGCCATGAAGGAGCATACCGCCGTTTACTTCGCCGCAGTCGGAGGGGCGGGCGCGCTGCTCGCGGAAACTGTCAAGGAGCGCGTTCCCGTGGCCTTTCCCGACCTCGGCGCCGAGGAGATAGTCCGCCTTCGGGTGGAAAACTTTCCCGCCGTAGTCGTCATCGACAGCCTTGGAGGCAACGCCTACAGGCTTGGGCGGGAAAAGTATGAAATAAAATAAAAAATTATTTTGAAAGGAAATGGTAAAAATGGCAAAAGTAACAAAGGACATGATTATCCGCGACGTTCTGGCGGTTGATCCCGGCACAGCTCCCTTCTTTTTCGAGATAGGTATGCACTGCCTCGGCTGCCCCAGCGCCAGCGGCGAGACCGTTGAGGAGGCTTGCGCCGTCCACGGCGCCGACGCGGACGCGCTCATCGCGAAGCTTAACGATTATCTGGCGGATAAATAAAACAAAAAGGCCCCTTCGGGGCCTTTTTGTTTAAGCTCTCCTTCGCATATTTTCGCTCCTCTCGGAAAGACTAAAGCCGAAGGGAGTGCTGAAAAATGAACAAGCTGTTCGGCTATTGGGCAAAGCCGAAGAAAATAAAAAAGCTGCTGCACGGAAGCGAGCTCGGCAGCATCGCGGAGGACGCCTCGCGCGAGATAGGCACGCTGTTTTCCGAACTTCGCAGAACCGGCCTTTCCGCCGGACGCAAATTTATCCGCGTTCTGCCGGTAAGGCAGAGACTGAGAGCCATGCGGGCGCTGCGCTCGTTTTCTCGGGGTTCGGCCAAGCTAATGCGTATGATGAAATGAAAGCGGGCGGCCATTGGCCGCCCTGCGGTTTTTTAATGCTTCGCCGCACGGGCAGCCTCGCGCCATTGACAGCGGCGGCGAGCTATGGTATAATTAAAACGGTGATAAAAATGGAGCGAATAAAAAAATTATTTTTATATTTTATGGCCTACTCAGTTATCGGTTGGCTGTACGAGGTTTTTCTCGAAGTGGTCATCTATCGCTGGGGCTTCACGAATCGGGGCGTGCTGTTCGGCCCATACTGTCCGGTTTACGGCGCGGGGGCGATGTTGTTCATATTTACGGTCTACCCGCTTATCAAAAATGCAAGCGTAAAGCGCAGACTCCTGCTGCTTCCGGCGGTCGCAGCGCTGTGCGCGCTTACGGCCACCGCTCTGGAGCTCGCCACGAGCTACATTCTGGAACTTCTAACCGGCTCTTGGCCGTGGCAGACCTACGCGGACTACAAGCTCAACTTTCAGGCACGGATAGCCCTCTCGCCTTCGATTAGATTTGGCCTTGGCGGCGCGGCATTTTTATACATAATTCAGCCCCTTTTGGAGCGGCTCACCGCGAAAATGAGTCCCCGCGCGCTGAACGCCGCCGTCCTCGCCCTCGGGGCGGTTTTCACCGCCGACCTTGCCGCGCATATCGTTATGATAATAATACATTAAAGCGGGCGGCCAATGGCCGCCCGTTCAATTTATTCCTTTTTGCCGAATTTCTCCTCATAGGCGGCAATGCTTTTTTCGATAATACGCTCGGCCTCGTCGCGGCCCATAATCTCCTTGACGGCGGTTTCCTTGTCCTCGAGGAACTTATAGACCTCGAAAAAGTGAGATATCTCCTTGAAAATATGGTCGGGCAGCTCGCTTATGTCCTTGTAAATCGAATATGTAGGGTCCCTAAACGGCAGGGCGATGATCTTTTCGTCAACCATGCCGCCGTCAATCATCTTTATTACGCCTATCGGATAGCACCGCACCAGCACGAGCGAGTCGATAACCTCCTGACAGAGCACCAGTACGTCGAGAGGGTCGTTATCGCCGGCGTAGGTGCGCGGGATAAAGCCGTAGTTGGCGGGGTAGTGGGTTGAGGTGTACAGCACGCGGTCAAGGATTATCATGCCGGTTTCCTTGTCCAGCTCGTACTTGTTCTTGCGGCCCTTGCCGATTTCGATAACGGCAAGGAAATCGTCCTTTTTGATTCTTTCCGGAGCCACGCTGTGCCATACGTTGAACATATTTATCATCCTCTCAAATATTTTGGCAAATGATTTTTCAGCCTTCCGTCCACCAGCTTGCCCCAGCCAACGGGGAAGCCGTTCCAAAGGGCGGCGGCATAGCCCCTGCCCTCGGGTGCGGGGAATGTTTCGCCACGGTAATAAGCGTCAAGAGAGCCGTCGCCGAGCTCCACGCTCAGGCGGAAATCCTCCTTTTTAAGCGCCATGCAGAGCGCGTGGGCGGGCTCGAACCTGCCCTTTTTGTTTTCGCCCAGCATGAGGCCGGGGCGCAGAGCCCTTACGCCGTCGAGGCTGCCCAGCCCCTCGGGAACGAGGTAGAGCGTATCGCCAAAGGCTGCGAAGCTCCCCTCCAGCCGCAGGCGCAGGCTTTCGGCCTCGAATGCGCGGTAAATCGAAGTGTCGGCGCTTTTCCCTGCGGGGCGGTCAAAACGAGGGCCGTCCAAGCGGCGGAGACGGGCCGCGAAATGCCCTTCGCCCTTGTGCGTGTGCGGCATTATCCTCTTTTCGGATATAAGTTCAAAATCCGAGCGGGCCGCGAGAAAACGAGCCACAACTCCCTCGTTTTCCTCCCGCGAGAAGGTGCAGGTCGAATATACCAGTTCTCCCCCGCCCCGAAGCATTTCCGCCGCCGAGGACAGTATCTTAAGCTGCCGCTCCGCGCAGGAGCGTACGTGCTCGGGGCTCCATTCATGGACGGCGGTCTCGTCGCGGCGGAACATACCCTCGCCGCTGCACGGCGCGTCCACGAGAATTTTGTCGAAAAACGCGGGGAATCGCGCGGCCAGCGCGTCGGGCTGCATACAGAGTACGGCGGCGTTCATAACGCCAAGGCGTTCGAGGTTTTCCGCGAGGATTTTCGCCCGCGCGGGCGCCACCTCGTTCGCTACGAGCAGCCCGTGGCCGCCGAGCTTCGCGGCTATCTGGCCGCTTTTGCCGCCTGGCGCGGCGCAAAGGTCAAGCACTTTATCGCCGGCCCTTACGCCAAGCTCCTCGGCGGCTATCATGGCCGAGGGTTCCTGCGAATATATGAGACCGGCGCGGGCAGCCCCGTGACGGCCCGCGCGGACGCCGTAGTAAAAGCCTTCTTCACACCATTCCACCTGCCCCAAGGCGAATGGAAACAGGGGTCGCAGGGCCTCGGGCGTGATTTTGAGCGTATTCACGCGGAAGCCGCGCCAAGGCTCGCCTTCCATCGCGGCCAAAAAGGCCGGATAGTCCGCGCCGAGGTCGGCTCTCATGCGGGCGAGGAATTTTTCCGGAAGCTCTTTCATTGCGCAACGCCGAACCTTTCAGTCAGCGCCTTTATCTGCCGCGCCGACACAGGCACCACATGGCCGTGCCGCGGGTGAAAACCGCGAAAGGCGTAGCGTCCGTCAGGGACGGGGCTGAAATCGCGCATATCGTCGCTTTCGGCCATAACATAATGTCCCTCGCCGTATGCGTCGGCCAGAAGTATCCACCTCTCGCGCCCCGGCAGTTGATAAACGCACACTCCCTCAAGGCCCACGCCCGGATGGACATTGAGCTCGATCTCGGGACCGTAGGGGCCGGTGGGACTCGCCGCCGTGGTGAGCTTTATGCGGGCGGTGCTTTCGTCCTTGTAGTACATATAATAAGTGCCGCCCCTGCGGAAGATATCGCCGTCGATACCCTGCCCGCGCGCCGGACGGAACAGGAGCCTCGGCTCGCAGGTGAGGCTTTTGAAATCCTTAGTGTAGGCGTACCACATAAGCGTCTCGTCGGGCGAAATGCCCATCGAGCGCGTATAGGGGTTGGGCCTTCTGACGCGGACGGCAAAGTAGAGCATATACTCGCCGCGCTCCTCGTCAAAAATCACCTGAGGAGCCCAAACGCGGTCGGCGCCCTCGGTGGTGGGGAATTTGTCGGCTATCTCGATAACGGTCTCGTCCGTCCATGTGATGAGGTCGCCGCTGCGCCACGTAATAATGCCGCGATTGCTGTTCCACCCCTTGGAGGACTGCATATCCGTCGCCACAAGGTGATAATAGCCGTCTCCCGCGCGAATCACAAACGGGTCGCGCAGGCAGCGGGTGCCCTTGGTCTGCTCCAGCACGTGGCGGCCGCCGTTCATCGGGGCAAAGCTGTAGCCGTCGAGCGTGAGCGCGTAGTGCAGGCGTTCCTCGTTGGCGTTATTGCCGGTAAAATACACAAACAGAAAGCCATCGGCGCTCTCGCTTGCCAAAACCGTGATATCAAACCGTTTTTCCGCCGTTTCGCCGCCGGAGCGCAGCGTTGCGGTGAGCGCCGCCCGCGCCGTGCCCGAGGCGGGCCGGTTTATGCGGCCCAAGGTGTCTATCGCTCCTTCGGCGCGCCAGCTTATGCGGCTGCCCTCCTCGCCCTCGGCGGGCAGACGAAGGTCATGCGTAAGGGCCGAAAGGTCGCCCTCAAGAGCGAGGAGACTGCTGTCAAACAACACTCGCTCGCCGTCGGTGAACTCCGCCGCAACGAGCAGCGAAAAATCTTTTTTTATCACGCCGCCTTGAAGGCCGGCCGTGAGAGTGACCTCGGCGTCGCCCGTGCCCACAGCGGGGCGGCGGATTTTGCCGCTGTCCGAGAGCGCGTCCTTGTTGCCGCTGCTCCAATGAAGGCGCGCGCCGCTTTCGGGCAGAAACTCGGGCAGGCTTATGTCCTTGGTGAGCCTGTGCGGGGCGGGCAGTTCGAACACGCGCATTTCGTTTTTGGCCATTTCGGCGCGGCCTGCCGCGTACTTGCGATAAATCTCATTGCCGGTAAGCAGCCGCCCGTGCGCGCGTATCTCGCCGATAACGGCGCAAAGATACGGATCGGCCTCATACTGCGACTTGCCGAAGTACAGGCGGTTGAGCCCCACGTAATCGTCCACGGCTATGGCGTCGCTCCACATTTCGCCGCAGAGCCTGCCGTTTATGTATACGAACACCGCCCCGTCCTTCATTTCAAAGACGAAGTGCGACCATCCCTCGGGGAGGGCGGCGTTCACGTCGATAACTATTTCCTCGGAGAAATGGCCGATTTTGCTGAGCACGACGCGCTTGGCCGCCGGAGCGTAGAAAATGTAAGCGTTAAGCCTGCCGTCCTCCACGCGGCCAAAGTCGAACCCACGCTCCCAGTAGCTTCTGGGGCTGGCCTTCATCCACATCTCAAGGCTTATCTCGCGCAGCCCGCGGAAGGCGCCGGCGGGCAGGCTGATATAGCCGTTTTTGCCGCCGAGCCGCACGGCTCCGCCGTAAACGGCGCTGCGCTCGGGCGTCACGTCGCCGTGAGCCGAGGCGTTTATGCCGCTGCCGTTTTCGTCGGCGAAAACTCCGGCGGGAGAATTATCGTCAGCTTTTTTGTCAAAGGTGTACCAAACCGGCAAGGTCATTCCCCTTTCATCAAGTAAAACCGAGTTTCCATACTGCTTCTTCATATATAATACATAAACAGGCGGGTTTTGTCAATAATTCTTTAACAAATTAATAAAAAATATCCGATTGACTTTATATGCGATTTTTGATACAATATGTATTGTAATTGTCCGAAAGGGGCTGAACGTATGAACAATAACGACAAAAAACACAAAAAGCCTATAATATTTTACTATCTGGCGGCGCTGGCGGTGCTGCTGCTGCTGAACGCGATAGTTTTTCCGCAGTATCTCGGCAGCACTTTCAACGAGGTTGACTACAGCACCTTCCAAAGCATGGTGCGCAGCCACAGCGTGACGCAGGCAGTGGTTGAAAACGACACCGTCCGCTTCATTGCCGTGGACAAGGACGGCAACCGCTCCAACTACAAGACGAACATCGTCACCAACAGCGAGCTTTCGTCCCTGCTGGACGAAAACGGCGTCCGCTACGGGCAGGACCTGCCCGAGGAGATGAGCCCGCTGCTTTCGGTGCTGCTTTCGTGGATACTGCCGCTTGGCATGATGATTTTCTTCGGGCGGATGCTCAGCCGCAGGATAGGCGGCATGAACACCATGAGCTTCGGTAAATCCGGCGCGAAGATATACGCCGAGGACGAGACCGGCAAAACCTTCGCCGACGTGGCCGGCGAGGACGAGGCCAAGGACGCGCTTCGCGAGATAGTGGACTTTCTGCACAACCCGAAAAAGTACGCCGATATAGGCGCGTCGCTGCCAAAGGGCGCGCTGCTGGTGGGGCCCCCGGGCACGGGTAAGACGCTGCTGGCCAAAGCCGTGGCCGGCGAGGCGAAGGTACCGTTCTTTTCAATTTCCGGCTCGGAATTTGTTGAAATGTTCGTGGGCATGGGCGCGGCCAAGGTACGCGACCTGTTCCGTCAGGCCGGCGAAAAGGCCCCCTGCATAGTTTTCATCGACGAGATTGATACCATAGGCAAGAAGCGCGGCGGCGCCATCGAGGGCGGCAACGACGAGCGCGAGCAAACGCTGAATCAGCTTCTTACCGAAATGGACGGCTTTGACGGCAACAAGGGCGTCGTTATCCTCGCCGCCACAAACCGCCCCGAATCGCTGGACAAGGCGCTGCTGCGCCCCGGCCGCTTTGATCGCCGCATTCCCGTGGAACTGCCCGACATGGCGGGCCGCGAGGCCATACTGAAGGTACACGCCAAAAAGGTGAAGCTTGAGGGCTCGGTGGATTTCAACTCCATCGCCCGCGCCACCCAAGGCGCAAGCGGCGCGGAGCTTGCGAACATCGTCAACGAGGCCGCGCTCCGCGCAGTGCGCATGGGCCGCTCCGCTGTCGGTCAGGAGGATTTGGAGGAGAGCGTAGAGGTCGTTATCGCGGGCTATCAGCGCAAAAACGCCTCCATATCCCAGCACGAAAGGGAGATAGTGGCCTACCACGAAATTGGCCACGCACTTGTGGCGGCGCGGCAGTCGAGTTCCGCGCCAGTGCACAAGATAACCATAATCCCGCGCACCTCGGGCGCGCTGGGCTACACCATGCAGGTGGACGAGGACGAGCGCTTTCTTATGAGCCGCGACGAGGCCTTTAACAAAATCGCCACCTTTACCGGCGGCCGCGCCGCCGAGGAGCTCATTTTCGGTTCCGTCACCACGGGCGCGGCCAACGATATAGAACAGGCCACCCGTCTTGCCCGCGGCATGATAACCCGCTACGGCATGAGCGACAGCTTTGACATGACGGCTCTCGAGACCGTCACCAACCAGTATCTCGGCGGCGATACGACCCTTGCTTGCAGCCCCGAAACCGCCGCGAAAATCGACGCCGAGGTCGTGGCGTTGATTCGCAAGGCCCACGAAAAGGCCATCGGCATACTCAAAGGCGATATAGATAAGCTGCACGAGCTGGCCGCCTATCTGCTCGAAAAGGAGACCATCACCGGCGAGGAATTCATGCGTATACTTAACGATTGACAAAGGACGAGGAGATTGCCATGGCCACTTATTTTGCCGACCTTCTGCCCGTGATGGCGGAACAGCTCAGTTCCGGCGGCGAGGTGCGCTTCCGCCCGCGCGGCACAAGTATGCTGCCCTTTCTCATGGAGGGACGCGACGAGGTGGTGCTCGTTTCCCCGCCCGAAAGGCTGAAAAAGGGCGATATCCCCTTTTACCGCCGCGACGACGGCGCGTTTGTTCTGCACCGAGTGGTAGGGCTTGAAAGCGGCGGGCTGTACTCCCTCTGCGGCGACAATCAGTATTACCGCGAGAGAGGCGTCCGCCCCGACCAGATAATAGCCGTGGTGAAGGCTGTCTACCGAAAAGGGCGGTATATTCCGGCCTCCTCCGCCGCCTACCGTCTACGGGGCGCGCTGTGGCCGCCCGCGAAGCGGATAATCAGCTTACCAAAAAGAGCATATCACAAGCTTGAAAGGATTTTTCACAAATGAAAATCGAGATAAAAAAAGAAATCGCCGCCCTCGCGGCCCGCGTTGAGGAGGAGCTTGCCCCACGCTTCCGCGAGATAGACGAAACGGCGTTATATAATCAGCGGAAAGTGCTTCAGGCTTTTATCGACCACCGTGTGAGCGCGAACCACTTCAACCCCTCCACGGGCTACGGCTATGACGACGCGGGCCGTGACGCGCTGGACGCAGTTTACGCGCAGATTTTTGGCTGCGAGGACGCCCTCGTGCGCCACAATATAGTGAACGGAACCCATTGCCTCGCGATAGCCCTGTTCGCGGCGCTGCGCCCGGGCGACACGCTGCTTGCAGCCACCGGCAGGCCTTACGACACCCTCGAGGAGGTCATCGGTATCAGGGGCGAGGGCGGCGGCAGCCTTAAGGACTTCGGCGTAAATTACGCCGAGGTGGCTCTTAAGGACGGCAGGCCCGACTACGAGGGCATAAAAGCGGCGCTGCGCCCCGATGTCCGCGCCGTACTGATTCAGCGCTCAAAGGGCTACGACTGGCGCGAATCGGTGGGCGTGGATGAGATTGGGAGGATAATTCGCTGCGTGCGTGAAGCGAGGCCCGAGGCCGTGTGCATAGTTGACAACTGCTACGGCGAATTCACCGAAAGGCTTGAGCCTACCGAGGTTGACGCCGACCTTGTTGCGGGCTCGCTGATAAAAAACATCGGCGGCGGGCTGGCTCAGACGGGCGGTTACATTGCCGGCAAGGAAAAATACGTGCGCCTCGCGGCCTTTCGCCAGACCTGCCCGGGACTTGGCAAGGAGGTCGGCGCGACGCTCGGCCAGAACCGCTTCATGTATCAGGGGCTGTTCATGGCTCCGCACGCCGTGGCGCAGTCGCTCAAGGCCGCGGCGCTGTGCGCCGGAATAATGGAGGGACTGGGCTTCGAGGTCAATCCCCGCCCGCTCGACTCGCGCTGCGACATAATTCAAGCTGTGAAATTTGGCAGCGAGGATAAGCTCGTCAGGTTCATTCAGGCCGTACAGAGCGCATCGCCTGTGGACAGCTTCGCCCAACCGGTGCCGTGGGATATGCCCGGTTACCAACATCAGGTAATCATGGCGGCCGGAGCCTTTGTTTCGGGCGCGAGCATCGAGCTCAGCGCCGACGCCCCCATAAAGCCTCCCTACGTGGGCTTTGTGCAGGGCGGCCTCACCTACGAAAGCGCAAAGCTCGCCATTATGCACGCCGCCGGAACCGTTATGTGACAAAACACTTCTCGTTCAGGCAAACAGACAAAAAATTGTATTTGCGGAGGAACAGGCGCACATGAAAGTAGTCACGCTATGCGGGAGCATGAGGTTTTTTAAGGAGATGCAGGAAATAGCAATAGAACTTGAAACCAAGCATGACTGCTGCGCCATTACGCCCGTTGGCGGAGCAAATACAGAGCCGGACAGCGCGGCGATAGAAAAATTATCCAAAGCTCATTATAAGAAAATAGATATTGCTGACGCCGTTTATATTGTAAATACAGGCGGCTATATAGGCAGATCCGTGTCGGAAGAATTGCGCTATGCCCAAAGGCACGATAAGGAAATCATTTATCATGAAGCATGAGACGGCAAATCTATCTTTGTGTGGCAGCTTAAAAAAGGAAAACGCATAATAAACGCATAATAGATGAACAAAAAAAGGGAACCGCTGTGCGGTTCCCTTTCGTAATTCATTATGTACTGCTCACTTAAAATCCCTTAGGAAGCTCGGCACATCCAGCATATCGTCGCCGGCCTTCTTCCTTATGGCGCCGCCGGAGAAGAAGTCGTCCTTCTTATTGCTCTTGGCCTGCTCGAGTCCGGTAGCGATAACGGTAATGCGGATTTCTTCCTCGAGGTCGGGGTCGATGGCGGCGCCAAATATGACGTTGGCATCCTCGTCCACGGCCTGACGGATGACCGTCGCGGCCTGATTTACCTCGTAAAGGTTCATGTCGGGGCCGCCCACAAAGTTGATGAGCACGCCTGTGGCGCCCTCAATAGAGGTTTCAAGCAGAGCGCTCTTGATAGCTTCCTGCGCGGCCTTTTCGCTGCGGTTCTCGCCGCTGGCGGAGCCGATACCCATGTGGGCGAGGCCCGCGTCCTTCATAACTGTGGTAACATCGGCGAAGTCCACGTTGATTAGGCCCGCCTGCGTGATAAGGTCGGCTATGCCGCCAACGCCGTGACGCAGAACCTCGTCGGCGCTTAAGAACGCCTCCTGTAGGGTGGTTTTGGCGTTGCTTATATCGAGAAGCTTGTCGTTAGGAATCACGATGAGGGTATCCACATTGCCGCGGAGCTGCTCTATGCCCTCCTCGGCCTGCATCATGCGGCGTCGGCCTTCAAAGGCAAAGGGCTTGGTGACGATAGCAACGGTGAGAATGTCAAGCTCCTTGGCGGCGGCCGCAACAATGGGGGCCGCGCCGGTACCGGTGCCGCCGCCCATACCGGCGGTTACAAACACCATGTCCGCGTCCTTTATGAGCTGAACAATTTCGTTTTTGGATTCTTCGGCGGCCTTGCGCCCGATTTCGGCCTTGCCTCCGGCGCCCTGACCCTTGGTGACCTTTTCGCCGATCTGGAGCTTGTGAGTGGCCTGACTGTGCGAAAGCGCCTGTTTATCAGTGTTTATGGAAACAAACTCCACATCGCGAATACCAGCGTCCACCATGCGGTTTACGGCGTTGTTTCCGCCGCCGCCCACACCTATGACCATGATCTTCTGAGCCGCGCTGAGCTCGTCCGCGTATTCCATTCTCATCGGGAATTCCTCCTAACGTATTTTTAAGTCATTAGCATATTTAGTTAAAACTATTATACAACAAATTTTTAATTTGTTCAATAGCAAATTGTGAAATTTTTATATTTTTTTTAATCCTTTTTGGGGTTATATGTAAGACGCTCAAGGTCAAGCGTGCCCACGGCATCCTCGCCGAGCTGCTCCTCCATTATTGCCTTGAAGCTCCTGAGCTTAAAGGCCAGCTCGTCCGCCGCGCCAAGGCTGATTTTGAGCCCCTCGCCGTAAACCATGGTAACATTGTCGTAAAGGCTCATGTCTACGTAGGATATGCCCTGACATATATCGTCGCAGAGAAATTCGTCCAGAAGGCGGAACAGCTTTTCCGCCTTTATTTCGTCGGAAAACTCGATTTTTTTGCCTATTTTGTACTCCATCTCGCCCATGCCCACAATGAGGGCCCTGTCCACCGCCCGCCCAGCTTGGCCGGTCTTATCTGAGGCGGTCTCTTCGCCCTCATCTTCGTCCGCGTAGGTATTAACGTCGCTTTCGTCCGTAACGGCGTCCCCGTCCTCATCTGCGTCCTCGTCTGCGTCCTCGTCGGGCTCTTTATCGGTATCCTTATCCTTGTCCTCTTTTTTCGCCCCGACTGAATACAAAGCGCCGGCCGCGGGCGGGGAAAAGCCCTCGGGCACGTCGTAAACGCCTACCACGTGTCCCTCGGCCGTAACGCCGACAAAGCTCCTGCCGTCCAGAACGTAGGCCACGGCGGCCCCCTCCTCGACGGTAATGCTTATGGTGGACGGCCACACGCGCCTGACCTTCGCCGAGGCTATACGGCCAAGGCTTTCGACGTTCCCGCGCACGCGGCGCAGACTGACGTTAAATATGCTGCCGCCCTCGACAATGCCGCTGGCGGTGACTATCTCCTCCCGCGAGACGGACTTGTTCCCGCGCACGGAGATATTTTTTACGTTAAATATGGGCGTAAGCAAAAGCGAGGCGAGGGCAGCCACCACAAGGCAGGCCGCTACTATCGCCGCCGAGGCTTCCTTCCTGAGCCTGCGCCGTTTTCTTTTGTGAGCTGAGGCCATTGGGGCCACCTCCACCAGTGTATTTTATTTTCCGACAGATATCCTTGCGCCAACCGAGCTTAGTTCGCCGGCCAAATCCTGATAGCCGCGGGCTATATAGTCCACCCCGTGGATACGGCTCTCGCCGCGCGCCCCGAGGGCGGCAATAACCAGCGCCGCGCCGCCGCGAAGGTCGCCGGCAAAAAGCTCCGCGCCGCGAAGCGCGCCGCCGCGCACCTCGGCCTTGGGGCCGTTGACGCGGATCTCCGCTCCCATGCGCCTAAGCTCGGGCACTATGCGGAAGCGGTTTTCAAATATGTTTTCAACAATTACGCCCTTCTCCCGTCCGCAGGCCATAACGGCCATGAGCTGAGACTGGCAGTCCGTTGGGAAGCCGGGATAGACCTCGGTGCGCACCACTCCTGCCGAGCGCAGCGGATGGCGCACGCGTACGAGCGCCCTGTCGTCCGCGAAGGCGATATCAGCCCCGCAGCGGACAAGCACGTCGGCCACGGCCTCCACGTGGGGACGGATAACATTTTCGATTTCTATTTCCCCGCCCGCCGCCGCCGCGGCGCACATATAGGTGCCCGCAACAATACGGTCGGGCATTATTTCGTACTCGCAGCCGCCAAGGCTCGGCACGCCCTCCACGCGGATGGTGCCGGTCCCCGCTCCTCGAATTTTCGCGCCCATGGCCGTCAAAAAGCCGCACAGGTCGGCAATCTCCGGTTCGCGGGCGGCGTTGCTGAGCGTGGTTATCCCTTTGGACATAACCGCCGCGAGAATCACGTTTTCGGTGGCTCCCACGCTGGGGAAGTCCAAGCGCACGTCCGTACCGCGCGGGCGGCCCTCAGCCCGAATCACTCCGCCGGAGACCTCCACATTAACGCCCATCTCGCGAAAAGCCCTGACGTGCAGGTCAATGGGGCGGCTTCCAAGGCGGCAGCCGCCGGGCATGGGCAGCTCGGCCCTGCCGTAACGGCCCACAAGGGCGCCGAGAAAATTGACGGAGCTGCGCATTTCGCCGGCGGGGCCGGCGTCCAGCCTCCACGAAGAGGCCGAAGCGGGATTTATCATTACCTCGCCGCCCTCGGCGGCCACGCGGCAGCCAAGCCGCCGCAGTATTTCGAGGGTATAGCTCACGTCGCTGAGCCGCGGACAGTTTTTCAAAAACACAGCGTCCGAGCCCAGTATGCTTCCGGCGAGAACAGGCAATACGGCATTTTTCGCGCCGTAAACGCTGAGCCTTCCGCACAGGGGGTATCCGCCGGAAACAATGTAATCCTCCATCGTGGCACCTCCAAAGCATTCTGCTTCAACAGCATTGGAGACCCGAGCCTTATGCGCCGTGCGGGGCCCGAATCTTCAATGCTATATTATGCCGTCCGATGGATATTTGTTATAGAGTGATTTTTACAAGCTGCGCCCAAATAGAGGAGCAGGCGTCGCGTATTCCGATTTTTGCGCTGCACTCGCGCATTTTTTCAAGGGCCGCGCCGTCGCCTACGGCGGAGTCGATTGCCGCGCGGAGGCTCTCGCCGCTGAGGTCCTTTTCAAGCAGCACCTTGGCCGCGCCGTTCTTTTCGAGGTAGCGAGCGTTATATTCCTGATGGTTGTGAGCCACGTATGGGCTGGGTATCAGCACCGACGCTTTGCCGAGGGCCCCGAGTTCGCTAACGGTTATGGCTCCCGCCCGACAAACGACAAGGTCCGTGAGGGCAAATATTTCGTTCATATTATGGATATAGGGCATAATCCTAACACCGGCGGGCACAGAGCCCAGCGAGGCCATGAAGCCCTCGTAGTGCTTTTCGCCGGTAGCGGCGATGAGGTTAAAGCCGAGGCCGCCGGCCTTAAGCATGGCGAGCAGCGCGTCGTTGATGTGCTCCGCGCCGAGGCTGCCGCCGAAAACCAGCGCCACGGGCTTATCGTCAAAGCCCAGCGAGGCCCGAAGGGCCGCCGTATCGACCTTGTCAAAAAGGTCAGGACGCAGGGGGTTGCCGGTAACGACCATGTTTTTCGCCCGCATCATGCTCCGCGTTTCGGGGAAGCTGACGGCGGTGACGGAGGCCTTTTTTGCCAGCATTTTTATTGCGAGGCCGGGGAACACGTTCTGCTCGTGGATAAGGGTGGGTATCTTGCGGCGGAAGGCCGCCTTGACCACCGGCGCGCAGACGTAGCCGCCGGTGCCCACCACGACGTCGGGCTTAAATTCGTCGATTATTTTCCCCGCGTCGTTGATAGCGGTGAAGTAGTTTGCGGCCACCTTGAGGTTTTCAAGCGTCAGCCTGCGCCGCAGGCCCATCACCTTTATGGAGCGTATCTCGAAGCCCTCGCGGGGCACGAGCCGCTGCTCCATGCCGCCCTCGGCGCCCACAAAAAGCGCCTCGGAGCCCTCCTCGCGGGCCATCACTGTTTTGGCTATGGCGAGGGCCGGATTTATATGGCCGGCCGTTCCGCCGCCGGAGAGAAGTACGCGCATACAGCCGCCTCCTTATATCTTATTTTGTGTGGTATAGCGTGAAATGTTCATCAGTATGCCGCAGCCGGCCATCATAATGATAAGAGAAGTGCCGCCCGAGCTGAAAAACGGGAGCTGCATACCCGTCGAAGGCAGCACAGAGAGCACAACGCCGATATTGACGACCACCTGAAGCGCGATTATGACGCTTATGCCGAAGGCGAGGTACATACCGAAGCTGTCCTTCGCGGAAAAGGCTATCTGCATACCGCGGACGACGAGCATACCGAAAAGCAAAATCACTATAAGGCCGCCGAAAAATCCAAGCTCCTCGCAGACAATGGCGAAGATATAGTCGTTCTGGGCCTCGGGGAGATAGCCGTACTTCTGGCGGGACTGGCCGAAGCCCAGCCCCATAAGCCCGCCGCTGCCGACGGAGTAGAGCGACTGGAGTATCTGATAGCCGGTGTCGAGGGGGTCCGCCTCGGGGTGGAACAGGGCCGTTATACGCTTGAGGCGGTAAGGCTCAAGTATTGCAAGAGCCGCAACGCCCACGGCTCCGAGGCCGCCGAGGCCGATTATGTATTTCCACGGCAAACCCGCCGCAAACAGCATTATAAAACCAACGCCTGCGATTATCAGCAGGGCCGAAAGGTGGCTCTGAAGCACGCAGGCTCCGGCCACGGCCAAAATGAGAACCGCGTAGAGCAGCACGTTTTTCGGGTCATTCAGGTCATGGCGGCGCTTGCCCGAGAGCAGCATTGCGAAATATATTACCAGCGCGAACTTGCACAGCTCCGAGGGCTGAAAGCTCATAAAGCCGAGGGATATCTGCCTTGTGGCGCCGTGCGAGGCAAAGCCGATAAGCGGCGTGGCGTACATCAGCAGCATTACAAAGAGAAATATCCAGAAGGCAAACCTCCTGTATGTGCGGTAATCCACGCGCGATACCAAAAACATGACCACAAGGCCGATTATCGCAAATCGCGCCTGACGGACGATGGTGGCGTAGATGTCGTCGCTGGCGGTATTCTGGCTGGCCGAAAACAGCATTACAAGGCCGAAGCACAGGAGTATCAGCACCAGAATGAGCAGCAGGAAATCCACCCGTTCGGTGCGGGAGGGCTTCATGAGGAAAGCGGAGCCGCCGTCTTTCTTTTTTTTCAAATCACTTCCTCCTCACAGACCGAAATAGCAAATAAGGCAAAGGACGAGCGTGACGGCGGAAAATACGAAAACTACCTTGGGCTCCTTCCAGCCGCACATCTCAAAGTGGTGGTGGATAGGCGTCATTTTGAAAACTCTTTTACCGGTTTTTTTGAACACCGCCACCTGAATTATCACGCTGAGCGACTCGAACAGGAATACAAAACCGCCGATGATAAGGAACAGCTCGAGTCCCGGGTCGGCCGCGCAGGCCGCCGCGCCGAGGGCTCCGCCCAAAAACAGGCTGCCCGTATCGCCCATAAATACCTTTGCCGGATAGAAATTGTAAATCAGAAAGCCGACCGCCGCGCCTACCACAGCCGCCATAACGGCAGAGATATCGCCCTCGCCCCAGTGCGCGCAGGCAATGGCGAAGAACAGCGCCGCCACGGTCGTTACCGAGGCCGCGAGGCCGTCAAGCCCGTCTGTGAGGTTTACGCTGTTGCTTGTGGCCAGCAGTACGAGCATTACAAACGGTATGCTCACCCAGCCGAGGCTGAGTCTCGGGCCGAAGGGTACGAGCGCCGAGCTCTGCCCCTGAACAAAGTACAGAAACAACGCGAAGGCAAGGCTGACCGCCGTTTGAGCGGCAAACTTCTGCGAGGGCGTGAAGCCCTGATTCTGCTTTTTTACAACCTTGATGTAGTCGTCCACAAAGCCGACAAGACCGAACAGCGCCGCGCAGACGACTACGGCCATGCCCTTGAGGCTGTGAACGAAAACCAGCGACGCACAGACTACGCCGAGCATCATGCCGAGGCCGCCCATGGTGGGCGTGCCCTGCTTTTTGGCGTGCCACACCGGACCGTCCTCGAGTATGCTCTGGCCGAATTTCAGCTTGTGCAGGAAGGGGATCAGCAGCGGCATGAAAACCGCCGTTACAACAAAGCTTATTATAAGTGCGAAAATCGCGGTGTTCATCATCGGTTCCCCCTGTTTATTCTTCTTCTATTTCGCGGACGAGCTCTCTCTCGTCCATGTGCAGCCTTTCGCGGCCGACTATCTGATAGGTCTCGTGGCCCTTGCCGGCGAGGAGCACAATATCGCCTTCCCGCGCCTCGTGAAGAGCCAGCCTTATGGCCTCCTTGCGGTCGGTCACGGCGGCGTGGGGGCCGCTCATGCCCTTTTCCACGTCGGCAATTATGGCCTCGGGATCCTCGGTGCGCGGATTATCGCTGGTTAGCACCGCAAAATCCGAAAGGCGCGAGGCTATTTCACCCATTATGGGACGCTTTGTTCTGTCCCTGTCGCCCCCGCAGCCAAAAACCGTTATTATCCGGCCCGTCGCGAACGAGCGCAGCGCCTTAAGCACGTTTTCAAGCCCGTCGGGCGTGTGGGCGTAATCAATGTACACCCTGTATTTTCCTTTGGTTTTAAGGAGCTCCATTCTGCCTTTTACGCCCGAAAACAGTTCCGCGCCGCAGCGGACGGCATTCTCGCCTATACCTATTTCCCGCGCCGCCGTCATAGCCGCGAGGGCGTTATAAACCGAGAACCGTCCCCCTGCGGGCAGCGTTACCGCGCCGAAGGGCGAATTAAAGCGTATGTGCTCGGGCGTGAACTCTATATCCTCGGCCCTCACATCGGCGGGGCCGTCGATACCGTAGGTCACGGTGCGCGGGGCTTTGCCCGTAAAAAGCGGAGCCCACGGGTCGTCGGCGTTTACGACGGCCGCGCGGCTCTGCTCCATCAGCGAGGCCTTGGCCGCGGCGTAGGCCTCCATGGTCTTGTGGTAGTCCAGATGGTCGCGGGTGACGTTCGTCATAACGCCCACATCAAAGATTATTCCGTGAACGCGCCCCCGCGCCAGCGCGTGGCTCGACACCTCCATAACGCAGCAGCAGTCGCCCGAGGAGGCCATCTCGGCCAGCAGGGCGAAAAGCTCCTCGGCGGGCGGAGTTGTCATGCTCGCAGGGCGGGCCCTGCCTCCGGCAATGGTCTCCACCGTGCCGATAAGCCCGCAGCCCCGTCCGGAGGCTATGGCTATGGAGCGCAGCATATTTGTCACTGTGGTCTTGCCGTTGGTGCCGGTAACGCCCACGATTTGTATTTTTCTTTCCGGATGGCCGAAAAAGGCGGCGCAGGCTTCGGCGTAAGCCTTTTCGGCGTTTTCGGTTTGGATATACGCGAGGCCGCGGCTGTCTGTTTCCGCGGCCCCGCGGTCGCCAATGACGGCGGCGGCCCCCTTCTCCGCCGCAAGGCGAATAAAATCATGGCCGTCGGCCATCGTGCCTCTTATGGCAGCAAAAAGGCTGCCGGGTATTACTTTATCTGTGGAGCAGGTCACACCTGTGATCTCCTTGTCGGGGAAATCGCAGGCATTTATCTTCAGCGTTCTGATGAGCTCAGAAAGCCGCATACGATAAATACTCCTTATTTGCCTCGATTATTCCTCTTTTTCCTCGTTATCTTCGTCCGTATTTTCAGGCGGCGGCCCCTCATCGGCGGCCTCGTCCTCGGTGTACAGAATGACGACGCTGCCGTTGTGAAGGCGGGCGTCCTCTTTGGGTATCTGCTTGATAACGGTATCGCCCTCGCCCTTTACGGTAGCCTTGAGCCCCAGTCCGGCAATGCGCTCACGCGCCTCGTCCACGCTTTCGCCCGTAACGTCGGGCACGATTATCTCAGCCTCAAGGGCGTCGTCATCGGTATAGTTGGGCTCGTAGCCCAGATATTTAAGCGTGTCGCTTATTATCGCGCCGGCCACGGGGGCGGCTATCTGGCCGCCGTAGGTCATGCCGTTCATAGGCTCGTCAAGGATGACAAGGCACACGATGTCGGGGTCGTCGGCGGGGGCGAAGCCCACAAAGGACGCCACGACAAGGTTCGACCCTCGGGGGAGCTTCTCGCTCGTGCCCGTCTTGCCGCCTATGCGGTAGCCGGGGATATAGGCGGCCTTGCCGCCTCCCTCGGAAACGACCTTTTCCAAAATCTCGCGCATGGTGGCGCTGGTCTCCTCGGAAATCACGCGGCGCACGGTAACGGGGTCAACGTTCTCAACGATGTTGCCCTCGCTGTCGGTGTAGCTCTTAACGATGTGCGGCTCCATAAGGTAGCCGCCGTTGACGACTGCGCTGATAGCGCACACCATCTGTAGCGGCGTGACGGTGAAGGTCTGGCCGAAGGAGCTCGTCGCGAGTTCCACCGGCCCCATGTCCTTGACCTCATGATGAGTGCCCTCCGACTCGCCCGGGATAAGGAAGCCGGTTTTATCCTTAAGGCCAAAGGCCTCAAAGTATTTGTCAAAGGTTTCGGCCCCGAGGCGCGCGCCCACGTCCATGAACACCGGATTACATGAGTTCATCACGCCCTGAACGAAGGTCTGCGTTCCGTGGCCCTCCTCCTTCGCGCATTTTATTCTTGTGCCGGCCACAACTCTGTAGCCCGGGCAGTTGAAGGTGTCGGAAAGGGAAACCACGTTTTCTTCGAGCGCGGCGGCCGCCACAACGGCTTTGAACGTAGAGCCGGGCTCGTAGGAATCGACTACGGCCTTATTGCGCCTCATCTTGAGCAGAACCTCGTTATATGCCGAAGCCTCGGTGGGCTCGGTCAAGTCCTCGTCGCCCTTCTCGGGCTCGCCGGCGGCAATACGGCTCTGGGCGGCCTGATATTCCTCGGTGCGCTTCTCAAGCGTTTCGCCAACCTGCCGGAGCAAGGTTTCGTCCTTTATGGTGTTGTAGTCGCTCAGGTCGTAGCCCGGCGCCACCGCCATGGCGAGAATCTCAGCCGTCTTGGGATTCATCACTATGGCGGCGGCCCCGTTATTAAGCTTGTTTTCCTCGTAGGCGGTATTCAGGTGCTTTTCCACAAACTGCTGTATGGTCTTATCTATGGTCAGTATAACTCCGCCGCCGTCGCTGGCGGCCTCGTAGGTTTCATACTTAAAGGGCATTTCGCCGTTTTTTGCGCTCTTGGCCGAACGCACGCGGCCGGCCGTGCCGCTGAGCTGCGCGTCAAGGATATTCTCCAGTCCCTCAAGTCCCTGCCCGTCTTTTCCGGTAAAGCCCAGCACGTGGCAGAGCAGGCTGCCGTTCGGGTAGTAGCGCTTGGCGTCCTCGGTAAATTCAATGCCCGTCAAATTAAGCTTGCGCAGCTTGTCGGCAGTCTCCTTCTCCACGTTGGCCTTAACCTCGATTGAAGCTCTGTCGGTCTTATCAAGCTGCTCGTTAAGCCACTGCTCGTCTGTGCCGAGTATCTCCGTAAGAGCGGCGATAACCTTTTTTCTCAGCACGTTCCTCTCGACAGGCGCGGGATCGGCGCCGTCCTTGCGCGCCTTTTCAGCCTTGGCTTCGGCATTCTTTTCGCTGCTGTCGTCGGCGCTTTTGATGATACGCGGATTAATGTATATTCTTTCGGCGCTGCCGCTGGTCGCCAGAACGTTCATGTTCCTGTCGTAGATGTTTCCGCGCTTGGAGGCTATCTTTTGGTCTCGTGTCTGCTGGTTCATGGCCTCGGCCTTGTAGTACGAGCCGCGCACGAGCTGCACCCAGCCCAGCCGCACTATAAGGACAAGCCCCAGCAGCATGAAAACGGAGCTGACGAAGCGCATCCTTTTCTTTATGGCAAGCTTTCCGCCCGACATGAAAAATCCTCCTAACAAACAGGGCACGCCCCCGTGCGTGCGCCTTCGGGGGCGATTGATCTTCCTGCTCCGATTAATTCTACTTTAACGTCAATACAAATATTCCGCGATGGCGGCAACTTTGTTAAAAAACTGACTCAGCCCGCGAGTACCGCCGTCCTCGGCAAGAATCTCGCCGCTGTCCTTGCCGCCCAAGGTTATGTACACAATCTGCGACTGTTCCGCCTGACTGAGCCCCAGCTCGGCCGCCTTTTCCTCCACGGCCACAAGGCTTCCGCCGCCCTCAATTTCCGAGCTGAGCTGCTCCACCCGCGAGGAGAGCACGGCCAGCTTATCCTTGCTCTGACTCAGTTCCTTGTAGTTTGTATTAAGCTCCGCCTTGAACATAAGCACCGTCAGCGCCATTGCAAAAAGAGCGATGGTAACTGCTACGACAGCGCTTTTTTGTTGGGAGGACATCTGGCGCTGACGGGGCTTTGCCGCCTGACGGCGCCGCCGTCGGGCAGCCTCCTGTGCGGTCTGTTCGGGGAGAGTAATTGCGTAGTCATTAGGCTTTAGCGCATTGGAACCGTCGTTTTCAAACATATTGATCATTCCCGACTATATGATTTTTTCCGCCGCCCGAAGCTTGCTGCTCCTGGCGCGGGGGTTATTTGCCAATTCCTCGTCCGATGGAGTCACGGGCTTTTTGCCGAGGAGACGGAGCGCGGGCTTCATACCGCACACGCAGACCGGAAAGTCCTTCGGGCAGACGCAGCCGCGGGTCAGAGAGGCGAAGGTATCTTTAACTATTCTGTCCTCAAGGCTGTGGAAGGTGATGACGGCTATCCTCCCGCCCGAGCGGAGCTTGTCCACGCCGTCTCTTAGGGCGTTGGCGAGTATTTCAAGCTCGCCGTTCACCTCTATTCTTATAGCCTGAAAGGTTCGCTTGGCGGGGTGGGGGCCGTCCCTGCGGGCGCCCTTGGGCACCGCCGCCTTGATTATTTCAACAAGCCGGCCCGTCGTCTCTATCGGCGCTTTTTTGCGGTCCTCGACGATGAATTTCGCTATCCGTGCGGCCCAGCGCTCCTCACCGTAGGAGCTTATCACACGGGTGAGCTCCTCCTCGCTGTATCCGTTCACCACCTCGCGGGCAGATAGGGGCGCGGAGGTATCCATTCTCATGTCGAGCGGAGCGTCGTGCATATACGAAAATCCGCGCTCGGGCCTGTCCAACTGCGGCGACGACACGCCGAGGTCGGCCACAATGCCGTCAAGACACGGCTCGCCCAGCCGTTCGAGTATACTTTTTATATTACCGAAATTGTCATGCACCGGAATAAAGCTTTCACCGTATGGCCTCAGCCTCTCGGCGCAGCCTTCAATTGCAGAAGCGTCTCGGTCTATGCCTATTACGCGGCCGCCGCGGCTCAGGATAAGCTCCGTATGGCCGCCGCCGCCGAGGGTGAAGTCGGCGTAAAGCCCGTCGGGCCGGACGGCAAGCGCGTCCACAGCCTCGCGGAGCATGACGGTCGTATGCTCAAAACCGCCGTTTTCCATGGCTTTTCCCCTCTTTTAATTATTTTCTAATTATTTTCAGCGTTATCTATTCAGCCCCGTTTCAAGCGCGTCCAGACGCTCGGCCGCTTCCTCGAGGCTCAGGCCGTCGCCGCTGCTGTAAGCGTCCCACGCCTCCTTGGCCCAAATTTCAATGTGGTTGCCAACGCCGATTATCACGACCTCCTTGACGAGGCCGGCATAGGCGCGGTGCGGCTGCGAAAGCAGTATCTTGCCCTGTTTGTCGGGCACGGGCTCCTCCACTCCGGCGAGAAAGCTTCTTTGCAGCATTCTCGCGGCGGCGTTTGTGGAAGGGTAGCTGAGAAGCTTGTCCCTGAAAATTTCCCAATTTTCTTTGTCGTAAACGCTGAGGCACCTGTCATAGCCCTTGGTCACGTGAAAGCCCTCGCCAAGCTGCTCGCGATACCTCGCGGGGAGGGTGACGCGGCCCTTGGAGTCCATATTAAAGTTAAATTCACCGATAAATTCTTTAACAGCCACAAACCCGCCCCCTTTCAGCGCTTTATAGAGCCGTACAAGCGGCATAAAACCGCGGATTTGTGCGCCCGCGGAGGACGATTTCTTCAGATGTCCGTCAACGCTGCCTCTCGCCCTCCACAGTTGCACAAAGTTGCACAATATTGCACTACAGTGTTATTCTACACCCATTTGCAAAAAAATGCAACCCTTTTTTGAAAAAAACATTGAGTTTTTTTGTAATTTTTTCACGAAAAAAACGGCCGTCCCCAACGGTCGGCCGCACAAGATATATAAACGCCGCAAACGGCGCAATCGCGAAAGGTTGGTAGTTAGCCAAAGCCGCTGTAGGTGGCATAATCACAAAAAGTCAAAAAGCAAACGGAGGCGTTATGAGGGCGGCTTATCCGCCCGAATAGGCAAGCCGAGCGTGGCTTTTTGCGAAAAAGGAGACGCAGCGTAATGAGCGAAAAGCGGCTTTTTTGCAAATAAAAAAAGCCGCCGCAAGCGATATAACGCTTGCGGCGGCGCGGTGGAGGCGTCACCCGGAATCGAACCGGGGATCAGGGAGTTGCAGTCCCGTGCCTTACCTCTTGGCTATGACGCCATATATGGAAAACGCCGATTTGGTTCACGTCCTAATCGGCGTTTCCTTTGTGGAGCGGAAGACGAGATTCGAACTCGCGACTTTCACCTTGGCAAGGTGACACTCTACCACTGAGTCACTCCCGCAGATACGGCACAGGAATTTCTTTTTCCTCCAATTCCCATGCCGATGGTGCCTTCGACTGGAATCGAACCAGTGACACAAGGATTTTCAGTCCTTTGCTCTACCGACTGAGCTACAAAGGCAAATGGCGACCCGGAAGGGGTTCGAACCCTCGACCTCCAGCGTGACAGGCTGGCGTACTAACCAACTGTACTACCGGGCCACTGGCCACATTGGCCCCCGTAAAAGCGGCAATGCCGATTTCGCGGGGATTGGTGGGAGTTATAGGGCTCGAACCTATGACCCTCTGCTTGTAAGGCAGATGCTCTCCCAGCTGAGCTAAACTCCC
>CANRCD010000012.1 GCA_947629005.1 uncultured Clostridia bacterium
GGCTCGCGCCGCTGCTCCTCCTTTTCGCGAAAAGTTTCGCCGCGCTACGGCTACTCGGGCGGATAAGCCGCCCTCATAACGCCTCCGCTTGCTTTTCAACTTTTCGCGAGTCGCCGCCTTCGGCGGCTTGTCAAGCGTTGCATCGCTTGTTCCGATTTTTTTTAATCGGAACGTGGCTCGCGCCGCTGCTCCTCCTTTTCGCGAAAAGTTTCGCCGCGCTACGGCTACTCGGGCGGATAAGCCGCCCTCATAACGCCTCCGCTTTGCTTTTTCAACTTTTCGCGAGTATGTCGCCTTCGGCGGCTTGTCAAGCGTTGCATCGCTTGTTCCGATTTTTTTGAAAATCGGAACGTGGCTCGCGCCGCTGCTCCTCATTTTCGCGAAAAGTTTCGCCGCGCTACGGCTATTCGGGCGGATAAGCCGCCCTCATAACGCCTCCGCTTTGCTTTTCAACTTTTCGCGAGTATGCCGCCTCCGGCGGCTTGTCAAAGCCTGTCTTTGCTCCGACGCTTTTTCTTGAAAAAGATCTGTGTGGTCTGTGCGTAAAAGCCGCGGCTATTCTGCCGCGGCTCTTTTTCTGAGTATATCCAGAACCCGTCGAAAATCCTCGGGCAGCGGCGCGGTGAAGCTGACCCGTTCGCCTGTGCGCGGATGGATAAAGCCTATCTCTCCCGCGTGGAGAAGCTGTCCCTCGAGGTTGAATTCCTCGTTTTTCACGCCGTAAGTCTTATCGCCCACAATGGGGTGATGGATGAACCTCATGTGCACGCGGATTTGGTGCGTTCTGCCGGTGCGGAGTTTGCACTCCACAAGGGTATAAGCGCCAAACCGCTCCAGCACACGAAAATCGGTGACGGCATCGCGGGCCCTTTCGGCCTTATGCAGCACAGCCATACGGCGGCGGTCAATGTCGCTGCGGGCAATGGGCGCGTCGATAGTGCCGCTGTCGTCCTTTATGTTTTCGTGCACGAGAGCGTAATAGGTGCGGCTAAGGCTCCTGTCCTTAAGCTGGGCGGCAAGGCTGAGGTGGGCCCTATCATTTTTCGCGACAACCAAAAGGCCGGTGGTATCCTTATCTATTCGGTGGACAATGCCGGGCCGAATAACCCCGTTTATAGCCGAAAGCGAACCGCCGCAGTGGTAGAGCACGGCATTCACCAACGTTCCGTCCTCATTGCCGGCGGCGGGGTGAACCACAAGCCCTCGGGGCTTATTCACCACTAAAACGTCCCCATCCTCGTAGACTATATCAAGCGGGATATCCTGTGGCGCGACGCCGAGCTCTCTCGGGTCGGGCAGCTCAACATCTATACCGTCTCCAATTTTCAGCACATAGGACGCCGGTCTTACCTCGCCGCAAACGGTGATAAGGCCATCCTCCATGAGTTTTTTCACGCGGCTGCGGGTTATCCCCTCACCGCCGAGCTGCGCGGCAATGAACCTGTCGGCCCTCTCACTCCGGGTCGCCGTCAAAGAAATCTTCTTCACTTCGCCTGTGCTCCTCCACCATAATATAAAGCACCATCATCACGGCTCCCACAGTCACGGCGCAATCCGCAATATTGAACACCGGAAAGCGCATAAAAGAAATGTCAATAAAATCGCGCACATAGCCGAAAACCACTCGGTCGATAAGGTTACCCAGCCCGCCCGAGCACACAAGCGTCAACCCCCACATGAGCCAGCGCGAGCTTGTATCGCGGCGCAGGGCGTAAATTATGAGGAAGGCCAAAATCGCCAGAGTTATCGCTATAAGCAGCAGCTTTCTCCCATGAAGCAGGCCGAAGGCCGCGCCTTGATTTTGAACATAGGTTATATCGAACAGGCCCCTTATGCCGCTAAGGCTCTCGCCCACGCCAAGCCGTCCCGCAACGAGGAGCTTTGTCAGCTGGTCGGCAATAAGGATAATTGCAAACGGTATGAGGTATAAAAGCAAGTCTGACCCCCCTTACAACGGCCGAGCGGTTTATTCGCTGCCGCCGCCGAGCGTTGAAACTATGCCGCCGGAAACGGCGTCCACGAAGTCGGCGTTTGGCTCGACCTTCCACTTGCCGTCCTGCTCCGCCACCGAGAAATCTACGGTTTTAACCGCCATCTCTGCGTCCTCGGCGCGCATAGCGTCGAGCAGCGAGGCAAGGCCGTCATCGGCGGCGCTTTCGCCGGAGGCTTGGCTCGCGGCAAAATCCTCAAGCCACTTTTTGAACACCTTTTCCATATCCACGTTGGTTATATCAGCCGTTATGGACACGGAGCCGTCTTTCTGTTTTTCGGCGGAAGTCACCTCGCAGCTCAGGCGGCCATATATGCCCTTGCCAAGCTCGGTCTGGTCGCCGAGTATACCGGAATCGTCCTCCTTAAAGGCGGATGCATCGGTCACAAGTGAGGCAACGGCGTCCATATCGGCGGATTTGAGTGCGGCAATAACATCGTCCACAGCCTTTTCGGCCTTTTTAACGTCTCCCCCGCCGCAGGCGGAGAGAGAGATAAGGGCGCAGACGGCGAAAACCGCCGCCATAAGCGCGCAAAGCTTTTTCATTTCAATTCCCCCAGTTAGCGGCAGAACGCCGGCGGGGACGGAGCGAGCTCCCTCCCCGCCGTTTTTATTTTTTAATTCTCTAAAATTTCCGCGCAGCGGGCGCAGAGCGTGGGATGCTCGGGATGAGAGCCGACGGTGGGGGTCTTAATCCAGCAACGCTCGCACTTTTCCCCCTCGGCAATGCTGACCTTCACGGTGATTCCTGGCTCGGCCTCACCCTTTATTCCGTCGCCATCGCCCTCCGTCACTACGGCGTCGGACACGATGAGCACAGTGGCGAGGTCGGGTATCTCGCTCACAAACTTATACGGCTCGCCCGTGGCGAAAATCTCAACCTTGGCGTCAAGAGACTTGCCTATGGTCTTTTCGCGCCGCGCAAGCTCCAGCGCCTTGCTGACGTCGCTCTTGACGGCGAGTATGCGGGCCCACTTTGCCTCAAGGGCGTCGTCCTTCCACTCGTCGCGCACGGCGGGCATACCATTCAGTATTACGGCCTCGGCGTCATCGCCGGCCCGATGAGGCATGGCGCGCCAAATCTCGTCGGCGGTGTAGCAAAGAATGGGGGCGATGAGACGCACGATAGCGTCCAGTATCTCGTACATACAGGTTTGGGCGGCGCGGCGCTCCTTGCTGTCCTTCCTCGAGGTATAGAGCCTATCCTTTATAACGTCAAGGTAGAAGTTACTCATATCCACAACGCAGAAATTGTGAATGGCGTGATATATCATGTGGAATTCATAGCTGCGGTAGGCCTCAAGCACACGGCCCACAATATCGTTGAGCCTTGTAAGGCTCCAGCGGTCCATCTCGCCGAGCTCAGCAAAAGGCACGCAGTCTGTTTCGGGGTTAAAATCGTGTATATTGCCGAGGATATAGCGGGCGGTGTTCCTTATCTTGCGGTAGGCCTCACTGAGCTGCTTCAATATCTCGTCGGATATTCTCATATCGGTCTTATAGTCGGCCGAAACTACCCAAAGGCGGAGGATATCGGCGCCGAACTTATTGATAATGACCTCGGGGCTGGTGCCGTTGCCCTTGCTCTTGCTGAACTTGTCGCCGTTCTGGTCAACTATCATGCCGTGGGTGATGACGGTCTTATACGGAGCCACGCCCTTTGCGGCGATAGACGTCAGCAACGACGACTGGAACCATCCGCGGTACTGGTCGTTGCCCTCAAGATAAACGTCGGCGGGGAATTTGAGGCCCTTCTTGACCTCAAGCACGCCGCTGTGCGAGGAGCCGCTGTCGAACCAAACGTCCATGATATCCTTTTCCTTGGTGAATTCGGTGCAGCCGCACTCGCATTTCGTGCCGGCGGGAAGGATGTCCTTGACGTCGGTCTCGTACCAAGCGTTGCTGCCGCCCTTTTCGCGGAAAAGCTTGGCCGTGGCGGCTATGCTCTCCTCAGTGATGAGCTCCTTGCCGCAGTCCTTGCAGTAGAATATCGGCAGCGGAACGCCCCACGTTCTCTGGCGGGAAATACACCAATCCGTGCGGTCGAGCACCATGCCGGTAATACGGTCCTCGCCCCACGCAGGTATCCAGTTGACGCCCTTAATGGCCTCGACGGCCTTGTCCTTAATAGCGTCCACCGAGGCGAACCACTGTTCGGTGGCGCGGAACACAATGGGCTCGTGGCAGCGCCAGCAATGGGGATACTGGTGGATGATAGGCTCGAGGGCAAAAAGCGCGTTCTCGGCCTTGAGCCTTTCGATAATCTTCGGGTTGGCCTTCTCGTAGTACATTCCCTTGAATTCGCCGGCCTGTTCGTTGAAGTAGCCCTTGCTGTCCACGGGAACTATCATGGGTATCTCGTCATACTTAAGGCAGACCTGATAGTCCTCCACGCCGTGGCCCGGAGCGGTGTGTACACAGCCGGTGCCGGCCTCGAGCGTTACGTGATCGCCTACGATGACGAGGCTTTCCCTGTCGATGAAGGGGTGCTTGACCTTCATATATTCCAGCTCGCTGCCCTTAAACGAGGCAATCGTTTCGTACTGCTCTATCCCGCCGGCCTTCATGACCGCGTCCGCCAGCTCGGCGGCAAGGACGTATACCTCGCCGTTCGCCTTCACGAGGCTGTAGTCAAAATCCGCGTTGAGGCAGACGGCGACATTCGCGGGAAGAGTCCATGTGGTGGTAGTCCAAATAACGAAATAGATGTTTTCAAGCGGCTCGCCCACCGAGGCGAACACGCCCTTATCGTCGGTGACGCGGAACTTGACGTAAATGGAGTCTGTCTTATCCTCCTGATACTCAATCTCCGCCTCGGCCAGCGCCGTTTCGCAGTCGGGACACCAGTAGATGGGCTTAAGGCCCTTATAGATATAGCCGCGCTTTGCCATCTCGCCGAAAATCTCAATTTGCTTGGCCTCAAACAGCGGATCGAGCGTAACATAGACGTCGTCCCAGTCGCCGATTGCGCCGAGCCGCTGTATCTGCTTTTTCTGGTTTTCGACATAGCCGAGAGCAAAGTCCTTGCAGACGTTGCGGAACTCCGTTACGTTGGTCTTATGGCGGTCAATGCCGAGCTTCTTTATGGCTTGACGTTCAATGGGCAGGCCGTGCGTATCCCAGCCGTGGATATATGGGGCCTTAAAGCCGTCCATATTCTTGAAACGGGTGATAATGTCCTTTAGAGTTTTGTTGAGGGCGTGGCCCATGTGCATATCGCCGTTGGCATAGGGCGGGCCGTCGTGCAGCACAAAGAGAGGCTTGCCCTCGTTGGCCTTCATCAGCTTGCCGTAAAGGTCGGTGTCAAGCCAGCGCTTGAGCGTTTCGGGCTCCCTTTCCGGCAGACCGGCCCTCATGGGAAAGTCGGTGAGGGGCAGATTAAGAGTTTCAGAGTAATCCATTTATATCTTCCTTTCAGGGGGATTTACACATATTTTTTAAGCGTTACGAAGGTTCTGTCCTTTTTGCTCCGCCCGCCGGCGGTAAGCTCGGCCCGGCCGAAGCCGCGCACGGTTATTATCTCGCCGCCCGAGAGCCTGAAATCGGCCTTCTCGGCGGCGGCGCCGTTCACAAACACGCGTCCCGCGCGTATAAGCTCACAGGCGGCCTCCCTCCCCTTTCCGATGAAAAGGGCGCATACGCTGTCAAGCCTTAGCGAGGCCACGGTGCCGCTTTTTTCCTCAAAACGGCGCTCCACATTTATTTCCGAAAGCTCCACGCGCCGCGCCGAAGCGGGGAATCTGCCCGCCGAGGTCAGACTCGCCTCCACGTAGTCCAAAATGTCAGTATGGATGAAGGCTACGGTCCTCTCCGGCGAGACAAGAATATCGCCCACCTTTTCGCGCTCAATACCCAGGCCCATCAAGGAACCGAGATAGTCACGGTGCGTAAGGCCGCGGGCGGTTTTAGAGCTTATCTCCACCGCCGCAACCGGAAAAGAACCATCGGCTGCGTTAAAGCCGGCCACCATGCGCTCGGCACCGTCGTAGCCGCCAAAGAAGCTGAGCTCCGCGTCGGGCAGGGAACCGCGCCTTTGATTGAGGTCGCTTATTTCCTTCATCGACAAAAAGTCCCCGAAGGCCGCCGCGCCGGATTTCTCAGCGCGCAGAGCCCTGTCGTACAGCTTGGTAAAGGCGTTTTTTTCCTCGGCGTCAAGTCCGGCGAGAAAGCGCTGTTTGTCGCTTAGTCCCACGGGAAAAGCCTGCCGCTTTCAAGCTCGCTCTTGACGGCGGGCGTAACGTCCACATTGGAGGGAGCCAAAAGGAGTATCCCGTCGCTTATCTTGCGGAAGGAACCGCGCTTGGCATAGGCCGCCCCGCTGATGAAGTCTATAGTGCGTCGGGCCTGCTCGCGGTCCATATCCTCGATATTAATGATAACGGGCTTGTTGTTGTTCAAATTGTCTACCACGCTTTTACAGCTGTCGTCAAAGGAATCCAGCTTAAGCACAACTACCTTGAGCTGTGTGGTAGCGGCAAAGTTCACCACTCTCGGCTGATTTTTACGCGCCGAAGGAGCCGCCGCGGAGGAAGTCCTGCGGGCGGGTTCGGGAGCGGGCTCCTCGTCCTCGAAGCCGACCTCCTCAAAATCGTCGTCCATGTCGGAATCGCCGAACACCAGGTCAGCCATGCGGTTAAAAATGTTCTTTTTCATCTCTGTCCTGCCTTTCCGCCCATTATCGGGCAAATCCTTCTTTGAATATCGCGCTGCCCACGCGGACATGAGTCGCGCCCTCCTCGACGGCGATCTCGAAATCACCGCTCATTCCCATTGAAAGAATGTTCACGCCGCCGCCCTTTATCTCGCCAAAGAGACGGGCCGCGTCGCGGAACACCGGACGGCACAGTTCCTTATTCTCAAAGTTCGGCGCCATTGCCATCAGCCCGCGCAGCCGAACCGAGGGATAGTCCCTTAACTTGTTTATTATATAATGAAATTCCTCAGTTGTCAAACCATATTTGCTTTCTTCCGAAGATATGTTTACTTCGAGCAATATATCCTGTATTTTGTTCAGTTCCTTGGCCTTTTTATCAATCGCTTCCAAAAGACGAAGGCTGTCCACCGAATGTATGAGCTCGGCGAGCTCCACCGCACGGCCAACCTTGTTAGTCTGCAAATGGCCGATGATGTGCCAGCGAGCGTCGGGCAGCAACGGGGCCTTGCGGGCCAGCTCCTGCACGCGGTTCTCGGCCAAGGTGGTAAGGCCCAGCTCCATAGCGCGGCGCACGAGTTCAATATCCACAAACTTGCTGACAGCCACGAGGGTTATCTCCCCCGCGTCTCTGCCGGAGCGCTGCGCAGCGGCGGCTATTCTCCGGCGAACTGAGTCGATGTTTTTTTCAAGCTGATCCATTTTATTTCACTTCCTCGGGTTTAAGGAGAACCTTATCCAGTTCCTTCAGCGGAACATAACTGGCCTTCGCGCCGGAAGGCGTATAGTTGCGGTCAACTATGTAATATCTGTCGTCCTCTGTGCCAAAGGGATCGCTGTTAACGCTCTTGAACTGCTTGGTGTGCTTGTCTACAAGGATGTAAACGCCCTTTTCACCGTTCTCTATTCTCAGCGCCTCGGAGGGAATACGAAGGCCGCTCTTTCGGAGAAGCACAAGCTTATAGTCCACGCTGCGAAGGCTTGTGATACCGTCCACAAATTTGCCGCACTGAACCACCACAACGCGCTTGCCGTCCTCCTCCTCGCTAAGGGAGAGCACGGTGGCGTCCACCTCGGCGGTTTCCGACGCGTCCACCATAAGGCTGACGTCGGCGCCGACGGTAACGTCCTCGGCCTCCTCGGCTGAAATGACCGCCGCAAGATACCAGTTATAGTTATCGGTTATCTTGCACAGCACGTTTTCATCCTTTTCCGCGTCCTTCATAAGGCCGTCGAAGCCCTCCACCTGCGAGGGAGTGAGGGCAGCCATCGCTTCTTCTGAACCAAATTCCTCAAGTCCGTCAATGGAGGCGCTGTATATGCCGGCCTTCGGGGCAAAAACCTCGCTCTGGGCGCCGCCGATGGCGTTCTCAATATCCGCCTTGCGGTCGTAAAGCTCGGCCAAAAGTTCGTCGCTTTGGTCAGTCTCTATGTCCGCGCCGCGCCCCTTTAGATAGCCCACCTCGCGCTTGAGCTCCGAGGCGCGGGCGTAGTCGCCTTCGCGCACGGCCTCGCGCAGGCTCTTTACGTCGGCGGATACCGCTCCCGCGATACGCACCGCGTCGGACTGATACATCTCGGACATTATCTGGCTTTTTTCAATATCCTCAATGCGCTCGTTTATAATGTTGAGCTCGTCCACCATGGCGTCGTCGGGGCGGCCCGTGATTACGGTGCCGACCTTTGCGTTTTTAGCGACGCGCTCTCCGTCGTTGACAAAGGGCTCGAACACGCCGGGAGCCTCGCTCCTCACAAGGGTCTCGCCGCGCAGGATATACCCCGAGCCGCTGACGCTCTTTTCATATTCGTAATAGGTGACCGTTTCGGTGCCGTAAGGACTGGCGCAATAGCGCACGGAACTAATAAGCGCCGCCGCGATCACCACTATAAAAATCACTCTGACTGCTTTGCGCAAGCTCCTTCACCTACTCGTCTACTTCCTCAAGGTTAAATTTAACGGGAGAAAAAGGGATAATGGTAGATATGGCGTGCTTGTAAACAAGCTCCTGCTTGCCGTCGCTGTCGATGACTACTGTGTAGTTGTCAAAGCCCTTCACCTGTCCCTTGATTTGAAAGCCGCTGACAAGATAAACCACGATGGTGGTGTGGTCGCGGCGGACGGAATTAAGAAATACGTCCTGAAGGTTAATGTTGGATTTCATTGTTATTTCCTCCTTGTATTATCGGCATTTCCTCTTTATATATTTTCTCGGCCGCATCGGCCGCGTTTTCCGGACTGAGCCAATTAATATCCCCGTTCCGCCGCAGCCACGTAAGCTGACGCTTGGCGTAGCGGCGGGTATTGCGTTTTATGGTTTCAACGGCCTCGTCAAGGGAGCAGCGTCCCTCAATGCAGTCCACGATTTCCTTATAGCCTATGGCTTGGGCCGCTGTTCCGGCCCTGTCAAGCGCCGGAATCAGCACGCGGCGGACCTCGTCAACAAGGCCTTTTTCAAGCATTTCGTCCACGCGGGCGTTTATCCTTTCATAAAGGACGGCCCTATCCCACTCGACAGCGAAGCGAAGGGCATGATACGGAGACTCGCGGCGGCTGCTTTCGTCGAGCTCTGCGCGGCTTTTTCCGCTCAGGCTTATCTGCTCAATGGCGCGTATAACGCGCTTTACGTTGTTGGGATGTATAGTCTCCGCGACCTGCGGATCAAGCCTGCGGAGCAGCTCGTGCAGGTACACGTTTCCTTTTTCCTCCGCCTCGCGCATAAGCTCGGCGCGGAGGGCTTCATCGCCGCTCGGGGACGAAAAATCAGTGTTAGCGACAAGGCTGTCGATGTAAAGTCCCGTCCCTCCCACGATTATGGGGAGCCTTCCTCTGCGGGCTATATCCTCGATTACGGGAGCGGCCTCGGCGCAGTATCGCGCCACGCTGTAGTTCTCCCACGGTTCGGCCACATCTATCATGTGGTGGGGCACACCGCGCCGCTCCTCAGCGGTGGGCTTGGCGGTGCCGATATCAAGTCCTTTATAGACCTGCATTGAATCCGCCGAGACGACCTCCCCGCCGAGGCGGAGCGCCAGCTCGACCCCAAGGGCCGTCTTGCCGCAGGCGGTAGGCCCGCAAACCACGACAAGCGGGATTTTTTTCATATCCGTCATACTATCCTCTTGAACATTTTTTCAAGGTTATATTTTGTCATTTTTACTGTTATGGGCCGCCCGTGGGGACAGGTGGATATGCCCTCAAGCTTCAGAGCGTCGGCGGCAAGCCGCTCCATCTCCTCCACGCTGAGCTCGCGGTTAGCTCTGACGGCGCTGTGGCAGGCCAAGGTATACATGGCCCTGTCGCGACGTTCCATAACAGCGCCGCCCCCCTCGCCCATCAATACGGATGCAAGCTCCGCAAGCAGACTTTCGGCCTCGGTGGGAGAGCAGTCCGCGGGGACGCTCCTGATGAGGACGGATGAGCCTCCCATATCCTCAAGCTCGAAGCCCATGTCCCACAAAAATTCGCTGTTTTCCGTCACGGCCTGATGTTCCCGCGCCCCGAGAGCCGCGCTCTGCGGAAGCAGCAGGAGCTGCATGGAGGCTTTGCCCTCGCCGCGGCGCAGCTCCTCGTACCTAATTCGCTCGTGGGCGGCGTGCTGGTCAATTATAATAAGCTCGTTTTCCGCTTCAGCCAGAATGTAGGTAGAAAAAAGCTGTCCGATTATCCTTATGGGGAGTTCCTGCTCTCCGGCAGATTCCTCCGTCGGCGCGGGAACAGGCTCGGAAGTCTTGGTTCCTAAGTCGCCAAAAAGGTCGACTCTTTTGATTACGGGGGCCTTTATCTCGCCGCTTTTAAGCTTTTGCTCGTGCTCCTCTTTAAGGCGCTCTATCTGCTTTTTAGGCAGCAGCGGCTCTACGTCCGTCCTAACGGTAACCTCGCCGAAAACATTTTTATCTTTGGGGGCAATTTCGGGAGGAGCCGTAACATACTGCCTGAACTTCGCCGTTTTTCCGTTTTGTTTTTCGGGCGGCTTCTCGGGCGGCATTTCTGACGGTTTTACGGCCTGCCGCACCGTAAGCTGCCCCGCCGGAGCGGCGGAAAACGGCAGCCTGTAGCTTTCGCCAGAGGGGCGGAGCCCGCCCGCTCCCGAGGCCTTCATCAGCATATTCCGAACGGCCCAGTACACTGCGTTATACACTGCTCTTTCGTCGGCAAATTTGACCTCGGTCTTTGAGGGGTGAACGTTCACGTCGCAAAGGGCGGGGTTGAGCTCGATATTCAGCACGGCGGCGGGAAAACGCCCGCCCATGAGCTCGTTTTTATAGGCGTCTGCAAGGGCAAGGGCGAGCGTGCGGTTCTGCACCGTTCTGCCGTTCACGAAAAACATTTGCAGCGCCCTGCTTGGGCGGGACAGGCTGTTGTTACCGGCCAGACCCGTGACGCGCACAGCCTCGGCTTTGTACTCCACCGAATTCATGCACTGCGCCACGTCCCTTCCCCAAAGACAGCGGACCGCGTCGGCAAGTTTGTTGTTGCCGGGCGTGAAAAATATCTCCTTGCCGTCGCGTATGAGCCTCAGCGACACATCGGGCCGGCTGAGAGCCTGCCGCTGGCAGATTTCCGTAACGAGGGCAGCCTCGGCGCTGTCCTTTTTCAGGAATTTCATGCGGGCGGGCGTGTTAAAAAACAGGTTTTCGACCGTAATGCTCGTACCGTCGGGGCAGCCGGTTTCGCCCTTTTCAATTATTTCCCCGCCCTCGAGGACTATTTTCGTACCCAAACGCTCACGGGCAGTCTTTGTCACCATTTCGGTGCGGCTGACCGAGGCTATGGAGCACAACGCCTCGCCTCGGAAACCGAGGGTGGTTATGTGCTCAAGGTCGTCGGCGTTCCTGATTTTGCTTGTGGCGTGGCGCATGAAGGCGCGCTCCGCATCGTCGGGCAGGATGCCGGAGCCGTCGTCGGTGACGCGGATGTAGCTGACTCCGCCGCGGCGGATTTCCACCGTAACGGACCTTGCGCCGGCGTCAACGGCGTTTTCCACCAATTCCTTTACGACGCTGCCGGGCCGCTCAACCACCTCGCCCGCCGCAATTTTTTCTGCGGCGTCCTTGCTGAGAATATTTATTTTTCCCATTTTTGCCGCTTCCTTTTTACTTTTGTATCATTTTTTGTAATTCATACAGCTTGTTTAGCGCCTCAATGGGCGTCAGCGTCGTAACGTCTACGGTGCGGAGAGCCTCGATCGCGGGGCTCTCCTGCGCGGAGAAGCTGAGCTGGGGCTCGGCCTCCGAGGGAGAAGCCGTATGCTTCACGGCTCCGGTCCTTATTTCTGTCAGAACCTCCTTGGCGCGCCTGATAACAGGCGCGGGCACGCCGCTCAGCTTGGCCACCTCAACGCCGTAGCTCTCGTCGGTGCCGCCTCGGACGATTTTCCGCAAAAAGGTGATATCGTCGCCGCGCTTCTTGCAGACGGTATTGTAATTTTTTACGCCTGTCAGGCTGTCCTCCAACGCCGTAAGCTCGTGATAATGCGTGGCAAACAAAGTTTTCATACCGATTTTTTTAACTATATGCTCAATAACCGCCCAAGCTATGGCCAGCCCGTCGAAAGTGCTGGTGCCGCGGCCTACTTCGTCCAATATACAAAGACTGCTTTTAGTGGCGTTTTTCAGAATATAGCTGACCTCGCTCATCTCGAGAGTGAAGGTGCTTTGACCGGAGGCAAGGTCGTCGCTGGCGCCAATACGCGTGAAGATTTTGTCCACCACGCCGATACGGCATTCCGCCGCGGGCACAAAGCTGCCCATCTGCGCCATAAGCACAATGAGCGCGACCTGCCGCATATAAGTGGACTTACCCGACATATTCGGGCCGGTGATTATGGCCGCACGGTTCGCCCCGCAGTCGAGCTCGGTATCATTCGGCACAAACACGCCGTTTTTAAGCACCTGCTCCACCACCGGATGGCGGCCGTCCTTTATGTATATTTCATCTGAAACGTCAATTTGCGGGCGTACATAGCGGTTTTTGACGGCAACTTCCGCCAGCGAACACAGAACGTCAGCCGTGGCGACGGCGCGGGCCGTTTTTTCTATCCTGCCGGCCTCGGCGGCAACGCGCGCGCGCACCTCGACAAACTGCTCGTACTCCAAGGCCGCAAGCCGCTCGGTTGCGCCGAGTACCGTGCTTTCAATCTCCTTGAGCTCCGGCGTGATGAACCTCTCGCCGCCCACGGTTGTCTGCTTGCGCACATAGTCGTCGGGCACCCTGTCGAGGTTTGACTTGCTGATTTCGATATAATATCCAAAAACCTTGTTATACTTAACCTTCAGGTTCTTTATGCCGGTGCGCTCACGCTCTCGGGCCTCCACCGCGCCAATGCTGCCGACGCCGTTTTTTGAGGCGTCGCGCAGACGGTCAATATCTTCGTTAAAGCCGCCCTTTATGAGCCCGCCCTCTCGCAGAGAAACCGGCGGCTCGTCCTCAATGGCGCGGTTCAGATATTCGCAGATATCCTCCAAAGCGTCGAACGAAGCGGCCTGCCGATTCATTATCGGGCTGCGACAGGAACAAAGCGCCTTGTAAAGCCTTGGAAGAGCGGCAAAGGACGAACGCAGCGAAACAAGGTCTCTGGCGTTGCATATTCCCATGGATACACGGCTCATCAGCCGCTCCATGTCAAGAATTCCGCCCATAGCGTCGCGCAGCTCCTCGCGCAGGGGAAGGCTTTTCGCCAGCTCCTCCACTCCGCTGTGGCGCGCGGTTATAGCGCCGGCGTTGACAAGCGGGCAAAGTATCCAGCTTTTGAGCATTCGGCTGCCCATGGAGGTGCGCGTTTTATCCAGCACCCAAAACAGACTGCCCTTCTTGGTCTTATCGCGCATGGTTTCGACAAGCTCCAGATTGCGCAGACTGTTCATGTCTATATCCACAAACTCCTTGGAGGCGTAAATATTAATCTCATTTATATGCGAAAGGCCGGATTTCTGCGTTTCCACCAGATATTCAATTATCGCGGCGGCGGCCGTGAGCAGCAGCGGATTTCTCACCTCGGCCGCGTTTTTCAGCTGTTTATCCACCACCTCGCGGGCAGTCGGAGAGACGTCCTCCCCGTTATACGAAAAAGCGCTGATTTCGCTGTGAGTGCGGAAATATTCGTCTATCCGCTTATGGAAGCGCCCCTCGCCGCCGATAGCGGCCTCGACGGGGGCAAAGCGTGCAAGCTCGTTCATAAGCTTGTCGCAGTTTTTGTCGTCCTCAAGAACGGTGCCCAGCATTTCGCCGGTGGAAACATCCACAAAAACGACGGCTTCAGAGCCGTTTTCGGCAAAAATGGAGGCCATATAGTTCGTCCTTCTCGCGGCGAGCACGTTCTCATCGACTATTGTTCCGGGGGTGACGGTGCGGATAATGTCGCGCTTAACTATGGTTTTAGCCTTTTTCGGGTCCTCCATCTGCTCACATATAGCCACCTTATAGCCCTTGGCCACAAGCCGCGCGATATAACCCTCGGCCGCATGGAATGGCACGCCGCACATCGGCGCGCGCTCGTCCATACCGCAGCTTTTGCCCGTCAGCGTGAGCTCAAGCTCACGGCTGGCAGTCACCGCGTCGTCAAAGAACATCTCGTAAAAGTCGCCGAGGCGGAACATGAGGATAGCGTCCTTATTCGCCTCTTTAATTTCCAGATACTGTTTCATCATCGGCGTGTATTCCGCCATGGTCCGCCCTCCTCTCAAGCTTCGGTTTTACCTCAGTTGCAGCCCGAGCAGCCCTCGCAGCTTCCGCTGCACCCGCCGGGCAGCTTGCCGGTGATGTGGAAAGAGAGTATAGTGTTCATCTGGTCGATTATGGCTTGGAACGCGTTCTTAGCGTTGAGGTATTCCACAATAGTGTCGTTGGTGGTGACCTTCTCATAGGCCTCCTCCACCTTTTCGCGTATTTCGGCGAGACGCTCCTCGCTGACGTCGCCCTTATTTATCTCCTCGGCCAAATCGCGGCGGATGGCGCTGTACTCCTGAAGAAGCTTCATCGCCTCTTCGTCCTGCTCCTGCTTGGCCTCGGCCAGCTTCAGAGCTTTGTACTCGTTGCTCTCGACGATGGCCTCGCCGAGCTCTCTTGCTTTGTCAAAAATTTCCATTTGTATCTTCCTTTCAATTAATTCCGCGTTATACCGGCTCTCCGAGCAGCGCCCACGTCTGCGCGGAGATAATCCTTACCCTTGCGATTTTACCAACGAGGGAGGGGTCGCCCTTAAAATTGACTATTTTGTTGGCGTAGGTGCGGCCCATGAGCATATCCGGCTCGTGACGGCTTGGGCCCTCGACGAGAATGTCGTATGTCTTACCCACGCAGGCAAGGCTCCTCTCCGCGCTGACGGCGTTCTGCACCTCGAGCATTTCATTAAACCATGCGGTTTTTTCCTCATCGGTGGCGCGGCTTTTCATTTTCGCCGCCGGAGTGCCCTCACGCGGAGAAAAAATAAACGAAAAAATGCTCTCGCAGCGGATTCGCCTCAGCATATCAAGCGTTTCCTCAAAATCGGCGCGCTCCTCGGTGGGGAAGCCGACAATAATATCGGTCGTCAGCGCCAGATCGGGCATGACGCTTCGGGCGTAGTCCACGATTTCGAGATAGCGTTCCCTATCGTAGCGGCGGTTCATATCCTTAAGCACCCTGTCGCTGCCCGACTGAAGCGGAAGATGAAGCTGATTGCAGACCTTTTCGCAGCGGGCCATGGCGTCGAGCAGGGTTTTGGATATGTCCTTGGGATGGCTGCTCATGAAGCGTATCCGCTCGATACCGTTCACCTTGCCGACGCTTTCAAGCAGACGGGCGAAGGCGTCTGTCTCGCCCCTGTCGTTGCCGTAGGAGTTTACGTTCTGGCCGAGGAGCATTACCTCCTTCACGCCGCTTTCCGCGAGGGCCCTGACCTCCGCAAGCACGTCCTCCGGAGCGCGGCTGCGCTCCCTGCCGCGGACGTATGGGACCACGCAGTAGGAGCAGAAGTTGTTGCAGCCGTACATCACCGAAACAAAGGCCTTTACTCCGCCGTCGCGGAGGCTTGGCAGCCCCTCGGCTATCGCGCCCCCGCCGCCGATATCGACAACACGGCTGCGGTGCTCCAGAGCCTCGGCAAGAAGCGAGGGAAAGCGGTAGAGCGCGTGCGTGCCGAAAATTAGGTCAACATGGCGGTGCTTGGCCTTGATACGCTCGGCCACGGCGCTCTGCTGCGGCATACAGCCACACACGCCTATGATGACGTTCGGGCGCTCGTCCTTTATGTGCTTCATCGCGCCCAAAACGCCGAAAACTCTCTGTTCGGCGTTTTCGCGCACAGCACAGGTGTTGAGCAGGATAAGGTCGGCCTCGCCGCGGCTTTCGGTCATAGTGTACCCCATTTCCGCCAGCATACCCTTGAGCCGCTCGGAATCGTTCACATTCTGCTGGCAGCCGTAGGTCTCCACAAGAGCCTTAAGCTCCCTGCCGGCGTTATTTTGCTTTATGCGCCGCATTACGGCCAGCTGGGCCTCTATCTCGGCTTTTTCAACGGTTGGTGTCGCCTTCAAAACGCATTTCTCCCGATAATCATACTTATATTTAATTTTATACCAAATTTGTGAAAATGTCAATGTTTTTTTTGGCGCTAAGGGCCTCGGTCGAAAAAAATTCAAAAAAATTTTGAAAAAGGTATTGCTTTTTTGTTTTCGTTGTGCTATAATACAATTCGTCAGCGAAATATTCCTCAATAGCTCAGTCGGTAGAGCATGCGGCTGTTAACCGCAGGGTCGTTGGTTCGAGTCCAACTTGAGGAGCCAAGACGCCGTGAAGCGAAGGCTTTACGGCGTTTTTTTTGTTTTTGACTGTATTCCCGAAAAAACGGCAAAAAAACCGTGATTTTCGGCAACTGCGCCCGAAAGCCATGCAAAACGGCAAGTATAACCGACGTTTTGCAGTCAAAACCGCAAGAAAACTGCCCGCGAGTGATAAATTCAATCGCAAAATAGTCAAAAATCAATACCTCATCCGCGCCGTTATGGGCAATTTAACGGTTGACAGAGGAATTTTTTTGTGCTATAATGTTTCGCAACTTATATTAAGAGGTGATACTAATGACAACGGCTTCCATCTGCATACTTATCACGATATTCCTTTATCTGATAGGTGTGATTTTAGTTGGCTTCCGCTTCGCCAAAAGGAACGAATCCGCCTCGGACTTCTATCTGGGCGGGAGAAAGCTCGGCCCCTTTGTGACGGCGATGAGCGCCGAGGCCTCGGATATGTCGAGCTACCTATTGATGGGCCTGCCCGGCCTTGCCTACCTTTCCGGCGTGGCGGACGTGGGCTGGACGGTCATCGGCCTCGCCGCCGGCACCTATCTTAACTGGCTGCTGACGGCCAAGCGTTTGCGCCGCTACACCCACGTGACGGGTTCCTTCACGCTGCCGCAGTTCTTCTCGAACCGCTTCCACGACAGCAAAAACATCCTTGCGGCCATCGCCGCCGTGATTATCATCGTGTTCTTTGTTCCCTACACCGCGTCGGGCTTCGCCGCCTGCGGCAAGCTGTTCTCGTCGCTGTTCGGCTGGGATTACATGACGGCGATGATAATTTCGGCTGTCGTTATTGTAGGCTACACCGCCGCGGGCGGCTTTATGGCGGCCTCTACCACGGACTTTATCCAGAGCATAATCATGTCTATCGCGATTTTGTTTGTGCTCGTGTTCTCCACCGTGAGCGTCGGCGGCATAGGCGCGGTTATGGATAACGCCCGCGCGCTGCCCGGCTACCTTTCCCTCACGAGCACCTACGCAGACGGGGCCGCGCAGCCCTACGGCCCGCTAAAGATAGCCTCCACACTCGCGTGGGGCCTCGGCTACTTTGGTATGCCGCACATTCTGCTGCGATTCATGGCCATTGAGGACGAAAACAAGCTCAAGCTCTCCCGCCGCGTGGCCTCGGTTTGGGTTGTCATCGCCATGAGCATGGCCGTACTTATAGGCCTTATCGGCAACGCCATGAGCCACAGCGGCCTTATCGAAACGCTCTCCGGAAACAACACTGAAACCGTTATCGTGCGTATAGCCGATATGCTTTCCACCCACGGCATTCTTCCCGCGCTTATGGCGGGACTTATCCTCGCGGGTATTCTGGCGAGCACTATGTCTACTGCGGACTCGCAGCTTCTGGCGGCGTCGAGCAGCGTTTCGGAAAACCTGCTGCAAGAGGTTATGCACATTAAAATCTCCAAAAAGGGCAGCATGATTGCCGCGAGGCTGACGGTCGTTATCATCGCTATTCTCGGCGTGTTTATCGCCCGCGACCCTGACAGCTCCATCTTCGGCATAGTGTCCTTCGCGTGGGCGGGCTTCGGCGCGAGCTTTGGGCCGATAATGATATGCGCCCTGTTCTGGAAGCGCGCCACCCTTCCCGGCGCAATAGCGGGCATGGTGGCCGGCGGCGTGATGGTATTCGTGTGGAAGTACCTCGTCGCCCCCATGGGCGGCGTGTGGGCCATTTACGAGCTGCTCCCCGCTTTCATCGTCGGCATTGTGACGATAGTCGTCGTCAGCCTGCTTACCAAGGCTCCCTGCAAAGAGATCGAGGAAGAGTTCGAGGCCGCCAAAGGTTAATTCGCAAACGAAAAAAAGCGCGGGATTGCCCGCGCTTTTTTACTGTTATTCCGCCGATTTTTCGCCGTTTACCACATATATGCCGAGGCAGACGAGCGCAAGCGCAACGGCGCTTCTGAGGCCGAGAGCGGAGGTTTTCTCGTCGAGCAGCCACGCCGAAAGCAGTACACCGCACACAGGATTCATAAAGCCGAAAACCGACACCCGCGAAACGGGGTTATACTTCAGCAGCACCGCCCATAGCGAATAAGCCGCCGCGGAAACAAAGGCAAGGTAAAACAGCATTGAGGCTCCGGCGGGCGTAGGCGAAGCTATTCTGCCGCCGAGGGCAAAACCCGCCGCGGCCATGAGCAGCCCGCCAACCAAGAACTGCCAACCGCTGAGCATGACAGGGTCGGCCCGACGTGAGTAGCCCTTCATAATGACCGACGAAGCCGCGTAGGCAAAGGTGGAAATGAACACAAAGCCCTCGCCCAAAAAGCTGACGCCGCCGGTCAGCGCGCTGCCGGTTAAGTTTATCACCACAACGCCGGCGAAGCCCACAAGACAGCCCATGAGTTTACGCGGCGTGAGCTTTTCGATGCGAAATATCAACGCAGCGACCAGCACGCTCACAAACACGTTGGAACCTTCGATTATGGCGCTTTTCGCGCCCTCGGCGTGGGCAAGGCCGATATAGAAGAACACGTACTGGAGCACTGTCTGGAACAGGCAGAGCTTCAGTACCATGAGCGTCTCGGCCTTGGATGTCGGCCTAAGCAGCCTTTTAGCTCCAAAGCTTGCGGCGGCCACCGTCATAAAGCCCGCGAGAGCAAAGCGACAGCCCGCAAACAAAATCTGCGAGGCTATGTCGTCCGAGGCTACGGCAAAAAGGCGGTAGCCTATCTTTATACATGGAAACGCGCTGCCCCACAGGGCGCAGCATACAAAGGCCAAAGCGGCCACAACAGGTGTTTTGGTAAGAGTTTTTTCATTCATGTCAAATCTGTCCGTTATTCGGGATATTTTTCCTCGTTCCAAAGGCTGAAGTCGCCGAGGTTGTTATTGCGTTTGCTCCGTTGGAATTACAATTAAAGTATAATATACCGGCTCTGAAATGTCAAGCCTCGACATTATTAATTTTGAAGGCGACAGATTATTGACAATTCCGTTCCGGCGGGCTATAATAAATGCGTAATCTGCAATTACGGAGATGAACAAATGCTTAAAAAGCTAAAAACCGACGTGAGCTTATTTATCACTTTCATGAAAATCGGCGCCTTTACCTTCGGCGGAGGCTACGCTATGATACCGCTCATAGAGCGCGAGCTCGTGGAAAACAAAAAATGGCTCTCCGGCGGCGATCTACTTGAAATTGTCGCCATAGCCGAGTCCACCCCCGGGCCCGTCGCAGTGAACGCCGCCACCTTCGCGGGGAAACGGCTGGGCGGCTTTTTCGGCGCGGTCTGCGCCACGCTGGGCGTTGTGCTGCCTTCGTTTATTATAATTCTGGCGCTTTCGGCGGCGCTGCGCAGATTCGAGGCTCTGCCCGCCGTGCGCTTTGCCTTTCGCGGAGTGCGGGCCGGAGTGCTGGCGTTGATACTGAAAGCGCTTTTTTCGATGTACCGACAGTGTCCCAAGGGGGCCGCGTCATACGCTCTTATGGGGCTGTCCTTCGTGCTGACGGCTTTTTTTGGCGCGCCGGTCATAGCTGTCATCATCGGCTGCGGAGCGTTCGGCCTCGTCCGCGCTCTTACGGGAAGGAGGATGGCATGATACTGCTTGAGCTTTTATGGACCTTCCTCAAAATCGGGGCTTTCACCTTCGGCGGAGGATACGCCATGCTGCCTCTTATCCAGCAGGAGGTGGCCGCCCACGGCTGGCTCAGCGCGGCGGAGCTTGTCAATTTTGTGGCCGTTAGCGAAAGTACTCCCGGCCCTTTCGCCGTCAATATCGCGACATACGTCGGGGCCGAGACCGCCGGAGCCGCCGGAGCGGTCTGCGCCACGCTCGGCGTGACGCTTCCATCGTTTATTGTTATCCTTATCGTGGCCGGAAGCTATGAGCGTTTTAAAAACAGCTCGGCAGTCAGGGGCTGCATGAGCGGTCTCAGGCCCGCCGTTGTGGGGCTTATCGCATCCGCGGCGGTATCGGTGGGCAAAACGGCGCTCTTTCCCGCGGGCTTCAGCGCCGAAGCGCTTCTCTCACCTGATACGCTCGGAGCGGCGGCGGTGTTTGCCCTGTCGCTGCTCTTTGCCGCAAAAAAGCTGCACCCGATAATAATTATCTGCCTTTCGGCAGCCATAGGCGTCTGCCTCGGCTTTGCCGGCCTGTAACGAACGTATAGTAAGAACAGCCCTCCGCCAAGCGCGGAGGGTTTGTCTGTCTGTGAGATTAATTTTAAGAACCAACTCAAATAAAAATAAAATTATGAAATTCCGGGGCGTGTACCCGGAATTTCATACCTTAGTCGGGGTAGAAAAATCAATTTATTGATTTTTCGTAAGCGAAAGCGCCCGACGCGGAGGGGTAGACTCAAAGGGGAACCGTGCGGGTTCCCCTTTGATGCGCAGCTACGGAGGGTTGTTCTATTTTTTTGCCGGACGCCATATACTTTACCGAAAGCGAGGACAGACCTATGAACACCATACTTCAATACCTGCCGGCGGAAGCAGCCCGCGAAGCGGAGCCGCTGATGGACAGCGCAAGGGAAATTCGCCTGATGTCGAACGGCGCGGCGGCGGTCATGACGGACAAGGGACTTATCCGTCTGCCGGTAGTAATAACGCAGTCACAATTAAGGAACACCCTGAACTATATATGCCGCGGCGCGGCCTACAGCGCGCAGCACAGTCTGCGAGAGGGATACGTCACTCTTGAAGGAGGGCACCGCGTGGGAGTTTGCGGCAGGCTCGCGGTCGGCGCGGGAGGCGAGGCTATGGTGGAGCCGTCGGCCCTGTGCTTCCGTGTGGCTCGGGAAATTACCGGCGCGGCAAAGGCCCTTGAGCGTTATCTCGGCGGCAGCATACTTGTAATTTCGCCGCCCGGCTGCGGCAAAACAACCCTTTTGCGCGACGCAGCGCGGATGCTCGGCGACCGCGAGCCCGTCTGCATAGTAGACGAGCGCAGCGAGCTGGCCGCCATGAGGGGCGGCGTTCCGCAGATGGACGTGGGAGCCTACACCTGCGTGCTGGATGGGGTAAAAAAGCCGCAGGGCATGATGATGGCCCTGCGCGCAATGTCGCCAAGGGCAATCGTTACGGACGAGATAGGCGGCGACGAGGACGCGGAGGCCATTTTTCGGGCGGTGAACTCGGGCGTTGCGGTGATGACCTCCGTCCACGCGGCGGACGCGGGCGAGGTAAGGCGGAGAACAGCCCTCGGCGGTCTGCTTGACCGGCATATTTTTGGCTGCGTGGTGACCTTGGGCGGCGTGGGAGTGATAACGGAGGTAAACTGTTATGCTTAAGGCCGCGGGAGCGGCGCTCATCATGGCCGGAAGCACGGCGCTGGGCTTTTCAAAAAGAATGACGCTCAGCCGCAGGCTCGATAATCTCCGCCGCCTGCGTTGGGAGGCCGCCTCTCTCAGAAGCAAAATATACGGACGAGGCATAAGCCTCGAGGAGGCCTTTGCCGAAAGCGAGTTTTTTGCTCCGGCGGCAAAGGCGCTCGAGCGAGGAGTGCCGGTGCGCGAGGCCGTGCTACCGCTCGGGCAGGGCGCCGAAGGCTTTGAGCTTTTCGCGAAGGGGCTCGAGGCCGACACCTTTGAGGGGCAGATAAGGAACATAGACGTTTTTCTTTCCGAGCTCGAGGGCGGCATAGCCCGCGCCGAGGACGACCTTAAGCGCCGCGGCAGGCTGTACCTCGGCGGCGGGGCGCTGGCCGGAGCGGCGGCGGTGATAATGCTTATGTGAGGAGGGCTGGCATGGACGTTGATTTGATTTTTCAAATCGCGGGTGTGGGGATAATCGTGGCCGTGATGAATCAACTGCTCACCCGCTCGGGCCGCGAAGAGCAGGCCATGATGACGACTATCGCCGGCCTTGTGGTGGTACTGATAATCCTCGTGGACAAGATTGGCGAGCTGTTCGCCACGGTAAAGACCGTATTCGGCCTATGAGCGTGGCGGGCATTTGCGCACTGGCGGTGTGCGCGGCGATAATTGCACTGTCGCTCAGAGAGATGCGGCCCGAAATGGCGCGGCTGTTGGCGCTGGCGGCCTCGCTTGTGGTCATGGGCGCGGCGGTGCCCATGGCGGCGGAGTTTGTGGCCGCGCTTAAGGATTTTAGCCTTATAAGCCGCCCCATGACCCAGTTCCTGCGGCCCATGCTTAAGGTAACCGGCGTAGCCTACATAGCCCAGTTTGCGGCGGAGCTGTGCCGCGACTGCGGCGAGAACGCTCTCGCCGGACGGGTGGAGCTTGCCGGAAAAACCGCCGTAGCTCTGATGAGCTTTCCGATTATAAAAGACGTGTTTTTAAAGCTTATGAATTTTTTGTGAGGTGTGAAAATGGACGAGTTCACCTTCCCGGCCCTGTCCGCCGAGAGCGAAAGCTGGCTGGAGCGGCTGATGCCCGACTTTTCCGCCGAGGGCGCAATGGCCGATATGTTAGCCGGCAGCTTTGGGTTCGACATGAGCTCTGCCGCCGGCCGGCTGCTTAACCTGTTTTTTGGCGAGCTGCGGCTCTGCCTGCGCACGCTGGCGCTGCTGCTGGCGCTGGGGGTGTTTTTGGCGATAATACGGAATTTACAGGCCTCCTTTGGTCGCGAAAGCGTGGCCGCGGCCGCCAATCTAGCCTCCGCGGCTTACCTTACGGCCATTGCCCTTGAGGCCTTTTCATCGGCGCGAGAATACGCCCTTAACGCGGTGGAAGATTTGAGCATGATAATGAACGCCATCCTCCCCGCCACGCTCACGCTGATGATGAGCGGAGGCATGGCCGCGAGCGGCGGAGCGATTCACCCTGTTATATATTTTATGTGCGCCGTCCTTACGTTTATAATACGGCGGCTGGTGATACCCATGGCAATGTTTTCTATGGTGCTGCGTCTGCTCGGAGGCATTTCTTCCGGAGTGGACGTTGGCGGCATGGCCGATTTATGCCAACGGATAAGCGCATACGTGCTGAGCTTTGTTATGGTGATATTTACGGGAGCGCTCTCGGTGACGCGGTTTGCGGCCTCGTCCTTTGATTCGCTGGCGGCGCGCGGGCTAAAGTTCGCCGTGTCGTCGGCGCTGCCGGTGGTGGGCGGCTCCATAGCCGACGCCATGAACAGCGTGGCCGGCGGCAGTCTGCTGCTCAAAAACACCATCGGCGCGGTGGGAGTGGCGCTTATTATCGCCGTGGCGCTGCTGCCGGTAGTAAAAATAGGCGCGCTGGCTCTGGTTTTCCGCGTGGGGGGAGCTTTAACGGGCCCTATGGGCGGTCAGGTGGCGGATTCGGTATACCGTATGGCGGGGTGCCTCGAATCGCTGTTGGCCTCGGTTGCCTGCGTGGCCGTGATGATGGTTATCGCCGTGACGGCGCTGATGGGCGGCGCTTAACATGGCAGAATACATACGGGCGCTGGGGGCGGCGGTCATCCTTGCGGCGCTGACGGATATGCTCGTACCCGAGGGAAGCTTTCGCGGCTACTGCCGGTTGGCATGTGGTTTTGTGGTTCTCTCGGCGGCGCTCTCGCCTATACTCGGCGGCGCCGACTTGACTCTTCCGAGCTATACGGCGGCGGATACCGAGGCCGCCGAAGCCGAGGCCCGCGCGAGAGTGCTTTTGCAGCACAAATCTAATCTTGAGGATATTATCGAGGCCGCGTTTCCCGACTGTGAGGCCCATGTCGAGGTAGACAGCGAGGGAGGCGTAAAAAGCGTCACAGTTGAAAACGCTTCCGACCCTGACGCCGTGCGCGCCTATGCGGAAAGGGAGCTTGGCGCTGAAAGGAGCAACATTGAAATTATTGAAGCTGAAGGAGCTGCCGGAGGGTGATAAAAAGCGGAGCTTCGGAATATATATTATACTGCTGCTGGGGGTGGCGCTGCTCGCCTTTGGTTCACTGCCGGACAAAAAGCCCGAGGCCGCGCCCGAGCCCTCACAGAAAAACAGCGGCTACACCGAGCAGCTTGAGGCAAGGCTCGAAGCCGCGCTTTCCGAAATAGACGGCGCGGGCCGCGTGGAGGTAATGCTCGTGGCTGAAAACGGCGGCTCTATAGCCGTTCAGCAGGACGGCAGCGGCGAGAGCAGCAAAACCGTGGTGCTCTCGGGCCCGAGCGGCAGCGAAGCTCTTGTGCTGGCCGAAAACGCGCCCTCTGTCCGAGGCGCGCTCATAATAGCGGAAGGCGGCGGCAGCGACCGCGTGCGAGCCGAGCTCGCCGAGGCGGCCTCCACGGCTCTCGGTATAGGCGCCCACAGAGTAAAGGTTTACAAAATGCGGCAAATGTAAAAAAAATAATGTAAAGGAGCATTTTTATGATGATGGTATTCAAAAGGAAGCAGCTTGTGCTGGCGGTTCTGGCGGTTCTCGTGGGCGTGGCGGGGTATGTAAACATAAGCCGCGAGCGCAGCGTATCCACCGAGGAGGACGCGGAAACCTCGGCCGGCTACCTCGGCGAGGCGCAGCTTGTCGAAAGCGACAGCGTGACGGATTTCTTCGCACAGGCAAGGGTTGACCGTGAGGCCGGCCGCAGCAAGTCCATCGAGACCTTCAATTCGCTTATCTCCAACGAGGACGCCGACGAGGAGACCCGCGAGACGGCCCAGCAGGGCGTGCTTACCCTCGCGCAGAACACCGAGACCGAGACCGCCGTTGAAAACCTTATCCGCGCCAAGGGATTTGAGGACGCTGTGTGCTATATCAACAACGGCATGGCAAACGTGGTGGTTAAAGCGGAATCAATCGACAGCAGCGACGCGGCCATAATTTCGGAAATCGTTTCGGAGCAGAGCGGCATACCGAACGAAAAAATCAAAATCGTGGAACTGAATTAAATTAATACTTGAATTTAAGGGAAAACTATGATAAAATAAAAGGAGAAAAATTATGGAGGGATAAATATGGCAGAAGGCTTTATTGTTTCCGAAAACGGGAACGTAAATATTTCCGACGAGGTCCTGATAAGAATAAGCTCCATCGCCGCCCGCGAGGTGGACGGCGTGGTCGCTCTCGGCGCGCCCGGAGGTTCGCTGAGCGAATTCCTTGGTAAAAAGGGGCAGTCTAAGGGCGTTAAGGTAGATCTCGGCGAAAACAGCGCCGAGATCGACATCCATATATGCGTGCGCTTCGGGGTGAAGATCTGCGATGTGGCCCGCAAGGTGCAGGAATCCGTCAAGTTCGCGCTGGAATCCTACGCCGGCATGGACAACGTGCTTGTGAACGTCTTTGTTGACGCCATCGACGTCGACAAGGCGGCGAAGCCCGCCGCCGATGATTCCGCCGCCGAGCCGGAAAAGCCTGAAGAAAATTAAAGCCAATTATTTAACAAAGGAGAGATAACAATGCAAAACATTCCCAAAATCAAGGTCGGCGTCGTAGCCGTCAGCCGCGACTGCTTTCCCGAGTCGCTTTCTGTTTCGCGCCGTCAGGCCCTCATTAAGGCCTACACGGATAAATATGGCGCGGAGGACATCTACGAATGTCCCGTCTGCATAGTTGAAAGCGAAATCCACATGAAGCAGGCTCTGGCCGACATTGAGGCCGCCGGCTGCAACGCGCTGTGCGTTTACCTCGGCAACTTTGGGCCGGAAATATCCGAAACCATGCTCGCACAGGAGTTCGACGGGCCGAAGATGTTTGTGGCTGCCGCCGAGGAAAACATCGGCTGCCTGTCCGACGACAGAGGCGACGCCTACTGCGGTATGCTCAACGCCAGCTACAACCTTAAGCTGCGCGGAGTGACCGCCTACATACCCGAGTACCCCGTCGGCACGGCGGAGGAGTGCGCCGACATGATACACGACTTCCTGCCCATAGCCCGCGCGGTGGCCGGCCTTAAAAACCTCAAGCTAATTTCCTTCGGCCCGAGGCCCCTCAACTTCCTTGCCTGCAACGCCCCCATCTATCAGCTTTACAAGCTGGGCGTCGAAATCGAGGAAAACTCCGAGCTCGATTTGTTTGAGGCCTTCAACAAGCACGATGGCGACAAGCGCATCCCCAGTGTCATGGCAGATATGGAAAAGGAGCTCGGCGAGGGCAACCTCAAGCCGGAGGTGCTGCCCAAGCTCGCCCAGTACGAGCTTACGCTGCTCGACTGGATAGAGGAGCATAAGGGCTCCAAGCAGTATGTGGCAATAGCCGGCAAGTGCTGGCCCGCCTTCCAGACGCAGTTCGGCTTTGTTCCCTGCTATGTAAACAGCCGCCTTACGGGCCGCGGAATACCCGTGTCCTGCGAGGTTGATATTTACGGCGCGCTGAGCGAATACATAGGCGCCTGCGTCAGCGAGGACGCCGTTACCCTGCTCGACATCAACAATTCCGTACCCGCCGATATGTTTAAGGCCGACATTGAGGGCAAATTCCCCTATACCCATAAAGACACCTTCATGGGCTTCCACTGCGGCAATACCTGCTCCTCCAAGCTCGCGGCCTGCTCGATGAAATACCAGAAGATAATGGCGAGGAGCCTCCCCGTCGAAGTCACAAACGGTACCCTCGAGGGCGACATAGCCCCCGGCGACATCACCTTCTTCCGCCTTCAGTCCACGGCCGACGCCAAGCTCCGCGCCTACATAGCCAACGGCGAAATTTTGCCCGTCGCGTCGCGCTCGTTCGGCGGCATAGGCGTGTTCGCCATTCCCGAAATGGGCCGTTTCTACCGCCATGTGCTCATCGAAAAGAACTTCCCCCACCACGGCGCGGTGGCCTTCGGCCATCACGGCAAGGCGCTGTTCGAGGTATTCAAGTACATCGGAGTGCCGACGGACGAGATAGGCTTTAACCGTCCGAAGGGTATGCTGTATAAGACGGAAAACCCGTTTGAGTAAGGAGCGCCGCTATGCTTGAACAATTAAAAGAAACCGTGCTCCGCGCTAATTTGGAGCTTCCGAAGAAAAACCTTGTCACCTACACCTGGGGCAACGTCAGCGGCATAGACCGCGAAAAGGGTCTTGTGGTAATCAAGCCCAGCGGCGTTCCCTACGAGGATCTCAAGGCCGAGGATATGGTCGTGCTCGACCTTGACGGCAACAAGGTGGAGGGCGATTTGCGCCCCTCCAGCGACACTCCAACGCACATCGCTCTTTACAAGGCCTATCCTGCGCTTGGCGGCGTTGTCCACACTCATTCGCGCTACGCTACGATATGGGCGCAGGCCGGTAAAAGCATACCGCCGCTCGGCACCACCCACGCGGACTACTTCTACGGCCCTATCCCCTGCACCCGTCCCCTCACCAAGGATGAGATCGAGGGCGAATACGAGCTCAACACCGGCAAGGTAATCATTGAGACCTTCAACAATGCCGGTATCAACCCCGTATATGTGCCGGGCGTAGTGGTTCAGTCGCACGGGCCGTTCGCTTGGGGCAAGGACCCCGACGAGGCCGTACATAACGCCGTTGTCATGGAGGAGGTCGGCATGATGGCGCTGAACACTAAGCTGCTCAATCCCTCCGTACCCGACGTGGACGCATTCCTGCTGGACAAGCATTTCATGCGCAAGCACGGCAAGAACGCCTACTACGGCCAAAGTAAATGAGGCGCGGCCATGACATACACATATAAGACGAGAGGCGTATGCTCCCGCGCCATCACCGTTGAGATAGACAGCGACCACACCATAAAGAGCGTTGCTTTCGCCGGCGGCTGCAACGGCAACACTCAGGGCGTTGCGAAGCTCGCCGTCGGCATGAGAGCCGAGGACGTTATAGGCCGCCTGCGCGGCATAAATTGTAACGGACGCGGCACCTCCTGCCCCGATCAGCTCTCGAACGCCATTGAAGAGGCTCTCGCCGCAATGTAAACTGGGCCGTAAAAATGCGCGCAGGCCGGCGTCGGAACAAGGTCGGTATCGCTTATTTCGATTTCTTAAATCGAAACGCGGTTCACCTCACTGTTTCTCCTTCTCCCCACAAATCCGGCACAGCTGTCTTTGCGGGGTCCCGTGGCTTAATGTCTTGTATTAAGGCGACTTTGAGCATTAAATTTTGCGGAAATAAAATAATGAATTTATATGGAAAATCCGCTCGTAACGAGCGGATTTTCTGCGTGTTTACGAACCATTACTGTCGTTAACATACAAGCGGGGCGCGCAATGCGCGCCCCTAATTATTCAGTTAATTTCCGCTTTCAATACTGATTTGGTTGAACCTGTCGAGCAAATCATCCACATCGACGTTACGGCGGGCCTCGCCGCTGAGGTCCATCTCTATCCCGCCGCGGTGGAACATCAAAAGCCTATCGCCGTAGGAAACGGCGTGACGCAGATTATGCGTCACCATCATAGTAGTTATGCCCTTCTCGCGGACGATTTTATTCGTCAGTTCAATTATGAGCTCGCTCGTTTTGGGGTCAAGAGCGGCGGTGTGCTCGTCAAGAATTAGCAGCTCGATATCGGTCATAGTGCACATAACCATGGCCAGCGCCTGCCTCTGCCCGCCTGAAAGCGAGCCCACGAGCACATCCAGCTTGTTTTCGAGGCCCAGCCCCAGCGGGGCCAGCATTTCCCTGTAGGCGTCGATACGCTTGCGGTTCACTCCCAAACCGAGGCCGTGAAACCTGCCCTTATTGTCAGCAAGGGAGAGGTTTTCAAGTATAGTCATATTGGGCGAGGTGCCCTTCTGAGTGTCCTGAAAAACGCGTCCTATATGGCGGGCGCGGCGAAACTCAGTCATGGAGGTAACGTCGCTCCCGTCGAGGAAAATTTTGCCGGAGTTTGGAAAAATCGTACCGCAGATAAGGTTCAGTATCGTGGTCTTGCCGCTGCCGTTGCTGCCGATTACGGTCACAAACTGGCCTTTGGGCACGCTTAGATTAAAGCCCTCGAGCACCTTTGTCTCGTTGATGAGACCGACGTTATAGGTTTTGTAAATATCCTTCAGTTCAAGCATCGGCGGCGCCCCCTTTGAACAGCTTGCTGTTTATTGTGAGAATAACAAGGAACAGCGCGGCGATAACGAGCTTCAGCAGCTGCGGCTTAAGCCCCAGCATAAGCGACGCGCTGATACAAAGGTAATATGTCACTCCGCCGAAAATGACCTTTAATGTGTCGCCCATGAATTTTACCTTGCGCAGTATTGTCATGCCGATGATGACCGACGCAAGGCCGATGACCATCGAGCCGGTGCCGGTGGTGATGTCGAAGCCCATGTTGTACTGGCACATCATTGAGCCGCTTAACGCCACAAGGCCGTTGGCTATAGCGAGGCCGAGCATTTTGATTTTGCCGCTGTCCACGCTGAGCGACTTGATAAGCTGCTCGTTCGCGCCGCAGGCGCGCAGCAGCATACCGCTTTTGGTTTTCATGTACAAATCGAAAAGCGCCTTTATCACAATGACGCAGATTATTATGATTATGAGCTTAGCCTGCCTATCGGGGAGGAGCCTTGCCAGCGCGCCCTTAAAAATTGTGGGCTGAGAATAGAACTGAAGGTTGCTGCGGCCGGCTATCGTGAGGTTGACGCTGTATAGCGCCGTCATCATAAGTATGCCGCTGAGGAGGTTCGTCACGTTCAGCTTGACATGGATAAGGCCCGTCACTGCGCCGGCGGCTGCCCCGCAGAGAAAAGCCGCAGGCAGGCAGAGCCACGGGTTCGCGCCCGAAATTATCAGCACCGCCGTAACGGCGCTGCCTAACGGAAAGGTGCCGTCCACGGAAAGGTCGGGAAAGTCGAGCACGCTGTAGCTGATGTAAAGTCCAAGCGCCAGCACGGCGTAAATAAGGCCCTGCTCGACCGCGCTTTGCAGCATATTAAGCAACATGGAAGAACCCCCATTCTGAGAAAAAACGCGGGAGCGGAACGGCTCCGCCCCCGCAGGCTTTTACTGTAGGAATTACTCGGCCTCGGTGTATTCGGCGCGGGCGTCAAGTTCCTCGGGAATGGTTATGCCGAGAGACTCAGCCACGGCCTTGTTGATTGTGAGCTTGCTGTCCTCAACGTACTCGCTGCCGATACCGGAGATATCCTCGCCGTTTAATACTCGAGCGGCCATAGCGCCGGTCTGCTTGCCGAGCGCCACGTAGTCAAGCCCTTCGGAGGCAATACAGCCGTTCTTCACCTGCTCCTCCTCGCTGCCGAACACGGGTATTCTGGCGGCGTTGGCCTTTTCAAGCAAAACGGGAAGGTTTTCAACGATGAGGTTGTCGGTCAGATTAACTACGCAGTCAACCTCGCCCACAAGCCTTTCTGCGGCCAGCGGTATCTCGTTGGCGGCGGTAACGCCTATGGCGTTTATTTCGAGGCCGTAGTCGCCGGCCTTAAGGGTATATTCTCCTACCTGAGTTTCGCTGTTGACCTCGCTGGTATTATAGAGAATGCCAAGCTTAGACGCTTCGGGAAGCAGAGTGTGGATAAGGTTGAGCTGCTTTTCAACGGGAATAAGGTCGCTGACGCCTGTAACTCCCTCGCCGGCCTTGCCCATTTCGGGAACGAGGCCCGCGGCAACGGGATCGCTCACAGCGCAGAAAACGAGGGGAATGCCCGCGTCTTGACCGGCCACATAGCAGGCCTGAGCCGATGGCGTAGCGATGGCTCCCATGAGGTCCACCTTCTTGGCGGCAAACTGCTGGGCGATAGTGGTTGCGATGGAGGTATCGTTATTGGCGTTCTGGTAGTCTATAACAAGGTTCTCGCCCTCGACGAAGCCGCCCTCGGCAAGGCCCTCGATGAAGCCTTCGCGGCAGTTGTCAAGCGAAGGATGGTCGGCGATCTGGGTTATGCCCACGGTGACGGTTTTAGTCTCGGTTTCGGTTTTGTTCTGCGCGTCAGTATCGGGAGTTCCGGTTCCCGCAGGGGAATTGCAGGCGCACAGCGACAGCGCCAGGGCCGCGGAAAGCGCGGCTATCATGCTCTTTTTCATTATAGTTACTCCTTTACAAAGAATTTACCTATATATACTACCACACAGGCCGCAAAATTGCAAATATTTTTTTGCGATTTTTTAATTTAAGTAATTTTCAATGCAAATTTTTCACTAAAACCGCAATCTTTGGCTTGCATTTTATGTCGAAAGCGATTATAATATGTTGCGAGGTGTTTTTTAATGGCTTATATCCCCGGCATAGGAACTGTTGTCAATTCGGCGGCCATAGCTGCCGGCTGCCTTTTGGGGCTCGTTTTCAAGCGGCTCATATCGGACAAAATGAACGAAGCGCTCATGCACGCCTTGGGCCTTTGCACCATAAGCATAGGTATAGCCGGCGCAATTCAGGGCGGTATGCACCTCCTTGAGGGCGAGCTCGCGCAGCGCCACACAATGGTGATGATAATCAGCATGGTCGTGGGAACTGCTCTCGGCGAGCTTATTGACATCGACCGCCGGCTTGAAAGCCTCGGTAACGCGGTGGAGGCGCGCTTTGCCTCCGGCGCGGGCGGCGGCTTCAGCCGAGGGTTCGTCACCTCCACGCTGACGGTCTGCGTGGGTGCGATGGCAATTGTCGGCGCGCTTGAGGACGGCCTGAGCCACAATCCCTCGGTGCTGTTCTCAAAAAGCGTGCTGGACTTTGTTATATCCGTTGTTTTCGCTTCCACGCTCGGGATTGGGGCGCTGTTTTCCGCCGTGAGCGTGGCGGTATATCAGGGGGCCATAACCCTGTTCGCCTCGCTGCTGGAGCCGCTGCTGACGGAGGAGGTCGTGACGCAGATGTCGTTTATAGGAAATATTTTAATTATGGGAATAGGATTGAATTTCATTTACAAGCCAAAAATAAAGTTAGCAAATATGCTGCCCGCGATTTTTATCCCCGTTCTGTGGCACGCGGCGCGCAGTATCGTTATTTGACAATCAGTACGAGAGGATGACAATCTTGTCAGAAGCAAAAACCAACTTTAACCGCAGCGCGGGAGTGCTTATGCACATATCGTCTCTGCCGGGGAAATACGGAATAGGCAACCTCGGGCGGCCCGCCCGCGACTTTGCCGATAAGCTTGCCGAAATGGGCATGGCCGCATGGCAAGTTCTGCCCGTGGGGCCGACGGACTTTTTCAATTCGCCCTACGCCAGCCTAAGCGCCTTCGCGGGGAACCCTTCTTTTATCGATCCGGAGACTCTTTTTGATGACGGGCTAATCACGCGCGAGGAGCTCCGCGCCTGCGAAGTGGACTCGCCATACTCGGCGGATTACGCCGCCGTTCACGAATGGCTGATGCCCACTCTAAAAAAAGCGTTCGCTCGGGCGGACAGGGAGCTCAGGGAAAAGGTGGCTGCCTTCGCCGCCGAAAATGACTGGCTGCCCGATTACGCCCTGTTCCGCGCCCTGCGCGAGAAAACCGGCCTGCCGTGGCAGCAGTGGAACGACGGGCTGCGGCTGCGCGAGCCGAAGGCCCTCAAAAAAGCCCTTGCCGAGCTTTCGGACGAGGTCGAGTTCTACTGCTTTGTGCAGTACGAATTCTTTTCCCAGTGGGACGCGCTTAAAAATTACGCCAATTCCGTGGGCGTCAGTATAATCGGCGATATGCCGATATACCTTAACCTTGACAGCGCCGACGTATGGGCCGCCCCGTCCCTGTTCAGCCTGAGCTCGGATCTCAGACAAAAAACCTGCGCCGGAGTCCCGCCAGACTACTTCTGTGAGGACGGCCAAAAATGGGGCAATCCGCTCTACGACTGGAAGGCCATGAAAAAGGACAGCTATTCGTGGTGGATACGCCGCATAAGGCACTCTCTGCGCCTTTATGACGCGGTGCGCATAGACCATTTTCGCGGCTTCAGCTCCTATTGGGAGGTGCCCGTAAATAAGAGCGCACGCTACGGAAAATGGCGCAAGGGGCCGGGGCTTGATTTGTGGAGGGCAGTCGAAAAGGCTATCCCCCACGCCGCCATAATCGCAGAGGACCTCGGCGCGGAGGACGAGGCCGTGCCAAAGCTCCTGCGCGATACGGGCTTCCCGGGAATGAGCGTTATGCAGTTCGCCTTTATCGACAGCGGAGACAACATCCATCTCCCCCACAACTACACGAAAAACACCGTCGCCTATACAGGCACGCACGATAACAACACCATGGTGGGCTGGCTGTGGGAGGCCGACGAGGGCAGCCGCCGCTACGCGCTGGATTACTGCGGCTTCAACGGCGACTGGGGCCAAGGCGGAGCGCAGAGCCCCGTCATAAAAAGCGTGATTCGCACCCTTTGGCGCAGCGGAGCCGTGCTGACAGTGGTGCAGCTTCAAGACTTGTGCGGCTATGGCGGCGACGCGCGAATGAACCGCCCCGGCGTGGCCGAGGGCAACTGGAGCTTCCGCGCCACGAAGGAAGCTATTGACAGCATTGACGCCGCCTTTATCCGAGGCATTACCGAGCTTTACAGAAGGAACAATCCTCTTATAAAGGAGAATTAACATGGAAAATACCCGCGTCGCCCTGCTGGGCATTGTCGTCGAGGATACCGCCAGCGCAGCGCAACTTAACGCCCTGCTCCACGAATACCGCGAGTATATTGTGGGGCGCATGGGCATACCCTACCATAAGAAGGGCATAAATATAATAAGCGTGGCAATGGACGCTCCGGCAGACGCCATCAGCTCCTTAAGCGGCAAAATCGGCCTGCTCGACGGCGTGAGTATAAAAACCGTGTATTCTAAAATATAACTGACGGGGAAGTTTAGTCTGACCCAAAAGAAAGGAAGATTTGAAATGTACGACCCAAAATCCAAACACGCGGAGGACTTCATCAACCACGAGGAAATCCTCGAAACACTGGCCTACGCCGAAGCTAACAAGCGCAACGCCGCCCTCATCGACGAAATAATTGCCAAGGCTCGGCTCAAAAAGGGTCTCGGCCACAGGGAGGCCTCGGTGCTGCTGGCCTGCGAGCTGGAGGACAAAAATCAGGAGATATACGCCCTTGCAAAGCAGATTAAGCAGGAATTTTACGGCAACAGAATTGTGATGTTCGCCCCGCTGTACCTCTCGAACTACTGCGTCAACGGCTGCACCTACTGCCCCTACCACCTCAAGAACAAGCACATTGCAAGGAAAAAGCTCACCCAAGAGGAAATAAGAAACGAGGTAATCGCCCTTCAGGACATGGGCCACAAGCGCCTTGCCCTCGAAACCGGCGAGGACCCCGTGAACAACCCCATTGAATACGTGCTTGAGAGCATTAAGACCATCTACTCCATCAAGCACAAGAACGGAGCGATACGCCGCGTTAACGTGAATATCGCCGCCACCACTGTTGAAAACTACCGCCGCCTCAAGGAGGCCGGCATTGGCACATACATTCTTTTCCAAGAGACCTACCATAAAGAGAGCTACGAAAAGCTGCACCCCACCGGTCCCAAGCACAACTACGCCTATCACACCGAGGCGATGGACCGTGCCATGGAGGGCGGCATTGACGACGTAGGCTGCGGAGTGCTGTTCGGGCTGGAGCTTTACCGCTATGAGTTCGCGGGACTTTTAATGCACGCCGAGCACCTTGAGGCCGTATTCGGCGTTGGGCCGCACACCATCAGCGTGCCGAGGCTTAAGCGAGCGGACGACATTGACCCTGACGCCTTCGACAATGGAATTGACGACGACACCTTTGCCAAAATTGTGGCCTGTATCCGCGTGGCCGTGCCCTATACCGGCATGATAATATCTACTCGCGAAAGCCAAAAGTGCCGCGAGCGCGTGCTGGAGCTCGGAATAAGCCAAATAAGCGGCGGCAGCAAGACAAGCGTCGGCGGCTATGCCGAGGGCACCCTTGAGGACGACGACGTGACCGAGCAGTTTGACGTAAGCGACACTAGAACGCTCGATCAGGTAGTCCGTTGGCTGATGGAGAACGGGCATATTCCCTCCTTCTGCACCGCCTGCTACCGCGAAGGCCGCACCGGCGACCGATTTATGACGCTTTGCAAGAACGGGCAGATACTCAACTGCTGTCACCCCAACGCCCTTATGACACTTAAGGAATATCTGATGGACTACGCCTCGCCCGAAACCCGCGCCATCGGCGAGAAGCTCATTGCCGAGGAGATAGAAAAGATAACCAATCCCAAGGTCAAGGAGATTGCCAAACGCAACCTTATTGACATAGAAAACGGAAAACGAGATTTCAGGTTTTAGGAGGATAAGCATGGCCACCTACCGCAACGGAAAACCCCTGCTTGATACCGACGGCAACCCCGTCCACTGCCACGGAGCGGGCCTCCTGCTCCACGACGGCTGGTACTACCTGTTCGGCGAGGACCGCCGCGGCGACAACCGCGTTTCCTGCTATCGCAGCAGGGACCTTGTGAACTGGGAGTTTCGCAGCATCGTGCTCTCGCTCGGCAGCAAAACCGCGCGCCATTATATCCGCACCGATTTGCACCTTTCAGGCCGCGGGCTCAGGCACGACGGCCTTCCCGAGGTTGGCCCGCGCGGCGCGAACATCGAACGCCCGAAGGTACTTTACTGCGAAAAAACCGGCAAATTCGTCATGTGGATGCACTTTGAGAACGGGCGCGATTACAACGCGGCCCGCTGCGCCGTGGCCGTGTGCGACAGTGTGGACGGCGATTACACCTATCTTGGCAGCTTCAACCCCGTAGGCAATATGTCGCGCGACTGCACGCTTTTCAAGGACGATGACGGCACTGCCTACTTCATTTCGTCCTCCCGCGACAACGCCGACATGATTATCTACCGCCTGAGCGAAGACTACCTTTCCATTGACGAGCAGGTCAAAACGCTTTGGCCCGGGCAGTACCGCGAGGCTCCGGTGCTCTTTAAGCGCGGCGGGTACTACTTTATGCTGACGAGCGAATGTACCGGCTGGAACCCCAATCAGGGCGGTTACGCCGTGGCAAGCTCCATCGAAGGCCGCTGGAGCTCCATCCGCCCCTTCGGCGGGCCGACCACCTTTAACACTCAGCCCACCGCCGCGATTGAGGTCGGCGGCACGATGTTATACATAGGCGACCGCTGGGATCCTTCGGACTACTTCAATTCCGGCATTATCATACTGCCGCTTTCCTTTCCCAAGGAAGGCGTGTGCGAGGCCGAATGGGCCGACGAGGTGGACATCTCGCCCAAGGGTGTCAGCGCGCGTACCGAGGAAAAGAGCCTTGTGCGAATTATGCTTCACGACAAGACGAACTACGTCGCGAGCGACGGCTATAACGTGTTCGCCGGCAGGCTCGGCTACGCCAATAAAGGCCTGCTTTGGAAGCGCGAGGACGCCGACGGCGGCTTTGTGCTGCGCCACGCCGAAAGCGGGCGCTGCCTCAGCGGCGACGGCATAATGGCCGAATACAGCGCGGACGAGCCGCGCCTTGTGTGGCGTGCCGACGCCTTTGAGGAAAGCGGCCTTCTGATAAACCGCCATAGCGGGAAATCCTTCATGGTGTTTGGCCGCAGGGTCGTTTTGGCCGACCCCGACGAACGCTTCGGCGGCTACCGCCTCGTGACGGATTATTAAAATATGCGGGGGAGGGCTCGCCTCCTCCGCTTTTATGCTTGACAATAACAGTCACAAGATGTATAATATAGAAAAAACGGGAGGTATACACATGAAAAAGGCAATCAACATAATTGGTATGATCATTGGAGTTATATCAATCGCGGCGGGCATAGCCTTCGCAGCCGTTCCATCGGCGGGCTCCTCCACCTCAACGCCGCGGTCAGCGGCCTTCGGCGCGGACTACTACACCTATCAGTACGAGGCCACCGAGTACGCCGCAAGAAACGCCGCAGCCACGGCGAAAAACGTCGCCTCGCTTGCCTACAGGATAAACCTTATGGGAGGCGCGGCTTTTATCCTTGCCGGAGCGCTGACGCTGCTGCACTTCGGAGCCAGGTACGCTGAGCTCCGCGAGGCCGCCGTGGCCGAGACGGGCGAGGCTATTAATCTCTCTGAGTCTGCCGAGACCGAGGCTGCTTCCGACGGCTATGCCATAAGCTATGCGGATGAAGCTCCGGCCGAGGACGATAACGGCCTCGAGGCCGACTGGACCGACGGCGCTGCCGAGACCGAGACCGAGGCCGCGGACGCCGTTGATGCTATGGAACCGGCCGAGCCGGAGCCCGCTGCCGAGGATAGGCCCGAGGAATAACGGCAAAAAACAGAGACGGGAAATCCGCCTCCTGCTATTAACAAAGCCGCCGGATTAACCGGCGGCTTAGCTTATTTAATAATCTCAAACGTATATGAAACCGTTTCCATAGGTTCGCCGTCCGCATTGAGACAGGCAGATAAAAAGCTCCGCTGATTTTATTAACCTTTTGATAACTGTCATTTTTCTCCTTTGATTATCTCACTCCGCCGCAAACCTGACGCCCGTTTCCTCGGCGTAAAGAGCTCCCCGCGAGCCGAGAGACGCGTGTACAGTCACGTTGGGGCAGCCGTCAAAAATATCCCCTGCCATACTCACAAGGCTGTCGGGCAGATAAACGTCGGCGAGTTTGCTGCAATCCCTAAATACGCCGGTATACATTTTCTCCACGCCGTCAGGCACAACTACCGACGTCAGCGACGAGCAGCCGCTGAAAACCATGTTCGCAATAATTTTCACGCCGTCAGGAATCGTCACAGCTTTAAGGCTTGAGCAGTCACTGAACATATTGTCGCCAAGCGTTTCAAGGCCGGCGGGCAGAGTGACGCTCTCAAGGCCGGCGCAGTCCTCAAAGTTCCCGCCGCCCATAGAGACTACGCTGTCTGGCACGACAACCGACTTTAGGCTCTTGCAGCCCCTGAAGCTATTATGGCCCAACATTACCACCGCGTCGGGAATATCAAAGCCTTCAAGGCTTTCACAGCCCGCAAAGCACCAAGTGCCGATCCTTTGCAGGCCGTCGGGCAGCGATACGGCTTTAAGCGAGGAGCAGTCTTCAAAAACGCTGCTTTCCAAGGCTTCGAGGTCGTTTGGTAATGTTACGGTCTCAAGCGCCGCGCAGCCGCAAAAGGCTTGGTAACCGATAGTCCCTGTGGGAACGGAGGCACTCTTTAACGAAACGCATCCGTAAAAGGCTCTGTCGCCTATTTCAATAAGGCCGTCCGGTAGCGCGGCGGCCTCCAGCCTTTCGCAGCCGCTGAAGGCCTCTCTGCCGATATATTTAAGTCCGGCCGGCAGCGATACGCTCATGAGAGAGGCGTACCTAAAAGCGTTTTCGCAAATTCTCGTCACCGTGGCGGGAACGGTATAGCTTTCGCTCGGCAGTTTCGAGGGATAGTGAATTAGCTTGGTTTTCCCCTTGTCAAAAAGAATGCCGTCCTCGGAGCAATACCACAGATTGCGCGGGTCAACGTCAAAGCTGACGTTCGTGTCCGGTTGGGTGAGGGAGTTCATGTCAATACATTCAAGACTCTTCACTCCCGCAGGAATGTTGATCCGCTCAAGCCCATAGCATCCCATGAATACGCTCTGGAAATACGCTTTGCTCCTCAGTTCGGTAAGGGTGGAGGGCAGAACGACCTCACGCAGATTGGGCAAACACATCGTCGTCGCGACGCCGAGCGTGGTAATGCCCTCCCCCACCTCAATGCGGCGAATATCGTCGATATACTGCCGCCACGGCAAATAGGTGTAATAATAATAATCCGCCATTGGACCGTGGCCCGTAAAGCGCAGCGTGCCGTCGTCGAAGCTCCACGTGATGTCGTCGTTGCCGCAGTAGCCCACGCCGCCTCCGCCCGCAGGTTCGGGGATTGCTTCGGCCATTGCCGCGCCGCCGCTCAAAGTCATAAGCGTCGCCAAAACCATTGCAATAATTCTTTTCATACGTTTTCCTCCGTTTCACCGTTTATAATTTAGACGGCAAAATCCATAAAAAGTTCCATATTGGCGCAAAAAATTTCAAAAAAGCAAGGGAGCAGCCCTGCCCGCTCCCGAAAAGGCTATAAATCCGTGATTAAATCTTAATCATTAATTTTATATATGTTTCTGTAACACCCCATGTTCCGCGATATCCGCCCACTGCGTCGTGAATTACAATGTGGTAGGAATATCTCCCGTGGCTGCCCGAAACCTCCAAAATCGGCGCAAACAGACATTCCGTCAAGAATAAATACCGCAAAAAAGACGCGCCTAATAAATGAACGCCCTTTATTGTTTTCATAACCAATACTCCTTTTTACTATAAGCTCTTTTAGGATTTTTTATTAATTCAAATAAGTCACTTCGCCGGTCTCGATGCTTATTTTGCAAGGGCCACCGTTTGTGATAAATTTCCCCGTATCGGGGTCATTCCCACCGGGATAGTGTACAGTATAAATATATTCTCCATCTACCGTAAAGAGAGGCCCCTTCTTCTGTCCGTGACATGAATATCCGGGAACGGTTTTTTCAACTCCGTCCTTTATAATAATCAAATTACTCCGGTTCGGCCCAATCATGTTTATATGCTCTATTTCAGCGTACACCCTTACTCCGTTTTTACCCCAATAGGTTTTACCCGGCGCAACGGTGGCTCCCAGATTCTCCTCCGTTATTTCAAAAAACGAATCACCAGACGAATAATAATAATAGCTGTCGGTAAAAAGCTTGATAGCTTCCTCCTCAACACGGACGGTATCGCTCCAGTCGCCAAAGTAATAGCTCCAGCCCATGATGTCATGCACAACAGTCCACGTCAGAGGAAGGTATACAATATTTTTGTAGAAAAGAAAGGGATAATTCACATCGTCATAGACCGCGCCGTTTACATTTACTGTGAACGGCGCCTTTTGCGCGTAAAGCGGGTTGTCGGGGGCCTCGTCCGATTGGTCGCTGAAATACGGCATCGGCTCTGTGAAATCCGCCTTATTGATAAAGGCCTGCCCGTCCCGAAGCTCCAAGGTCACTCCGATAAGATTACAATTATAATAAGTAAGCGGAAAATATGTTATACCTTTATACGCTATCATCGGATATTCGCAGTATTCCATCTTGTTATAACCTGAGTAAGGTAAATTATAAAGCTCATAATTGATGTTAACAGGAAAATCCACTATTGTTACCGGCACGCTTTCTTCCGCCCGCGCCGCCGTCGCTTGCGAAATTTGACACAGGCAGATAATAACCGCCGCCAAAATCATCGCGATAAATCTTTTCATACATTTTCCTCCGTTTAACGTTTATAATTTAGACGGAAAAATTCATAAAAAGTTCCATATTGGCGCAAAAAATTCAAAAAAGGGAGCGGGCCGAACCCGCTCCCTCTGATTTTGCTTTTATTCCTCTACGAATACGTCCTTGCCGAGGCCGCACACGGGGCAAACCCAATCATCCGGAATGTCCTCAAAGGCGGTGCCGGGGGCGATGCCGCTGTCGGGGTCGCCCTGCTCGGGGTCATAAACATAGCCGCAGGGGCAAACATATTTTTTCATAATAAGTACCCTCCGCGATTACTTAAAGTAGCGATTGAGCAGGCCCTCGAAGCCGCAGCCGTGACGGGCCTCGTCCTTGGCCATCTCATGAACGGTATCGTGAATGGCGTCATAGCCGAGCTCCTTGGCGAGCTTGGCAATTTCGAGCTTACCGGCGGTGGCTCCGTTCTCAGCGTCGCGGCGAAGCTCAAGGTTCTTTTTTGTGGAGTCGGTAACGACCTCACCCAAAAGCTCGGCAAACTTTGCGGCGTGCTCGGCCTCCTCATAGGCGGCCTTCTCGTAGAAGGCGCCAATCTCGGGATAGCCCTCGCGGACGGCCTGACGGGCCATCGCAAGATACATACCTACCTCGGTGCACTCGCCCTCGAAGTTAGCCTTAAGACCATCGTAAACTCTTTCGTCGATCTTATCCTTCGCGCCAACGCCGATAACGTGCTCGCAGGCCCAAGTGAGCTTACCCTCCTGCATAACGGTAAACTTACTGCCGGGCAGCTTGCACACGGGGCAGAACTCGGGAGCGCTGTCGCCCTCATGGATGTAACCGCATACGGGACATACGAATTTCATAATAGACACCCTTTCGTTTAAATGATATTAACGGTAAATAAGAACGATTACCATTAAGACCATTATAATACTCTTACGCGGATTTGTCAAGGGCTTTTTTGGTAACGGACGCAAAAACGTTTTCGCCGTCTGTCCAAGCGTGAAGCGTGAGTACTTCGTTGGTATTATTTGTAAAAGCCAAGTCCTTTTCGCCGAAAACCACAGTGGCGTCACGGCCCTTGGGCGCGTAAGCCACGCCGTCGCTGTGGGCGTGCCGCTCGTCGATGGAAAGGCCGGCGTCGAGCGCGGCCATATAGATCGTGGAGCTGACCTGACACACGCCTCCGCCGCAGCCCTGCTCCTTGTGGCCGTCCACCAAAACAGGCGCGTCGCGGTAGCCCTTTTCCTCGGTGCGGCGGCCAACCGCTTCGTTAAAGCTGAAACTGCCGCCCGGATAGAGCGCAAGGCCGTTTATAGCTCCGCAGGCGATATTAATGTTCTCCACTCTTGACGCAGAATCATCAAGGAGCGGCGTGGAGGCCTGCGATACGGTAACGTCAATATATTTTTCCTCATCCTTTTTTTCCGCGGTGACTGCCGCCCGACGCACCTCACCGCGGGTGTTGTCGGCGGTTTTCTGCGCGCAGCCCGCCAGAAGCAAAAGCAAAACGGCTATAAAAATCTTCATAAAAAATCCCCCTTTGAGTAACATTTTGCCCAAAGGGGGAGTATTTTATTTTTCCATTTATTTGTCAATCCCGACAAACTATAGCCGACTTTGTATGCTCGGCCGGTCAATATACGGTGCGCTCGGCCACAGCGTTAAGGTCGAGCAGGCTTTCGCCGCCGCCGATATTGAGCGACGGTATCTCAAAGCCGTTCAGAACGAACTTTATGTCCGACGACCAAATGCCGGCGGTCTTAGGCTCGCCGACAACGCTGTTAAGCACAGCGAGCGACGGTTCTTCGGGCGCGGTGATAGTTGTTGTGCGGGCCTCGGCATCCCATGAAAAGGCGTAGCCGCAGCGCATGAGGTCCCTCTCCGAAACATAGAGCGGCTCGCGGGGCTCATATCCGTCCCAGACGTCGACAATCTCACGGGTATCTGTCAGCATCGTTTTTTTCCACGCAGGCGCGAGAACTCTCCATGCGGGAATTCTCACCCCGTTTATCTCGGCCTCGCGGTCGGCGGCTACCTTGCCCACCTCGGTTGACTCCCCTCCCCGATTTATTATCGACGGAATATAAAAGCTGCCGTCCCGAACCAATGCCGCCTCAGTGGCTGTGCCTGCCCGACAAAGGGCGTTTATACCGAGAACGCCAGCGTGTCCGAGATTGTCGGGCAAAATGACGGTTTTGGCTCCCAATGAGGACTGCTCAAGATACCAGAGCGAGGAAGGAAATTTTATGTTCACAACGTCCTCCTCAAAGGCGCGGCGGTACTCCTTCACCCCGTCCGGCACGGCGAGCCGCGTCAGTTTTGGGCAGTGGTTCACCGTGCCGCTCTCGAGCCTCTCCACGGCGGGCAGGCGCAGGCTCCCGAGCATCGGGCAGCGGTTAAAGGCGTAGCTGCCGATTATCTTAACGCTGTCGGGTACGGTCACGCTTTTAAGATTTCGCACCTTGTCGAACGCTTGAGAGCCAATCTCCGTAACGCCGTCGGGCACGGCGTATGCCTCGCCCGCCTTTTCGTAAGGGTAGCGCAAAAGCACGGTTCCCGAGCGGTCGAACAACACTCCGTCACGCGCTGAAAAGCTCATGCTGCCGCTTTCGACCTCGTATTCCTCAATGCCCGCGCCGCCCGAGGAATACAGGTACAGCGCCTTAAGCCCCGCGGGAATTATCAGCTTTTTGAGATAGGGATTCGTCATATCGCAGGTCACCGACGTAAGGCCGTCGGGAATACGGTAGACCTCGTCTCTCTTCGCGGGAGGGTAGTACATCGAGGAGGCGTCCTCCGCCCTGCACAGCAGCGCGCCGCCGTCGTCGTAAAATACGGGGTTTTGGTCGTTGACCTCAACCTTTCGCAGGCCTGAACAGTCATAAAATATTTCCGCCGCCCAAATATCGCTCAATTGCGCGGTAAGGCTGTATATTTCGGTCAAGGTCGAGGGCAGTCGAACCTCCTCGAGCGCGGCGCATCCCGATATGGCAGCCTCCGACATTCTTTTTACGCCCTCGCACAGCTCGACGGTTTTGAGCGCGTCAAGGCCTGTCAGCGTTTTCATGCCGAGCGAGGCGACGCCGCCCTCCACGCGGACGGACTTTATTTCGCCCGCGTAAGGCTGCCAGCCGGGGGCGGGATAGTTAAATATGTAGTCCGCCATCAAGCCTTCGCCGTATATGCGCAGCCCGCCGGTCTCCCTGTCAAGCTCCCATTTCACGTTGGAGCCGCCGTTTTCGCCGCAGTCGCCGCCCACGACCTCGGCCGAGGCTGAGACGCAAAGGGCGGAAAGAGCCGCAATAATAAGCAAAATGATTTTTTTCACGGAAATCTCCTCCTTTTTAATTTAGACGATGAAAAACAGGAAAAGTTCCAAAAAATTTTATAAAAATACCCGCTCACATGAGCGGGGTATTTCATTTGACGGTCACCTTGATCAAATAATCCCAATGCCGATCTCACCCGCATTTGCGTCGGCTGCGGCCGTTTGTCCGGCTTCGGGGCGGCGCGGCGGGGTCGGCGCGTCCTACGGTTTCGGCTCCGAATAAACCGCAAAAGCCAAACCGTATTTTGCCCGTTTTCCGGTCCCGCGTCTACGAAATTTCGGACAAATCTATATACTTGCTGCCGAACTCGGCGATAAATTCCTTTCGACCGGCAAGGTTATCGCCGAGGAGGATATCAAACATCTCGGCGGTCTTTTCGGCGTCCTCGGGAAGCACCTGAATAAGGCGGCGGGTCTCGGGGTTCATAGTGGTGCGGCTCATCATCTCGGGCTCGTTTTCGCCAAGGCCCTTGCTGCGCTGAATGTCCACTCCCTTTTCGGGGAGCTTGGCGAGTATTTGTATCTTTTCGCGCTCGTTATAGGCGAAATAGGTCTGGTTTTTATAGTTTATCTCAAAGAGCGGCGACTCCGCGATATAGACTCTTCCCTCCTTAATCAGCGTGGGCATGAGAATATAGAGCATGGTTATAACAAGGGTGCGAATGTGGTAACCGTCAAAGTCGGCGTCGGTGCAGATGATGACCTTGCTCCAGCGGAGGTTGTTGATGTCAAACTCCGGAAACTCCTTGTTATAGCGGGTTTTCATCTCCACGCCGCAGCCCAGCACCTTCAAAAGATCGGTGATGATAGGGCTGGCGAAAATCTTATCCGGCTCGGCCTTAAAGCAGTTGAGTATCTTCCCGCGGATAGGCATAACCGCCTGAAATGAGGCGTCGCGCCCGAGCACCACGCTGCCTTTGGCGCTGTCGCCCTCGACGATGTAGAGCTCGCGCTCCTCGGGGTCCTTGCTGCGGCAGTCCACAAATTTTTTGACGCGGTTCGTCACGTCCATTGAGGCGCCAAGCTTCTTTTTGGCGTTAGTGCGGGCCTTTTCGGCGGTCTCGCGGCTGCGCTTGTTCAAAAGGATTTGGTCGCATATTCGGTTGGCCTCGGGTATGTTTTCAATGAAAAAAGCCTCGAGCTGGTGACGGATAAATTCAGTCATTGCCTCTTGGATAAACTTGTTGGTTATGCTTTTTTTGGTCTGATTCTCGTAGCTGACGACGGTTGAAAAACAGTTTGTCACAAGCACAAGGCTGTCGGTGATGTCGTTCCAGGTGATTTTGCTCTCGTTTTTGGTATATTTGCCGTTCTGCTTGATGAAAGCGTCGGCAGCGGCGACAAAGGCTCTCTTAGCCGCGCGCTCCGGCGCGCCGCCGTGCTCGAGAAAGCTGCTGTTATGGTAGTATTCCACAAGCTGAACCTGGTTTGAAAATGTGAAGGCAAAGCTTATCTTGACCTTGTAATCCTCCATATCGGCGCGGTCGCGGCCCTTGCGCTCGCCGGAGTAGAACGCGGGCTCACAGAGCTTGTCCCCGGGGCAAAGCTCGTTTATGTAGTCCACGATGCCGTTGTCGTACTTGTATTCAAAGCGCTTTACGCCCTCGTCGGTATGGTATGCCAGCTTAAAAGCCAGACCGGCGTTCACGACCGCCTGCCGCTTAAGGCTGTCCTGAAAATACTCAAGAGGAATGTCAATATCGGTAAAAACTCCGAGATCGGGCTTCCACCGAATCGTTGTGCCGGTGTGACGGTATTTTTTTGCCTCCTTATACAGGCCGCCCACATTTTCGCCTCTCTCAAAATAAAGCTTGTATTCAAAGCCGTCACGGCAGACCGTCACGTCCATGTACTCCGAAGCGAACTGCGTTGAGCAGAGGCCGAGGCCGTTCAGGCCCAGCGAATAGAGATAGCTTTCGTTTTCGCCCTTGTCGTACTTGCCGCCGGCGTACATCTCGCAGAACACAAGCTCCCAGTTGTAGCGCTCCTCGCGCGGGTTCCACTCCACGGGGCAGCCACGCCCGTAGTCCTTGACCTCGATGGAGCCGTCGGCAAAGCGCGTGACCTCAATCACGCTGCCGTTGCCCTCCTTTGCCTCGTCGATGGAGTTGCTTATGATTTCAAAAACACTGTGCTCACAGCCCTCAAGCCCATCGCTGCCAAAAATAACCGCGGGACGCTTGCGCACTTTGTCGGGGCCTTTGAGCATGGTTATGCTTTCATTATCGTAGGTTTTCTTAGCCATTTAGATTTTCCCTTTCAAGTGTTTATACAGCTATTTTACCATATTTTTTCTCGTTTGTAAAGAGTAAAATTCCCATCCACACCGCGCCAATGAGGAAGGATATATAAAACGCGGGCTCCGTTTTCATCAGCAGCCACCCCGACGCGGTCAGCACAGCGGCTCGCGTAAAGCTCGTAAATGACAGCAGCACCGCCGCCGTGATTAGAAGTATCCAAAAAACCGGCATGGCCTCGCCGAAAACAATAGCCATCAAGTCGCCAAAAAAGGCCCCGAGAACGAGAGCAATGCAGCTTGGCAGCGGCCTTCGCCCAAGGCCCAGCAGCGACGCGGCAAAGAAACCCAGCCCCGCGGGCAGCACGCCGAGAAGTATACACACAAGTATTCCCAGCGCACAAAAAAGCATATTCTTCATGGCAGCCTCCGAAATCAAATATTTCTCTTGATATTCTTCCCGAAATCTGCTAAAATATATTCATAAGGTATAAAGGACTGATAACATGACACCGGAAAAGGAAACAGAAAGGGTAATTCTCTGCGGAGTCCACACCGGCTGTCCGGACCCTCTCGCCGACACAACGGACGAGACAATGGCCGAGCTGCGAGAGCTTGCCAAAACAGCCGGAGCCGAGGTCGTGGGCGAAATGGTGCAGAACCGTGACAAGCCCGAGGGCGCAACATACTTTGGCGAGGGAAAAATAGCGGAACTCAAGGCCGCGGCGCAGGCGCTTGGCGCAACGCTTGCGATTTTTGACGCAGAGCTCAGCGGCAGCCAGATACGAAACATCGAGGACGCGGCCGACATTCGCGTCATAGACCGAAGCACGCTCATTCTTGACATTTTCGCCCAAAGGGCCCGCTCGAAGGAGGGCAAGCTTCAGGTGGAACTGGCGCAGCTTCGGTATAATTTGCCGAGGCTTATCGGCCTTGGGAATCAGCTTAGCCGCCTCGGCGGCGGCATAGGCACCCGCGGCCCCGGCGAAACAAAGCTCGAAAGCGACCGCCGCCACATTCGCCGCCGCATTGAAGCCCTTGAAAACGAGCTGGCCGAGGTGGAAAAGCACCGCGAGCTTCAGCGTAGGCGCCGCGCCAAGGACGGCGCCGCCACAGCCGCGCTGGTCGGCTATACCAACGCGGGCAAAAGCAGCCTTATGAACCGCATAGTAGGCAGTGATATTTTCGCCGAAAATATGCTTTTTGCAACTCTTGACCCCACCGTCAGAGCGCTCAGCCTTTCCGATGGACGCAACGCCTGCCTTATAGACACCGTAGGCTTTATCCGTAAGCTGCCCCACCATCTTGTGAAAGCATTCCGCTCTACGCTGGAGGAGGCCTGTGAGGCCGACGTGCTGCTGCACGTTATCGACTCGTCCGACCCCGAAATGCAAAACCATATCCGCGTGGTGGACGGGCTTTTATCCGAGCTTGGCTGCCGCGCCGAGCGAATAATCGCCGTGTTCAACAAGAGCGACATCGCCCCTCCCCTTTCGCCGCGTCCGGAGGGGAACTACACGGACTATGTTTCCGTCAGTGCGGTCACGGGCGATGGCATACGCGACCTGCTGGCAATTCTTGAGGATGCCCTCCCTGGCAAAAAACGGGAGATTACCGTGCTCATTCCATACGACAAAAGCGGCGTTGCGGCAAGACTTCACGAGAGCGAGGTCATCATCTCCGAAAGCTACGGGGAAAAAGGCACAAGGCTCACCCTTCTTGCCGATACCGCTCTCCGCGCGAAGCTCGCCGAATTTGAGGTAACGCCATGACGGAAGCCTATAAAACAGTGCGGGGCTTCGGCCGTGCCGAGATGGTCGAAAAAAAGAGCCGCTTCATCGGCTTTTGCAAAAACGTCAAAACCGAGGATGAGGCCATTGCCTTTATAAACGCCGTCCGCGCCGAGCACCGCGAGGCTACCCACAACGTCTACGCCTACATTCTGCGCGAGAACAACGCCATGCGCTACAGCGACGACGGCGAGCCCGCAGGCACCGCCGGCGTACCCGTGCTCGAGGTGCTGCGCAAGGAGGGGCTTGTGGACGCAGTTGTCGTGGTGACGCGCTACTTCGGCGGGGTTCTGCTGGGGGCGGGCGGCCTCGTGCGAGCCTACGGCAAGGGCGCGAAAATCGGTGTTGACGCCGCCGGCCGCGTGGAAATGCGCCTGTGCAATGTGTATTCGGTTAAGACTGACTACTCCTCCTACGGCAAGCTACAATACGCTATAGCGGAGGGCGGCTATCAGCTTCGCGACGTGCGCTTTACCGAAGCAGTGGAGCTCATTGTCTGCGCCGAAACAAGCCGCGCCGCCGAATTTGAAGCCATGGTGACGGAGCTCAGCCTCGGCCGAAGCTCGGCGGAGCTTGTCTCAACCGAATTTGTGGAAAGAAATATAAAGAACGCCCCCGAGTAATTCGGGAGCGTTTTTTACTTAAACACGTGGCTTCTGCCATCTTCAAGCACTACGCGCCAAGCGGGGCGGAGCTCGTAAATATCAGTGCCTCCGCGCTTACTCAGGGCGTAGCCGAAGCGAATCCGTTTCACTGTGCCGCCGTGCTTGAACACCTCCGAAAAGCGGGGCAAATGGCTGAAAATGTTGATTCCGCTTGACGCAGCGCCCGAAGCCGAAAGCTTGGGCCAGCGGGCCTCAATCGAGCAGATCTCCCCCTCCGCGTCAAGCTTCGCCCTAAGGTACATTTCAAGCAGCGGATACCCGCCGTAGTAGCAGCAAAATATTTCCTGCTCCGGCGAGTAGGCCGCGCCCCGCAGACTTATACCGAGCTCACGCAGCTTTTTACGCAGCCGTTCCTCGGAAGCCTCGACGGGCTCCGCCTCTGTTTTGTAGACAAAGGCCTCGCCGTCCACTGTGAGCTCGGCCCCATCGCTGCGGGCGATAAGCGCGCTGCCGCTCGTTTGGAAGGCGAGCTGCGAACCGAAAAACATTCTCGAAAGCTCTACAGGGGAATAAAAGCTGACGGATGGTATATCCGCCGTGATATACTTATCCGGCAGCAGGGCCGCGTCGCATGAAAAGCCGCTGTTTTCAAGCGCGTCCACCGCGGCGGAGATTGCCACCGGCGGGATTCGCTCGCTGCTCAGCCGCCGAACCATCAGCGCGCTGATAACAAAAATGTTCATCACTATAAGCATACCAAGCAGGATTGTTTTTACGGAGGACCATTTCATTGCGCATCCTCCTCTCTCGGCTCGTAAGCGTAGGTGACGTCGTCGCCGCGAATGTTGGCAAGCCAGCACGCGGAAAGCTCACCCGCTCCGCCTCGGTCCATATAGCCGATATATATATCGTCAATAACGGTGCCTTTTCTGTACGAAAAATTATTCACAAAGAAGTCCAACGCGCCGACGAACTCCGCGCCGAGCGCAAGCTCTCCCCTTGCCTCGTATCGGCGGAAAAGCTGACGGTAGGAAACTATCCTGCCATTTTCAATTTCAATTTCAAGCCCGTGGTCCATCTGAGCGGCACGGCCCGCGGCGGGAAGGCTGACGGCAACGGGGCGGCCGTCGTAGTAATAATCCATAGTTATACGCACGCTCCGCCCGTCGTCAGCGTTGAGATTACTGGTAACAAGCATTGAGAGCGGCTCTCCGCCGCAAACGCTTTCCCACAAGTTCTCGGCAAAGCGAATGGCGGCGTTCACGGTTTCGTAGGCCGAGGCGTACCGGCTCGCTATCTCCACTCCTTTGTCCTCGCTGACCGCCTTGTACTCGAGCAGGCCGACGGGATAGAAGCGGACGTCGCTGTAATTTTCAACGTAGGTTATAACGCCGTCATCATCGTAGCTGCCGGCGGTATCTACATTGTTCGAAAACGACTCCAACGCGCGCAGACGGCTCTCCTGAGTGGAAAGCGGGTTAACCGGCGCGAGCGCCGCCGACATGGGACGGCTGTCAGAAAACAGCACCATCGGGTCGAGGCTGACCGATTCCGGCTCTACTCCGGTGCTGAAGGCCGGCTCATAATAGCCGCTGTTATTCTCTGTATATATCGCGATATCTTCACGGGTCAGACTGTAGTTTCCGCGCGCAAAGCGGTAGATAAAAGCCTTGTCGTTCGTTGTGTCGCGTACGATAAGGTATACGCTGTTTTCCGCGTCCGAAGGAAGAATTATAAAATCCTCCACCGATGTAACGTCCTTAGGCGCCGCGTCGGAGCCTATGCCCATCACCGCGCAGAGCATATCTATCGAATAGGTTATCGGGTATTCCACATAAACGCTTACGCTTTCAAGCGCCCGCTGCCATTCCTCAAGGGATATTTCACGCTTGTCCTCGGCCTCGCCGCGGAGGAAGCCCTCAATTATCTGACGGGTGCGGTTCTCAAGCGGGCCGAACACGGCGTCGCTGTTGTAGTAGGCAATCCAAAGAGCCCCATCGTTTATCAGTATCTTCTGAGGAGCGCTGAGACGCTCACGCGGGATGGAATAACTGTCGCGCCTAAGCAAGCGCACGATGGGCAGATTACCTGCCATTTCAGGCAGGCTTTCCTGCCACAGGCCCTCGGCGAACCAAAGCCGGCAGGTCATGAATATAAGGTTGACAAAAAGCAGGGCGATGACCGAGGTTTTTACCCGTTCCTTAAGCATTGCTCCGCCTCCCTTCGGCATAAAATCATCTATTTCATTATACCACACCCGCGCCCTTCTTTCAACATTTATTTGTAAATTATTTGACTGCGCGAAAATTATGTGCTATAATATATACATCTGAATGTGGGGAGGCGTCGCTGTGACGGACATACAAGCCAGGCTTTTTGCAATGGCGGACGAGGGCTACAAGGCCTTTCACTCAAAGCTGATACCCAATATAGATTCCGCGCTCGTTATCGGCGTTCGCACGCCGGAGCTGAGGAAGTACGCCCGCGAGTTCGAGAAAACGCCTGTCGCGGCGGATTTTCTCGTTTCACTGCCGCACAAATACTACGAGGAAAATAACCTCCACGCCTTTATTATCGAGAGAACAGAGGACTTTGACATCGCTCTGGCCGAAACCGAGCGTTTTCTTCCGTTCATCGACAACTGGGCCACTTGTGATATGTTCATGCCGAAAGCCTTCAAGCGCGAGCCCGAAAGACTTTTGGACAGTATTTACCGCTGGCTCGGGAGCGGCGAGACATATACCGTCCGCTATGGCGTCGGCTGTTTGATGAACCTGTTCCTTGACAAACGCTTCTCGCCCGAATATATGGAGGCCGTGGCCTCGGTCAAAAGCGACGAGTACTACGTGAATATGATGATAGCTTGGTATTTCGCCACAGCTCTTGCCAAGCAGTACGACGCCGCAATTCCCTACCTCACCAATCGCCGCCTGCCCGTGTGGACGCATAATAAAACTATACAAAAAGCTGTTGAGAGCAGCCATATAGACGCGCAGACTAAGGCTTTTTTGCGGGGGCTGAGGATAAAACTAAAAATGTGATAAAATGGAAAAACAGCCTATGGTAAGCCAGGCTGTTTTTCTTTTGGCACTTGTAGCTATTTCCGCAATATTTTCTTAATTGTCTGCACGCCTTTATCCCCAACCACATTTTTAACTATTTCTTTAACTCCTTGATGTGTTGAAACCTCAAGGTGATTTATCGTCCGTATAGCATCACTCTCATCTTTATGGTCAGTAAAAATCTCAAATACCATAGGTTTCTCTGTCAAATGAGGGGTGAAAAATCGTTCTACATTAGCCAAATATTCCTCTTTATTGGAAGCAGACATATATTCATACCCTAAATCCTCGGCATAATGCCTGACAAGATCCTTAGATTGCTGCCCGTAATGCCCCATCGCCGCCATATAGTCATTGGCATCTTCACCAAATTTAGCAGCAAAATGATTGTAATTCTTAAACTCAGTTCCGCAACCGTTATTTATGAGCATGATTCTTATGTTAGGACCGACATGGCGGTTTCCTAAAACATTCATTTCGTAGAAAAAACCCAAATCGCCAACAACACCGAAATAGAGCCTGTCCTTGCACGCCAAAGACGCCCCCAACAGAGTTGATACGCCTCCGTCAATGCCAAAACCTCCAGTGTTAGAATATACCGCAACCGTATCAGGCGTTTCAAAAAAATTCCAACTGCGCAGTGTATTCAATATTCCAAGATACAGTACAGAATTTTCGGGCAATCGGCTCGCCGAGTTTTGAGCTATCCATATATTGGAATACGGTAAGTCGGGAATTTCGCTAAGTAGGCGTTCTTGCTCGCCCCTCCAAATCTGCAAATACGAATTACCGGCAGTGCTATCTTGATTTTTGCGGCTATACGCCTCAAAAAAGCTTTTTTCTTCCATTTCAAATATATACCGTAATTTAAAGTATGTATCTCGTATTTCCCCGTCTGGATTTACCCGCCACACCTGTTTGGGATAGATAGACAGATACGAACCTGATATATTTCCCATGTCAATCATTAAGTCGGGCGAAATGCAGGAATCAAGGTGCTGCGACTGTGCGCACACCATGCTGGCAAGAACTCTGTATTTGCCACGGTAATTACTGGTTTGGTCACAAATTACCACACTGTTGTATTTTTCACAAAAATCGTCAACGGCCGCTGTTAACTCCGTCGTCCATCTACGATGAGCGCCAACAAAAATTACAATGTTTCCAAACGGCATCTCGGGCAGTTCGTCGCCAAAGCAGATGCGATTTATTACCCTTGTCTTAGGCAGTTCTTTAACACTAAAATCACGGCTGTATGACGTGGTTAAATTAATATGTACAGGACCGCCTCCAGCCCTGCGCAGTTCCAGCAAGGCCTGATTAATTTTTACCTCGCAAGACCACCTGTCCTCTTTAGAATGGACCCCCGGAATTTGCACGCTAAGTCTTGCAATATCATTCGGTAGTACGCTCCTATCTATCACCTGAGGAACGTTATGCCCAACTTTACCTGTAAATTGCGTAGCTGTAATTGCCAATACCGGCAGTTTACTGTAATATGCCTCCGTAAGGGCCGGGATATAGTTGCGTGAAGCGGTTGCCCCGGTGCAGCTCAAGGCAACGGGTTCATTACTTTCCGCCGCAAGCCCACACGCCATATATGCCGCGGAGCGTTCATCAGCCGATGAATAAAGTTCAAAAAATGAATCCTGTTGAACGCTTGCAACAAAACATATATTAGTTGTTCCCGGGCTTACCACGATTTTCCGAACACCGTGCGCTTTCATAAGCGCAACCAAAATCTGAACATTATCTTCTACTGAATATGATGTATCCATAAAGTTTCTCCTTTTACTATTATTTACCTAATAAAAACAGGGTTTTATTACTCCTTTAGTATACCACAAAGCAAATAAAAAATCAAGCATTATCTGCACAAATCCATAAAATTACTTCTAACCAAAAGGAGGCGCTATTTATGATTTTTAATAGTTTTTTCTGTCCACTTTATTTACATTGATCCAATGATCCCTTAATACTTTTTTCTCTCTTTTTTGTCTACTTTATTGACATTGATCCAGATTTTGCATTTTGATAGGCAAGATATTTTCGTAATGCTTCTTTTAACGTCCTGCCTGTCATTTTTGTCGTATTGACAATCAGCGTAACCGTCTTGTTTTCAACTTCTTCCTGCATAAATCCACTTCCTTTGAGCATGAAAAAAGGAGTAACCCATAAGGATTACTCCGTGCTTTAATTGTAGATTTTTATTCAGTTTTTCTTTGTTGCCGTAACAAACGTCTCGAAAATCCGTCTGCTGTTTTCATCGCTCAAATACGCAAATTCGGGATGCCATTGTACGCCCCATACAAACCGTTTCTG
>CANRCD010000013.1 GCA_947629005.1 uncultured Clostridia bacterium
TCAAAAGGAGGAGACTTTTATGATCCCTTAATACTTTTTTCTCTCTTTTTTGTCTACTTTATTGACATTGATCCAGACGCTTTCTTCGTTTATCGTCAGTGATACTCCATAGTTATCATCTGACACCTTGCCCGATATGGTTATTTCCTTGGTCGTGACGTTTGTCGGGCATTGGGTGATTGTCAGCTTCGGCCCGCCTACGCTGAAGGTTACAGTCCTTTCCTCTGTAACGGTTTTACCGGCGGTATTAGTGGCAACAAATACAAACTTGTTCTCGCCCTCATTCAGTATATAACTCTGCGACCAACTCCCGCTAGAGGAAACATAGACGCTTTCTCCGTCTATCGTCAGCGATACGTCATATTTTTCATCTGTCGCTTTTCCCGATATGGTTATTTCCTTAGTCGATACATTTGTCGGGCACTGGGTTATCGTCAAAACAGGAGCGGATATTTCATATTTCGCGGTGACTTCGACAGTTTTCGATTTGCCCTGCTTCGTCGCCCGAACTTCAAAATCCATTTTGCCTTCGTCGTCGAACGTGTAGACATAAGCGCCTTCGTATTTACCGTAGCCGTTGTTTGAAACAGACACACTTTCCCCATTTACGGCAACGGAAGCGCCTTCCTCGGTTTCGATATGAATAGTCGCGGTTTTTCCGTCCTTGCTGTAGCTTACGCTCGCGGAAAGCTCAAGCTCGGAATTAATCGTGCTTACGGCAGACTTGGTAGCACGGTTGAGCAGCGAAACCGCCTCCGCTCGCGTTATGCCGCGATATGGGCCGAACGTGCCGTCGGGGTAGCCATTAATCAGCCCCCTCTCACACGCAAGGCTGACATACGGCAAAAGAGCGGGTGAAATGCTGCCGCCGTCATCAAAGGCCCGCGCCGCGTAATTGGGGTTATTTGCGTCCTTTTCGGTGAGTCCCATCATTCTTACAAGAGCGACGGCAATATCCTCTCTGGTCGCATACTCGGTGGGGTGAAATGCCGGAAGCCCGCCGAATGGATTGGCGTAGCCCGTCATAAAATCCTTACAAACCTCGACGTAAGCATAGGACCAACTGTTTTCATCAACATCGCTGAAGCTTGGGCTGTTCGGCGTTTCCAACGCGGCGTTGAAGGCAAGCACGAGCATTTTGCAAAATTGTTCCCTTGTGACTCCTCCGTCGGGCGAAAAGGTGCCATCTCCGTTGCCGGAAACAATTCCGCGCGACGCGAAATACTCTATGTCGTTCCTTGCCCAGTGGTTTTGCGGAACGTCAACAAAAACAACGACGTTTCCGTCACCGATAATCTGGCTTACATTGTCGGCAAAAGCAGGTAATGCGGTTAGCGCGACAACAAGAGCCATCAAAACACAGATACATTTTTTCATAATCAAACCTTCCCTTCTGTATTATCAGTTTTCAACTGTCATTATACTGCAATGCTCGCATTTTGTCAAGTATAAATATCATTTATGATAAAGTATTATCATTTGTGGTAAGCTATACTGAAATCAGAGGTGGTATTATGGAAAAAAATATGTTTGGTTTTTCCGATAGGCTAAAAGACCTGCGCGACAAGGCCGGTATTACTCAGTCCGAGCTCGCGAGGCGGCTGTCGCTGACGCGCGCCGGCGTCAACGCTTGGGAAATGGGGCTTTCGGCCCCGTCCACCCCGCTGATAGTCGAGCTGGCGGAGCTTTTCCATGTAACTACCGACTACCTTCTCGGGCTGGAAACCGACATGATTATTCGCACCGACGGCTTAAACGACAAGGAAATAGCCGCCGTCATGGGCGTTGTGGACTGTTTTTTGGCAAACAAAAAAACGCCATAGAGCGCAAAACGGGCGGCCTCAAGGGCCGTCCCGCAAGCTTTATTATGCGTCGCTTTTGAAATAAACCGTATATACCCGGTCGCCGTCAACGGTGAACGGCAAATCCTTGTCCTCGTACCACCACAGCTTTTCCCGGGAAATTTATTCCGTTTCGTCAATCTCGCGGAGGTTCATATCCGCGCGCAGGGCGACATTCCACACTGCGGAGTCGCGCGGGCAGGCAACGGTAGCCCCCGCGTGGCCGCTGAAGGCGTCGTCGGCGCAGGTTCCGTCCGGCGAAAGCGAAACTATGCTTTTAAGGCGCGGGCAGTCGGCAAAAGCCTCTGCGGAAACGTCGCAGGCTTGCTCCAAAACCACGGTTTCGAGGTTGGTACAGTTATAAAATGCCCTCTCGCCTATTGCCGTCTCGCCCTTAATAACCACAGTGTGAAACTCTATTCGGCCGGCGAAGGCCTCAGCCTCAATAGTATCGTAATCATCCGTAATAGTCAGCACGCCGTTTTCGCCCTCCATATTTTCAGCACGGACAAAATTCAGCACGTTTTTCGGGGTATACTGCGTGGCAAAAAGTATTATAAGTCCCGCGAGTACAACCGCCGCGGCGGCGCCCACGGCTACTTTGAATTTCATAAGGAGACCTCCTTTTATTTTATTCTACCATGAACGCGAAAGAAAGTCAACTCCCCGCGCCGTGCGCATACAAAAAACCGGCGCTCTCGCACCGGTAATTCGTAAAAAACATTGCGGCGTGCCGTTAGTCAACCAACCTGATAACGGCCATAGGGGCGCAGTCACCGCGACGGACGCCCGTCTTGATTATCTGCGTGTATCCGCCCTGACGTTCTGCGTATTTGGGGGCAATCTCATCGAAAACCTTCTTAACGACATCCTCTTTGGTAATGAAGGCAAGAGCCTGCCTTCTGGCGTGGAGGTCGTTGCGCTTGCCGAGGGTGATCATATTCTCGGCGAGGGCGCGAACCTCCTTCGCGCGGGTGACGGTGGTTTCGATTTTACCGTATTCCAAAAGAGCAGTTACCTGGCCGCGGAGCATAGACATTCTGTGGTCGGTCGGACGACCGAGCTTTCTTGTTCCAGCCATTGATATTTCCTCCTTATGTTGGGTCCGTGGGACCTCGTTGATTTAAATAGCCCTAATCTTCCTCGGGTGCGAAGCTGAGACCGAGCGTCTGGAGCTTGTTGCATACCTCGTCAAGCGACTTGCGGCCCAGATTGCGTACCTTCATCATTTCTTCCTCGCGGCGCTGAGTGAGGTCCTCAACGGTATTGATACCCGCGCGCTTGAGGCAATTGTAAGAACGCACGGAAAGGTCGAGCTCCTCAATAGTCATTTCAAGGACCTTTTCCTTCTTGGTTTCTTCCTTCTCCACCATGGTTTCGAGGTTTATGGCCTCGTCGGTGAGCTGGATGAAGAGCATCATGTGATCGTTGATTATCTTGGCCGCAAGGCTGATAGCGTCGTCGGCCGTTTTGGTGCCGTTCGTCCACACCTCGATGGTGAGCTTGTCGTAGTCGGTATTTTGGCCAACGCGGGTGTTCTCTACAGAGTAGTTCACCTTATGGACGGGCGTATAAATGGAATCCACGGGGATAAGGCCGATAAAAGGCTGGCTCATTGCCTTGTTCTTCTCGGAAGAAACATAGCCGCGGCCCTTGTTCACAGTTAGCTCCATGTAGAGCTTGGCATCCTCGTTGAGGGTGGCAAGGTGCAAATCGCCGTTCACTATCTCCATATCGCTGTCGCAGCGGATGTCGCGGGCACAAAGCTCGCCCGCGCCCTCTGCGTCGATATAGACGGTCTTGGGGCCGTCGCCGTGGAGCTTGATGATGACCTGCTTGATGTTGAGCACAATCTCGCTGACGTCCTCCTTAACGCCGGGGATCGTAGAAAACTCGTGCTGTATTCCGTCAATCTTGATTGATGTGATAGCCGCACCCTCAAGAGAGGAAAGCATCATTCTGCGAAGGGAATTTCCAAGGGTAGTAGCGTAACCCCGCTGAAGGGGGGCCACAGTATACTTTCCGTAGGAACCGTCCTCACTGAACTCAGTGCGTTCAAGATGAGGTTTTTCAAATCTTAAATCTGCCATTGTTAAACCCTCCTACATTATTTACTTTTATGTGAATAAGTCGGTCGAGGGATACTATTACTTGGAGTACAGCTCGACGATCAGCGTCTCGTTGATATCGTAGTCGATATCATCCCTCTTGGGAACATCGGCAATGGTGCCCTCGAGGGCGTCCTTGTTGGCGGTTATCCACTTGGGAACGGCGCGGGACGCGTTACGGTCGGCCACGTTTTTAATCCAATCGGCAGCGGAGGCTCCGCCCTTCATGGAAACGACCTCACCGGGTTTAACAAGATAAGAAGGAATGTTCACACGCTTGCCGTTTACCAGCACATGACCGTGGGTAACGATCTGGCGGGCCTGACGGCGGGTGTCGGCAAAGCCGAGACGGAAGATGACGTTGTCGAGTCTGCTTTCAAGGATGGAAAGCAGGTTTTCGCCGGTTACGCCTTTCTTCTTTTCGGCCATGTCAAAGTATCTTCTGAACTGCTTTTCCAGAACGCCGTAGATGAATTTGGCCTTCTGTTTTTCATTTTGCTGAATAGCGTACTCAGAGGGCTTTCTTCTTTGGCCGGCGCCGGGGTTGCGTCTGCTCTTTTTGCTGATGCCCATAACGCCGGGCTCAATGCCCAAAGTGCGGCATCGCTTCAGAACGGGTTGCATATTTTTAGCCATTTTGGTAACCTCCTTCTAAAATCAGACTCTTCTTCTCTTGGGGGGACGGCAGCCATTGTGAGGAATGGGGGTGACGTCCTTTATGAGAGTTACCTCAAGACCGGCGGCCTGAAGCGCGCGGATAGCGGCCTCGCGGCCCGCGCCGGGGCCTTTGACAAACACTTCAACCACCTTCAGGCCATGCTCCATAGCGGCCTTGGCGGCGGTTTCCGCCGCGGACTGAGCCGCGAAGGGAGTGCTCTTTCTGCTGCCGCGGAAGCCGAGTCCGCCGGCGCTGGCCCAGGAAAGAGCGTTGCCGTTAACGTCGGTGATGGTCACGATGGTGTTGTTGAAGGTGCTGCTGATATGAGCGGCGCCGCGCTCGATATTCTTGCGCTCTCTGCGCTTTCTGACCGTTCTTTTAACTGTCTTAGCCATGCTCTCTCCTCCTTACTTCTTCTTATTAGCAATCGTGCGCTTGGGGCCCTTGCGGGTTCTGGCGTTCGTCTTAGTCCTTTGGCCGCGGCAGGGAAGGCCCTTTCTGTGACGTGTTCCGCGGTAGGAACCGATTTCTATAAGACGCTTGATATTAAGGGCCACGTCGCGGCGGAGGTCGCCCTCCACAACGTATTCCTTATCAATAGCGTCCCTTATTTTGGCAACCTCGTCCTCGGTCAAATCCTTGACGCGGGTGTCGGGGTTTACGCCTGTTTCTGCGAGGATTTTGTTTGCACTGCTTCTGCCTATGCCGTAAACGTATGTGAGACCTATCTCCACACGCTTCTCTCTGGGCAAGTCAACACCGGCTATTCTCGCCATCCTTTAATACACCTCCAAAGTTAGTTAAAAAACATTTTTTATTGGTATAAGGGTGATAAATTCGCGTTCCTTGGGCAGCCGCCGGACCCCAATGGATAAGTCCTGCTTACCCGGGGCTCGGTTTTCCTTACAGCGCCGAGTTGAACAAACTGAGCGGAGCCTTGGGGAAAACGTTGCCGCGGCTTCAGCCGCGCCCGCAGCGGCAAACAATCAGCCCTGCTTCTGCTTATGCTTGGGATTCTCGCAGATCACCATAATCCTGCCTTTTCTCTTGATGATCTTGCACTTTTCGCAAATAGGTTTAACAGAGGGTCTTACCTTCATTTTAATTACCTCCTATATATTTTCACTCGGGTGAAAAAACTACTTAGCTCTCCATGTAATTCTCCCGCGGGTGAGGTCGTAGGGGGAAAGCTCCACCGTAACCTTGTCGCCGGGTAAAATCCTGATGAAATTCATACGAAGCTTGCCGGAAATGTGGGCCAAAATCTGATGGCCGTTAGGCAGCTCTACCTGAAACATCGCGTTTGGGAGCGCCTCCAGAACCGTGCCTTCAAGCTCAATCGCATCGTCCTTAGCCAAGGTGACAACCTCCTTCGGATTTGATTTTCATAAAATGCTTTATAGCCTTCCTCACATGGGCGTCGCAGGTGATTTCGGAAAGGTCCGCCCTTCCGCCCTGCGGCTGCATATGGCTGAGGTTTTTCTTTTTAGGCTTCGCGAGGCCGCGGCGCTTTCCGTCGCACAAAAGGGCAAAGCCCTCCCGTTCGCATAGGACGAGATATACCCGCCCTGTGTCGTGGCCCGCCGTGGAAACGACTATCTCTCCGGGAGCAAGCCCGGCCCCTTCGCCGCCCACGGTCTCAGACGAGAGTCAGGTAAACGGGCCCGTTGTCCGTTACCACAACAGTGTTCTCGTAGTGTGCCGCGAGGCTTTTATCAACGGTTCGTACCGTCCAGCCGTCGTTTTCGTCAAAGCTGACCTTATATCCGCCGGCGGTTATCATAGGCTCGATAGCGATAACCATATTCCTCACCAGCCGGACGCCATGGCCCGCATGGCCGAAGTTCGGCACGTCGGGAGCCTCATGCAGGTTTTTGCCAACGCCATGGCCCACCAGCTCGCGGACGACTCCGCAGCCGTTACCCTCGGCGTATTCCTGCACGGCGGCGCTTATGTCGCCGATGCGGTTGCCGCTGACGGCCTTTGCCGCGCCTCTGAAGAAGCATTCCTTTGTTATGTCAATGAGCCTTTGCGCCTCATCGCTTATCTTTCCCACGGGGAAGGTGCGCGCCGCGTCCGCGTGATACCCCTTGTAGAAGGCGCCCACGTCAACGCTGACGATGTCGCCGTCCTTAAGGACCGTCTTGCCGGAGGGTATGCCGTGAACTACGACCTCGTTCGGAGATATGCAGCAGCTTGCCGGAAAGCCCCGGTAGCCCTTAAACGAAGGCTTAGCATGATGGGAAATTATCACTTTCTCAACCGAGGCGTTAAGCTCGGCAGTGGTCATGCCGGGCCTAACGGCCTCTTCGGCTCGGCTCAAGGCATCGGCCACGATTTTCCCGGACTCGGCCATGAGCTCTATTTCTGCCTTGGTTTTTATAATGATCATTGCTCAACACCCACAGCCTTCATAACGTTTCGGGTGGTGTCGCTGAGTTCCTCGCAGCCCTTGGCCACACGGAGCAGGCCCTTATTCCGATAGAATTCCTCCAGCGGCTCGGTCTGCTCGTGATAGACCCTGAGCCTTTCGCGGATGGTTTCGGGCACGTCGTCGCTTCGGAGTATGAGCTCGCCGCCGCACTTATCGCATACGCCTTCCTTGCGGGGAGGATTGTACTTGATATGGTACGACGCGGCGCAGTTCTTACACTCGCGCCTGCCGCTAAGACGCTCTACGATGGAATCATCCTCCACGTCGATGCAGAGAACACAGTCGGGGGTAACGCCCATTTTGTCCAGAGCCTCGGCCTGAGGTATGGTTCTTGGAAAGCCGTCGAGAATATAACCCTTTTTACAGTCCTCCTCGCCGAGCCTTTCCTTCACCATGGCAATGACTATATCGTCGGGGACAAGGTGGCCTTCGGCTATATAATTCTCGGCCCTGAGTCCAAGAGGAGTTTTTTCGCTTATGGCTTTACGGATTATGGCTCCGGTGGAGATGTGCGGAATGAGAAGCGTATCGCGGAGGTTTTCCGCCTGAGTTCCCTTTCCTCCCCCCGGAGGCCCCATTATGATCATTCTCATACCGCTCGCCTCTTACTCAAGGAAGCCCTTATAATGACGCATGAGCATCTGGCTTTCTATCTGCTTAACGGTCTCAAGGGCAACGCCTACGACGATGAGCAGGCTGGTACCGGTGAGGGCAAGCGAGCTGAGAGAGCCAAGGCTCGGGATACATTCGCTTATCACGATGGGAAGCACGGCCACTATGCCCAAGAAGATGGCGCCCACAAGCGTAATTCTGCCGAGAACCTTATTGATATACTCGATGGTGGGCCTGCCGGGACGAAGGCCGGGAACCATGCCGTTGTTCTTCTTGATGTTGTTGGCCACCTCTACGGGGTTAAAGGTTATCGAGGTGTAGAAATAGGTGAAGCCAACAATCAGCAGGAAGTAGGCAAGGGGATAGAATATTCTGCTGACAAGTCCGCCGCCGCCGGTGATAAACCTTGCAACCGTCGCGAGCGCGCCCTGCTGGCGGCCGAACAGTGTGGCGATGGTAGCGGGGAACGTCATTATAGACATAGCGAAGATGATGGGGATAACGCCGGCCATAGCGACCTTTATCGGAATAAAGGTGCTCTGTCCGCCGTACATCTTCCTTCCGACAACGCGCTTGGCGTACTGTACGGGTATCCTGCGCTCAGCCTCGTTGACAAGCACAACGAAGGCGATAGAGGCGATAACGTATATGGCGAGGGCGATAAGCCACCACCACTGGTTTTGACCGCCCGACATGAAGGACCTCCACGCGGAAACTATCATCGAAGGAATACGGCTTACAATACCGGCGAAAATCAGCATGGATATACCGTTGCCAATGCCCTTGCCGGTAATCTGCTCACCCAGCCACATAAGGAAGGATGTGCCGGCCGTAAAGGACACGATTACCGTGAGCATAACAAGCCAGTTGGGGATACCGTCCACACTCATGAGAGCGCCGGCATTCTTCAGCGTCAGAGTCATGCCCCAAGACTGAAGGGCGGCAAGCGCAACCGTAAGGTAGCGGGTTATCTGAGTGATTTTCTTCCTTCCCTCCTCGCCTTCCTTGCTCATTCTTTCAAGAGCAGGGATGGCGACACAGAGAAGCTGCATAATAATTGAGCTGTTGATATAGGGCGTGATGGACATCGCGAAGATGGTCGCCTGAGAAAGGGCACCGCCGCCGAAAATATCCATCAGATTAAACAGGGTGTTCCCGCCCTGAGTGAGCGCGTCGCGAACCACGGCGGGATCAAGCCACGGAACGGGAATCACGCTGCCGAAGCGGAAAACGACAAGAAGGAACAGGGTGTAGAGGATCTTTTTGCGAAGATCGGGTATCTTCCACGCATTACGTATAGTTTCCAGCACCTCAAAGCACCTCCACCTTACCGCCGGCAGCCGCTATCTTATCGGCGGCGCCCTTGGTTACGCGGGCAACCTTGACAGTTACCTTCTTGGTTATCTCCCCTCTTCCGAGAACGACAACGCCGTCCTGAATTTTGGAGATAACGCCGGCCTCCTTGAGGGCCGCGGCGTCAACGACGGCGCCGTCCTCAAAGCGGTTAAGCTCGGAAACGTTCACCTCGGTGTATTTCTTTGCGAAGATATTCTTAAAGCCTCTCTTAGGCAAACGTCTGTATAAAGGCATCTGGCCGCCTTCAAAGCCGGGGCGTACTCCGCCGCCGCTGCGGGCGTTCTGGCCCTTGTGGCCGCGGCCGGCCGTTTTGCCGTTGCCCGTACCGGCGCCTCTGCCCTTTCTTTTAGCCTCGGTCTTGCTGCCGGGTGCGGGGCTAAGCTCATAGAGTTTCATTTGCCACACCTCCTTCAGTTTTCTTCAACGGTTACAAGGTGGCATACCTTGTTTAACATACCCCTGATCTGGGGAGTGTCGTTCATCACTTTCACGTCGCGGATCTTTTTAAGACCAAGAGCCTTAACGGTAGCGATCTGATCGGCTTTGCGGCCGATGGTGCTTTTCACAAGCGTAACTTTAAGCTGTGCCACGTCGATCTCCTCCTTACAGCTCTTCTACGGCCTTGCCCCTGAGACGAGCCACTTCTTCGGCGTTCTTAAGGGTCGAAAGACCGGTTATGGTTGCTCTTACAACATTGGTAGGGTTGTTGCTGCGCAGGCACTTTGTGCGGACATTCTTAATGCCGCAGGCCTCCATGACCGCACGCACGCTGCCGCCGGCGATAACGCCGGTACCTTCCTTGGCGGGCTTAAGGAGAACTCTCCCCGCGCCGTACTCGCCGATTATATCATGAGGTATGGTACCCTCGACAAGGGGGACGGAAATCATATTTTTCTTCGCGTCCTCAATTCCCTTGCGAATGGCGTCGGGAACCTCGGTGGCCTTGCCAAGGCCGCAGCCAACCTTGCCCTTGCCGTCGCCTACGACAACCAACGCGCTGAAGCGCATGGTGCGGCCGCCCTTGACGGTCTTGGCAACACGGTTGATCCTTACGACTTTTTCAATTATGTCCATGTCCGCAGCGTCTCTCCTGCGGTCGTTTCTTTCTGAACGCTCTGCCATTGTTTCCTTCCTCCTTTCTTAGAACTCAAGTCCGCCCTCGCGGGCGCCGGCGGCCAGCTCGGCCACACGTCCGTGGTAGATATAGCCGCCGCGGTCAAATACGACCTCGGTTATGCCGGCGGCCTTAGCCTTTTCGGCCACCATTTTGCCTACCTTGTTGGCGGCTTCCTTGTTGCCGCCGTATTCACCCTTGAGCTCAAGACTGGAGGCGGACACAAGAGTCGTGCCCTTTTCGTCGTCGATGATCTGGGCATATATATTGTTAAGACTTCTAAACACGTTAAGACGAGGCCGCTGAGCGGTTCCCGCAACCTTGTTGCGAATGCGGCGATGTCTTTTTAATCTTGCCTTATTGCTGTTGGGCTTATTAATCATCTCGCCAATCTCCTCTCTTACTTCTTAGCCTTGCCGGCCTTGCCTTCCTTGCGGATAATGTGCTCGGAAACGTACTTTATGCCCTTGCCCTTGTAAGGCTCGGGAGGTCTCTTTTCGCGAATTTCGGCGGCCACCTGACCGACCACCTGCTTATCCGCGCCCTTAACGATTATGCTTGTCTGAGAGGGGCACTCGATGGTTATGCCCTCGACGGGAGCATACTCAACATTGTGCGAATAGCCGAGGTTCATAACGAGGGTTTTGCCCTGCATCTGAGCCCTGTAGCCTACGCCGTTGATCTCAAGTTCCTTGGAAAAGCCGTTGGTTACGCCCTCGACCATGTTGTGCAGCAGGCTTCTGGTGAGGCCGTGCAGGCTCTTGTGAGCCTTGTCCTCGCTTGGACGCTGAACAACCAGCTCGGAGCCCTCCTGCTTGATAATCATATCAGCGTGAAGCTGCTTCTGAAGCGTGCCCTTGGGGCCCTTGACCGTAACCAGATTGCCGTCGGCTATCTCAACGGTAACGCCGGCGGGGACTGTTATAGGCATTCTTCCTATTCTTGACATAATTTCACCACCTAATTCCCTTTCTTACCAAACAAATGCGAGCACTTCGCCGCCGACCTGTTCGGCCCTTGCCCTTTTGTCTGTCATAACGCCCTTGGACGTTGAAACTATCGCTATGCCGAGGCCCTTGTATACGGAGGGAATCTCCTCCTTGCCGGCGTAAACCCTGAGGCCGGGCTTGGAAATCCTCCTGAGGCCGGAAATTACCTTTTCGTTATTGGCGCCGTACTTGAGGACGATGTGTATCATGCCCTGCTTTCCGTCGTCTACTATCTCATAGCTTTTGATGTAGCCCTCGTCCAGAAGAATCTGCGCAATGGCCTTCTTCATATTGGAAACGGGAACATCGACAGCCTTATGCTTCGCCGAGTTGGCGTTACGTATTCTCGTAAGCATGTCGGCGATAGGATCTGTGATTTGCATGAGTAAACCTCCTTTTCCAAAAGCTTATTTTACCAGCTTGCCTTTTTCACGCCGGGGATTTGTCCCTTATAGGCCAGCTCGCGGAAGCAGATACGGCACACGCCGTACTTACGAAGATAACCGTGGGGCCTTCCGCAGATTTTGCACCTGTTGTAGGAGCGAGTGCTGAACTTGGGCGCTTTCTGCTGCTTTAATACCATAGATTTTCTTGCCATCTTCTTTTACCTCCTTAGCTTCTGGTAAAGGGCGCGCCGAGAAGAGTGAGCAGCTCGCGGGCCTCTTCGTCTGTGTTAGCCGTGGTAACAAATATGATATCCATACCCCTGATCTTGTCAATCTTGTCGTAGTCTATCTCAGGGAAGATGAGCTGTTCCTTGATGCCCATGGAGTAGTTTCCGCGGCCGTCAAAGGAATTGGGGTTTATGCCCCTGAAGTCGCGCACGCGGGGGAGCGCAACATTGAAAAGGCGGTCAAGAAATTCGTACATCTTATCGCCGCGCAGCGTCACCTTAACGCCTATGCTCATGCCCTGACGAATCTTAAAGTTGGCAACGCTCTTCTTTGCCTTCGTCACAACGGGCTTTTGGCCGGTGATAGCCGCAAGGTCGCTCATGGCGGCGTCGATAACCTTGGGGTTATCCTTCGCCTCGCCCAGACCTATATTCAAAACTATTTTTTCAAGCTTGGGGATTTGCATTACGCTCTTGTAGCCGAACTTCTTAAAGAGAGCGGGTGCAACTTCCTCGGTATAAAGCGTTTTTAATGTGGACATATAAGCTGCCTCCTTTCTTACTTATCGAAGTTTTCGCCGCACTTCTTGCAAACCCTTACCTTGCTGCCGTCGCTCAGAACGGTGTAGCCGATTCTGGTGGGCTTTTGGCACTTGTCGCATACGTGCATAACATTGGTGGCGTTTATGGCGGCTTCCTGATGGATTATTCCGCCAATATCGCCTTGGCGGCGGGGCTTTTTGTGCTTTGTCGCCATATTGACGCCTTCAATCACAACGCGGCCTTTTGCGGTGTCCACGCTGAGCACCTTGCCCTTTTTGCCCTTATCCTCGCCGGTCACGACCATGACGACGTCATTCTTCTTTATATGAATGTTCTTACTCATTGCCTTTCCTCCCATTAAAGAACCTCGGGGGCAAGGGAAAGGATCTTCATATATTCGTGATCTCTCAATTCTCTTGCGACCGGTCCGAAAATACGGGTGCCTCTGGGGTTTTTGTCCTCGCGGATGATGACCGCGGCGTTTTCGTCGAACTTAATGTAGGTGCCGTCGGCTCTGTGCACGCCCTTCTTGCTGCGCACGATCACGGCCTTGACCACATCGCCCTTCTTTACCATGCCGCCGGGAGCTGCCTTCTTAACGGAAGCAACTATAACATCACCAATATTGCCATATCTCCTAAGGGAGCCGCCCAGCACGCGGATGCACATAAGCTCCTTCGCGCCGGTGTTGTCGGCAACCTTCAACATAGTCTGCTGTTGGATCATGTATTATTCACTCCTTCTTAACCGAGAAACGCGCTTACTTCGCCTTCTCAACTATTTCCACAAGTCTCCATCTCTTGTCGCGGCTGAGGGGACGTGTCTCCATAACGCGAACGCGGTCGCCCACGCCGCAGGCGTTCTCCTCGTCGTGCGCCTTGAGCTTAACGGTTCTCTTAACTACCTTACCGTAGAGAGGGTGCTTAACGCTGTCCTGAATTGCCACAACGATGGTCTTATCCATCTTGTCGCTGACAACAGTGCCGATCCTTACCTTGCGATAATTTCTTTCGGACATAATATCTTCTCCTTTCTACGCTTACTGCCGCTCCGCGAGCTGCTTCTCGCGGATGACCGTGCTTACTCTGGCTATATCCTTCTTTGTGAGCGCGATTTTCATGGGGTTATCGAGTTGATTTGTCGCGTGCTGGAATCTGAGGTTGAAAAGCTCCTTTTTGAGGTCCGCGAGCTTCGCCTGCAATTCCTCCGCGGTCAAATCACGGATTTCGTTAATTTTCATTAGCTTCAGCCTCCGTTTCCTGGTTTTCGCGGGCGACGAACTTGCACTTCACGGGAAGCTTGTGCATGGCCAGACGGAGCGCTTCGCGGGCAATATCCTCGCTGACGCCACCTATCTCGAACATTACCCTGCCGGGCTTTACTACCGCCACCCAATACTCGGGAGAGCCCTTACCGGAGCCCATTCGCGTTTCGGCGGGCTTTTCGGTGATGGGCTTGTCGGGGAATATCTTTATCCAAACCTGACCGCCGCGCTTGGTGTAACGCGTCATGGCGATACGGGCGGCCTCAATCTGATTGCTGGTAATCCACGCGGGCTCCAGCGCCTGAAGGCCGTACTCGCCGTAGGTCACGGTGTTGCCGCGGCTGGCCTTGCCGGTCATGCGGCCGCGGAACTGCTTTCTGTGCTTAACTCTTTTGGGCATTAACATTACTTGCGTCCCCCTTCCTTGGACTGCTTCTTGCTTTCGGGGAGAATTTCGCCCTTGTATATCCAAACCTTGCAGCCGATTTTGCCGTAGGTGGTGTTAGCCTCGGCAAAGCCGTAGTCGATATCGGCGCGAAGCGTTTGCAGGGGAATCGTACCCTCGTGATACTGCTCTACTCTGGCGATCTCGGCGCCGCCCAGACGGCCAGAGCACATCGTCTTGATACCCTTGGCGCCAAATCTCATGCTTCCGCGCATAGCGCCCTTCATGGCGCGGCGGAAGGAAACGCGCTTCTCAAGCTGAGCCGCTATGCCCTCGGCAACAAGCTGAGCGCTGAGCTCGGGCTGCTTAATCTCGGCAATGTTGATATACACCTGCTTGTCGGTCAGCTTCTGAACTTCCTTCTTCAGCTTCTCGATGTTCTCGCCCTTGGGGCCTATAACAAGGCCGGGCTTGGCGGTGTGAATGGTTATGCGTATGGTGTTGGCCTTCTTTTCAATCTCGGTCCTTGAAACGCCTACGCTGTAAAGCTTTTTCTTAAGGAACTCGCGGATTCTGTAGTCCTCAACGAGGTTATCGCCGAATGCGCCGTCGGCGGCGTACCATCTGGAGTCCCAATCCTTGATAATACCTACTCTTATACCGTGGGGATTAACTTTCTGACCCATAACTACGCCTCCCTTACTCTTTCTCTTTTACAACGACTGTAATGTGACTGGTTCGCTTCATGATGCGGTACGCGCGGCCCTTGTCTCTGGGGCGGATACGCTTGAGAGTGGGGCCCTCGTTGGCGTAGATCTCGGATATATAAAGATCGTCCCTGCTCATGCCGAAATTGTTTTCGGCATTGGCCACGGCGCTGCCGAGAAGCTTTATCAAAAGCTCGCTGGCGGCCTTGGGGGTGTTATAGAGAATACCCATAGCTTCGGCGACAGGCTTATTTCTGATAAGGTCGTTTACAATGTTGACTTTTCTGGGCGAGATACGCGCGTAGCGCAGCACGGCCCTGGCTTCTTTCTTAGCCTCCATGTGTTTATCCTCCTTACTAATTTCGCTCTCACTTAGAGCTCTTGGAGCCCTGATGCCCCTTGAAGGTTCTGGTGGGGGCAAATTCGCCGAGCTTGTGGCCCACCATGTCTTCGGTAACGTAAACGGGAACGTGCTTGCGCCCGTCGTGAACCGCTATAGTGTGGCCGACGAATTCGGGGAATATGGTGGAGCTGCGGGACCATGTTTTGAGGACGCGCTTCTCGCCCGCTTCGTTCATAGCCTCAACTCTTGCCAAAAGCTTGGGCTCCACAAAGGGGCCTTTCTTCAAAGATCTGCTCATATTCTCATTCCTTTCCGTTACTTCTGCTTGCGGCTCTTAACGATGAACTTGTTGGAAGCCTTCTTATGCTTTCTCGTCTTAAGACCGAGCGCCGGCTTACCCCAAGGGGTAACGGGAGAAGGCATACCGACGGGCGACTTGCCCTCGCCGCCGCCGTGGGGATGGTCGTTGGGATTCATAACAACGCCGCGTACGGTGGGTCTCCAGCCCATGTGGCGCTTGCGGCCGGCGCTGCCGAGATTGATGTTCTCGTGGTCAAGATTGCCGACCTGCCCTACCGTAGCCTTGCACACAAGGCTTATCATGCGAACCTCGCCGCTGGGAAGGCGAACCTGAGCGTACTTGCCCTCCTTCGCCATGAGCTGGGCCGCCGCGCCCGCCGCGCGGACAAGCTGAGCGCCCTTACCGGGCTGAATCTCGATGTTGTGGATGATGGTGCCGACGGGAATATTGGCGAGGGGAAGGGAGTTGCCGGGACGGATGTCCGCGTGCTCGCCGTTTTCAATAACGTCGCCGACCTTAATTCCCTCGGGGGCGATGATGTATTTCTTCTCGCCGTCGTCATAGAGCACAAGGGCGATGTTGGCGCTTCTGTTGGGGTCGTACTCGATGGTCTGAACCGTGGCGTTCACGCCCGCCTTGCCGCGCTTAAAGTCGATGACTCTGTACTTTCTTTTAACGCCGCCGCCGCGGTGACGAACGGTTATCCTGCCGTAGCTGTTGCGGCCGGCCTTGCTCTTGAGGGGCTCAAGGAGAGAGCGCTCGGGGGTGGAGGCGGTTATCTCCTCGAAGGTGGAAACCGTCATGCCTCTGCGAGCGGGCGATGTGGGTTTATACTTCTTTATTGCCATTGTGTGTCACTCTCCTTTTCTTACATAAGGCCGTCAAAGAATTCGATGGTCTTGCTGTTTTCGGTCAGCTTGACTATCGCTTTCTTCCAGTCGGGCCTTTTGCCGGAGTTGACGCCCATGCGCTTGATCTTGCCAAGCATACGCATAGTCGTCACCTTCTCGACCTTTACGCCGAAGATCTCCTCTACGGCCTTCTTTATCTCGATTTTGTTGGCGTCCGCGGCCACCTCGAAGGTATACTTGCGGTCGGCCATCTGGTCCATGGATTTTTCTGTTATTATCGGCTTTTTAACGATTTCGTAAGCATTCATCACGCATATACCTCCTCAAGCTTCTGGAGGGCGTCCTTAGCGAGCACCAGCTTGTCATGGCCGAGAATCGCGTATACGTTCAGCATACCAACATAGGAGGCGTCGACGCCGGCGATGTTTCTGGCGGAAAGATACACGTTCTTTTCCATATCGGCTGTCACGATAAGAGCCTTTTCGCTGACCTCCATGCCCTTGAGCATGGCGGCTATGGTCTTGGTCTTGGCTTCGTCCATTTTGAGCTCGTCCACAACAAGTACGGCGTCTTCGGCGGCTTTGCTGCTGAGTGCGCTCACCATGGCGAGCCTTTTTACCTTCTTATTAAGGGTGTAGGAATAATCTCTGGGCTTGGGGCCGAGGGCTACGCCGCCCTTCGTCCACTGAGGAGCCCTTGTGGAGCCCTGTCTCGCGCGGCCGGTGCCCTTCTGGCGGTAAGGCTTTTTGCCGCCGCCGCTGACCTCGGTGCGGGTCTTGGTGCTCTGGGTGCCCTGCCGCTGGTTGGCAAGGTAATTGACAACGGTGTCGTGAAGGACGTACTTGTTTACCTCGGCGCCAAAGATAGCTTCGTTAAGCTCTACTTCGCCGATTTTGCCGCCCTGCATATTATACAATGCTGCTTTAGGCATTTATAAGCATCTCCTTTCCGTGGCACTTAAGCCTTAACTGTGTTCTTAACGGTAACGATCCCGCCTCTGGGGCCGGGAACAGCGCCGCGAACCAGGATGAGATTTCTCTCGGTATCAACCTTAACGACGTCAAGGTTCAGAACGGTAACTCTTTCGGCGCCCATGTGACCGGGCAGCTTCTTGCCCTTCATAACTCTCGAAGGAGTTGAGCATGCGCCCATGGAGCCGGGATGGCGGTGAACCGGACCGGTACCGTGGGTTTCCTTCAGGCGGTGTGTGCCCCAGCGCTTGATAACGCCGGCGTAGCCCTTACCTTTGCTGGTGCCCGTAACATCAACCTTGTCTCCCTCGGCAAAAACGTCGCACTTGATTTCGTCGCCGGGGTTAAGGGCGCTCACGTCGTCGAGGCGCAGCTCCTTAAGCACCTTGCGCACGCTCACGCCGCTCTTTTTGAAGTGGCCGAGCTCGGGCTTGTTGGAGCGGCGTTCCTTTTTCTCGCCGAAGCCCACCTGAACGGCCTCATAGCCGTCGATTTCAAGGGTTTTCTTCTGAACCACGGGGCAGGGGCCGGCCTCGATAACGGTAACCGGAACAAGCCTTCCCGCAGCGTCGAAAATCTGTGTCATACCGATTTTCTTGCCAATGATTGCCTTCTGCATATAATTGTCCTCCTTTATGGTTATTGGTTGACCGCACCGCGGCCAACATCACCCGACAAGTCCCTTGGGACTTAAATCAAAGGTTTTTTACTTCTTTTTATCAATAAGCTTGACGTCAATGCTTATACCGGCGGGAACGTCCAGCTTACCGAGAGCCTCCATCGTCTTGGGCGTGGGGCTGAGGATGTCGATAAGTCTCTTGTGAGTTCTCTGCTCAAACTGCTCGCGGCTGTCCTTATACTTGTGTACCGCGCGGAGAATGGTGACAATCTCCTTTTCTGTGGGAAGCGGGATGGGGCCCGAGACCGTAGAGCCTGTTCTCTTGGCTGTTTCCACAATTTTCTCTGCGGACTGGTCAAGCAGAACGTGGTCGTAACCCTTGATCCTGATTCTCATTTTTTGCTTTGCTGCCATACATGTGCCTCCTAAAAATAAAATATTTTTTATTGTGACTCATGCGGCTCCTGTACATGGCGCCGGGCGTTTCACCCTTTGCCACACTAAAACCCGGAACCTGTTTTACCCGCGGACGCGGGGCTGTTCCGGGTACTACATGAAGGTGGGCGTCGCTAAGTGCGCGCAAAGCTTTATCATGTTGTACAGTGACTGCCGCCCGGCTTCGTGAGCCGGACATTCTCCACGGAAAAACCCGGCTCAAGTCCGGCAACCTCCCGCTTCATCGTATGTCATGTCACAGCCTCCAAATTATACCACAGCGGCCTCGGGATTGCAAGCGTTTTGAGAATTTTTTTTGTGAATTTTCAAATTTCGTTAAAACTGCACAAATTTGCCCCACATTTTATTGTGCAATTATACAAAATTCACGTATACGATTGACTATACTACTCGCGGGTGGTATAATTACTTTACGGCGTGAAATGGCCGCTTGGCGGCCTTTTGTAGCTATAGAAGCGAAAAACCACGGTAAAAAACGAAAAAGAAATCATTATATATAAAATTATATAAAAAAGGAAGGGAAATGAAATGAAAAAGCTTTTGACCTTGATAACGGCCCTTGCTATGGTGCTGGCCCTTGTTCCCGGGATGGCATTATCCGCCGCAGCCGAAGTAGGGGCTGCCTACGCCTTTTACACGGTTGAGGGGCTCACAAGCGCTGCTCCGGACGCTTCGTATAAGTTTATCGGCGATCAGCTCGGCAACAGCTGGACGCCATATCCCTGGAACAGCGACAGAGTTCGCAATTCGAACTGGAACGGCTGGAACGGCGCCGCGCAGCTTTATTCCTGCTATGACGACAACGGAACGATAATTGACTGCGGAAATACGGACGGCACAATCAATGCCAACAACGTCGTTAAAAACGGCACAAAAGGCAAGGATTATTTCGTCCTCACCTGGAAGGCCGAATCTCAAAACAATGCGCTTGAACAAGGCATAAGTAAGCCGGGGAAAGTAAACTATTCCATACTGGCTTCGGACGGCAATACCGTTGTTGACTCTTTCAGCGTTTGGGGCAGCAACGCTGAGGGACTTAACCCCAACGCGGGCAGCGCTTCCCCGGCGGGCTTCAGCTATGAGGACAACGGCGCGGCTGCAAACGGCGCGGCGGCCATTAAAACGCAATACTACATGGTATATGCCAACAATGCTGATAAGAGCGGATACAAGGTATTCTACTACTACAAAGAGCCTTCCGCCAAATCGGCTGTGTGGATAGGAACAAAATCCTTCAGCGGTAAGAGTATAGACGGTTTCGGCGGCTTTACCCTCGGTCGTGGAGAAGGCGGCTGGTCGCGTATGTTCAACTTCGAGGTATATGCGGGTATGTATTCCGACCTTAAAAGCTATACCGTAAAATACCTTTGCGCCGGCGCTCCGCAGCCGGAAAAAACTCTCCTTGTCTCCGGTAGCGACGCTATGCGCCTCGGCTACAATAAGGACGTCGTATTACCTCTTCTCGATATTCCTTATTTTAGCGGCTATGTTTTTAAAAACAAAACCGTGTCCGGCAATGAAGTAACCCTCAATTATGAGCAGACAAATCCCGACGCGCTGTTTTTTGACAACGTGAGGGGGAAAAATCCCAACGAAAAATTTATAAACCTTAATATGCTCGGCGCTCACGATGCGTTTACCGCCGGCATGACCGATAAAAAAGATGCGGCGGGAACCGTCATGGACGATGGGGCAAAAGCCGCTGCGTATAGTCCCGGCACCGCCCTGCCGATAAGTAAGGCTCAAAGCGGCGACGCGCTCACCCTTCTTAACAGCGGAGTAAGGTATTTTGATATACGACTGTCCCGCTCCACTGTTGCCGCAAGTGGGAGATATCTTCTTTTTATGAGTTACGAGGCTCCTCACACAAACGGCGTGTTCTACACCACTCACGGCCTTTTGGGCGATGAGTTTGCCCCGGTTATGTTTACCATAGCTCAGTGGGCAAAGGAGCACCCGGGTGAAATAATCGTGCTCGATTTCCAGGAGTGCTATGACTATAACGGCGATAAAGGCGACTCCACCGCCGATACCTGGCGCGACATTGATAAAATCCTCGCCGGCACCGGCGTAAAAGAATTTGTCACCCTAGACAAGAATTCCGATATTGCAGCCCAGACCTATGCGGGGCTTACGGCCAACGGCACAAGGTCAAACATCGTGCTTTTCGGCAGATATGTTGCCACCAATGCGGGTGTCGGGAATTTCATTCTGCGCGGCGACTTAAACGGCGCCTTCAACGGCAAGGTATATTCCAACTATGATAAAACCGGCGTAAACATAACGAGCAAATATAATCCGACATACATACAGTCCCAGGTTGACACAGGGCATACAGACGCCAGGTTTTCCGAAATGTACCGCGTTATGCAGGCGCAGAGCGGAGGCGCTACCGTCAATCTTATAAATCAGGCCGCAAGTGACCACGAAGCTTTGCTTGCCGACCTTAAAGGAGATAAATCAGCGTGGCTTGAACAGCTCCCCGTTGTTATGGTTGACGACGCGGCGGTTGGCACGGAGGAGCTTCTCGCCCTGTTGAAGAGCAGTAACGAAAATGTGAATATAACCTATACTCTTGACGGCAAAACTATAAAAACGGATACGCGTAAAAAGAATGTGGCTTATGATTTCAGCTATAGAAGGGGCTACACGGGCAACACGCTCTATATGGCCGACCCGTCCAACAGCAGACCTTCGGGCGATGTTTCAGATGTGACTGTACCCCTTGTTTCCGTGAAGAACGCAGACGTTAATGGCATAAAAAAGAACAGTATTATCGAGCGCGAAGGGAAAAAATACATTGTTGCCAGCGATAACCTGATTCCCAACGGTGATTTTGCATTTGGAACCGCAGGCTTTTACACCGGAAATGATGGCAACGTCCCGATAAAATTTTCCGCTTCAGACAACAAAATAACCAATCTCGGAAACACGGGGAAGGCCGGCGAATATTCATTCTATTCCGTATTTGACATTGAAAAAGGCAAAACCTATCTAACCACTATTGATATTGACACTACCAATGAAAAAGGAACACTTGACAATAGCAACAACAACTATACGCTGTTCGGTGTCTACGACAGCATTAAAGACAGCGCCGGTGACGCCCAGGGCGGCGACAATAACGCTTTTAAGCTTACCGCAAAGACAAACGGCTTTACAACGAAGGAGGCCATAGTCCATAACGCCAACGGAAAATATATGGCTTACAGCTTCCGCTGGATAGGCAATGCCGGAACAACCTCATACAAAAATTTCGGTCTTTATGAGCTTGCCGAAATACCCACACCGACCCCCGCTTTGGGTTGGGACGGCAGCAACTTTACGATCGACTTCCTTCTCGGCGATAAGGCCGTCAGCGGAATAACCTATGACGTTGAGGTATACCGCGGAGAGGAGCTTGCGGGAGAAGCCGATGTGACCGTGAGCGACAGCATCAACGGCATTCCCTTTGCCCCCGGCTCCACAAACGCCGTATATACGGCTAAGATTGAGGGCGGCGACAGCTCCGCCAAAGTTAGCGTTTACAGCCTTGTTGCCGAGGCCATAGAGAACGGCAACTTTGGCGAGGGCAAGGCCATGAAAAAGGCGCAGGCCGACGCGGCGGCGAAGGTTATAACCGCGGGCGGTATCTATATGAGGAACGGTCAGCTCAACGAATACACCGCAAAGGTGCTTGATCCCACCGAAAACGGCGTAAAAATCAAGGATGAACTTTTCGCCGCAGGGCTGAAATTTGCCGCCGGAACCGCAAAATACGAGACCGACTCCGGCGAAAAACATGATATAACCATTGAGGCCGGAGCCAAGAGCATAGATATTCCGAACTTCAACGCGCAGGAGGCCGAAACCTTCATTCTGCACGAGATAGAGTTCGTTTTCGAGCCTGAGGGCATTTCCGAAACTGATACCGACTCCGGCGAAATCGACTTTGTGGAAGAAATATAAGGAGGGCAAGGCGATGAAAAAGGAATTTATTATACCCGCCGTCGAAGCGGCAGATCTCGGCGCGGCTGACGCCATTATGTTGTCGGAAAACTTTGCTGAGCCCAACAAAGTAAACTATACCACGATAATTCAAGATTCGCTCCCTGTCACCGACGAGTACGAAATCTGGAAAGGCATGAATTAAGCCCCAAAGGGCCGGCCGCTGGCCGGCCCTTTTTTGTTGACAAGCGCTTGTTTTTCGTGTATAATAAAAATCATCTTAACCGAAGGGAGGCCGCGCAATGGCGAAAAAGATTGTTATCGGAATGCTCGCACACGTTGACGCGGGCAAAACCACCCTTTCCGAGGGACTGCTCTATACCGCAGGGGAGCTCCGCCGCGTGGGCCGCGTGGATCACCGCGACGCATACCTAGACAACCACGCCATTGAGCGCGAAAAGGGCATAACCGTCTTTTCCAAGCAGGCGACGCTTACGCTTGGCGGCCTTGACATAACCCTGATGGACACCCCCGGCCACGCGGATTTTTCCGCCGAAACCGAGCGCGCCCTGAGCGTGCTTGACTGCGCCGTTCTCGTCGTCAGCGGGGTAGACGGCGTGCAAAGCCACACCGAAACTCTGTGGCGGCTGCTGAGGCGGATGAACATTCCGGCCTTTGTGTTCGTGAACAAGATGGACATCTCGCGCCGCACCCGCGCCGATCTTACCGCCGAGCTGAACAACCGCCTCGGCCCCGGGTTTACGGACTTTACCGCCGATGAGGGAGACGCCTTTTACGAGTCGCTTTCCCTCACAGATGACAATATAATGGAAAAATTTCTCGAGGGCAAGCCCGTTGACTGCGCCGACGTCGCCGCCGCCATAGCCGCGGGGCGCGTGTTCCCCTGCCGCTTCGGGTCGGCTCTTAAAATGGAGGGCGTGCGCGAATTCGTGGATACTCTCGTCCAATATATAACTGTACCTGAGCGCGGCGCGGAGTTTGGCGCACGGGTTTTCAAAATATCCGAGGACGCGCAGGGAGGCCGCCTTACCCACATGAAAATAACCGGCGGCAGTCTGCGGGTGCGCTCGCCGCTTGCCGAAACGGGTGAAAAAATAACGCAGCTGCGCGTCTATTCCGGCGCGAAATATAAAACCGTTGACGAGGCAGAGGCCGGCTGCGTCGTGGCCGCGCTGGGGCTTGCCTCGGTGCCCGCCGGAGCAGCGCTCGGGGCGGAAAAAGCGTCGGCCCCGCCAGTGCTGGAGCCGATACTCAGCTACAGCGTCGTTTTGCCGCCGGGACTCGACAGCGCCGAGGCCCTTAAAAGCCTGCGCCGCCTTGAGCAGGAGGAGCCGGAGCTAAGCGTGGTTTGGGACGAGCGTCTGCGCGAGATTCGCGTCCGCGTCATGGGCAAGGTTCAGCTTGAGGTGCTGGCCCGCCTCGCCAAGGACCGCTTCGGCATGGAGCTGGCTTTTGGCCTCGGCAGCATAGCCTACAAGGAGACTATCGCCGCGCCCGCCGTGGGCGTTGGGCATTACGAGCCTCTGCGCCACTACGCCGAGGTGCATTTGCTGCTGGAGCCCACCGTTCGCGGCAGCGGGCTCAGCTTTGAGACCGATTGCTCCGAGGACGTGCTCGACAAAAACTGGCAGCGGCTGATACTTACGCATTTGCGGGAAAAGGCGCATTTGGGCGTGCTGACCGGCTCGCCCATAACCGACATGAGGATAACGCTGACAGCGGGCCGCGCCCACAAAAAGCACACCGAGGGCGGCGACTTTCGCCAAGCGACATATCGCGCGGTGCGTCAGGGACTGCGCTCGGCGCAGAGCCTGCTGCTCGAGCCGTGGTACAGCTTCACCCTCGAGGTTCCGCCTGAAAGCTTGGGCCGAGCGATGAACGACGTGCGGCTCATGGGCGGCAGCGTTTCCCCGCCGGAAACCGGCGAAACCGCCGTGCTGCGGGGGCGCGCGCCCGTGGCCGGTATGTGGGATTACGCCGCCGAGGTTTTGAGCTACACGAAGGGCGCGGGGCGGCTTAGCCTGTTGCCCGACGGCTATGAGGTCTGCGCGGACAGCGATAAGGTCATAGCGGAAATCGGCTACGACTGCGACGCCGACACCGCCAACACCGCCGATTCCGTGTTCTGCGCGGGCGGCGCGGGCTTTGTGGTGCCTTGGTACGAGGCCCCCTCGCGTATGCACATCGAGAGCGGCTATTCCTTCGGCGGCGAGAAAAAGGTGGGCGGCGCGGAGCTAAAAGCGATGGCGGCGGACTACGTTCGCCGCGCCGCCGACGACGCGGAGCTGATGAGGATATTCGAGCGCACCTACGGCCCTATCCGCCGCGAAGCACGCCAAGCCGAGCGTAGGGAGCCCGTCACCCCCGCCGCACGCACGGCGGCGAAAAAACAGCCGCCCGCGCCCACCGGCCCCGAATACCTGATGGTGGACGGCTACAACGTGATTTTCGCGTGGGACGATTTGCGCGCGGAGGCTGAGGAAAGCCTCGAGGCCGCACGGAGCGCCCTCATCGACATGCTGTCAAATTACAAGGGCTTTTCCGGACTTGAGATTATTGTTGTGTTCGACGCCTACCGCGTCAAGGGCAGCCGCCGCGAGATCGAAAGGGTCGGCAGCGTCGATGTGGTATACACCAAGGAGGCCGAAACCGCCGATATGTATATAGAGAAGGTGACGCATAAGCTGAGCCGCGACCACCGCGTGCGCGTGGCCACGAGCGACAACACCGAGCAGGTGATAATTCTCGGCGGGGGCGCGCTCCGCCTGCCCGCGGCGGAGCTTCGCGCGGAGATAGACCGTGCCGGCGCCGCCATTCGCGAGATTTTGCGCGAGGCCGAGCTCGACCGCCCCGTGGAGCATATAAGTTGGGACGGCGGTAATAGCAAATAAAAAAGGGCCTTGCGGCCCTTTTTGTTTTGGCTTACTTTACGCTTTCGCCGATCTTGATAATCTCGTCGCGTCCAACGCCGCCGTTTATGCCGACGGAAACGTCGCCGTCCTCCCAATCGAGGTTTCTGTCGCCGGAAAGCACGGCCTTGTGACCGTTTATTTCAAGCTCCTCAATCTCTTCGTCGGTACCCATGGAGAACGCGGTTTCGTCGTTGATAAGCCTCTCGTTCACATAGATATACTTATCGCCGTTCTTATAGATAACGGTCAGGTAATAGCGGCTGGTATCGAAATAGGCCGCGCCGTAGAAGCCGTAGCCCTTGGGCAGATATTCGGGAAGCCGGGGCGCGAAGTCCAGAGCGTCGTTCAGCTTAGCCATATCGGCCTCGTTGTCGATTATGCTGTATCCGCTTTCTTCATAGCGCTTGAGGGGATCCTCGTCCTTATTGTAGCTTATGGTAATCTCCCCATTACCGTCCTCGGTGACATAGTCGGTAACGCCGTTATCGCGGAGGTACTGCCTCATGTCCTCCGGCTTTAACTCGTTGCCGTCCTTGTCGTAGAACACCTGTCCGTCGTGGTAGGTGGTGATAAGCTTGCCGTTTTCGTCATAGAAAATCTGAAGCTCTTCGGGCATTTCGGCCTCGTCCAAATCGACCTGATAAAACTTGTTGGTGCCGGTGGACAGCGTTTTTATAATGTTGTCGATAAACTCCTTGGCGAAGGACGTCTGGCCGACGGCGGCCACAAGCCCCACGCAGGCGGCTATTGCGCCGACGCGGGCAAGCACGCGCTTTTTGGGCGTTTTGATTACGTTTTTCATGGCGTTTAACTCCTTTTCATTTAACTCTGAAACTTCGTAGGCTGAGAAATCAACAGTCGCGTCGTTTAGAATGTCGTACTGGTTTTTCATTGTGATCGCTCCTTGAATATACTTCTTAGCCTTTTGCGGCCAAGAGAAAGACGGTTATACAGCAGGGCCGGACTTTTGTTTTCCTCGCGGGCTATGTCGCCCACGGGGCGGCCCATCAGGTAATGCTCGCGGAAGAGCCGCCTGTCGTCGGGCTTGAGGTTCATCAGCAGGCTTTCCACCAGCTCGGTCAGATCCTCGGGCTCCTCGAAGGGTACGTCGTCGGGCAGCGGCTCGGTGCGGGCCTCGCGGTAGTGGCGGCGCAGATAGTCGGCGCATTTGTACTTGCATACGGCTCCTATCCAGTTTTTAAGGCTGTTTTTGCTTTCGTCGTAGCGGCTCATATTCTGCCATAGGGAAAGCAGAATGTCGTTTTCGCACTCCTCGGCGTAGGCCGTGCCGGATAGGTGGCGGCGCACTATTGCGCGTATCAGCGCGCCGTAGTCCTCCACCAGCGCGGCGAAGGCCTTCTGGTTCTTTTTGATAACGCCGCTCACTATGTATTTGTCCCTGTCCATGCTGTCGCCTCCTCTCGGCGGTCATTGAAAACGTTTTCACTCCATAGTTCGACCGAAAACAGAAAAACCTATAATTTTTTTAAAATCTTTTTGAAAACCGTAAAAAATCCGCTCTATACGAGCGGATTTGAGCGGGCTTTTGCTGGCCGCTATTTGCTGAAAAACCACCTGCCCACATTGCCGAAAGGCGAGCCGAAAAGCGGCGTAGTGCCTCCGGCAATGGTTTTGGACACGATTATGCTGTCGTCCAGGAAGGCAAGACCGATGAGCGGCTGCTCGCGGGTAAAGACCTCCTGCACGATGGAGCAGGCGTTGACAAAGGCCTCCTCGTCCGGCGCGGAGGCCAGCGAGGCCAGCGCCGAATCCATGTACTCGCTGGAGTAGCCTGAGTAGTTCAGCGAGCCGTCCGAGGCAAGCAGAAACTCCAAATCGTAAAGGTTTCCTATGTCCGCCCCGCCGAGGTAGGCGTCATAGTCGCCGGCCTCAATACGAGCGAGATAATCGTCAAATCCGGACTCTTCGACCGTGACCTCTATGCCCGATTCCTTGAGCTGGGCCGAGATTATGTTGGCAGTCACTGCGCGGCGGGGATTTTCGCTGTTCACAAGCAGGCGAAAAGCGAGTCTGCGGCTAACGCCGCCTTCCTCATCGTCACGGACGGTCTTTGAGAGCACACCGTCGCCGCCGTCTGTCCAGCCGTCATAGAACAGGGCCTCGCGGGCGCCGGCGGAGTTGTAGTCCACCAGCGAAAGGGATGGACTGTAGCGCAGCGAGCGCGGGTGCATTGGCAGATTGGCCGCCACGGCGTTAATACCGTAGCCGTCGGCCACTATTTCCTCGCGGTCGATGGCGCTGCTGAGGGCGGAGCGCACCGCCGCCGAGGCAAAAATCGGATTGTCATAGTTGAGGCCGATATACTCAAACGCCGCTCCGCAGGCGCGCTTGACCTCGCAGTTGTCGCGGACGGCGAATTCGTCAAAGTCATAAACGCGGCTTTGCACGGCGTTTGTCACGCCGGTGGAAAAGGCCGAGGCCATAGCCAGCTGTTCCCGCACTATGCTGAAAACCACCTTGTCAAAGCCGGCCGCCCCGTCTCGGTAGCCGTCAAAGCGCGTCAACGTCAGGCTTTGGCCCTCGTTGTAGCTTTCAAACATAAAAGGGCCTGTACCGACGGCAGCCGAATCAAGGCTGCCCGCGCCGAGCGGTATAATCGGGAAATACAGCGAGCTTAAAATCTGACTGTAGCTGCGGCTGAGGTTCAGCGTCACGCTGTGGGCGCCGGTTTCGACAGCGGCGTTCACATAGCGCAGCAGGTCGGAATACGGGCCGTCCTTTTCGCCCTTGATGGTGTTCACAGTGTATACCACGTCCTTGGCGGTCAGCTCCGTGCCGTCGTGCCAGAGCACGCCCCTGCGCAGGTTCAGCGTAAGAGCGGTGGCGTCGGAATTGAAGGCCCAGCTTTCGGCAAGCACGGGGCGCAGCTCCTGTTCGGCCGTAACGGCGATGAGCGGCTCGTACACGGCAAAAAGAGCGTCCCGAGCGGTGGGCGACTTGGTGAGCAATGGGTTCAGGGTATCGGTGGCGCACATGGTGAGGTTCAGCGTTCCGCCGTAAACCACCGACGTTTCGGAAGTCACTACGCCCTCGCCGTCTCCGTCGCAGGCTGCAAGCCAAAGCGCCGCGGCGAGGATAAGGGCCAAAAGTCTTTTCAAGGCCGCTCCCTCCTCTCTATAACGGCGGCGAGAGTACCGCTTTTTCCGCCTTGGCCTCGGTGCGAGAAAAACATTTCGTTCTCGCACTTGGTGCAGGGAGCGGAATTGTCAATTTTAACGAGGCCGAGGCCGCGAAGCATCAACTCGTTTGCGAGCTTAAGGTCAAGCATATATTTTCCGCCGCCCTTTGCCGAACGGCAGCTTTCCGGAAAGCGCAGGGCCACATCCTCGCTGACCTCGTAGCAGCAAGCTCCGATGGCCGGTCCTATGGCGGCCAGCATGGATTTTGCGTCCGCGCCGAGCGAAATCAGTCTTTTGGCGGTCTTTTCGGCAATGCGGGCCTCGGTGCCGCGCCAGCCGCTGTGTACGGCGGCCACCGCGCCTATGTCGGGAGCGTAGAGCAAAATCGGCACGCAGTCAGCTGCAAAGGCCATGAGCGGCACATTGGGCAGCAGAGTTATCACGGCGTCCACGCCGCCGTCCCACGCCGAGGATACGCCGCGACCCACGTTTTCGCTGTCAATTATCTCCACCCTGTCGGTGTGTTCCTGATTTGTAGAGCTTAAATTCGCCTCGGTAAATCCCGCCTCGCGGCAGAGAATAGCGCGGTTTTGCGCCACAAGGGCAGGGTCGTCGCCCCGCCGCGGGCTCATGGAAAGAGAGGCGTAAGGCCCGCGGCTGACGCCGCCCTTACGCCCCGTAAAGCCGTGTATGAGCTCCGTTCTCTCCGCGAGCAGGGGCGACTGCCACAGCTCCACGGAGCCTATTTTCCGTATCGGCATATTCGGGTTATCTCCTTTGCCATGCCTGTTTCGTCGTCAATATCCACCAACGCTCCCGACAGCATATACTGCCCCGTCGCCACCTTAAAGCGGGGCCTCTTGCCCTCGCTCTCGGTAAAGCGGGCGATAGAGGCGTCCTTGTCGAGCCCCAGCACGCTGTGTACCGCGCCGGTGCGGCCGGCGTCAGTCATATAGGCCGTGCCGTGCGGCAGCACGCGCGCGTCGGCCGTCTGCACATGGGTGTGGGTGCCGATGACGGCGGAAACAAGGCCGTCCATATAATAGCCGAGGGCCTCCTTTTCGCTGGTGGCCTCGGCGTGAAAATCTATTAAAATAACGGGGGTTTTCTCCCTCGCCTTCTCGGCGAGCTCCCTTGCCATAAAAAAGGGATTAAGGTCGTTCTCGTCCATAAACGCTCGGCCTATGAGGTTAATCACCGCGATTTTGCGGCCCTTTTTGTCGGCCGTAACGGCCAGCCCCTCCCCGGGACAGTCGATGTGCAGATTGGCGGGCCGCACCAAATTTTCGCCCTCCTGAAACAGGGTGCAGATCTCCTTTTTTCCAAAGGTATGGTTACCCATTGTGAAAAAATCCACTCCTGCGCGTCGCAGCTCGTCGTAGCCGTTGCGGTTCATGCCTATCCCGCCGGAGGCGTTTTCCCCGTTGGCGACGCAGAAGTCCACGCCAAGCTCGTACTTAAGCTCCGGCAGCAACGCGAAAACCGCGTCCCGTCCTGTGCGGCCCATGACGTCGCCAATAAAAAGCAGCTTCATTTGTTTTCCTTTCTCGGCTTCCTCTCAAAGTTTGTCCGCGTACTTCTTCACATAAGCGGCCTTCTGGGCCGCCTTTTCGTTTTCGTAGGCGGTGCGTATGGTCGAAATTATGGATTTATCCGCCCCTCGGGCGTCCAGCTCGGCGGAGAGATTTGAAAGTATGCCCTCCACCTCAGCGTCGCACTGGGTCTGGAGCGAGTTCACATCACCTATTAGCTTGCTTAGCGCGTTGGACTGCGCCGCCGCCTTGCTGGTAACGGTCTTTTGCTGGTCGTAGTATGCCTTGGCGTTTTTCACCGCTCCGTCTATCCTGCCCATGTAGCTTGATTGAAGGGCCGAAAGCTGCGCCACGGTTTCCGCCACTATCTGGTCGGCGGTCTTTGCGGGCGCGGGGGTCTCTCCCTTCGGGGCAGAGGGCTTGGCAGCGGGTTCGGGCTCTTGCTCGGGCTTCGACGGAGAATCGGGCTTCGGCGCTTCCTCGGGCGCGACGGTCTGCCCCGCGTCAGCCTCCGGCGCGGAAGCCTCGGGCAGAGCCTCGGCGAAAATCTGTGCCATAACGGCGGTCTGCGAGAGCTCGCCGCTGGCGATCTTCTGCTTTTCCTCCTCGGTCATTTCGCGCAGCTCCACCGAAACCTGACTGTTCATGTCGGCAAGTGTGCTTTCCGCGTTTGAAACATTTATCTCGGCAAGCTCCTCATCACTGTAGCGCATACCGCTGATGAGCGCGCTGATGTTCTTCCACTGCCACACCGCCAGCGCGGCGGCTACGGCCACAAGCACAAGGATGACTACCGCCGCTATTTTAAGCGCTTTTTTCATTTTTTATCACTACTCCTAAGCAACTCTAAGGCCAGCTCCGCGTTTCTGGCCGCCTTAGCGCGAAGGGCGGCGTTTTCGCCGTCCAGACGGGCGCGTATCTCATCGCCGTTTGCAAGACAGTCACGGGCTATTTTGTAGAGCTCGCCGGCGTTGACGCTGGCGGCCTCTACATAACGGCGCTGGTTCATATAGTCCATTGTTCCCCTAATTTTTGGGTCGTAGACAATGCCGAGCATGGGCACGCCCGCCGCCGAAGCGAAAATCAGCGTATGCAGCCGCATACCTATGGCCATACGGCAAAGGCCGATAACCCCCAGCATTTCCGAAACCGAAAGCTCGCGGTCAATTATGACCGAAGGCGACTCCATCTTTGCGGCTATGCGGCGGGATATGGCGAGGTCTCTGCTGAGCTGCATGGGGAAAAACAGCGGAAGATAGCCGTCGGCCGAAAGCATATCGGCGGCGCGGGCTATCTCGTCCTCAAAATTCGGGGCGGAGCCCTTCCATTCGCGGACCGAAAACGCCACCATCGGTCTGCCGCCCGCGTCGATTATCTCCCTCGCCCTCTCCTCGGAGCAGGGCCTCAGCAGATAAGCCGGATCGGCCGTCACCTCCACCCGCGGACGGGTGATATTGCAGCGGCGTATTTCGTTCATTGATACGTTCTCACGCAGGGTGATAAGGTCCACCTTATTGAGCGCCCGCGTGACCTTTTTCACGTTTTTGTCGGATATGGGGCCAAGGCCGTTGGCGTAGAGCATGACCTTCAGGCCAAGCAGCTTCGCCGCACGGATTATGGCCAGATAGTAGAGCAGGCTTTTGGTGCTGGTGGCGTCCTGAATAAGGCTGCCGCCGCCGCTGATGAGAAGCCTGCCGCGCATCAGCGCCCAGAGCACGGCAAAGGGATTAAAGCGGTTTACCGTATTTATGCCGTAGGCCCTGCGCGTGTGCTCGGCGTCGCCCGAAAGGGCCGTTATGCTCACGTTAGGGTCGAGGGCGCGCAGATTATCGACTATGCTCTTGAGCAGGGCCTCGTCGCCGCTGTTGCCAAGCCCGTAGTATCCCGATATGATTATATCCGCCACGTTGCCGCCTCCTCCCAGCTTTTGATTATATCACATTAATTTTATTTTGTAAATACAAATTAAAAATACAACTAAAAAATTTAACAAATAATAGAAGAAATGGGAGCGCAATGCACTCCCCGCGGCCCGTGCGTTTATCGCGGACAGCGCGTCGAAGGCGTCACGGAGCCTTTTCCATTTTTACATGAGGCGCGCCCGCTTCGATAAACTCCCCGGACGCGCGGGCATAGCCGCATTTTTCATAAAAGGGCGCGGCGCCGAGCTTTGCGTCAAGCGCTATTTTTTCGGCTCTGCCGCGGTAAAGCTCCTCCGTCGCGGCGAGCATGGCGCGGCCGATTCCTCTGCCCCGATACTCTCTCAGCACGCAAAAACGCTGGAGCACGGCCTCGCCGCCGCGCAAGACGCAGCGCAGGGCTCCCGCCGGTCTGCCGTCCCAAAAAGCGAGAAAATGATCGCAGCGTCCAAGCACGTCAAGCCCATCGCGCTCAATTTCCTCCGGCACGCCCATTTCCTCGGTGAATACCTCGCGGCGCACCCTCAGGCACTCGGCGATAAGCTCGGAGGTGTCGGCCAAAATCAGCTCAAAATTTCCGTTCATTTTCCATACCTCTTAAACTGCCGCTTGGTGCCGTTAAACACGTTCATATCTATAAACCTCTCATCGCCGGAGTAGCCCTCAAGCGTCTCTCTGTCGGTGTACTGCCAGAAGGTCCAGTCCCGCTCGTCGGAAAGGGTTGGCTTCGTATATACGCTCCTTATCCAGATGTCGCAGTCCTCAAAATCTCCCGCAACGTACATATCGTAGACACGGGCAGTCGTGTAGATGATCGGCCGCTTGCCGTAATAACCGCGCAGCTCGGAGATGAGGGCCTTGATTTCGGCCAGAGTCTCCTCCCTGTCGGGGAGCCGCTCGTCAATATCACCGTAAAACTCGAAATCCACCACCGGCGGGAGCAGCCCCTCGCCCTTTCCCACGGCGTTTATGTAGTTCTGCGCTTGAGTGCGGCCGGGGCTTTCAAAGCTGAAAAAGTGGTAGGCCCCGACGCGAAGCTTCGTTTTGAGCGCCCCCTCCATGTTTATCCCGAAGTTTTCATCGGTGTGAGAGCTGCCCTCGGTGGCCTTGATAAAGGCGAAGTCTATGCCCTGCTCCGCCAGAACCTCCCAGTCTATATCCCCTTGATAGTGGGAAACGTCCACCCCGCGGACAGGGTAATCCGCGGGGGAGTTGAGCCGCACCGTTCCGTTAAAAAAGAGCGCGAGCAACACTATGGCTATGATTATTGTTATCACGGCGGCTGCCGCCGCTGTCCGTTTTTTCATCACTCCGCCTCCGCGTACTGGCTGTTGTAGAGCTCGCTGTAAAAACCGCCTCGGGCAAGAAGCTCGTCGTGGCTGCCCTGCTCGATTATGTTGCCGTCCTTCATCACGAGAATAAGGTCGGCGTCCTTTATCGTCGACAGCCTGTGCGCTATAATAAAGCTCGTGCGGCCCCGCATCATTTTGGCAAAAGCCCGCTGAACGCGCAGCTCGGTGCGAGCGTCGATTGACGAGGTGGCCTCGTCCAGTATAAGCATGGGCGGCAGGCAGAGCATGACGCGGCTTATGCACAAAAGCTGCTTTTGTCCCTGGCTGAGGCTGCCGCCGTCGGGGCCGATAACGGTGTCGTAGCCATGCGGAAGGCGGCGGATGAAGCTGTCGGCGTGGCTCGCCTTCGCCGCCGCCACGATCTCACTGTCGGAAGCGTCGGGGCGGCCCATAGCGATGTTATCTCGTATTGTGCCCTCTTTAAGCCACACCTCTTGAAGCACCATGCCGTAGCTGCGGCGCAGACTGGCGCGGGTTATATTCCGTATATCCGTTCCGCTGACGCGTATCTCGCCGCCGCATGGCTCGTAAAAACGCATAAGCAGGTTGATAAGCGTGGTCTTGCCGCAGCCGGTGGGGCCGACGATGGCCGTGCGCTGTCCGGGGCGGACGCTTACGCAGACGTTTTCGAGCAGCCGCTGCTCAGGTCTGTAGGAAAAGCTGACGCCGTCGAGCTCCACCGAGCCGTCGGGCGCGGTGAGGACGAGGGCTCCCGCGGCGTCCGGCGTCTGCGGCGCTTCGTCGATGAGTTCAAACAGTCTCGCCGCGCAGGCGAGGGCGTTCTGAAGCTCGGTCACAACGCCGGAAATCTCGTTAAAAGGCTTTGTGTACTGGTTGGCATAGCTCAAAAAGCAAGTGAGCTGTCCAACGCTGAGCCCGCCGCGCATGACGGCCACCGCGCCGGTAAAGGCCACGCCCATGTATACAAGGCTGTTTACAAAACGGGTGGCGGGGTTGGTTATCGACGAAAAGAATATGGCCTTGAGCGAGCAGCGGCGCAGTCTTTCGTTTACCTCGTCGAACTCCTTCATGCACTCGCCGCCGCGGTCAAAGGCCTGAACCACCTTCTGCCCGCCGATGAACTCATTCACCATGGCCGTCTGCTCGCCGCGGGCCTCGCCCTGAAGCTTGAACATGGAAAACGTACTCTTGGCGATATAGGCCGCCACTATGAGCGACACCGGAGTTATGAGTATCACCACAAGGGCGATGGCGGCGTTTTCACGCAACATGAACAGCAGCGCGCCGAAAATGGTCGCCACGCCGGTGAAAAGCTGCGTAAAGCCCATCAGCAGCCCGTCGGCAAGCTGGTCTGCGTCAGCGATGACGCGGCTGACAAGCTCTCCGTGAGGGTGAGAGTCGATGTACGAAAGCGGCAGACATTCGATTTTGGCGAAAGCGTCCCTCCGAAGGTCACGGACGGCATTATATGTCAGCCGGTTGCCGCAGAGGCTCATCAGCCATTGCAAAAGAGCCGTGGCCGCCGCCGCAGCGGCTATGCCCGCAAGTATGCGTCCTATGCCCGCGAAGTCCACCCTGCCGCGGGCGATTATGAGGTCCACCGCCCTGCCGGTCAGGACGGGAATGTACAGCGTCAGCGCGACGCTGGCCGCGGCGAAAATTATTGAGGCAGCAAGGTAAATTTTGTATATTCCTATGTAGCTCAGCACGCGCCGGAGGGCTGCCGTTCCGTTTTTCGGCTTTTTCATACCGCAGTCCCCTTTCCCTGCTGAATTTCGTAAATTTCCCTGTAAACGGCGCAGCTCTTAAGGAGCTCCTCATGAGCGCCCATGGCGGCCACACATCCGTCGTCCAGCACAATTATAAGGTCGGCATACTGAATAGACGAGGTTCGTTGAGACACAATAAATATGGTGGTATCTCCGCCGAGGCTGCGGAGCGCTTTCCGAAGCCTCGCGTCGGTTGCGTAGTCCAACGCCGAGGCGCTGTCGTCAAGTATGAGTATTTCGGGCTTTTTGACGAGGGCGCGGGCAATGGTGAGCCGCTGGCGCTGCCCTCCCGAAAAGTTGCGGCCGCCCTGCTCGACCTCCGCGTCGAGGCCCTCCTCCTTGGAGGCAACAACGTCCGAGGCCTGCGCCAGCTCAAGCGCGGCGAAAAGCTCCTCGTCCGTAGCGTTCTCCCTGCCCCAGAGCAGATTGGAGCGCACGGTGCCTTTGAACAGCACGGCCCGCTGCGGCACAACGCCTATCTTGCCGCGCAGGGCCGAAAGCGGGTAGTCCCGCACGTCGTGACCGTCAATAAGCACGCTGCCCTCCGTTGCGTCATAAAAGCGAGGGATCAGGTTCACAAGCGTGGTCTTACCGCTGCCGGTCCCGCCGATTATGCCGATAATGTCGCCCTTTCCGGCCTTAAAGCTCACGTCCGAAAGAGCCGGCGCTCCGCCTCCCTTGTAGGCAAAGCTCACGTTCCTGAATTCCACGCGGCAGCCGCCGTCGCCTTCAGGCGCGGACGGGGCGGAATCGGGCATGGAGGTCTCCGTCTCGAACATGGCCTGAATGCGGTTTCCGCAGGCGATGGAGCGCGTCACCGTTACGATCAGGTTCGCCAGCTTCACAAGCTCCACCAGAATCTGCGACATATAGTTGACAAGCGCGACGACCTGTCCCTGCGTGAGTATACCGCTGTCCACGCGAACCGCGCCCACATAAATAAGGGCCGCCGTAGCGAGGTTCACCACCACGTATGTCACGGGGTTCATCAGGGCCGAGAGTTTGCCCACGAAGCGCTGCAACGCCGCGTGAGAATCGTTCTTTTCGTTAAATTCGCGGGTCTCCTTTTCCTCGAGGGCAAAGGCGCGAATGACGCGTGAGCCCTCCAACGCCTCGCGCACCGCGCCGAGCACGGCGTCCAGCGCGGCCTGCGCCTTTTTATAGAGCGGTATTGTAACGGCCATAACGCCGAAAACCACCGCGGAAAGGGCAGGTATCGTCACGGCGAACACCGCCGCCGAGGGCGCGTCCACGGTGAAGGCCATTATCATCGCGCCGAAAACCACCACCGGAGAGCGCAAAAACAGGCGCAGCACGAGGTTCACGCCGCTCTGCACCTGATTGACGTCGCTCGTCATAGCGGTTATGAGCCGGCTTTCGCCGAGCCGGTCCAGCTCGGCGTATGAGAGCGACTGCACATGAGCGAGGAGCGCGCGTCTGAGCTTTGCCCCGAACCCCACCGCCGCCCTCGCCGCGAAGAACTGCGCCGTTATAGAGCAGATCAGGCCAATAACGCCGAGCGCGGCCAGTAATCCGCACAGCCGCGCCACGTATGGGAAATCGTTGTTTTTTATGCCGCCGTCTATCATGGACGCCATAACCAGCGGCACAAGCAGCTCGAAAAAGGCCTCCAGCATTTTAAAGAGCGGGGCCAGCGCTATTTCCTTTTTGTATTCTTTTATGTATCGGAGCAATTTAAACATTAAATGTTTCCTCCAAAATTTCCGCGGCAAGGCGAATACAGCCGGCGCAGGGACGGCGGCGGTAGTAGTCGGCGGTGCGCTCCTCGGGGACGTAACCGCCGCCGGCGGCCCTCGCCCCCAAAATTTCGCGGCAGATTATGGAGCCCTGCTTTTCCTTGAATTTTGCGGCCAAGTCCTGAATAAGCTTATAGTGCGCTGCCTTTGATTCCCTGTCGGCGGGGCTCTCGGGGCCGGCTATAAGTCCGGCCGCCATGAACATCCCCGTCACCGCTCCGCAGACCTCGCGCAGGCGGCCCATGCCGCCCCCGAAGGACGAAGCCAGCCGCATAAGGGCGGCGGTGTCGGCGTCCAGCACGTCGGCGTAGGCCAAAAGCACGGACTGGGCGCAGCTGTAGCCCTCGTAAAAAGCCTGCTCGGCCCTATCCGCTCTGTTCATATCAAAAGCCTCCCTTCCCGAGGAACGTCATCAGCCCCATAAAAGCCCACAGGGCAGCGCACAGCGCTCCTCCCACCAGCGAAAAGGTCAGCGCACGGCGCGAGAACCGCGCGGCGACGGCCCGCTGGCCGTTTTCGGCGGCAAGCTCGCACTCCCGGGCAAAGACTATAGCCGGTATGCCGAATATCCAGTTGCCGAGAATCACCGTTGTCAGCACGGCGAGCGTCATGTGGCTTTTTAGCTTTTTCGGCGGAAGCGGGGCGGCCGCCCCGCAGGACGGACAGAATTTATTTTCGGACGAGAGCTCTCTCCCGCAGGAAGGACAGTTCATGGCGAAGCCTCCTCTTGAAAAATGCGTAATAAAAAATGACAAATTACCATTTTATTTATTCTGCGAAAAAAGACAAAATCCTTCCGCGAAGGCAAATTTAGGCCCAATATTTGGCGGTTTATAAAAATACAGATAAAATTTCAAAAAAATTGTGCAAAATCTATTAAAAACATTTGACTAATCGGAAAATATTTGGTAAAATAGTAGTATAAGGATTTATACGCTGCTGTTTTGCCGGCAGCCGCCGCGAAAGGACCGTCACAAATGAACAAGAACACAGACGCAAAAACTCCCGCAAACCCCTACCTCGACAGCTTTTCGCTCTACCTTTATAACGAGGGAAAGAGCTTTAACTGCTATGACCATCTCGGCGCGCACCCCTCGGACCTTTTCGGGGCCGCGGGCTACAGCTTTGCGGTCTGGGCGCCCAACGCCGAGGCTGTGAGCGTGGTTGGCGACTTCAACGGCTGGGACGCGGGCGCAAACCCGATGAACCCACAGGGTGAAACCGGTATATGGCACGCCTTTATAAAAGGCGTCGGCGAGGGCGAAAACTATAAATACTGCATCAAAACCAAGGACGGAGAGCTGCTCTATAAGGCGGATCCCTGCGGCTTCCGCTGTCAGCTCCGGCCCGAGACCGCCAGCCGAACCTGTAATCTTGACGGCTTCGAGTGGAGCGACAGCAAATGGATAGAAAAAAAGCTGACCACACCGCCTTACGACAAGCCTATGCTGATATACGAAATGCACGCCGGCAGCTGGAAGCAGCATGAGGATGGCAGCTTTTACAGCTTCCGCGAGCTGGCCGACGAGCTGGCCCCCTACCTCAAGGAGATGGGCTATACCCACGTGGAGCTTATGCCCATATCCGAATACCCCTTCGACGGCAGCTGGGGTTATCAGGTGACGGGATATTTTGCCGTCACCGCCCGCTACGGCGAGCCGAAGGACTTCATGTACTTCGTCAACCGCCTCCACGAGGAGGGCATAGCCGTCATCCTCGACTGGGTTCCGGCCCACTTCCCCCGCGACGCCCACGGCCTTCGGCTGTTCGACGGTACCCCCACATACGAATACGCCGACCCAAGGCTCGGGGAGCATAAGGAATGGGGTACGCTGGTTTTCGATTACGGCAAGACGCAGGTGGTGTCCTTCCTGATATCCAGCGCGATGTTCTGGCTTGACAAATACCATGTGGACGGGCTTCGTGTGGACGCCGTCAGCAGTATGCTTTATCTCGACTACTCCCGCACCGAGTGGGTGCGCAACAAATATGGCAAAAATGAAAACCTCGAGGCCATTGAGTTCCTTAAGACCCTGAATAAAGAGGTGTTCAGGCGCTTTCCCAACACGCTTATGGTGGCTGAGGAATCCACCGCTTGGCCGCTGGTGACAAAACCGGCCCACGAGGGAGGCCTCGGCTTCAACTACAAGTGGAACATGGGCTGGATGAACGATATGCTCCGCTACATGGCCATGGACCCCTTTTTCCGCAGGGGCAACCACTCGATTCTGACCTTCTCGATGATGTACGCCTTCAGCGAGAACTACATCCTCCCCTTCTCGCATGACGAGGTCGTCCACGGGAAGGCCAGCCTCATCGGCAAAATGTCAGGGCTCGAGGGTCAGAAATTCGACTCTCTGCGCACGCTGATGATGTATAAAATGGCCCACCCCGGCAAAAAGCTGGACTTCATGGGCAGCGAGTTTGCCCAGTTCATCGAGTGGCGCTTTTACGAGGGGCTGGAGTGGCACCTTCTGAATCTTCCCGCACACAAGCAGTACCACGAATTCATAAAGCAGCTAAACGCCTTCTATCTCAAAAATAAGGCATTCTATGAAATCGAGAACAGTTGGGACGGCTTTCAGTGGATAAACGCCAACGACGCCGACCGCAGCGTTATCTCATTTATCCGTCGGGGAACGAAGAAGCGTGACGAAGTCGTCGTTATCTGCAACTTCACCCCCGTGGCTTACGAAAAATACCGCGTGGGCGTGCCCAAGCGCGGCGACTATAAAGAGGTGTTCTCCTCGGCATGGGCCGAATTTGGCGGCTGCGGCCGGAGCGTAGGCACAGTCAGGGCTTACAAAAAGCCCATAGACAACATGGAGTTTTCCATAGACGTAGATTTACCGCCGATGAGCGCCGTTTACCTAAAGCGCACGGCGCCGGCAGGCAATAAAACAAGCACTTCAAAAGGAAAGGATGATATTGAATGATATCAACAGACTGCGTTGCAATGATACTCGCGGGCGGACAGGGCAGCCGTCTGGGCGTGCTTACGACAACCGTCGCCAAGCCGGCCGTCCCCTTCGGCGGCAAGTACCGCATAATCGACTTTGCGCTCAGCAACTGCGCCCACTCGGGCATCGACACAGTGGGCGTGCTGACACAGTATCAGCCGCTTGAGCTGAACACCTATATCGGCAGCGGCAACCCATGGGACCTCAACCGCAACTCCGGCGGCATATATGTGCTGCCCCCTTACCAGAAGGCCGAAAGCGGCGAGTGGTACAAGGGCACGGCCAACGCCATATACCAGAACATCGAGTTCATTGACAAGTTCAGCCCCAAGTATGTGCTCATACTCTCGGGCGACCACATCTATAAGATGAACTATGACAACATGATAAAATACCATGAGCAAAAGGGCGCGGACGCGACTATCGCCGTCATCGAGGTGCCGTGGGAAGAGGCCAGCCGCTTCGGCATAATGACCGCCGACGAGAACGGCCATATAGTGGAGTTCGCCGAAAAACCGGCCGAGCCCAAGAGCAATCTCGCCTCAATGGGCGTTTACGTGTTCAGTTGGCCGGTGTTAAAGCGCTACCTTACTATGGACGAACGCGACCCCCAGAGCAGCAACGACTTCGGCAAGAATATTATTCCCTCCATGCTGAACAACAGCGAGGCGCTTTATGCCTACGGCTTCGAGGGATACTGGAAGGACGTGGGAACCGTTCAGAGCCTTTGGGAGGCCAACATGGACATCATTGCCGACCCGCCCGTCTTTGAAATTGACGACAGCTCGTGGCGCATTTTCTCACGCAACCCCGTCAAGCCCCCTCACTATGCCGCCAAGGGCGCAAAAATCTCCAACTCCGCCATCACCGAGGGCTGCGAGATTTACGGCACCGTCAAGCACTCGATTCTGTTCGAGGGCGTAACGGTGGGCCGCGGCGCGATAGTCGAGGACTCCATTCTCTTCCCCGGCGCCGTCATCGGCGAAAACTGCACCATATCCAAAACCATAATCGGCAACGACACCGTCATCTCCAACAGCTGCACCATCGGCGATAAATCCATCGGCGAGGATCAGTTCAAGAGCAAGTACTGCTCGGCCGACATAAGCCTTATCGGCGGCGGGCTCGTCATCTCCGAGGGGACGAAAATCGGCGTCAATGCGATGGTCAAGGAATCCATATAACGGAAGGGAGAGGATAACAATGAAGGATACAATGGGTATCATACTGGCGGAAAACGCCGACATCCGCCTAAATGAGCTTACCGATATACGTTCCGTGGCGGCCCTGCCCTTCGCGGGCCGGTACAGGCTGATAGACTTCATCCTGTCGAACATGGTCAACTCGGGGATAATAAACGTCGGCATTACCACGCTGTTCAACTACTCGTCGCTGATGGATCATGTCGGCAACGGCAACGCTTGGGATCTCAACCGCAAAACCTATGGCCTGTTTTTCCTGCCGCCCTATATCAGGGGCGGCAACGCGGCCGGGCTTTCCGGCGGCAATGTGGATATGCTCTACAGCATACTCACCCACCTGCGCCGCAGCCCCCAAACCTACGTTTTAATAGCGGGCGGCAACCTCGTTTTCAATATGACGTTCGAGGACCTTTTGAGCTTCCACCGCGATACCGACGCAGACTTAACGGTGGTTTACCACCGCCTGAACGACAATCCCGAGCAGCTGCGCCGCACAACGGTTTACGAAATTAACGCCGAGGGCCGCGTTACGGGTATCGAGCACAACCCCATGAACCCCAAGAGCAATTTCAGCGGCATGGACATATACATAGTTGAGCGCACCCGCCTGATTGCCATGATAGAGGAGGCCCACGCCAAGGGCAAACACGACTTTATCAAGGATATGCTCCTCGCCAACATCGACAGTCTCAACATCTCGGCCTACGAGTTTAAGGGCTTTGTCGGCAGGGTGGACAGCATTAAGAGCTATTACGACAACAGTATGCTCATGCTTAACGAGAATATTCGCCGTGAGCTTTTCGGCGGCGAAAACCTCATCTATACCAAGGTAAAGGACCAGGTGCCCACCCGCTTCGGCGAGAATGCCGGCGTGTCGGATTCGCTTATCGCCGACGGCTGCCGCATAGACGGCACGGTTGAAAACTCCATCATCTTCCGCGGCGTAAGCATAGGCAAGGGTTCGGTGGTGCGCAACAGCATAATCATGCAGAATTCCGTAATAAACGAAAACTGCGACCTTGAGAACGTCGTTATTGACAAAGAGTGCACGCTGCGCTCTACCAAGAGGCTCATCGGGCAGCCCAACTATCCCGTCATTCTGCCCAAGCGCACGATGATATAGCGTCAGGAGTGTCAGTATGAAAAAAATTCTGTTTGTTACCAGCGAGTGCGTTCCCTTTGTCAAAACCGGCGGCTTGGCCGACGTTGTGGGAGCTCTGCCCAAGGTGCTGAACGAAAAGGGCTGCGACGCCCGCGTCATTCTGCCAAAGTACGGCGCTATCCCGCAGCAGTATAAGGACGAGATGCGCTATATCGACCACATCTACATAAAAATGAACTGGCGCAGTCAGTACTGCGGCATATTTGAGTTCAAGCACGACGGAGTGATCTACTACTTTATCGACAACGAGTTCTATTTCGGCGGGCCCACGATATACGGCCCCATTCATGAGGACATAGAGCGCTTTGCCTTCTTTGACAAGGCTGTGCTCGCGGCCCTTCAGGTCGTTGATTTCTTCCCCGACGTGCTCCACTGCAACGACTGGCAGTCGGGCATGGTGCCGGTGCTGCTGCGCGCGCACTACGGCTACGATGGGCGTTACAACGCCATGAAGTCTGTAATGACGATACACAACCTTAAGTTTCAGGGCGTTTACGACAAAAAGACCATCGCCGACGTGTGCGAGCTGAGCATGGACTACTTCACTCCTGACAAGCTGGAATTCTACCGAGACGCCAGCTTTCTCAAGGGCGGCATGGTTTACGCCGACTTTATCACCACCGTCAGCCCCACCTACGCCGAGGAAATAAAGACCGACTACTTTGGCGAGCGGCTGAACGGTCTGCTCAACGCCCGCTCTGCCAGCCTAATGGGTATTGTAAACGGTATCAGCTACGACGACTGGAATCCCGCCACCGACAAACTCATCTACCATAACTACACCGTCAAAAAGCTGACCGAGGGGAAAAAGGTCAACAAACGCGCCCTCCAGCACGATCTGCACTTTGACGAGAACCCCGACAAGCTCCTAATCGGTATGGTTACGCGCCTGACGGCCCAAAAGGGCATGGATTTGGTGGAATGTGTGCTGGACAGCATACTTGCCAACCCCAACATACAGATGGTGTTCCTTGGCACGGGCGAGCAGCGCTACGAGGATGTGCTCCGTTTCTTTGAGTGGAAGTACAGCGGCCGCGTCAGCGCGCAGATAAAGTTCGACAACGCGCTTTCCCACAAGGTTTACGCCGGCTGCGACGCCTTTCTCATGCCCTCACAGTTTGAGCCCTGCGGCCTCAGCCAGATGATATCCATGCGCTACGGTACTCTGCCCATCGTCCGCGAGACCGGCGGACTTAAGGACACTGTGGAGCCATATAACGAGTATGAGCATACGGGCACGGGCTACAGCTTCCGCAACTATAACGCCCACGAAATGCTTAACCGTATTGAAAACGCCTACCTCACTTTCGCTCTGCATAGGGACGACTGGGAGGCCATGCAGAAGCGCGCCATGGAGAAGGATTTCTCGTGGAACGCCAGCGCGGATAAGTATATCGAGCTGTATAATAGGCTGTGAACGCCGCGCCAAATCTTTGGCTTAATAATGCAAAAATCCGCTCGCAACGAGCGGATTTTTGCTTGTATGGCCCCGCGGTTTAATGTGGCGCGGCAAGTTTTTTACTGCCCTTTTTCGGAAGCAACTTTGTCAATCTATTCCACCCCGAGGCGCCTAAGCCCCTCAACAGTGGCGGCGTGATCGGTGACAAGCACGGTCTTAAAGCCCAGCGCTTCCGCTGCGGCAAGATTTTCCGGCAAATCGTCAAGAAACACCGTCCTCTCCGGAGTAAGGCCGTATCGCCCGATAAGCTCCTTGTAAATATCGGGGTCGGGCTTGATTTTGTTCACCGCATAGCTCACCACTCCGCCGTCAAGGTGCTTAAGAAAACCAAAATGCTCCTTGGCATATCCGAACATGGTGCGCCCGTAATTCGACAGCACGTACACCCTGTAGCCCTTCTCCCTGAGTCCCCGTACCCATTCTTCGGCAAAGGGGTACTCCGTCACGGAGTACTGCCACGCCTCAAAAACGCGGCGTATCTCAGCCGCGAGGCGGGGCGCGTTGGCTGTAAACGCCGCGACGAGCTCCTCATCGCTCATAAGGCCAAGGTCCACCTGCTTCCACTGATCGCTCATGAACACCGCCCGCGCCATGCCCTCCCGCACCTGAGGCTCAAGCCCCAGCCCGTGCAGGAAGCCGTCCCAGTCGAAAGCGGCCAGCACGTTTCCTATGTCAAAAACCACAGCCTCAATCAAGACCGGCGTCCTCCGTTTCCTTGTCATATTTTTGAACGGTTTTAACGACCTCGTCAAAATACCCAAGTTCAGTCATCCTGTCGTATGTCAGAAAGGCCGCCAGCTTGTAGCCCGTCGCATTGAGCGTCACGCCGTCCTCCATAAGCAGTCCGGGCGGCACGCGGCCTTCGGCCATGGCGGCCTCGTCCTCGGGATAGACAGTAAGTCCGAGGCTGGCCATACCGTCGGTGCTCAGATACTCGCGCAGATTTATGTATTTATCGCCGTACTCGGCGGCCATGGCAGCTTCAAGGGCCTGCATTTCCTCGCGCGTACCGTTTGGCACGCCCAGCACGATATAGCGATCCCGACCGGCGATTAGCTCCTTCTGGCTTGCCAAAAAGGCCTCGACGTCGCCGGTGAGGCCGCAGTCGCTCTCAAAAAAGACAACTGGCAGATAGGTCTTTTGCAGAACGGTCTCGTGGGGGTCGTTCAGGTCAACAACATTTACAACGGTATCCAGCACGTTCTGGTCTATCAGGGTTTCAACTATCAGTGGCAGGTAGCCGCCCATATCCGTTTCATTTATTTTTCTGCCATAAAATACTACGCCCGGAAGGTTCACCATAGCCGTCAAGTTGATGTCCTCCGCGGCGGCCTTTTCCTTGGCGGCCTGCTCGATATAGGCCTCGTCGCGGGCCTTTTGCTGCTCCTTGAGGCGCTGCGAGGCGGCCTCGTACTCGCCGGCCTTCTCCTCCGCTCGGTCACGGTTCACAAAGAATATCGCAGCCATAGCGGCCGCGAGAACGATTATCATCGCTAAGGCTATTAACTGCTTCTTTTCTCTGAACATGGCTTTCCCCCACTTTTTGTCGCTTATTAATATATTATATCATCTGCCGTCCGCCTTGTCAATAGAAGGGAACGGCAGTAAAGCTCAAAAAATAAATTTACAATTTTACTATGGACTAATCGGAAAAAATGTGATATTATGATTGTGTATAAATATCGGAGGGGGCCGGCGGCATGGATATAACCGAAATTGCGCGAGAGTTCGCCATCGACGGCGAGCCGTTGTCGGCCGTTCCCCTGAGCGGTGGCCACATCAACGACACCTGCCGTATATCCACGCGCGGCTCGCGCTACGTGCTTCAGCGGATAAACGGCCGAGTACTGAAAAATCCGCCGCTGGTAATGGAAAATATCGCCGCCGTGACGGCCCATCTAAGGGCCAAGGGCGTCGAAACTCTGACCATAATCCCCACCCTGAAGGGCGAACTGCTCCACAGGCAGGGCGAGGACTACTACCGTATGTACGCCTACATCGAGAACGCCGAAAGCCGGCTTTCGCCGCTGTCGGCCGAGGATTTCCGCGCGGCGGGGGAGGCTTTTGGCTCGTTTGTGGAAGCGCTGGGCGATATGCCCGTCGGCAAAGTACATCAAATACCCAAGGCCTCGCACGACACCGCTTTTCACCTTTCGGAGCTGAAAAAGGCCGCCCGCGCCGATGCCTTCGGACGCGCCAAATATGCCGGCAGGGAGATAGAGCGGGCCATGGAAAAAAGCCGCTACGCCTCTCTGCTGAGACCGCTGCTTATATCGGGCGAGCTGCCGCTGCGCATTGTCCATAACGACACAAAATATAGTAATATCATGGTCGACACCGTCACCCACAAGGCCCGCTGCGTGCTCGATCTCGACAACGTAATGCCCGGCTCGGCGCTTACCGACTACGGAGACGCCATACGCAGCGGCTGCGATGACGGAGGCCGCTTCCGAGCCGAGCTGCTGCCGCCCTATAGGGCGGGCTTCCTCGGGGCAGTGGATCTGAACGCGCTCGAGATGGAGCTTCTGCCCGCCGCGCCGCTCATAATTACATACGAAAACGCCATACGCTATCTGACGGACTATCTGTCGGGAGACGTGTATTTCAAAACAAGCTATCCGGGGCACAATCTTGAAAAATTCCGCGCCCGTATGCGGCTTCTGGAGGATATGGAGGCCAGCCCCCTCTGCGGCATATAAAGGGCGGGGCGGTAATTTCAGATTTATAAATATTTCCTCTTCTCAAACGGGGATTTTTATGCTACAATTAAAACAGGAGGCGAGATATATGAAGCTGGAGCTGATCCGTCAGAACAAGCTTAAAATAACGCTCTGTCAGGAGGATTTAAACTCCTACGGGGTGAATGTTGAAAGCATATCGAAGAAAACCAGCGAGGCGCAGGCCATGTTTTTCTCGGTGCTGAGAAAGGCCGAGGCCGAGGTAGGCTTCGATTACGCCAATTCGCGCCTTGTGGTGGAGGCTATGCCATCCTCGGGCGATTTGGTGATATTTGTCACAAAAGTTGATAACGAGGCTGAACAGCGGCTGTTTGAGCGAATATCCTCACGTCAGGAGAATATGTCCCCGCGGGAAGCGGGGCCGCAGCTTAGGAGCGAGGCCGAACGCCGCCGCGAGGAAGGGCGCGCCAGCTTTATGGTAGAGCTTTCGTCCTTTGACGATGTGGTGGAAATGTGCCACGCCATTCCTACATATTTTGGCGGCACCCTTTACAGTAATGAGGAAAAATACTACGTCGCCGTCGGCGCCGGCATGGAGAAGCTGGCAGCGGAATACGGCCGCCTGCTGGACGAGGGCGCTCAGAGTATTATCGAGGAGCACGGAGTGCCCATCATCTACCGCAGAACATTTGATATAATACGCAATCGGTTTAAGGCATAGAAGATTTGAGCAGTAAAAATAACCCTCAGTAGTAAAACGTGAACTACCACAAAAAATACGGGCAGTACAAAAAACAGTCAATATAGTAGAAAAATAAGTTATTAAGCACTGAACTGGCACCTATTTTCAAGTGGTGTCAGTTTTGTGTTGGGCTGAATTTTTTTGTGGTTAGAGCCGTGAAATTTTTTTATAAAAACAAGACCTTTCATAATAAAAAACATAGTATGCCTTTGTCAAAAAAGAAGGTGTAGATTTTTCAAAAATGTGTTACATCTTAAAAAGATTTCTCCGTTATGCACAAAAATGGAAGCATAATCCTGTGGAGAATTCCACGAAGCTGCCCAATGTCGAAATTTGTTTTTGACATATTTATTGGGGCTATTTGTAACACGTCTATTGCAAACCTACACATATACATCCGCGTCATTCAGGCAGAAAATATTGACACGCCTCAAAAATCATAGTATAATTAAAGCGGAGGCAAAATCAGGGAAGGTTTGTGGCAACGAGCCGCCCGCGATTTATGGCCGCTTTTCAGATCTATATTAATCCCAGTACACCATAACAGGGGTAAGGAGGAACCGGAATGAAGGATAAAATCAAAAAGCTCACACTTTCGGCCATGTTTATGGCTATAGGGCTGGCACTGCCATTCCTGACAGGACAGATAAAGACCGTGGGCAATATGCTTTGCCCAATGCACATTCCCGTGCTGCTGTGCGGGCTTATATGCGGCTGGCAGTACGGCGCTGCGGTGGGACTTATTTTGCCGCTGCTGCGCTCGGCTACGTTCGGTATGCCGCCGATGTATCCTACGGCCATAGCGATGGCCTTTGAGCTCATGACGTACGGCCTTGTGATTGGCGTTCTCTACAGCCGCTCGCGTTGGAAGTGCGTTATCGCGCTTTACCGTTCGCTCATTGCGGCGATGCTTGCGGGCCGCGCCGTGTGGGGCATAGTGCAGATAGTTCTGCTGGGCCTCGGCGGAAGCGTGTTCACTTTCAGAGCCTTTATGGTTGGCGCTTTCCTTAACGCAATCCCGGGCATAATTCTTCAGCTTGTACTTATTCCCGCCGTGATGGTGGCCCTTAACCGCACCGGACTGGTGCGCTTCACTCCTGCGCCGAAGACTCCCGAAGAGGCCTGAAATGGATAGGCTCTCCCTCGAGCTTGCGCGGAGAATATCCGCGCTCAAAAAACCGGACAGGCCGACTATAGTTGCCATAGACGGCCGCTGCGCCTCCGGCAAGACCACTTTGGCGGCCCGTCTGGAGGAAATTCTCGGCTGCACCGTTGTACATTTGGACGACTATTTTCTCCGTCCAGAGCAGCGCACGCCCGAGCGGCTGGCCGCTGCCGGTGGGAATATAGATTACGAGCGATTCCTCGCCGAGGCGCTTTTGCCATTGCGCTCCGGCATAAAAGAGTTGAGCCTTCGCCGCTTCGACTGCCATTTAATGGAGCTTATTCCGCCCGAGCGGCTGCGGCCCGCGCCCATTGTCGTGGCGGAGGGCTCATACAGCTGCCACCCGGCTTTGTGGGACAGCTACGACCTCCGCGTGTTTCTGACGGTCTCGCCAAAGGAGCAGCTGCGGCGTATAGCCCTGCGGGGCGGCGAAAGCGCCCTCGCGGCCTTTCGCGAGCGTTGGATACCGCTGGAGGAGGCGTACTTCAAGGCTTTCGATATTGCGGCCCGCTGCGATGCTGTGTTTGAAAACGAATAATACTAATCCTCAACTAAAATCAGACATTCGCGACGGTCTTTTTCGCGTCATACTTCGTTAGGCAGCTTGAAAATACGCCAGTATTCCCTGCGCCGCCTTTCTTGCCTGACGCGAAAGATCCTCGCCGCTTGGTGCCTTATTTTAATTAAGGATTAGTATAAAAAAGCCCCGCGGGAGCTGCCCGCGGGGCTTTGCTGTGGTGTTGTCAGCGGAGCCTGGTTATAACAAGGTGAGCCGACGCCGGCCGAGTACCGCCTGCGTATGGCGTAACGGTAAGCGCCGTTGAGTTGCCGGCCGGGTTGCGGACGGTAAGAACGGAATTTACCGAGGTGGTTTCCACGATGGCCATGCCGATAATGGGCGATGTCCCAGTGGCGCGGCCAACTACCGTATAGGCGAGGTCTTCGCCGTTGAGCGTCAGCAGAAGCTGACCGGCCTCGTCGACAGTGACCTGAAACAGTACCTGATAGGCGCCGATTTCGGCCAGATTAAAGGAATCGGGGCCGAGCCTTGTGATGCCCGCGCCGCTCGTGGGGCCGTTCTGCGGGAAGCTGACGTCAGTTCCGGCGGCTACCGTGGCCGAATTGTTGGGCGGGGCCAGAGCGTAGAAGTCAGCATAGCTCAGCACTCCGCCGGGCAGACCTTGGGGCCCGGCCGGGCCTGCGGGGCCGGTCGCGCCTTGTGGACCGGCGGGGCCTGTTGGGCCGGTTTCGCCTGGAATACCCTGCGGGCCCATGGGTCCGGCCTCTCCGGGAACGCCCTGCGGGCCCATGGGGCCGGTCGCACCGGCGGGACCGGCGGGACCTACCGGGCCGGCTTCGCCTGGAATGCCCTGCGGGCCCATGGGTCCGGCTTCGCCGGGAATACCCTGCGGGCCCATGGGGCCGGCCTCTCCGGGAACGCCCTGCGGGCCTGCGGGGCCGGTCGCACCGGCGGGGCCTGCGGGGCCTACGGGTCCGGCTTCGCCGGGAATACCCTG
>CANRCD010000014.1 GCA_947629005.1 uncultured Clostridia bacterium
TATCTAATTTTCAAGGTTCGCGCTGCCGCCTCTCGCGACAGCTTCATTAGTCTACCACAAATATTTTCGTTTGTCAAGTCTTTTTTTCAAACTTTTTTCTGGTAAACTTGAACAAAAAACGGGCCGCATATTAGGCGGCCCGTTGTTCAGCAAATACACAATCAGTTAGTGATAACGTTTTCAGTAGCCTTATCAAAAACGTGGATTTTCTGAGGATCAAGGCAAACCTTGATCGCGTCGCCTCTTTCGGCGGTGCTGGTAGGCTTAACTCTCGCGGTAAAGGGAATGTCGTCAACATTAAGGTACAGATAGGTCTCGGCGCCCATGCGCTCGGTAACCTCGACATTAGCGTTGAAGGTGGTGTCTGCAAAGTTCTTGAGGGAGTCGGCGTCATCATACATATCCTCGGGACGGATACCCATGATAACTTCCTTGCCCACATAGTCCTTGCAGGCCGCGGCCTTTTTATCGGTGAGCTTAACCTTTTCGCCTTCGCCAAATTCAATATATGTACTGCCGCCTTCAGCAACAAGCTTCGCGGGGCAGAAGTTCATCTGCGGAGATCCTATGAAGCCGGCAACGAATACGTTGCAGGGATAGTTGTAGAGCGTCTGAGGAGCGTCCACCTGCTGAATGAGACCGTCCTTCATAACGACGATACGGGTACCCATTGTAAGGGCCTCGGTCTGGTCGTGGGTAACATAAATGAAGGTAGTCTGGAGCCTCTGATGGAGCTTGGTGATCTCGGTTCTCATCTGAACGCGCAGCTTGGCGTCCAAGTTGGAGAGAGGTTCGTCCATAAGGAAAACCTTGGGCTCACGCACGATAGCACGGCCGAGGGCCACACGCTGACGCTGACCGCCGGAAAGAGCCTTGGGCTTTCTTTCAAGGAGATGCTCGATATCAAGAATGCGGGCGGCCTCGTGAACTCTCTTCTTTATCTCGTCCTTGGGAGTTTTGCGGAGCTTAAGGCCGAAAGCCATATTCTCGAAAACGGACATATGCGGATAAAGAGCATAGTTCTGGAAAACCATCGCAATGTCTCTGTCCTTGGGAGCAACGTCATTTACAAGACGGTCACCGATGTAAAGTTCGCCTTCAGAAATTTCCTCAAGGCCGGCAACCATACGAAGCGTCGTGGACTTGCCGCAGCCGGAAGGGCCAACGAAAATGATGAATTCTTTGTCCTTGATTTCAAGGTTAAAGTCTGTAACGGCTGTAACCCCACCCGGATACCTCTTATAAATGTGTCTTAAGCTTAAACTTGCCATTGGTTATAACCCTCCTAAATTATATATACCTTAACGCCAATATCCTCGGCGTTAAATATATAATAGCACATTTTTTGCGGATTGCAAATTCGCTTATTGTACAAATATTGCTATTTTTATTTGTAACTATTGTATAGTAAGTAAGATTTTTTCAATCTCTTTTGTGCAAAGTTCCCGATACTGCCCCGGCTCAAGTCTTTCGTCCAGCTCGAGGCCGGCAAAACTGACGCGCTTAAGGTATTCCACACGGCTGCCGACTGCGGCAAACATACGCTTGACCTGATGAAATTTCCCCTCTGTCACGGTTATAATTGCCGAAAAATCGCTTATTTTTTCTACCTTGCAGGGCAGGGTGACGTATCCGCCGATATCCACGCCTTTTTCTAAAATATCAATTTTATCGTCGAGGAGGGGCAGGGAAAGGCGGACGAAATATTTTTTGCCGACCTTTTTCTTTGGGGAAAGAACTCTGTGGGCCAGAGCGCCGTCGTTGGTTATGAGCAGAAGGCCCTCGGCGTCCTTATCGAGGCGGCCGGCGGGGAAAAGCCCACGCCGCCGCAGCTCCGGCGCCAATAGGTCGAGCACGGTTTTTTCGCGGGCGTCCTCGGTGGCGCTGACGCAGCCGGCGGGCTTGTTCATCATAATATAAATAAAGTCCGAAGCTTTCAGCGGTCTGCCGTCAAGGCAGACGGCTTCGCTGCCGTCAAGGTTCAGGCCGATATTGCCCTCGACGGAGCCGTTCACGGTGACGGCTCCGCTTTTTATTCGGGCGCGGGCCTCGCTGCGGGTGAGTCCGGCGGCGCCGGCCACAAATTTGTCCAGTCTCATTTAAGTTTATCCCTTCTTAACGGCAGCATTATCCCGTCGATGGTTATGGAGCAGATATCCCCGCCTATGACCTCGCCGTCGCAGACGAGAATGTTCCCGCGGGCAAACAGGTCGGGTATCTCGTACGTATAGCGAGTGCAGGATCTGCCTTTGTATGCTGACAGGTCAAAGCCTCCGCTGCGCTGTAGCTCGTTGTAGTTTTCGTAGACCGGCCCCCAGACCTCCGGAATGGTCAGCTCAACGACTTCCGACGGGGCGGGAGCGGGGCTGTACCCCATATTCACGAGCACGGAGGAGTAATCCTGCCCCGCACGCAGCAGCACGGCCGCCGCGAAAACGGCCATCAGTTTTTGCCCGAACATAAAAACACCTCTTTGAAATATACTCCAAAAAGGTGTTTAATATGTCTTGCTTACTCGGCGCTGAAGGGCAGCAGAGCTATGTGTCTGGCCCTCTTTATAGCCACCGTAAGCTGGCGCTGGTGCTTGGCGCAGGTGCCTGTAATCCTTCTGGGAAGAATCTTCGCGCGCTCGGAAACATAGCGGCGGAGCTTGGCGACGTCCTTATAGTCTATTTCCTGAACCTTATCAACGCAGAACTGGCAGACCTTTTTCTTGGCCTTGCGGCTTCTGTAAGGTCTTTCGGTCTTTTCTCTTTCCATCATGGCTAAAACTCCCTTCCGTCAATACTGACAAAAATTCATTTCCGAAAACCTCAGAACGGCAAATCGTCCTCGGTTCCGATGGGAGATATGGGGTCGCCCAGTCCGCCGTAAGAGGGAGCGAAGTCGTTCCCCTGCGCGGGCGCGCTCTGGGCGGGAGCGGGATTCTGAGCCTGATAGCCGCCGTTATTGTAGCCTCCGCCGTAGCCTCCTCCGTTATTATATCCGCCGCCGTATTCTCCGCCGCCGGAATTATTGGAGTCGCGCCTGCTTTCAACGAAGTGAGTCCTGTCAACGACAACCTCGGTCACATAGTGCCGCTTGCCTTCGTTATCATCCCAAGTCCTTGTCTGGATACTTCCCTCAAGGGCCACAAGGTTGCCCTTCTTGAAGTACCGTGTAATGAACTCCGCGGTCTGCCTCCACGCGACGCAGCTTATGAAATCGGCCTTGCGCTCCTCGCCTTGGCGGACAAAATTTCTGTCCACGGCGATGGTGAAGCTGCAAGTGCTGACGCCGCTCTGAGTGGTGCGGAGCTCGGGGTCGCGGGTAAATCTGCCGATCAACTGAACACTGTTAAGCATTTTTCCACTCCCCTTTAGTTTTCCTTGCGTACAATAAGCGTGCGGATGACGCCGTCGGTGATGCCGTAAATACGCTCGAGCTCCTTCGGAAATTCGGGGCCGGAGCTGAAATTCACGAGCACGTAGTAACCTTCTGTCTTGTAGTTGATGGGGTAGGCAAGCCTTCTCTTTCCCCATACGTCAACGCTTTCAACCGTGCCGTTATCGGCGATCAGCTTCTGGAACTTTTCGGTAAGAGCAGCCGTTTTTTCCTCGTCCAGATCAGCGTCAAGAACAAAAATGGTTTCATACTTATTGATTATTTCAGCCATTTTTACACCTCCTTCTGGTCTTATGGCCTTGGGTCATGCCCAAAGCAAGGATACTTTTGTATTATATACCAGACTTAAAAATTTGTCAAGAATTAATTTTCATTTTTTTATTTTCGCCGCGGAATTTTTTCTTTCCTTATTAAATAGGCTTTAAAGTAAGCTGTATATTAGGGGGCGCTTTAATGTCGGAAGCCGTGGGACTGTTTTTGCTGGGACTGTTTTTGCTGCTTTTAGGGGGGAGCTCCGTGCTCGAGCACGCCCTCGCGCTGGCGGAAAAGCTGCACTTGCCGCCGCTTGTGGTGGGCTCGGCGGTGGCGGCGGTGGGAACCACCCTGCCCGAGCTGGCCGTGACAATGGGCGCTGCCATGAACGGCCAAAGCGAGCTGGCCGTAGGGACGGCGGCGGGCTCGGCGGTGTGCGTCTGCTGCCTTGTGGGCGGGCTGTGCTGCCTAATCTCGCCGGTAAAGAAAATGCGCCGCCGCGACGCGGCAGGCCGGCTGCTTTACTTCCTGCTGGGGCTATGCTTCACGGCGCTTTCCGCCGTAAAGACCGGCAGATTGGACGTTGGGCTCGGAACGGTGCTGCTCTCAATTCTGGCTGTCTACGCGGTGACAAACGCCTCCTCGGCCACGGCGGGGCCCTCTCCCGAGCGGCCCGAGCTGATATGCGCCGGCCTTCTGATAGGCGGAGCCGCGCTGTACCTCGGCTCGGGGCTGGTCATCGACGCGGCTGTACTGGCGGCGGAGCTCTTAGGTATCGGCCACAGGGCCATTGGCACCGTGTTCATCGCGCTCGGCGCCTCTCTGCCCGAGCTTTTCACAGTGATGGCCGCTCTGCGGCGGGGAAATAGCGAGGCCGCGCTCGGGACGGCCGTCGGCGCGGGAATACTGAATGTACTTCTGGTTTTGGGTCTGCCCGCCGTGGCCGCGCCTATAGCCGCGCCAAGACGCATATACCGGCTGCTGGCGGTCTCTGCGACCGGCATGGGAGCGCTGCTTATCCCTCCCGCGCTGACAGGCCGGACCTACCGCTGGCAGGGCGCGGCGCTGATACTTATGTATGCCGGCTTTCTGGCGGTCGAGCTGACGCATTAGTGCGGCGAAGTGAACGGCAACTTAATTTTTTCATAAAAAACCCTTGACAAAAGGGGAAAACGGTGGTAAAGTATTGTTAGCACTCAAAAAGATTGAGTGCTAACAATTTTGTATATTAAACTTTAAGGAGAGATACAGATGAGAAAAAAACAGTTTAAGGCGGAGTCGAAAAAGCTGCTGGACATGATGATCAACTCCATCTACACCCACAAGGAGATCTTTCTGCGCGAGCTTATTTCAAACTCCTCCGACGCCATTGACAAGCTGTGCTACACTGCCATGAACGCCGGCGACGCCTCTGTCAGCCGCTCTGACCGTTATATCAAGGTCCGCGCCGACAAGGAGAACCGCACCCTCACAATAAGCGACAACGGTATCGGCATGAACAGTGAGGAGCTTGAAAACAACCTCGGCGTGATAGCCCGCAGCGGCTCGCTCCAGTTCAAAAACGATATGGACGCCTCCGCGGAGGATGTAGACATCATCGGTCAGTTCGGCGTGGGCTTCTACAGCGCCTTCATGGTGGCCGACGAGGTCACCGTCATAACGAAAAAGTACGGCGAGGACGAGGCCTTCATGTGGCAGTCGGTGGGCGCCGACGGCTACACCATCGAGCCCACGGCCAAGGAGGGCGTCGGCACCGATATAATCATAAAGCTGAAGGCCGACACCGAAGATGAGAAATACGGCGAGTATCTTGAGACTTATATGCTGAGGAACCTCATCAAAAAGTATTCCGATTATATCCGCTATCCCATAAAGCTTGACGTGGAAAAGTCACGCAAGGTGGACGTGCCCGACAGCGACGAGCCCAAACATGAGACCTACACCGAGGAAGAAACCATTAACAGCATGGTTCCCCTGTGGCAGCGCAAGAAGGATGACGTCACCGAGGAAGAGCTGAACGAGTTCTATAAGGAAAAATTCTACGACATGAAGGACCCCGCCGACGTTATCCGTATCGACGTGGACGGCAGCATAAGCTACAAGGCTCTGCTCTATATCCCCTCCGCCACACCTGTTGGCTACTACACGAAGGAGTACCAGCGCGGGCTGGAGCTTTACAGCAGCGGAGTAATGATAATGGAGCGCTGCGAGGACCTCATTCCCGAGCACTTCCGCTTCATAAAGGGCGTTGTGGACTCGCAGGACCTGTCGCTGAACATATCCCGCGAGCTGCTCCAGCACAACCGCCAGCTTCGCACCATAGCCGCCAACATTGAGAAAAAAGTTAAGCAGGAGCTTAAACGCCTTCTCGACAACGACCGCGAGAAGTACGAAAAGTTCTGGGAGAGCTTCGGCCTCCAGCTCAAGTACGGCATAGTTTCGGAGTACGGCGCGAACCGCGAGTCGCTCAAGGACCTGCTGCTATACTACTCCTCCCGCGAGAAAAAGCTCCAGACACTTAAGGAGTACTTCGACTATATGCCCGAGGGTCAGGAGTACATCTACTACGCCTGCGGCGACAGCGTTGCCCGCGTGGACAACCTGCCCCAGACCGAGCAGCTCAAGGACAAGGGCTACGCCATCCTCTACATGACCGACGAGGTGGACGAGTTCGTTGTAAATATGCTCGGAGAGTTTGAGGGCAAGAAGTTTAAGTCTATAAACGATAAGGACCTCGGCATTGAGGACGAAGAGGACAAAAAGGACACCGAGCTCAAGGAGGAGGAAAACAAGGTCATGCTTGATTACCTCCGCGACAGCCTTGACGGCAAGGTTACGGCGGTGCGCCTGTCGCACAAGCTCAAGAGCCACCCCGTCTGCCTCAGCGCCGACGGCGAGATAAGCCTTGAAATGGAAAAGTATTTCAGCACAATTCCCGGCGACGGGCCCGACATCAAGGCCCAGCGCGTGCTGGAGATAAACCCCACCCACAAAGCCTTCTATATGCTGCTCGACACATGGCAGCTCGACAAAGACAAGTGCGCCCGTCTGGGCGAGCTGCTCTACGATCAGGCCTTGCTCATAGCGAACCTGCCGCTTGACGATCCCGCGAGGTACACCGATCTTTTGTGGGAAATGATGTAGAGATAATATACCGCAGCGACCGCTTTGGTATGCGTTTATCCAACGGTTATGCCTGTGAAATAGTGCTTTAATATATCTATGTAGTCATAGCCCCGCTTAGCCATGCCGTAGGCGCCCCACTGGCTCATGCCTACGCCGTGGCCGTAGCCCCTGCCGGTAAAGGTGAAGCTTCGGCCGTAAACCGAGGAGCCGGATATTTCGCCCGTGCCCGCCGCCGAGAGCACACTCCGTCCGGCCATAGGGGCCGTACCGTTGGCTGTCAGCACAAGTCCGTCGTAAAGGGGGCCTGCGGTCGTCATAAGGCCGCGGGCCTCTCCGTCGCCGGAAACGGTGAACATCCTGCCGTATATTTTATCCGAGCCGATCATCGTACGGCAGTCCTCGCGGACGAGCGTCTTGCTGCCGCCCGTACCCCTGAGCGTCATTTTGTTAACGCGGCCCGAAGGAGTGGTTTCGTCAACCGTTATTTCGGTTACATCGCCTATGTTGCAGCCGTGATTCGCAAGCCTTTGCCCAAGCTCCTCTCCGGTCAAAGTAACGTTCCAGCTATAGTGGCTGGCCAAATCCTGCGGCTCGTATGGGTCGTCCACCGAAACAAGGTACGGCGACGCATAGCCCCACACATTTTCCGCGCTTTCGGTCTTGCCGCCGCTGGTGGCGAAAAAGTAGAGCGGCACGATTTCGCCGTTGTATTTCGCCGTCACCCCGCTTACGGACTCGGCGGCGGCCACGGTGCTGTCGTGCTCGGCGTCTGTGCCGGAATAGACCTGACAGTGGGTAGTGGCGCAAACGTCAAAGCCCTTGTGGCGGCCCTTCTCGCCCAGAACAAAATTCCTTGCGCACACGGCCTGAGCCTTCAGCGCCTCCGCCGGAAATGAGGGACTCATCTCACGGCCCAGAACGGAGCTTATGTACTGCGTCATCGGCAGAGGGTTCAGCGTCTCTATCGCCCCGCCGTCCCGCCGTAGGAAGAAATAGCCCCTGTAGGCGGAGGAATTATAGGTTATGGGAGTTTTGTTTACAGACTGCACCGAGAGCTCGCCCACGGCCTCAGCCGCGAACTTGCCCTCCGCCGCGAAGCCGCCGCCGCTCGGCCGTACATCCACGGCCTCGCCCGGGCCGGAGCGGTAGAGCGTTTCGCCGGTCACGGCGTTATAGAAATTCAGCCCGTAGTCGCTTTTGAAAACCGCCGAACGCACGGCGGAGCCGCCATAATTTATCCCCACCCAGACGAAATCCTCCGCCAAGGCCGGAGCGGCGAAAGCAAGGCTGAGCCACACCCCAAGCAGCAATATCCTTTTAATCATTATCCTTAGTCCTTTCAACGCGGTATCTACTTCTAATTTTTCGACGCGCGCCGCCTTATCCCTTTATTTTTTTTGCTAAACTCGGCAAAAAGAGTTTGACAGAGAGAGCAGATAATGCTATAATAACCATATAAATATAAGAATCATATTATGTAGTGTAAATCTCTGTCAATGAAAGAAGGATTTCTATGTCAAAGAAAAAGACCGTGTTCACCGGCTCGGGTTGCGCGATAATAACGCCCTTCACAAACACGGGCGTAAACTATGAGGTTCTCGACGAGCTTGTTGAGTTCCAGATATCGAACGGCACCGACGCCATAATCGTGGCCGGCACCACGGGCGAAGCCTCGACAATGGACGACCGCGAGCACTTAAGCGTTATCGAGCGCGTTGTCAAAAAGGTCGACGGCCGCGTGCCTGTCGTCGCCGGCGCCGGCAGCAACGACAGCCGCCACGGCGCGGCGCTCAGCCGCGGGGCAGAAAGTCTCGGCGCGGACGCGCTGCTCCACGTCACGCCCTACTATAACAAGGCCACGCAGGGAGGCCTTATTGAGCATTTCACCCTTATGGCCGACAGCGTAAATATCCCAATAATCCTGTATAATGTGCCCTCGCGCACAGGCTGCGCCATTGCTCCGGCCACCCTTGACAAGCTGGCCGACCACCCCAACATCGTCGCCATTAAGGAGGCCGGCGGCAACATTGCCGTCACCGCCAAGATGATGGCCCTTTGCCGTGACAGAATTGATTTTTACAGCGGCAACGACGATATGAACGTGGCTATATGCGCGTTGGGCGGCAAGGGCACTGTTTCGGTGCTGGCGAACGTCGCTCCAAAGCAGAGTCACGAAATGATAGCGAAGTGCCTCGAGGGCGACTACGGGGCGGCAGCTAAGATACAGCTTGACGCGCTTGAGCTCATTGACGCGCTGTTCTGCGAGGTCAACCCCATTCCCGTCAAGACTGCCATGCGCCTCATGGGCTACGACGCCGGCCCTCTGCGTCTGCCCCTCAGCGAGATGAGCGAGGCCGGACTGAACGTACTTAAGACCGCAATGCGGAGCTACGGGCTAATAAAATAAACCGTAAGGAGCGTTACAAATGACCGATATCATACTTGTTGGCGCGAACGGCAAAATGGGTCAGGTAGTCTGCCGCATAGCCGAGGCGGACAGCGACGTGCGCATAAGCTGCGGCATAGATATAAGCGGCGAAAAAAAGAACGACTTTCCGGTTTACACCGAGTTCAACCCCGATGTGCGCGGCGACGTGATAGTGGATTTTTCCCACCCCTCGGCGCTGACCTCCACGCTTGAGTTCGCAAAAGAGCACAATATCCCCGCTGTGATTGCCGCCACGGGCTTTTCGCCCGAGCAGCGCGAGGAGATAGACCGCGCCGCGCTCAGCGTGCCGATATTCTTTTCGGCCAATATGAGCCTCGGGATAAACCTGCTAATCCAGCTTGTTCAGCGGGCGGCGCAGCTTCTGGGAGACAGCTTTGACATAGAGATAATTGAAAAACACCATAACCAAAAGCTCGACGCCCCCAGCGGCACGGCGCTCGCCATAGCCGACGCAATCAACGACGTCAGCCCCGAAGAAAACGAGTATATCTACGACCGCCACAACGTCCGCAAAAAGCGCGGCAAGCGCGAAATAGGCATACACGCCGTGCGCGGCGGCACCATCGTGGGCGAGCACAGCGTGATTTTCGCCGGCCGCGACGAGGTTTTGGAGATCAAGCACCAGGCCGCCAGCAAGGAGGTTTTCGCCGCCGGAGCGGTGAAGGCCGCCAAGTTTATGGTCAGCAGGCCCGCGGGTATGTACAATATGCGGGACTTGGTTGCGGAGATGTAGAATTAAACGTAAAAACGGGCCGTAAAAGTCACCCGAACCGTTTAGGGTCAGAAGGTGATACTGCCAAGACCCACGTTGATTTTAATCAAAACAGCTTAACGCATAGAATCCGCCGTTCGGCGGATTCTATGCGTTAATTTATATCTTTTCAATTTTGTGGTAGTGGGTTTACGGTTGCGCTATTTCCGATTTTTTACCACTGGTCCTCGCCTTGGAGCGCGTCATAGCCCTCCTCGCCGGTACGAACCTTGATAACATTTTCGACGTCGTAAACGAAGATCTTGCCGTCGCCGATATTGCCGGTATAGAGCGACTTCTTGGCGGCGTCCACAACCGCGTCAACAGGCACGGCGCTGACAACTATCTCCACCTTTATCTTGGGCAGGAGGTTCATCTCGCGGGCGACGCCGCGGTAATAGGTGGTCTTGCCGGCCTGCACTCCGCAGCCCAAAACCTGAGTTACCGTCATGCCGGTAACGCCAATCTCCTCCATAGCGGCCTTGAGGTCCTCGAACTTGGACTGCTTTGTAACGATAACGACCTTGCTGATGGGGCGGCCGTTTTCGTCGGTTGTCTTTGCCTTGGAAACGACCGTCCGAACAGGCACGGCCTCGGCAGGAGCTATAACGCCCACCTCTCTCTTGTCGGCGGAAGAATACATGGTCAGGTCGTCGGCGGAGAAGTTGAAGTCCGCATAGGCGCTGGCGAGGTTATGCTCGGTAACGTCCAGACCGACGATCTCCTCTTCCTTGCTGGCGCGAAGGCCGATGGTGTGCTTGATTATCTGGAACAGGATAATGCCCGTAACAGCGCCCCACGCAGCTGTGGATACTACGCCGAGCGCCTCAATGCCAAGCATTTTAAGGCCGCCGCCGTAGAACAGACCGGGGGCCACGGTGCCGCTGCCGTCGGAGAACAGCCCTATGAGGAGAGTTCCAAGCGCGCCGCAGCAGCCATGTACGCTGATGGCGCCGACGGGGTCGTCTACCTTAGCGACTTTTTCAAAGAACTCGACGGCGAACACGATAACGAAGCCGGCAATAATACCAATGACAGCCGCTCCCGCGGGAGAAACCGTGTCGCAGCCGGCAGTTATGGCAACAAGGCCGGCCAACGAGCCGTTAAGCGTCATGGAAACGTCGGGCTTCTTGTAGCGAATCCATGTAAAAATCATAACCGTAATGGTGGCCACGGCGGCGGCGAGGTTGGTGGTTACAAACACCTTGCCGGCAAGGGCAATGGCGTCGCCCTCCATGCTTACCGTGGAGCAGCCGTTGAAGCCGAACCAGCAGAACCAAAGGATGAAGCAGCCCAATGCGCCGAGCGTAAGGCTGTGGCCGGGGATGGCGCGAGGCTTGCCGTTCTTGTCGTATTTGCCGAGGCGTGGGCCGAGAATGGAAGCGCCCACAACGGAAAGCACGCCGCCCAGCATATGAACTGCGGTGGAACCGGCAAAATCATGGAAGCCGAGCTGAGCGAGCCAGCCGCCGCCCCAAATCCAATGGCCGGAAATAGGATAAATCAGAAGGCTTATAACGCCGCTGTAAATGCAGTACGCCGAAAACTTAGTTCTTTCGGCCATTGCGCCCGAAACGATGGTCGCCGAGGTGGCGCAGAACACCGTTTGAAATATAAGGTAGGCATACTTGGGAACTCCGGCCGGAAGTATTTCCGCGTATGTACCCGTGGAAAACATATCAATGGCCCCGAACAGAGCGCCGCTGCCGCCGAACATTATGCCGAAGCCGACGAGCCAGTACAGAGGCGAGCCTATACAAAAGTCCATAAGGTTCTTCATTATAATGTTGCCGGCGTTCTTCGCTCGGGTGAAGCCCGTCTCCACCATAGCAAAGCCCGCCTGCATGAAGAACACCAGCGCGGCCCCCAAAAGAACCCAGATAGTGTTTACGGCAGAATATTCCATAAAAAATTCCTCCCTCCGGCATTTATGCCGAATAAAATTAATAAAATATAGCGCGCTCCTTCACCCGGTTAAGGGGTGATTTGGAGTACGCCATTGTACCATATAACAAAGTATGCCGCGGGGCCGGATTTGTTTCCCCACGCGCCGCTTTTTTTAAAAAGAAAAAAGGCGCGGCAGAAATTGAATCAACTCCACAGCGCCTTTGCTATGCGTTTATAATAGCGCAAAAGCCGCTAAAAGTCAATAGTTTTTTTGTCGAAAAACCATTTTTGGTAAAATCGCATATAATTTACAATTTGTTCATCTTTTCTTTTCTACAGATTTTACAAAACACTTTCACGAATTTGGCGGCGGTATTAATTGAAAATTGCTTTGTTGTCGAAACCCCTTGACAAACGCCGGTTTTTCAATTAGAATAGATTAGAAACAACGGCGTTTCGGTTTTTTTGTCGTACCGAAACGCCCATTTTATTTTTATATGCGCTCTTGCGCGGAGAGGATGGTTTTTAATGCTTGAAAAGGAAGGAAAGGTTCGCATACCGGCGGGCTGCGCCATATCGGGAATCTTTTCAAAAAGCGGAAAAAAGATAAACGGCGAAAGCATAATCAAGTCCATATCCATCATGCACGACAGGAGCAACGGCCTCGGCGGCGGCTTCGCGGCCTATGGCATCTATCCGCAGTATAAGGACTATTACGCCTTTCACGTTTTTTATAACAACGACGCCGCCAAGGAGAGCTGCGAGGACTTTCTCGACAAGCACTTCGATATCGTCAATCTCAGCCGTATTCCTATCCGGCCCCACAAAAACATCACCGACGTTCCCCTTATATGGCGCTATTTCGTGACCCCGCGCCCCACACGGCTGGCCGCGAGCCAGCTTGACGAAAAGGAGTTCGTGGCCCGCTGCGTGTTCAGGATAAACACGCAGATAGACGACGCCTACGTGTTTTCCTCCGGCAAGGATATGGGCGTGTTCAAGGCCGTGGGCTTTCCCGAGGACGTGGGCGAGTTTTACAGGCTCGAGGAATACGAGGGCTATTGCTGGACCTGCCACGGCCGCTACCCCACGAACACCCCCGGCTGGTGGGGCGGCGCGCACCCCTTCGCCATGCTGGACTATTCCATCGTCCACAACGGCGAGATTTCGTCTTACGACGCGAACCGCCGCACAGTAGAGATGTACGGCTACAGCTGCACGCTTTTGACCGACACCGAGGCCATTACCTACATTCTCGACTACCTTGTACGCAAGCAGGGCCTTACGCTGACCGAGGCCGCCAACACCATCGCGGCGCCCTTTTGGTCTACCATAGCCAAGCTGCCCGAGCCCGAGCGCGAACGGCTGACCTTCCTTCGCAACAAGTACAGCGGCTGCCTGATAACCGGTCCCTTCTCGATACTTCTGGGCTTCGAGGGCGGCATGATGGCCCTTAACGACCGCCTCAAGCTCCGCAGCATGGTCATCGGCGAAAAGGGTGATATGGCCTACGTTGCCAGCGAGGAAAGCGCCATCCGCGTTATTGAGCCCGATCTTGACAAAATCTGGGCTCCGCGCGGCGGCGAGCCCGTCATCTTCACGCTGAACGACGGAGCTCAGGTCTGAACCGAGAAAGCGAGAAAGGAAGAACAGTAAATGGCAATAAATTACTTCTATCCGGAATACGAGGTAGCGCGCGACCCAAACAAGTGCGTTAAGTGCCGCGTCTGCGAGCGCCAGTGCGCCAACGGGGTGCATTTTCTGGACGAGGACGCGGGCTGTATGCTCGCCGACAGCTCCAAGTGCGTGAACTGCCACCGCTGCGTGTCTCTCTGCCCCACAAGGGCCCTTAAAATAGTCAAGACCGACCACGTTTTCAAGGAAAACGCCAACTGGAGCAAGGACTCCATATACGAGATATACCGCCAGGCCGAGACCGGCGGCGTGCTGCTGAGCGCGATGGGCAACCCAAAGCCGCTGCCCGTGTACTGGGATAAGCTGCTCATCAACGCCTCGCAGGTCACAAACCCCTCTATCGACCCCCTGCGCGAGCCTATGGAAACCAAGGTATTCCTCGGCAGCAAGGCCGGCGAGATAGTCCGCGACGAGAAGGGGCGGCTGGTGAATAATCTGCGCCCACAGCTCGAGCTCGAGGTGCCGATAATGTTCAGCGCGATGAGCTACGGCTCCATAAGCTACAACGCCCACGCAAGTCTGGCCCGCGCGGCCACGGAGCTCGGCATACTCTACAACACCGGCGAGGGGGGCCTGCACAAGGACTTTTATCAGTACGGCAAAAACACCATAGTTCAGGTGGCCAGCGGCCGTTTCGGCGTGTTTAAGGACTATCTTGAAGCGGGCGCGGCGGTCGAAATAAAGATGGGCCAAGGGGCGAAGCCCGGTATCGGCGGCCATCTGCCCGGTGCCAAAATCGTGGGCGACATCAGCCGCACACGAATGATACCCGAGGGTACCGACGCCATCTCCCCCGCTCCGCACCACGACATTTACTCCATCGAGGATTTGCGTCAGCTTGTGGACTCGCTTAAGGAGGCCACCGAGTATAAAAAGCCGATAATCGTCAAAATCGCGGCGGTTCACAACGTCGCGGCCATAGCCAGCGGCATAGCCCGCAGCGGCGCGGACATCATTGCCATCGACGGCTTCCGCGGCGGCACCGGCGCGGCTCCCACCCGCATACGCGACAACGTGGGCATACCCATCGAGCTGGCCTTGGCCGCCGTGGATACCCGCCTGCGCGACGAGGGCATACGCGAAAACGTGAGCCTCGTCGTCGGCGGCAGCATAAGGAGCAGCGCCGACGTTATCAAGGCTATCGCCCTCGGCGCGGACGCCTGCTACATAGCGACCTCCGCCCTGCTGGCGCTCGGCTGCCACCTCTGCCGCACCTGCAACACCGGCAACTGCAACTGGGGCATAGCTACCCAGCGGCCCGAGCTTGTGAAGCGCCTCAACCCCGACGTGGGCGCGCGCCGGCTGGTAAATCTGGTTACGGCTTGGCAGCGCGAGATAAAGGAGATAATGGGCGGCATGGGCGTCAACTCCATCGAGGCCCTTCGCGGCAACAGGCTTATGCTGCGCGGCGTGGGGCTTAACGAAAAGGAGCTTGAGATACTCGGAATCAAGCACGCCGGCGAATAAAAGCCATGAGTTCAGAAAGGAATGAACCGCTTTGAAGAAAGTATATGTGAATGAGGAATGGTGCCTTGGCTGCCACCTTTGCGAATATTACTGCGCCTTTGCCAACAGCGGCAAAAGGGATATGGCCTCGGCGCTCAAGGGCGTTGAGATAAACCCCCGTATCCGCGTGGAGGAGGGCGGCAGCGTGTGCTTCGCGGTAAACTGCCGCCACTGTCCCGACCCTATCTGCGTCAAAAGCTGCATAACGGGCGCGCTCAGCGTTAAGGACGGCCTTGTCGAAATAGATACCGACAAGTGCGTCGGCTGCTGCACCTGCGTTCTGGTCTGCCCCTTCGGCGCCATTATGCCGGGCGACGGCCACGCCGTACAGAAGTGCGAGCTTTGCACGAAGAACGGCTCCGAATCGCCGAGCTGCGTGGCGCACTGTCCCAACAACGCCATCGTCTTTGAAGAAAGGTAGGGTGCAGGTATGAACTACGTCATTATCGGAAACTCCGCCGCGGCCATAGGCTGCGTGGAGGGCATACGCAAAATCGACGCCGATGGCGCGATAACCCTTATTTCGTCGGAGCCGCACCACACCTACTCCCGCCCTCTCATATCATATCTGCTGCTGGGCGAGACCGACGAGCAGCGCATGAAGTACCGCCCCGACTCCTTCTACGCCGATAATCATGTGGACGCCCGTCTCGGCGTTTCCGTGACACGTATCGACGCCGAAGGCAGGGCCGTGGAGCTTGAGGGCGGAGAAAAGCTCCCCTTCGACAAACTCCTCATCGCCACCGGCTCCACGCCCTTTATCCCGCCCATGGCGGGGCTCGACAGCGTGGAGAAAAAATTTACCTTTATGGATAAGGACAGCGCTCTCGCCCTAAACCGCGCGCTGACGCCGGAAAGCCGCGTACTCATCGTGGGCGCGGGCCTTATCGGCCTAAAGTGCGCCGAGGGCATAGCTCACATGGTTAAGAGCATTACCGTCGTTGACCTCGCTGACCGCGTGCTCCCCAGTATACTCGACGGCGAGGCCGCCGCCATAATGCAAAAACATCTCGAAAAGCACGGCCTGCGCTTTATTCTTTCCGACAGCGTGAGCGAGTTTTCGGGCGGCAGCGCACGTCTAAGCAGCGGCAGGACAGTGGACTTTGACGTGCTTGTCATCGCGGTGGGCGTCCGTCCGGCGACCGCACTTGCCGCCGAGGCCGGCATAGGCGTGAACCGCGGTATCGTCACCGACGAACGCTGCGAGACCTCGACCAAGGACATATACGCCGCGGGCGACTGCACCGAAAGCCTCGACGTCAGCAGCGGGCAGGCCAAAATCATGGCCCTGCTCCCCAATGCCTATATGCAGGGCGAGTGCGCCGGACAAAACATGGCCGGCGGAGACGCGCTTTACGATAAGGCCATTCCAATGAACGCCATCGGCTTTTTCGGGCTGCACATCGTTTCGGCAGGCTGCTACGACGGCGAGGAATACGTTGAGTCCGAGAACGGAGGCTACAAAAAGCTTGTCGTGAAGGACGGTCTGCTGAAAGGGTTTATCATCATGGGCGACGTGCGCCGTGCGGGGATTTACACCTCGCTCATCAGGGAAAGAACGCCGCTTAACACAATTGACTTTGAGCTTATTAAGAAAAGCCCGCAGCTAATGGCCTTTGCCGCCGGTTCCGAGCGGCGCGGCAAGCTCAGCGGAAGGGCCTAAGGAGGAATTTCAATGCGTATAACAGCAGGAGTTATGGACTTTCGCGATTTGAACCGCGCGGTCTGCGCCAGCCCCGATACCGACATAACCATTGACGAATGCTACGGCCAGCGCTTTATCGGCGACGGCCTCAGCGGCAGGAACATCACCATAAACGGCACTCCCGGCAACGCGCTCGGGGCTTACCTTAACGGCGCCGTTATCCGCGTCAACGGAAACGCGCAGGACGCCATGGGCGACACCATGAACGACGGGGCTATTTACGTTCACGGCAGCAGCGGCGACGCCACCGGCTACGCCATGCGCGGCGGCAAGATTTTTGTGGAGCGCAACGCGGGCTACCGCGCCGGTATCCACATGAAGGCCTACAAGGATAAGGTGCCCACGCTGGTGATAGGCGGGCGAGTGGGCTCGTTTCTCGGCGAATATCAGGCCGGAGGCTACATAGTGGTGCTCGGTATCGGCGAGGAGGGCCGGCTGCCGGTAAGCAATTTTGTCGCGACGGGTATGCACGGCGGCAAGATTTTCCTCCGCAGCGATACCGCCCCCGCCGACCTCCCAAACAGCGTTATGACCCACGAGGCCACCGCCGCCGACAAGGCCGAGATAAGCGGCCTTGTGGCCGAGTACTGCGCCGAGTTTGGCGGCGATAAGGACGAGATTCTCTCCGGCAAATTCTTTGTCATTTACCCCGATGTGGCAAATCCGTATAAGGAACTATTTGTGGCAAACTGATGAATATAAAAGCAGTAAAGACCGCCTTTGTGGCGGTCTTTACTGCTTTTGCGGCCCTTATGCGTCGCCGTTGTCGTGGTATTTTCCCCTGCAAAGGGCCGCGATCATTTCCAATGACCATACAGGCCCCGGGCTTAGCTTGAGTTCCCCGTTCTGTTTACAGACGATTCTCTGCGGTTCACCCTCGGTTTTTTCGGGGGAATTGTCGTAGACATAAAGTTCGTCGCACACCGCTATAAGCTCAGGGATCAGCTTCATCGCGCGGTAATAGCGAGCGCGCACCTTTTCGGGCGGAACACCGTGGCCGCCGTCCTTCTCGCGGCTTTCGACCCTTGCGATGTTAATCTCCGGGTCGATCGTCAAGACGTAAATGCACGCGACGTGATACCCCGCTAGCTTCGCTCTCTTCATAAGGTCGAGATTTCTCGGCGTTGACAGCACAGTCTCAAAGGTGAAGCTTTCGCCTTCGGCAAGCAGGTACTCTCGGGTATCTTCGGCTATCTGCGCGGCTTCCATGGAGCTGCATCCACGCTTACGCTGAATTTCGTCAGCGTTAACATAGTAACCTATCGGGGGATATTTTGCCGTAATAGTACTTTTTCCCGAGCCGTTAGGCCCGGTAAAGGCAAGAAGGACAAGGTTTTTCATTGTTAATCTCCTTTCTAAAATTTTTACTTTTGTGAAATAGTAATCAGTCTTTTTGTTACAGGGTCCAAATAGGTGAATTCATCCGGTATTCCTTTATTTTCCGGATCAGCTATTGCCATTTTTACCGCAGCGTCCAGTATAGTTTTGTCAATTATAGGTTTATCGACTGTTTTTTGGGGTACCGAAACATTAAACGGGAAGCCGTCATTTGCGACAAATCGTTTCAAAAAAATGTTTATTGCCGTGCTAAGCGAGATACCGATTTCTCCGGCTATTCTCTCCGCATCGGCTTTTGTCTGATCATCAACTCTTGTAGATACATTAGCCATAATTGCCTCCTTTTCGGAATATAAATGAACCTGTCTGTAACAAAATCTCTCCCTTGTCCTAAGTTAAGGCAACCCCTTCTCTATGTTTGATTATATTGTATCACATTACATTATCTTTGTCAACACTTTTTATGCAAAAATATTGAAAATAATTAATTTTGCATGTTTTTGTATGTATTATACATACAAAAACGCGGTAACATAAAAGGCCCCTTTAAGGGGCCCATTTTATTTACTGCCGTTATCAGTCGCGCTTGGCGTCCAGATGGAACTTAGCGTGGATGGCGCGGACGGCGTCCTCGGCGTAGGGCTTATCAATGAGAACGCTGACCTTAATTTCGCTGGTGGATATCATATTGATATTTATGCCCGCGTCGTAGAGGGCCTCGAACATAGTCGCGGCCACGCCGGGATTGGAGGCCATTCCCGCGCCCACGATGGACACCTTCGAGACGTTCTCGTTTATGTCTATATGTTCGGCGCCTATCATGCCGCTGTTTTCGTCAAGAGTTTTCCTCGTAGCCTCAAGCTGGCTGCTGGGCACGGTAAAGCTGATATCCTTTTTGCCGTCGCGGCCGATGGACTGAAGAATAACGTCCACATTGACCTTCTTTTTCGCCAAATGAGCGAATATCTGGAACGCCTTGCCGGGAGTGTCCTCCACGCCCACAAGGGAAATTCTCGCAATATCATTGTCGCGGGCAACGCCCCTAACCAACATCTTTTCCACGCTGTTTGCCTCCTTAACTATCGTGCCGGGCGCCTTCTCAAGACTGGAAAGCACCTCAAGATTTATATTGTACTTCTTTGCCATTTCCACGCTTCTGTTGTGGAGCACATTCGCTCCGAGGGACGCAAGCTCAAGCATCTCGTCGTATGAGATGTCGTTAAGCTGCACGGCGTCGGGCACTATGCGCGGGTCGGCGGTGAATACTCCGCGCACATCGGTGTATATCTGGCACAAGTCCGCCCCCAGCGCTGAGGCTACGGCCACGGCCGAGGTATCGCTGCCGCCGCGGCCGAGGGTGGTGACGTCGTCGAACTTATTTATGCCCTGAAAGCCGGCCATAACCACGATCTTGTGCTTGTCAAGCTCGGCCTGTATACGGTTGCCGACGATACGCTTTATGCGGGAATTAGAGTAGTTCGAGTCGGTCATCAGGCCAACCTGCCAAGCCGAAAGCGAAACCACCGGACGGCCGATTTTTTCAATCGCCATGGCAAGAAGAGCCATGGACTGCTGTTCGCCGGTGGAGAGCAGCACGTCCATCTCGCGCTTCGAGGCTCTGGGGTTTATCTCCTTCGCCTTTTCAATTAATTCGTCGGTGGTGTCGCCCTGAGCCGAAACCACCACCACCACGTCGTTATCCTGATCGTAGGTCTCCACAACGCGGTTTGCCACGTTAAATATACGCTCGGCATTGGCAACGCTTGTGCCGCCGAACTTCTGAACTATCAAAGCCAAGCCAAAAACCTCCAGTTACTTATTTACTGATATATTCTCATTCGGGAAACAACGCCCTCAACGCCGACAAGCCGCCTGTCGAGCTCTGTCCCGCTCATGGTCTCCGTCACGAAGCCGAGGTCGCTCACGCCTCGTATAAACTCCGCGCCGGAAAAGCGCTCCGTCACGGCCTTTTGGGCCTTTGGAAGAATCCGGACAAAGAATTTATCCTCAAGTCCGGCGGGGTCAAAAGCAGCCGAGCCGTCGTCCTCCCACGAAAATTCGCCGCTGTAGCCGCCGCGCACGGCCGCGTCTATAAGGTCGGCCACTACGGCGCTGGCCGTCGGCAGCTTGCCCGCCCCGCGGCCCATGAACACACAGTCGCCCACCATGTTGCCCTTGACCGCAACTGCGTTGAACACGTCCTCAACCCCAGCGAGCGGGCAGGATTTCGGCACCATCATCGGGCCGACCGAAACTCCGGCGCGGCCGTCTCTGAACACTGCGCGTCCTATCAGCTTTATGGAGCAGCCCAGCGCCTCCGCGTAGGACATATCCTCCGCAGACACCGATGTGATTCCCTCTGTGGGGATATCGGCGCAGCTAACCCTTTTACCGAGACAAAGCGACGCCAAAATCGCAATCTTGCGGCAGACGTCGCGCCCCTCGATATCAGCCGAGGGATCCTTTTCGGCGTAGCCGTTCTCTTGCGCCGCTTTAAGAGCGCTCTCAAACGACTGGTTTCCACGAAACATTTTTGTCAGAATAAAATTCGTCGTACCGTTTATTATTCCGGCCACAGACTCAATTTCGTTGGCGGCAAGGCACCTCGCAAGGGGACGGATTATCGGTATGCCGCCGCCAACGCTGGCCTCGTAAAGATAACGGCAGTTATGCTCCCGTGCGAGGGCGAAAAACTCATGGCCGTGCTCCGCCACAAGCTCCTTGTTGCTTGTAACGACGCTTTTGCCGCGCAGCAGCGCCTGGCGGGTGTAATCGTAGGCGAACCGCACGCCGCCCATTGTCTCCACGACGGCCTCCACCTCGGGATCGTCAAGAATTACGGAATAATCCTTGACAAAAAGCCCGCTTTCGGGGTGATCGGGGAAGTCGCGTATATCGAGAATATATTTTATTTCTATGCTCTGTCCGGCCCGCTGCGCTATGCCGCCGGCGTTTTCCTTCAGTATTTCATAAACGCCGCTGCCGACAACTCCGTAGCCGATTATCGCTGCCTTCATCTTCTGCGGTCCTTTCTTTGCCATATTATGACTGAAAACGGTTTTATGTTATTCTACCACTTTTTCCAAGGCTTGTCTACATAAATTCTGCTTAATTTTTTTCGTTTTATCGCCTTAAAACTATACGGTTTGTCCGTTTTCTTCCTTTTCCTGCTCTCCGGCGCGCTCCTTTTTACGCTCCGTTTTTTCGTTTATTTTTTCCAGACGGCGGATATAGGCGGCCTCGGCTTCGGGCGTACACTCGTACGTCACCTTCATAGCCACGCGCTCGCTGCCGCTGTTTACGGTGCCAAGACGCATCATAAATTTGCCGTGCTTTGCGCACTCGCACAGCGTCACGGGCTTGCGGCGGCCCATATCAATCCAGCGGCCCCGCGTCATGCGTTCGCCGCAGAAGGGACAAAGATTATGGTTAAACGCTTCATTGCAGCGGAGCTTGCCGTTTTGCAGCACGTAGATATAACGGTTTTTGGCCAAAGACCGAAGCCCCGAGATAAGCTCATAGTCTGATATTTTCGCGCCGGCGGAGCCGTAAGCCGCTATGCCCGCGGGCAGATCGAGCCGGCGGCAAATCGCCGCAGTGTAGCAGGCGTCGTTTAAGGCGTCGTGCCAAGGGCGCTCCTCGTCTATCTCACAGTTGAAATACTCCAGCGCGTACTTGAGCGAGCGCTGGTTTGAGCCTCCGTCGGTCTGTGCGTTGAAAATAACCTGAAGATTGTACCACTTTTTCACCCAGCCGGTGGGCAGGCCGTACATCTTCAAACAGGAAATGAGCATGGGAACGTCGTCGTAACCCCAAGTGATGAGGCACATATCATCGCCGCACCAAGCGCGGAATTCGTCGATAACATCCGGAAAAAAGCCCCCGCTCTCGAGCATTTTCGCGGTTATCCCCGTCAGCTTCTTCACATGAGAATTAAGCCGCTTTATAAACGCGGGGCGCACAAGGCGCTTGTATGTATCCACAAAGGACATATCCTCGCCCAGCTTTACCGCGCCAATCTCAATTATTTCGTTTCTCACACGCTTTTTCCCCGCGGCGTCGGGCCTTGGGTAGGACTGGTTCCACTCCATATCCAGCACAATATAATACATAGGCGTTCCCCTTTTTTCTAACAGTATATCACACGCCCGCCGCTTAGTCAATAACTGTTTTTTGCTCGCGGCCCGCAAAAAAGCGGCCGCCCTTGCGGGCGGCCGCTTAACGAAGCATTATTTATTCGTCCTTTCCTCCGACCTCTATCTGCACGGGTATTTCTGTGCGGTTGCCCACGAAATCCTCCACATAGATAGTTACGGGATAGACGCCTGGAACGGTCACGTCAAGCATAGTTACATCGGCGCTTACGTAGGACTTAAGGTCAATGCCGGTAACGTCCTCGGCTTTCTCAACGTAGTTGCTCCAGCTTATTTCGGAGGTATCCTTGTTAAGGTCAATGCCGTCAAGCTCCTCCTTGAGCTCAAGCGTCGGAGGAACGGTATTTTCCTTATCGTAAACATAGACGGTCTCCTTGCGTTCGCCGGTGTTGCCGGCCCTATCCTTAATGCGGATAACAAGGCCGTTTTCGTACTTACCCACCTTTGTGAAGTCAACCGCGCTGTAGTCAACCTCGAAGCGGCCGCCCTCAAAGGGAACGGAATCCTCGTCGAACTCGTCCTCCTTACCGGCTTCCTTGGCCTCCTCCTCGGCAAGCTCGATATCGTTGGCGCCGCGAACGACTATCTCGCCGTCCTCGTACTTCATTTCGTACTCGCCGTCAACGCCGTCGCTGGCCTTGTAAAGCTCGAGCCAGTCTATATCCTCGGGATCGGTGCCCTCGGCAAAAACGACGGGCTTGTTTTCTATCTTCGATATGCTGGGGTTGACGTTATCCACAACCTCGCCGGAGTTAAGTGCCTTGGATATGCTTTCGATTTTGTTATATGTGCCGGACTTCTTGGCCTCGACGTTAATGCGGTACTTGGGAGTTCCGCCAACGCCGTAAACGCTGCGGCCAAACACGTCCTGAGCGTAGCTCCAGAACACCTCTATAGACTCGCCGAATTCGTTCTCGGGAATATTTCCGAGCTGGGTGTATATGCGCAGATTCGCGTCGCCTATTTCGGGGTGGAAAATGTCGATACCGTCCTCAACGGCTTTACCGGCCACGGCCTTTTCCTTGTATTCCTCGAAGCTGTCAACGTGGGCCAGCTCCTTGTAAAACTCGGAGCGGTAAAGGGCATAAGCCTCAAGCGCCAGACGGCTCTCCTCCTCGCTGAAGCCCTTCAGCAGACCAACGCTGTCGGCAACGGAGCTGTATATCTGGTACCGGCCGCGGGTGGCCTCGTTCTCGTAGTCGGCATAAGGGTCGGTATAGTGTATATCGTCCGGACGGGGCCAAGGGATAACGCCCATGGACTCGCCGCGCTCGGCCAGAGCGCTGCCGCAGTTATCCATCATCCAGCGGGCGGCGTTGTTGAATACGCTTTCGCCGGCGGCGAATGCGTTAGTCGGAGCCATATAACCGGTATCGACGGAGTTGGGACCGGCCTTAAGGCAAACCGCCAAACCCTTCGTCAGCAGGCCGTCAAGGTATTCGGCGGCCACCTTGCCTTCCTCGGAGTCAATGCTTATGGTGCTGCCGTCGTATAGGCAGGCGCCGTTGGAGTGCAGAGCGAAAAGAATGGTATACATATAATTGGTGTGGAAAGCGTAGATGTCGTTGCCGGAGGCGGACTTTTTGCCGTTGAAATAGGTGCGCAGCTTTTCAAGGTAGTCCTCGAAGGTGCTCCATGTCCAGTCACCGCGCTCGTAAAGCGTGGCGGGATAGAGCGTTTTGCCGTTTTCCTTAAGGGCGGGCACCTGCTCTATGTATGTGGCGTTGTAAACCAGCGGCCAGTTGTTCATATAGATGAAGTCGCGGTTTATCAGATAGTAGTTGCCGAAGCACTTATCCACCAGCATCCAGCTATAGTCGGGATTATTCTCAAATATGTCGGTATACTTATCGAGCTGCTGGAGCACGTTCTGCGAGAGCAGCGTACCCTGCGAGCCGTTGGCCATGATGGGAATATGGCAGAGCGGATCGCCGGCCAGCACCGTCTGAAGCAGGCACTGCTTAATATCAGTCGGATAGGAAACCCATTTTATATCGACGCCCATTTCATCCTTAACGGTATTAAGAGCGGCGATGGCCGCGCGGCGGTTATCCTCGCTCATGCCGGATTCGCCGGTTATTTCGTCAACATAGTACGGATCGTCCTCAGGCAGGTAATGGTGCCCGATAAGGATTGTCGAAACCGCGTTTTTCGTCGCCCTGCTGCCAAGCGAGCAGCCGGTGAAGGCCGCCGCTATCAGCGTCACGCAAAGAGCGGCCAGCGCGCACTTTTTGAAACCTGATTTCATTTTTTACCCCTCTATTCCGATGATATTTTTCTATTTTTTATTATACAACAATAATTTACCTTTGTCAATAACTTTAACCCACAAAAAAAGGAATCCACATTTGTGAATTCCTGCCAAGACAAATTTATAAATTTTTACCTCAGAGAGTACCGTCCCATCATGTCGCTGCGGCAAAGGTCGCTTTCCACCACTTCGCGCAGAGTTATTCCCAGCGCGCTGGCGAGGGAAGAGGTGTAAAACAGGGCCTCGCCCATCTCGGTAATAACGGTGCCTCGGCACTCGTCGCAGAGGCCGCCCCGAATTTGCGTCTCTTCTCTTTCGGGCGGGTTCCTGCGTCCGCCTATCTCCACGCAGCCGCACGCCGTGGCCGCCTTGACGACGCTGCGGGCCACTCTGGCGTTGGCGCATTGCAGCTTTGTCAGTATGTCAAGCAGGCTTTTGTTCCTTTCAAGAACCTTTTCCGCCCTGCTTTGGTATTCGGTTATCAAATCCGCTTCCATGGCAATTCTCCTTATTTTTGATCATATATTCACCATGTTTAAATTATACAGCCGCACGCCGCCTTTGTCAATGAGAAAGATTGTCGATTGAGCCAAGGAAAGCGCAAATGAAAAATATCCCTCTCATCTCTCTTTACAAAATCCTAAATACGTGATATAATTATAGTATCTTTTTGTATCGGAGGAAAAAGCTATGAGGCTTAACGGAAAATACAAGCTAAGGAAGGTAAGCGACACCTACGTTGTGGTTAAGCTGGGCGGGAGCGAACTCAACCTGAGCAAGCTCATAACCGTGAACGAGACCGGCGCTTTCATCTTTGAAAAGCTGAAGAACGACATCTCAATGGACGAGCTTGTGGCCGCAATCGTGGCCGAGTACGACATAGACGAGGAAGGCGCGCGCAAGGCCGCCGATACTTACGTTGACAAACTGGTCGAGCTCGGCGTGGCCGAGAGGTAGAGCGTTATGATTAAAAGAAAAATCACCCGTCAGATAAACGTGGGCGGCGTGGCCGTGGGCGGCGGAGCGCCCGTGAGCGTGCAGTCGATGTGTACGACGGACACCCGCGACGCAAAAGCCACGGCGGCCCAGCTTAACGCGCTTAAGGCTGCCGGCTGCGACATTGCCCGCGTGGCAGTTCTCGATATGGACGCCGCCAAGGCCTTGAGGGAGATAAAGAGCCGCACGAATATTCCCCTTGTGGCGGACATTCACTTCGACTACCGTCTGGCGCTGGAGTGCGTCAGGAACGGGGCCGACAAGATACGCATAAATCCCGGTAACATAGGCGGGGCCGACAAGGTCCGCGCCGTGGCCGACGCCTGCGGCGAAAGGGGCGTGCCCATACGCATAGGCGTGAACGGCGGCTCGCTCGAGAAGGAGCTGCTCGAAAAGTACGGCCACCCCACGGCCGAGGCGCTGTGCGAAAGCGCCATGGGCCACATTCGGCTGCTGGAGGACTGCGGCTTTCACGATATAGCCCTTTCCATCAAGTCCAGCGACGTACCGCTGACGGTAGAGGCCTACGAAATGATATCCTCAATGACGGATTACCCGCTGCACTTGGGCGTGACCGAGGCGGGGACCGAATACACCGGCATAATAAAGAGCAGCGCCGGCATAGGCTCGCTGCTGCTCGGCGGCATAGGCGACACGATACGCGTTTCGCTGACGGCGGATCCCGTCCGCGAGGTCGCGGCGGGCATCGAGCTTCTCAAGGCCCTCGGCCTCAGAAAGGGCGCGAGGCTCACCTCCTGCCCCACCTGCGGTCGCTGCCGCATAAGCAATATGATAGACATAGCCTCTCAGGTGGCGAAACGGCTTGAGGGCGTCGATAAGGACATACACGTCGCCGTCATGGGCTGCGCCGTCAACGGCCCCGGAGAGGCCCGAGAGGCCGATGTGGGCTTTGCTTGCGGCGACGGAGCGGCTCTGCTGTTTAAACGCGGCGAGATACTTAAGAAGGTCCCCATAGGCGAGGCCGTGGACGCGCTGTTCGAGGAGATTGAACGGCTGTAGCCTCGGGGATAAGGAGGCCCCATTATGGAAAAGGAATACATTCTGAGCGAGGTTTTCCCCCTTGCCGAGGGAGACACGAGCGTTCTCGGGGGGAAGGTCGAAAGGCTCGTTATAGATAAAGAGGAACGTACGGCCCTTGTCCGCGTGCGCTTCGGCGAGCTTCCGCCTCCGGCGGCGCTGGAGCGCTACCGCGAGGAACTGCGCCGCTGCTACAAGCTCACGGAGGTGCGCTTCGAGCCGCTGCTCAACGTCGAAAACCCAACCGCGGACGACGCGCTGCGCTACCTTAACGCGGCGATAGCCTCTCTGCGGACGGAAAAGCCGCTGTGGGGAGCTATCCTCTGCGACAGCAGGGCCGAAATAAACGGCGGCGCGGCGCGAATAACTCTGCGCCACGGCAACCGCGAGGTACTGGAGAGCGAGGGCGCGGGCGAGTTTTTACGGAAAAGCCTGAGCCGCGGGCTCGGCGTAGACTACGCCGTGGAGTTCGCCGAGGAGGAAATGCAGGTTGAGCGTAAGCTCGAGCCCATATTTGAGAAAAAGCCCCGTAAGGAGGAAGCGAAAACCCTCGGCGACGTGATTTTCGGCAAGCAGTTCACCCCAGAGGACGAGCTTATCCCAATAAGCGAAATAACCGACGAGGTGCAGTTCGCCTGCATAAAGGGCGATACCTTTGGCAAGGCCGACGACAAGGGCAAAATTCCCGGCTGCGAGGTGCGCGAGCTCAAAAAGAGCGACAAGGTTCTTATCACATTCTACATAACCGACTACACCGGCAGCATAACGGTAAAGCTCTTTGTTCCCAAAAAGAACGCCGCCGCGGTCGCCGATTTCTTTGACAAGCCCTACAAGTGCGTCGCGGTTCGGGGAAAAGTGGAATTTGACGCCTTCAACCGTGAGCTGACCGTCATGGCACGCGACATAATAAAGGCAAGTATGCCCGAGGAAGCGGACGAGGCTCCCGTCAAGAGAGTGGAGCTTCACGCTCACAGCAAGTCGTCGGCGATGGATTCCGTGATGGACGCCGCCGCCTACGTCAAGCAGGCCGCCAAGTGGGGGCACAGGGCGGTAGCTCTGACCGACCACGGGGTCGTGCAGAGCTTTCCCGAAATATACCATGCCAAGCCCGAGGGGCTAAAGGTAATATACGGCTGCGAGGGTTATCTCATCCGCGACGGAGCCGCTTACAACAATAAGGACACTCATCGCTATCATATCATCCTGCTGGCGAAAAACCTTGTCGGGCTTAAAAACCTGTACCAACTCGTGAGCCTTTCCCACACAAAGTATTTTTATAAGCGTCCCCTCATCCCCAAGGACGTACTGACGGCCCATCGGGAGGGACTCATAATCGGCAGCGCCTGCGAGGCGGGCGAGTTGTTCCGTGCCGTAAGGGACGGAGCGAGCGAGGAGGAAATTCGCGAAATCGGCTCGTTCTACGATTATTTTGAAATTCAGCCCATTACAAACAACCGCTATATGGTTCGCGAGGGCATAGTTCCCGACGACGAAGCCCTTCGCGAGCTTAACCGCAGAATAGTCCGCCTCGGCGATGAAATGGGCAAGCTCACCGTGGCCACGTGCGACGTTCACTTCCTTAAAAAGCGCGACGAGGTCTACCGCCGTATCCTTCAAGCAAGTCAGGGCTATAAGGACGCCGATATCCAGCCGGAGCTCTATTTCCGCACCACCGAGGAAATGCTTGACGAATTTTCCTACTTCGGCGATAGGGCATACGAGCTTGTTGTGGAAAACACGAACAAAATTGCGGATATGGTCGAAGACATTGCCCCCATTGCCAAGGGCAATTACCCTCCGAAAATTGACGGCAGCGAGGAAATAGTTCCGCGCTTAGCCTTTGAAAGGGCCAAAGAGCTTTACGGCGACCCGCTGCCCGAGCTTCTTCAAAAAAGGCTCGAGGACGAAATTGAAAGCGTGGTCGGCCACGGATACGCCGACCTGTATAACTACGCGCGGATGCTTGTCAAGCACTCAAACGAGGACGGCTACATCGTCGGCAGCCGCGGCAGCGTGGGCTCGTCGTTTTTAGCCTTCTGCCTCGGCATAACCGAGGTGAACGGCCTGCCGCCGCATTACCGCTGCCCCAAGTGCCGCCGCAGCGAATTTTTCCTCAAGGGAGAATACTTCGTCGGCTGCGATATGCCCGACAAGGTTTGCCCCGAGTGCGGCACGCCATATATAAAGGACGGCTTCGATATCCCCTTCGAGACCTTTCTCGGCTTCGGCGGCGGGAAGCAGCCCGATATCGACCTCAACTTCTCGGGCGAATACCAGCCCAAGGCACACAAGTACACCGAGGAGATTTTCGGCGAGGGCTATGTTTACCGAGCCGGCACGGTTTCGACAGTGGCTCAAAAAACCGCCTACGGCTATGTGCTCCACTATTTTGAGGAACGGAACAAATATATCCACAGCGCCGAGGCGGAGCGGCTTAAAAACGGAATAACCGGCGTAAAAACAACTACCGGCCAGCACCCCGGCGGCGTGGTAATTCTGCCTCACGGCCACGACATAAATGAGTTCACACCCGTTCAGTATCCGGCAAACAAAACCGACTGCGGCATAATAACCACCCATTTCGACTATCACAGTATCGAGGAAAATCTGCTGAAAATGGACATACTGGGCAAGGACGACCCTACCATGCTTAAGCTGCTGAGGGACCTCACCGGCGTTGAGCCCACCGAAATAAACATCGCCGACGAAAAGGTTCTCAGCCTTTTCACCTCGACCGAAGCTCTGGGCGTGACGCCGGAGGATATAGGCAGCGAAACGGGCACCTACGCCATCCCCGAGATGGGCACCGGCTTTGTCCGTCAAATGCTGGTGGACTCCCAACCCAAGACCGTGGGCGACTTAGTTCGCATTTCCGGCCTTTCCCACGGCACCGACGTATGGGCCAACAACGCGCAGGACCTCATTCAAAACCATGGCCACACCCTCGAAAATGTTATCTGCTGCCGCGACGATATCATGGTTTATCTCATGCACATGGGGCTGGAGCCCCAGCGCGCCTTCACAATAATGGAGCAGGTCAGGAAAGGCAAGAGGCTCAAGCCCGGCGACGAGGAGGAAATGCGCGCCCACGACGTTCCTCAATGGTATATCGACAGTTGCAACAAAATAAAATATATGTTTCCCAAAGGCCACGCCGCGGCATACGTCACCATGGCAAACAGGGCCGCATGGTACAAGGTTTACGAGCCGCTGGCCTTTTATCAGGCATATTTCACCGTTGTGGCCGACACATTTGACTACGAGAAAATGGCCTGCGGACGGGAACGCTGCCTTAGAGCCATGGCGGAGATAAAGGCGCTTGAAAAGCCGACCGCTACCGAAAAGGCGACCTATACCATCCTTGAGATAGTAAACGAGATGTACGCCCGAGGCTTTGAATTCACCCCCATTGACATTTACAAGGCCCATCCGTCGCAATTTTTGAACGTCGGCGGTAAAATAATGCCGGCCTTCAACAGCATTGTCGGGCTCGGCCTCGCCGCGGCCCAAACCATAGCCGACGCCCGCGAAAAAGGGCCCTTCCTTTCGGTGGAGGACTTCAAAAACCGCACCTCCGTCAGCGAAAAGCATATCGACATAATGCGCTCCATGGGCTGCTTCGACGGTATGCCGGAGCAGACGCAGCTGAGCATATTCGAGTTTGCGATTTAGGCCCGAATAAGCTCCGATTTGGTCAACGGCGTTTTACTTCATTTTTTAATCCGTATTTTCTCAAAAACCCTTATTACCCGCAAAATCGGCAGAAACCGCAAGATGTTGTGGCTTTTGCCGATTTTTGCTGTCGTTTTTTACAATATACAGACGATAAAAATTTACAAAAAGTGTAAATTTCCTCTTGCATTTTCTCCCATTTTATGGTAATATAATATCATAAAACAAAAAGAAAGCGGAGGAATATGCTATGGAAAAGACTATTAAGACGGTAATTGCCGGCGACGGACGGGATACTACAGAGGAAATCAGCGGATTTCTCTCGGAAAAGAGCGATATTTTTATTGCGGGCTCGGCTAATGACGGAGAAGAAGCCCTTGAAAAGGTGAAAAAGCTGCGGCCCGACCTTTTGATAATGGACGTGATGATGCCCAAGCTCGACGGTATAGAGCTTTTGAGGCGGCTTCAGGAGCTGAGCCGCAAGCCCGTGGTCATAATCGTGACCTCCACATCCAACCGCACTCTGATAAATCACTGCATGGAGCTGGGCGCGGACTACTTTATGATAAGGCCCTGCAACTTCGCGACACTTTACGAGCGCATAAAGATGCTCTGCGTTAAGTCGTCTCTGCGGCGCGGCGGCGAGGTGGGCGACCGTCCCGGCGACCGTGCGATTGAGATTACCGTCACCAACACTATTCACTCCGTGGGCGTACCCGCCAATATAAAGGGTTACCAATACCTGCGCGACGCAATCATCATGTGCATAAAGGACAGCGAGCTCATTAATGCCGTCACCAAGCAGTTATATCCCAAGGTGGCCGAAAAGCACAACACCTCGCCCAGCCGCGTGGAGCGCGCCATACGCCACGCCATTGAAGTAGCCTGCACCCGCGGCAACGAGGAGGCTCTCTATAACCTTTTCGGCTATACCGTCAGCAACAATAAGGGCAAGCCCACCAATTCCGAATTCATTGCCATGATAGCCGATAAGCTCCGGCTGGAAATGCTGGCCTGATTTTCCCCATTTCGGGGAATACCTGCGCCGCCGTCTCACGGCTGATTGTGGCCGAATAAGCAGTCGAAAGCGATTGCCGGCGCAAAAACGCGGTTCATCAAAATGCAGAAATCCGCTCTTTCGAGCGGATTTCTGTTATTAATCGAAGATATTGGCCTAACGCGTTATACCTAGCGCAGAGCTTACTGAACCTCGTATTTGGGACGGGCAATATAATGAGTGTGGAGAAGCTCGTGGGCCTTATGGCCGCCGGCCTCGCCAAGATACTCGCTGTAAAGCTGCTGAATATAGGGGTTGTCGTGGCTCTTGCGCACCTTGAGGCTCTTGTCTTCGGCATAAATGGCCTTGGCGCGCTCGGCGGAAACATTCACATCCATCTTCACTCTGGAGGAAACTATGGGCTGGCCGCCGCCTGTTACGCAGCCGCCGGGGCAGGCCATGATTTCGATGAAATCAACCTGAGTTTCGCCGGCTTTAATGCTGTCAAGCAGCTTTCTGGCATTTCCAAGACCATGGGCCACAGCCGCGCGGATAACCTTATCCCCCGCGGGAACGGAGGCTATCTTCACGCCGTCAAGGCCGCGAACCTCCTCGTAGTCCACCTTGTCAACGGGCTTGCCGCTGAGTATTTCGGCAACGGTGCGGAGAGCCGCCTCCATAACGCCGCCGGTAACGCCGAAGATAACGCCCGCGCCGGTGGCCTCGTCGCCGAAGGGTGAGTCAAACACTTCGTCGGGGAGCTTATCGAACTGAATGCCACTCTGCTTTATCATTCTGGCGAGCTCGCGGGTGGTGATAACGGCGTCAACATCGGGAACGCCGTTGGCGGCAAGCTCGTCGCGGGCCGCCTCGAACTTCTTGGCGGTGCAGGGCATTACGGAAACAACGTAGATATCCTTGGGGTCAATGCCGGCCTTCTGGGCGTAATAGCTCTTGATGATAGCGCCGAACATTTCATGGGGCGACTTGCAGGTGCTGAGATTATCCAAAAATTCAGGATAGTTGTGCTCGCAGAACTTAACCCAGCCGGGGCTGCACGAGGTTATCATCGGCAGCGTGCCGCCGTTTTGTATCCTATGGAGCAGCTCGGTACCCTCCTCCATGATGGTGAGGTCGGCGCCGAAGTCGGTATCGAACACCTTATCGAAGCCCAAGCGGCGCAGCGCGGCGGCCATCTTGCCGGTCACGCGCTCGCCCATAGGCAGGCCAAATTCCTCGCCGAGAGCGGCGCGGACGGCGGGAGCCGTCTGAACCACAACGTGCTTGTCGGAGGCGAGAGCGTCCCAAACCTCCTTAGTGGAGTCCTTCTCGCGAAGGGCGCCGACAGGGCAGACAGCTATGCACTGACCGCAGTTCACGCAATCGACATCGCCAAGGCTGGCCTCGAACGCGCAACCGACCTTGGTCTTGAAGCCGCGCTCCATAGTGTCGATAACGCCGACGGTCTGAATTTTTTTGCAGACGTTTACGCAACGGCGGCAAAGCACGCACTTATTGTTGTCGCGCACGATAGAAGGAGAAATGTCGTCTATATCATACTCGCTGCGAACGCCCTCGTAAGGGATGTCCTCAACACCGAGCTCGTCGGCAAGAGCCTGAAGCTCGCAGTTGCGGTTGCGGGGGCAGGTGAGGCACTTGCGGTCGTGATTGCTGAGCATTAACTCAAGCACGGCGCGGCGTGTCTCACGCACGGCGGGGGTATTGGTCTGAACCTCAATACCCTCGGCGACGGGATAAACGCAGGCCGCCTGAAGTGCGCGGCTGCCCTTTATTTCAACAAGGCACATTCTGCACGAGCCGGTTTGGCTGACATCCTTAAGATAGCAAAGGGTGGGGATTTCGATTCCGGCCGAGCGAGCGGCCTCCAGAACGGTGGTTCCTGCGGGGACGGAAACGTCCTGCCCGTTTATTTTTAAATTAACCATATCCATTTCAGGCAACTCCTTTCTTACTTAACCTTTGACAACTGCGCCGAACTTGCAGGTCTCCATGCAGACGCCGCACTTGACGCACTTGGTGGCGTCGATGACGAAAGGCTTCTTGATCTCGCCGGAAATGGCGCCCACGGGGCACTTGCGCGAGCAGGCGGAGCAGCCCTTGCACTTTTCGGCGTCGATGGAGTACCTTGTGAGGGCCTTACATACGCCGGCGGGGCACTTCTTATCCACAACGTGAGCAATATACTCGTCGCGGAAATAGCGCAGCGTGGAAAGAACGGGGTTCGGAGCCGTCTGGCCGAGGCCGCAGAGCGAGGCGTTCTTGATATGGTAGCAAAGAGCCTCAAGACGGTCGATGTCCTCAAGAGTGCCGTTGCCCTTGGTTATCTTGTCAAGTATCTCCAGCAGACGCTTGGTGCCTATACGGCAGGGCGTACACTTGCCGCAGGACTCGTCAACGGTGAACTCGAGGAAGAACTTGGCTATATCAACCATGCAGTTGTCCTCGTCCATAACGATAAGGCCGCCGGAGCCCATCATCGAGCCTATGGAGATGAGCGAATCGTAGTCGATGGGCGTATCAATGAGGGAGGCGGGTATGCAGCCGCCGCTGGGGCCGCCTGTCTGGGCAGCCTTGAACTTTTTGCCGTTGGGTACGCCGCCGCCGATCTCTTCAACGATTTCGCGCAGGGTAGTGCCCATGGGAATTTCAACAAGACCGGTGTTGTTTATCTTGCCGCCGAGAGCGAACACCTTGGTTCCCTTGCTCTTTTCGGTGCCGATAGAAGCGAACCAGTCCGCGCCCTTATTGATGATAACGGGAATATTGGCGTAGGTTTCAACGTTGTTCAGAATAGTGGGCTTTTCCCACAGTCCCTTTACGGCTGGGAACGGCGGACGGGGACGGGGCTCGCCGCGGTGGCCCTCGATGGACGTCATGAGGGCGGTCTCCTCGCCGCAGACGAAGGCGCCGGCGCCGAGGCGTATCTCGATGTCGAAATCAAAGCCCGTGTCAAATATATTCTTGCCGAGCAGGCCGTATTCCTTGGCCTGTTCAATGGCTATCTGGAGTCTCTTTACCGCGATGGGATACTCGGCGCGGATATAGATGTAACCCTGATTTGCACCGATGGCGTAGCCGGCGATCGCCATAGCCTCGAGCACGCTGTGGGGGTCGCCCTCAAGCACGCTTCTGTCCATGAATGCGCCCGGGTCGCCCTCATCGGCGTTGCAGCAGACGTACTTCTGCTCGTTCACGCTCTTGGACGCAAAGTCCCACTTGGTGCCGGTGGGGAAACCGCCGCCGCCGCGGCCGCGCAGGCCGGACTTCTTGACGGTATCAATAACCTCGGCGGGGGTCATTTCGGTAAGGACCTTGCCGAGAGCCTGATAGCCGTCAACGGCAATGTACTCCTCAATATTTTCAGGGTTGATAACACCGCAGTTGCGCAGAGCGACTCTCTGCTGCTTCTTGTAGAAATTAACGTCGTTGAGGGACTTTATGCCGTCGTCCTCAACGGTCTCGTCATACACAAGCCTCTTGACGATACGGCCCTTCAAAAGGTGCTCCTTGACGATCTCCTCCACGTCCTCCTTCTTGACGCGGCTGTAGAAGGAGCCCTCGGGGTATACGACGACGATGGGGCCGAGGGCGCAAAGGCCGAAGCAACCCGTTTTTATAACCTTTACCTCTTTGGAAAGGCCGTTTTCCTCAAGCTTGGCCTCGAACTCGTCCATAAGCGTCTGGCTGCCAGAGGAAGTGCAGCCCGTGCCTCCGCAGATAAGCACATGGGATCTAACAAGCTCCATAAAAGACCCTCCCTTCTTACATTCCGGCGGAGCCGATGGTGTATTCCGATACCACCTGTCCGTTCACGATGTGTTCCGATACTATGCGCGCAACCTTTTCGGGGGTCATCTTTATGTAAGTGACCTTGTCCTGACCGGGCGCGTAAATCTCAACGATGGGCTCAAGGCGGCAAAGGCCTATGCAGCCCGTCTGCTCAACAACTACGTTCTGAAGATTTCTCTTGTTGATTTCCTCAAGGAAAGCCGTCATAACGGGGCGGGCGCCGGCGGCTATGCCGCAGGTGGCCATGCCGACAACGACTCTCGTGCCGTCCTCTCTTTCCTTCCTAAGGTTTACATTTTCGATTGCTTTCTGCTTCAGCGCCTGAAGCTCGGCTAAGCTTTTCATTTATTCTGCACCTCCATAAATATTTGCAATACCTTCGTCAATATAGTCCTTGATCCACGCCGCGACCGTCGGGTCGCTGAGCGGAACCTCGCCGAGGATATCCTTCATTTCCTTTGTGCTGAGTTCAAACACCCTTTTGTTAAAAGTGTGCCTGTAGCAAAAGTCAATTTCGGGATTCATGGATATCAGCGCCGTCATAGTGCCGGCAATGTCGCCGAGGGGTTGGCGGTCGATATGGCTGTAGGAAAAACGGGCCTCTATAAAGGTTCCCTTCCCCACCTCGCTTGTGAGCTCAACGTCGCCGCCGGTGGCTTGGGCCGCACTGCGAAGGAGCGATATGCCCATGCCCACCTTGCGCGTGGTGCGCGTTGTAACGAAGGGGTCCATCACCCTCGCAACCATGTCGCTGTCCATGCCGCAGCCGTTATCCTTCACCGAAAATGACAGGATATCCTCGTCCGTGTCCTCGCGGAGCTCGACCTCGATTAGCGTCGCCCCCGCGCGGACCGAATTCTGCACAATGTCCAGAATGTTCAGACTAATTTCCTGCATATCAGTATTTGGCGATTATACCGGGAACGTCGTCCACAACAAGGCGGCCGTAAACGTCGTCGTTGACGGTCATAACGGGGGCAAGGCCGCAGGCGCCTATGCAGCGGGTGGCCGTGAGCGAATACTTGCCGTCGCTCGTGCAGCCGTCAACGTCTATTCCCAAAATCTCCTTAACCTTATTAATGATGTCGCCGCTGCCCTTAACGTAGCAGGCGGTGCCGAGGCAAACGCTGATTTGATAGTCGCCCTTGGGATTGAGGGAAAACTGCGTATAAAATGTTACAACGCCGTAAACCTCCGCCAGCGTAACGCCCAGTCCCTTGGCAATAATGCTCTGAACCTCGATGGGCAGGTAGCCGTAGATGTCCTGAGCCTCGTGGAGCACGGATATAAGCGCGCCGGCCTGATCCTTGTGCTTGGCGATGACCTCCATGAGCTTCGCTTCCTGCTCAGCGGTGCCCTTGAAGGGCACGGTAGCCTGATTACTCATATATTGTTACCTCCTTAAAGTATTATCAAAATTATGCACAAAACTGCGGCCTTGCGGGCCTTTGCCCACACGGCACAATTATTATATCAGAATAATATCGGTTTGTCTATACTAACAGACAGTTTTCCATAAATTTTTTTACATAATATTTCTTTTTTTGCCTAAGAGTTCTAGCACGGCGGCGACGCTCTTTTCCTCAAGGTTCAGCCGCCACACGGCGTCGGAAATATCCGTCAGATAGTGGGCGTCGCTGTCGTGAAGATAGCGGTACCTGTCGTCCGAGGCCATTTCGGGGCCGGCCCGCTTGGAAAGCTCCAGCGTGGCGAAGCCCATTTCCTCCGGCACAGAGCCGAGGTTCGACACAATACTGTTGCTGGGGCGGTCGATATGGGCCGGTATGCAAACGCCGCCGCGCTCCTCGACGAGGGCCTTTATCCGCTCTACGGGAAGGTCGGTGGCGTTTATGAGCAGCTTTTCTATGGTGCCGGTCTGCTCGTCACGGCTGTTCATTATCCTCTGCTCGCCAAAAATTTCAGGACGGTTTTTTATGGGCGGGAGGCTATTCTCCAGAATTTCGCCCATGGCGAGCGCGGCCTCCACCGTGGGAAAAAGACACAGCAGGTGAACCTCCTCGGCGCTTTCGGCCTCGATTGCGGGCACCACGAGCAAATCCCACTCCTTTGCCGCCTCGACGACGGCGGGCAGATTTTTTGCGGTGTTATGGTCGGAAAGGGCAATTATATCAAGCCCGTTCAGCATTGCCATGGCCGCTATGTTATGGGGCGTCATATCGTCGTCGCCGCAGGGCGACAGGCACGAGTGTATATGCAAATCGTAAGCGTACCTGCCCATCACACCAGATCCTTCAACTCGCAGACAAGCTCAAAGGCCGTTTTTTCGCTGCTGTAGACGGGTATGCCCTCCATATCGGCCCGTTTGGCGGCGTTGGGGTCGGGGCTGAGCCCTTCGGCGAGAATTATCATCGCGGCGTCGGTAAGGCTGGCAACGGCCACTATGTTAATGTTCGTCTGGATAGTCACCCATGCGTTGCCGCTCTGGGCCTTGCCCATGACAAGGCTCAAAAGGTCGCCCACGTAGCCTCCGCTGACCTCGCGGCCGACGCCGTCCTCGCCGCATTTCAGCGTCAGTTCAAGCCTTTCGGCTATATCCTTAACTGTCATTTTTCTCTCCCCTTCGATTTTACTCCGTCATGGACGGGGGCAGTTTGCTCTCAAGCTCGGCCATCTCCTTGGCCAGCAGGCTGACGCGCTCGCGCAGCTTAAATATACAGTCGGTCTCGTTCGCCTTGCCGCGCACGATGTCCTCAGCCAGTTCGCGGCAGGTAGGCGCCCCGCAGGAGCCGCAGTCAAGTCGGGGCAGACCCTCAATTATCTCGTTCATCCTTATGGCCTTCTGCATAGCTATGCCGAAATCGGCGTCCAGCGGCGAGAAGGGCTGATACTCGATTTTTCTGTTCCAGTAAAGGTCCATATCGTCCTTAAGCTCGCCCTTTTTGTCCTCAAGGCCCTGTGATATACGCCTTATGCGGGAATTTGCCACGAAGTTGTTCTCCACCGTCAGGCTTCCGCCCACGCAGCCGCCCGTACAGGCCAACGCCTCGATAAAGTCAATGCCCTTTATCTTTTCGTCCTCGAGCTGGTCAAGCACCTCGATGACGTTGGCGATACCGTCCACGGCTATGTACTTCTCAATGCCGAGGGCCTCGGCCTCGCCGCCGTGGTTTGCCCAGCGGACGCCGCTGCGGCCCGACTTGCTCAAATGCTCGACCTTGGTTATTTTATCTATACTGTGCGCCAGACGCATATATACGTCCTTAATAGACAGCGCCCAGTCGACATTTGACTTTTCCAGCGCGATGGGCCACTTTATAGCCGTTACCTTGGCCGGACACGGCGTGATGAAGAACACGCCGATGTCCTCGTCGCTGAGGCCGGTCTTTTCCCTCGCCTCGCGGCGGGCCATTTCGGCGGCGGCCTCCATGGGCGAGGTCAGCGGAGCGACGTGGCTCATCAAATCGTGGTACTTCACCGCCACGAGCCTTACCACGGCCGGACAGGCCGAAGAGATAAGCGGAGCCTCGTATTCGCCGCTCTTAATAAGCTCCTTCATTTTTTCGGTGATGACCTCGGCCCCGCGGGCCACCTCAAACACGTCGTCAAAGCCCAGCATTTTAAGGCCGGTCAAAACTATATCGAAGTCCGTCGCCTTTGAAAACTGGCCGCAGAAGGCCGGCGCCGGAAGCGCAATCTTATATTTGTAGCGGTCCATAACCTCAAATCCGTCGGTTATGGCCTTTTTGGCGTGGTATTGGCAGCGGCGGATACACTCGCCGCAGTCGATACACCGTTCGCTGATAATCTTCGCCTTTCCCTGCTGCACGCGGATTGCCTGAGTGGGGCAATAGCGTATGCAGGTGGTGCAGCCCTTGCACATCGGTTTATCAAGGGTAACGCTGTGAAATCTTCTTTCGATCTCTCCCATTTGCACAGCCTCCTATACTGTTTGCTACTTTATATATACCGTCATGTCAACCGTGGTACCGACGCCGAGTTCGGTGTCGATATTCATTTCGTCGGTGTATTTTTTCATGTTGGGAAGGCCCATACCCGCTCCGAAGCCCAGCTCGCGCACCTGCTGGCTGGCGGTGGAGAAGCCCTCCGTCATGGCCTTTTCAACGTCCGGTATGCCGGGGCCCACGTCCTTATGTATCATGCGTATCTTATCCGGCGATATCTCAACGTCTATAACTCCGCCCCTTGCGTGGATAACCATATTTATCTCGCACTCGTACATGGCTATGGCAACCTTGCGGATGACGTCGGCGCTTATGCCAAGCTGCTTGAGCACCTTTTTCACGGCCCCGCTGGCCTCGCCGGCCACGGTGAAGTCGGTGCCGTCCACGGTGTAGTGCAGCTTCATCAACGGCTCGCTCATGACCGCACACTTCCTCCGGCAAGCCCCGCTGCATAGAGTTTGCCGCAGGCGGGATACATGGGCAGGTCGGTTTTCATTATGACCATCTCGCGGCTTTCTGCAAGACTGAGCACCTCGGCCGTGGGCTCCTTGCCGCGAATAAAAATCACGGCGTGTATGTCCATCATCTCGGCCGTGCGGATAACCTGACCGTTGACAAGCCCCGTGAGCAGCAAGGCCTGATCCTTAACAAAGGCCAGCACGTCGCTCATAAGGTCGCTGCCGCAGGCGGAAAACACCTCCCTGTCAAGCTCGTCTCCGCCGACAAGCACCTCGGCGTTCAGTATTTCTTTGATTTCACTCAGCTTCATGACGATACCTCCAAAACAGATTGTACTTATATAAATATTATACACAAACCCCTGCCCCATTGCAAGTGTTTTTTATGAAAATGTTACAAAATATTGCCTTTGGCGCACAAAAAATCCCGCGGAGCCATGCTTCGCGGGGGATTGCCATGCGGCGCGTATGCGGCGTGCGCCGACACGCTGGCGGCGGTATGGTATTGTCGCCCGCACGGCGTGCGCTGACACAGCCGCCGCTTCGCGGACGCGCCTTTGGCGCGGGCAGTCGTATTTCATTTATTGTCTATGTTCTTTTGTGACCAAAAGAACCAAAAGTCCCGGGGGGCCTCGCAGCCAGCGGACCCCTCAACGCGTTTAAGGGGCCTGCGGGCCCCTTAAAAATCCCCATGACGGGTGCCGTTACGGGACGGATTTATTTTTGCGCGGCGCGAATTGTAGCGTCGCTTTTTTCAATTTCCCATTATATGGTATTGGTATGTAAATATCATTCGTCATTCGCGCAATGTTTATGCACTACGAAAAAACAAATATGGCTCCGCAGCGGAAGGTGACCGCATACGGAGCCGGAGGAGGAGGGGGATTACAGTTATATGGTAAAATATAATTATTGCCGCCGTGTGAAAAAGAATTGATATTTTTATAAAGATATTGTAAATAAAATGTAAATTGATTTATTTTTTAGTAACGAGCTTTTTTATCGCATTCCACACGCGGGTACCGACGAGCTTGTCACCCTTCTCAAGCACGCTTTTTATGAAGTCGTACACCCGCACGTCGCCCGCCCAGTACTCGTCCACAATGGCGGGGTCAATATCGTCAAGGGCGCGGTTTAGCAGCGTCACGCTGACGATGAGGTCATCCATCCAGCCGACCACGGGTATAAAGTCAGGCACAATATCAACGGGCAGGATAAAATAGCTCACCGCTCCCGTCAGCTTGAGCTTGGCCGCGGCGGGCACCCTTGTGTCGGCAATCAGCCTGACGATTAGGTAGAATATGTCCGGCACGGCGGCCAGATACCCCGCCGCCTTCACGTTAGGATGTTTTGCGAGATAGGCGTCGATTTTGGCGCGGAGCTTACGGTAGAAGTCCATCTCCTTCTCACCCGTGCCAACCACCTCTGTTTCATAAACCTTGTTTTCGTCCATTTTTCACATCTCCTTTTTTGTTCTCTGCTATTTCTGATTATTGTTCCCGTATTTTTCAGCGTCCAAACGCCTTATCTCGGCGCGTCGTATCTTTCCGCTTATGGTTTTCGGCATTTCGTCCACAAATTCAACCAAGCGAGGGTACTTATACGGCGCGGTGCTGCGCTTGACGTAGGCCTGCACCTCGCGGGCCAGCTCCTCGGACGGCTCGCGCCCGTTTACGAGTACTATCGTCGCCTTGACGATCTGCCCCCTTATGGGGTGCGGTACAGGCGTTACGGCGCACTCCAGCACGTAGGGGAGTTCCATTATGATACTCTCCACCTCAAACGGCCCTATTCGGTAGCCGCTCGACTTGATTATGTCGTCGGTGCGGCCCACGTACCAGTAATAGCCGTCCGCGTCGGCGTAGGCGGTATCGCCGGTGTGATAAACGCCGCCCGACCACACGTTCCTTGTGCTGTCCTCGTCCAGATAGTAGCCCATAAACAGTCCGCAAGGCACGCTTTTGCCGGTATATATGACAATCTCGCCGGTCTCGCCCACGGGGCAGGGATTTCCGTCGGAGTCAACAATGCCCACGTCGTAGCCCGGCACAGGTTTCCCCATGGAACCGGGGCGGGGCGTCATGCCTACGAGCGTCCCAACCGAAAGCGTGGTTTCGGTCTGGCCGAAGCCCTCCATTATGTCGAGGCCGGTGGCTTTTTTCCACTGTATGTAAACCTCGGGATTCAAGGCTTCGCCGGCGGTGTTGCAGTATTTAAGGCCGCTCAGGTCGAATTTGCTCAGATCCTCCTTTATGAAAAAGCGGTACATCGTGGGCGGAGCGCAAAAGGTCGTAATGCCGTATTTCTTAAACATCGGCAGTATCTCCGCGGCCTTAAAGCGGTCGAAGTCGTATACGAAAATCGCCGTTTCACACAGCCACTGGCCATAAATTTTGCCCCAGAGCGCCTTGCCCCAGCCGGTATCGCTTATGGTAAAGTGAAGCCCGTCCGGCTTGCAGTTGTGCCAGAACTTTGCCGTCACAAGATGGCCCAGCGGGTATTTGTTGGAGTGAGCCGCAATGCGCGGGTACTTCGTGGTGCCGCTGGTGAACATCATCAGCATAAGGTCGTCGCCCTTCGGGCTGTCCGCCCGCCGCGGATACGAAGGAGAGGCCGCCTCCAGCCCCGCGTCAAAGTCCAGCCAGCCAGAGCGGCTGCCGTGCGTCATCATCCGGATATCCACGCGGCCGCACTCCTCCATGGCGAGCTCCGCCTGACGGGCCACGTCGCCGTCGCCGGTGCAGACGATGGCCCGCACCATAGCCGAGTTGAAGCGGTACTCAAAATCATGCTTGACGAGCAGGTTCGTGGCGGGTATGGCCACCGCGCCCATCTTTGTAAGCCCAAGCAGGGCGAACCAAAATTGGTAGTGCCGCTTCAGCACCAGCATAACGCGGTCGCCCCGCCTTATGCCGAGGCTTTCAAAGTAGTTGGCGGCGCGGCTCGAGTACTCGCTCATCTCGCGGAAGGTGATGTCGCGTCGCTCCTTGCTTTCCGATATGTAGACCATGGCTGTTTTGTCGGGCTCCTTTTCGGCGAGAGCGTCCACCACGTCAAAGGCAAAGTTGAAATCGTCGGTATTCTTGAAATTTATGTCCTTCAAAACCCCGTTCTCATCGAGGGTGTAGTCGGCAAACTTTTCATATATGGGCCGGTTTTTCATAGGCAGGATTCCTTTCAGCCGTTTTTATTAATTATACCACTTAACCACGGCCGTGTCAACCGCAAAGAGACCTGCGGCGCAAAATTTGTCACCTTTGCATATTGAAAAAAGCGGACCGCCGGTGTATAATTAAGGTAAGAACTAATGAAAGGATTTTTTGATGGATACGCAAGAAAACAAAATGGGCGTCATGCCCGTTAATAAGCTGCTTATAACCATGGCCGCGCCGATGATACTTTCCATGCTGGTGCAGGCCCTTTATAACGTAGTGGACAGCTTTTTCGTTTCCCGAATACACGAAGACGCTCTGACCGCGCTTTCGCTGGCCTTTCCGGTGCAAAATTTGATGATAGCCGTTGCTACGGGCACCGGCGTCGGCGTGAATGCCATGCTCAGCAAGAGCCTCGGCGAGGGCAACCGCCAAAACGTGAACAGCGCCGCAAGGAACGGTATTTTCCTCGCGGTGTGCAGCTATGCGCTTTTCCTCATTTTCGGCCTGTTCGGCGTGCGCGCCTTTATGCAGTCCCAGACCGACAGCGCGCGCATAATCGGCTATGGGGCGCAGTATCTCACGATTTGCTGCGTGGCCAGCGCAGGCATATATATGCAGATAATTTTTGAGCGTCTGCTTCAGGGCACAGGCCGCACCTTCATTACCATGTGGACGCAGCTAATCGGCGCGGTGATAAACATCGTGCTTGACCCCATCCTGATTTTCGGCCTGCTCGGAGCGCCAAAAATGGGCGTCGCCGGCGCGGCCGTGGCCACCGTTATCGGGCAGATAGCGGCGGCTGTCGCGGCGATAATATGCAACCTCAAATTCAATAAGGAAATCGACTTTTCGTTTAAGGGCTTTCGCCCAAGCCCCCGAACTATAGGCCGTATCTACGCTGTGGGGTTTCCGTCCATACTTATGGTCGCGATTTCCTCAATAATGACCTACGTCATGAACAAAATCCTCATCGGCTTTACCTCCACGGCTGTGGCGGTGTTCGGCGCGTATTTCAAGCTCCAGAGCTTCGTGTTTATGCCGATTTTCGGCCTTAATAACGGCATGATACCCATAGTCGCCTACAACTACGGCGCGCGCAAGCGTTCGCGCGTGACGTCTACCATAAAGCTCAGCGTAGTTTTCGCCGAAACAATGATGTTTGTCGGGGTGCTGATTTTCCAGTTTTTCGGCGAGTCGCTGCTCAAGTACGGCTTCGATGCCTCCGAAACCATGCTCGCACTGGGCGTTCCGGCGCTTCGGACGATAAGTCTGCACTTCCTTCTGGCGGGCTTCTGCATAATCTCGAGCAGTGTGTTCCAAGCGCTTGGCAACGGCGTATTCAGCCTTATCATTTCCTTTGCGCGCCAGCTTTTGGTGCTTCTTCCCACGGCTTGGCTGCTTTCGCTCAGCGGACGGGTGGATATGGTCTGGTGGAGCTTCGTTATCGCCGAGTTTGTCTCGTTGGTGCTCTGCGCGGTGTTCCTGAAGGTAATCTATAATAAAAAACTGAAAAACCTCGAAGAATAATTCATGCGAAGATAATTCGTGGGCGGCGTTATACGCCGCCCATGCTTTTTCCTCGGTGATGAATCCGTAGGAAGCGCCGACTCTGCGCCCGCGGGTTGTTGCTGTGTAATCATGCCGCCCGTGCGGGTTCTCCCACACGTCCGCCGCTTCGCGGACGCGCCTGAGGCGCGGGCAGCCGTATTAAATTTTATGCTTATGTTCTTTTGTGCCCAAAAGAACATAATGTCTTGGGGGCTCCTCGATGCCCCCAAACCCCTCAACGCATTTAAGGGGCCCGCGGGCCCCTTAAAAATCCCCATGACAGGTGCCGCCACGGGGATATTTATATTTCCATCGTACCACTTGGCGCACCGCCACCCTTGCCTTCTCCCGCGCGTAGGGAGCGCCGACTCGGCGCTCCGTTTTTTATTGCGTTTATATCTTACGTTATATATAAGCCGGCACACCATCTTGCCTTCTCCTCGGGGAGAAGGTGGCGCGAGCAAAGCGAGCGACGGATGAGGGGATTTCGTATGTACAAAACAATCCCCTGCGGCGCGCCGAGGTCGGCGCTCCCTACGAATCATGCGAAAAAAAGCAGTCCTTACGGACTGCTTCTTCTTTAGCCAGCGGCTTCCTACTTTCCCGGGCAGCTTCCCGCCAAGTA
>CANRCD010000015.1 GCA_947629005.1 uncultured Clostridia bacterium
GCTCCGTAGTGCCGATGATACTTGGCGGGAAGCTGCCCGGGAAAGTAGGAAGCCGCCGGCTAAAGAAGAAGCAGTCCGTAAGGGCTGCTTTTTTTTCGCATGATTCGTAGGGAGCGCCGAACCCCGGCGCTCCGTCGGTACTGGCGTATTTTCAAGCCGCCTAACGAAGTATGGCGCGAAAAATACCGTCGCGAATGTCTTATTTTAATCGGGATTAGTATAAAAACCCGGCACAGCGTCATGAAATGGCGCTGTGCCGGGTTTCCGAGCGACGCCTCTTTTCCGCAAAAAGTATGCGGCAGAGCCGTATTAGGCTCGGTATGAGTTCAGAATATCTCCGAACGCCGCCTTCATATCGGCGTTCTTTTCTATCTCACTGATCTCATATGAAAGAAGGCTCAAGGGCGACGTGTTATACACATCACCTAAATCCTCCGTGTCCCCGCACATAAGAAGCGAGGTGTGGCGAACCTTTTCGGGCAATTCGTCGTACTTTTTTGAATGCGCCAGCCCCTGCTCCAAGAAAAGCGCGGCGTTTTCCCAATCTTTGTTTTGATAGAAAAGCTTGGCGAGTAGACATGAGATGTGCCCGTAATGATGATGTGAAAACCCATAGTCCCCATCTTCATTCATCAGCTCTATCAAAGCAAGACACTTTCGGTAGACGCTTATTTTATCATCGCCCGTTTTGGCGACAAACGTTCCGAAATTCCGTAGCTTATTGACAAGGAACTCCGCACATATGCGGATATTCTTCTTGATGCAAGCCTCGTATTTTTCTTTATCCGACCGGATATATACCTGCTCTAGGCATTCGTTTGCCGTATCAAGATAGCTTTCCGGTAATTCCGTACAAATCTCTTCCGCCTTTTTTGTCATACCGTCGTTCAGATACAAAACGGACATTACTTCCATGGCGGAATACCGTATCTTCTGTATTGTGCACTTATCCAGAATTTCACCGCAAAGTTTATACAGTTCTTCTTTATGGATTTCCTCTCCGAAAGGTTCTTCCGGATAATTTGGATCATTAAACAGTTCAAACAGATATTTCTCCATGACGCGAAAGTCATTCGGATATTTTTTATACATTCCCTCCGTGAGTACGAATTTCTCTTTCTGCTTTCCTTCATGCGAAAGCCTGTCATATTCCGAAAGAAATGCGTTGATGTCCGACGCCCTTCTTCCGCCCTCGATTTCCAAAAGCACATCAGCGCTGACGTCGAAAACGGAGGCAAGAACGGGCAGCCAGGAAATGTCAGGCGCTGTTCTGTCGCATTCCCATTGGGAAACCGCACGCGAAGTAATGCCGAGATACCCCGCCAGATCTTCCTGAGTCATGTTTTTCTCTCGGCGAAGGCGTTTTATAGTTGTTCCGATAGACATAAGTTTGCTCCTTTTTATTTTGGAATGTGTTACTTCAAAAGCGCTTTTGTACTTGTAGTATACCACGCTTAATAAGGCGATTCAACGAAGCAAATGCGGATATATAGCAAAGCGCCGCTTTGTTTTTCGAAGCGGCGCTTTAGGAAGTCGAGAACAACGAATAAAATATTTGTGGCGATTGTTGGGCGACGACCATATTAAAATTGCGTAAACCCCCTCATCCGTCGCTCGCTTTGCTCGCGCCACCTTCTCCCCGAGGAGAAGGCAAGACGATATGTGCGAGAATTATATTGCGAGAATTATATATAGTGGAAGATATACACGCAATAAATAAACGGAGCGCCGAGTCGGCGCTCCATACGATGGTTAGTGAAAACGATGGCGCGGCTATGGGGATTTTTAGGGAATTACTTCGCGGAGCAGGCGGCCATATACTCGGCGTCGCCCACGGCTTCGAGCCATTCGCTGCCGGAGCTTTCGCCGGGAACTTCGACGGCGAGGTGCGAAAACCAGCTATCCGGCGCGGCTCCGTGCCAATGCTTTACGCCGGCAGGGATATTGACACAGCTGCCGGGCCTCATTTCGACGGCGGCCTTGCCCCACTCCTGATAAAAGCCGCGCCCGCCCACGCAAATCAAAATCTGGCCGCCGCCGCTTTCGGCGCGGTGGATATGCCAGTTGTTGCGGCAGCCGGGCTCGAAGGTGACGTTGAATATCCCCACCTGAGAGTCGGACACCGGGGCGAGGTAGCTTTGCCCGATGAAGTATTTCGCGAACGCGTCGTTCGGCTCGCCGATGGGGAAGAAGATGCCGCTCTGATACCTTTCTTTATCCGTATTCCCCGCCTCGGCCTCGTTCCACACGCCCTTCGCCAGATTGAATACCGCCCAAGCCTTGGGCCAACCGGCATAAAAGGCCGCATGAGTGATAATGGCGGCGATTTCCGCCCTCGTCACGCCGTGGGCCTTGGCGTTTTGCAGGTGATACGTCAGCGACGAATCCGTCACGCCGGAGGCCATGAGCGCGACGACCGTTACAATGCAGCGCGTTTTCAGGCTTATATCGCCGTTGTTCCAGTTTTCGCCGAACAGCACGTCGTCGTTGTAGTGGGCAAAGTCGGGGGCGAATTCCCCAAGACCGTCGCGGCCGGCGGTCTGCACAATTTTTTCAGACATTTTCATTTCCGCCTTTCTGTGTTTTTTACTATTTTATCACAAACACGCTCCGCCGTCAATAATTCGGGCGAAGATTTAAAAACATTCGTGTTGACTGAACCGCCAAAAAGTGGTATAATAATATTAAACACAGAAAATGGGAGGAAAAATTATGGCAAAGGTTTATTTTTCGGAAACGATAACCCCGAAGAAAATATCGGAGCTTTTCGATAAGGTGGGCAAGCCGCTCGGCGGACGGGTAGTCGTAAAGCTGCACTCCGGCGAGGCGGGCAACCAGAACTTCCTTGGGCCGGCGCTTTGGAAGGACGTGGTGGCCAAGGTTCACGGAACCGTGGCCGAATGCAACACGGCCTACGATGGCGAGCGCGACACTACCGAAAAGCACCTTAAAACCATAGAAAACCACGGCTGGACCAAATTTTTTGATTTTGACCTTCTCGACGCGCAGGGCCCCGACATGGAGCTTGCCGTGCCTCACGGGCGTGTGATACACAAGAATTTTGTCGGCGGGAACCTCGCGAAATACGATTCCATGCTGGTGCTCTCGCACTTTAAGGGCCACCCGATGGGCGGCTACGGCGGCGCGTTGAAGCAGCTTTCCATCGGGCTTGCGTCGTCGTTCGGCAAGGCTTATATCCACGGCGCGGGCGAGCCCGAGAAGATATGGAGCTCGGAGCATGATGCCTTTCTCGCGTCTATGGCTGACGCCGCCTCGTCTGTTGTGGAATACTTCAAGGGAAATATTGTTTATATTAACGTGATGAAGAATATGTCGGTGGACTGCGACTGCTGCGCCGTGGCCGAGGATCCCTGCGTCGGTGACATCGGCGTGCTGGCCTCGGACGACCCCGTTGCCATCGACCGCGCCTGCCTCGATTTGCTTTACGCCTCGGACGACCCGGGCAAGGCTCATCTTATTGAGAGAATAGAGTCGCGCAACGGCTGGCATACCCTGCACTGTGCCGCCGAGCTGGGCATAGGCAGCGAGGAGTACGAGCTGGTTCGCGTGTGAGGAGAGGCGGAAGATGACGACGACGAAAAGGAAGGGCCTTATTATTGCCGCCGCCGTACTTTTGATAATTTTGTGCCTTGGAGCGTATCGGTACTATTCACGGCCGGACGGCGGCACGGTTGAGAGCCGCGAGGAAATGTTGAGAGGCACACCGAAAGGAATCGAGTGGAATATCGCTCTGGAGCGGGAATTGAACGGGTATATTCTGAGCGGGATTTATAGCGGTAATAAAGCCGGTATTGCCGTATTTGAACCGACCGGCAACGGAAAATACAGATTGGTTTCCCGCGAGTGGAGGAACGCCGACCAAATTATTACGTCCGGGTTTTTGGACGGCGGCGAACGGTACGACGTTATTTGGTTCAACGGCGCTCCCACAAGCCGCGCCGAGGTTCGATACACGATTGACGGGGCGGAAGCCGAGCCGCTGGTTTTTGATACGAGCGGCGGGGAAATCATTTGCGAAAATGCTCCGGCAAAGGATTACGAGCTTAACGTGAAATACTATGACAGCGACGGCAACGTATATGAATAAAAAAAGGACTGCTTGCGCAGTCCTTTTTTCTTTGCCTTATTTTTACAGATTAGCCTTTGCAGTCTCCACCAGCTGGGTGAAAGCCGCGGCGTCGTTTATGGCGATCTCGGAAAGCATCTTTCTGTTGATTTCGATGCCGGCCTTCTTAAGACCGTTCATAAAGCGGGAATAGTTGATGCCGTTTATCTTGCAGGCAGCGCTGATCCTTGTGATCCACATGCTGCGGAAATCTCTCTTCTTCTGTTTTCTTCCGATGTAAGCATAAGAAAGGGATTTCATAACGGCCTGATTGGCAACCCTGTAAAGCTTGCTCTTACCGCCGCGGTAACCCTTGGCAAGCTTCAATATTTTCTTGTGATGTTTTCTTGTGTTAAGCGCGCCTTTTACTCGAGCCACTGTAAATACCTCCTTTAATTATTTGTAGGGAATGAGCTTCTTGATTACCTTTGCGTTGGGAGCGGACGCATACGTTCCCTTCCTGAGGCGTCTCTTTCTCTTGGTATCCTTCTTTGTGAGGATGTGGCTCTTATAGGCTCTGCTCCTCTTTACCTTGCCGGATTTTGTAAGACTGAAGCGCTTTGCGGCGGCTCTGTGCGTCTTTATTTTAGGCATACTATCTCTCCTCTCAAATGTGTTTATAAATTCGGCGTGAGCCGAAGCTTACTGTTTTTTGGGCGAAATAACCATCGCCATGTTCCTGCCCTCAAGTTTGGGGGCCTTTTCAACGCTGCCGACCTCGGCCGCGCCCTCGGCAAAGCGGTTCATCAGCTCCTCGCCGAGCTTCGCGTGCTGCACTTGCCGCCCGCGGAAGCGAACCGTGACCTTTACCTTGTCGCCGCCGGAAAGAAACTTGACGGCGGCCTTAAGCTTTGTTTCAAAATCGTGAGTGTCGATGGAAGGTGATAACTGAATTTCCTTGATGTTAACCACCCGCTGGTTTTTGCGGTTCTCCTTTTCCCGCTTGGACATTTCAAAGCGGTACTTGCCGTAGTCCATTATCTTGCAAACGGGCGGGTTGGCCTGTGGGGAGATTTTCACCAAATCAAGATTGAGCGCGGCGGCCGCGTCAAGCGCCTGCGCCGAGCTCATAATGCCGAGCTGCGCCCCGTCCTGACCGATAACGCGAACCTCTTTGTCGCGTATCTCCTCATTGATCATCAATTCCCTGCTAATCGTAAAACACCTCCGACGAAAAAATAAAAATAAAAAACGTGCTGCAAAGCACACTTTGCCGCACGGTCGCACACAAAAAAGGCGAATGTTGACCCACGCTCGATTTTCGGCGGGGTGAGAGCGGCGGCTTTGCGGCGGCTCTGCTTTGTTGTCGAAAAGATTATAGCACACCCGCACGGGAATGTCAAGCCCTTTTTTGAAAAAATCGCGCTTTTTTTCGCATTTTTTTGGCGGGGCTTCCTCTTTTTGCCTTGACAACTTTATTTTGTAGTGATATAATTACTCTTATAACAGATACACGAAAGGATGTATGGCAATGATAAAAGTCAGCCTGAAGGGCGACGAGCGCGAATTTGAAAGCGGCTCCGTCCTTACGGATATAGCCAAAAGCATAAGCGAGGGCCTCGCGCGCGGCAGTTTCTGCGCCCTTGTCGACGGCGAGGTTACGGATATGCGCGCCGCACTGACAGCCGACTGCGCGGTGGAGTTTTGCGGCTTCGATACCGACGCAGGCCGCCGCGCCTTTCGCCATACCGCCAGCCATATAATGGCGCAGGCCGTGAAAAGGCTTTACCCGAACGTGAAGCTGGCTATCGGCCCCGCGATAGATAACGGCTTCTATTACGACTTTGATACCGAGGGTATGAGCCTCGTCCCCGAGGATTTGCCCAAAATCGAGGAGGAAATGAAGAAAATCGTTAAGGAAAATCTACCGATAGAGCGGTTCGAGCTTCCCCGCGGCGAGGCGATAAGGCTTATGACCGAAAGGGATGAGCCCTATAAGGTCGAGCTGATAAACGACCTCCACGAGGGCAGCGTAATTTCGTTTTACCGTCAGGGCGAGTTCACCGACCTGTGCGCCGGCCCGCATTTGATGTCCACCGGCGCGGTGAAGGCATTTAAGCTGACCGGCCTCGCCGGAGCTTATTGGCGCGGCAGCGAAAAGAACAAAATGCTCACCAGAATTTACGCCACCGCCTTCCCGAAGGCAAGCGAACTGGAGGCCCACCTCGCCGCCATCGAGGAGGCCAAAAAGCGCGACCACAGAAAGCTGGGCAAGGAACTCGGACTGTTCGCCCTGCTCGACGAGGGCCCCGGCTTCCCCTTCTTCCTGCCGAAGGGCATGGTTCTGCGCAACACGCTGCTCGACTACTGGCGCGCCGTTCACAAGCGCTACGGATATGTGGAGATAAACACACCCATAATCCTCAATCAGGAGCTTTGGCACCGCAGTGGGCATTGGGATCATTACAAGGACAATATGTATACCACCGTTATTGACGGCGAGGATTACGCCGTGAAGCCCATGAACTGCCCCGGCTGTATGCTTGTCTATAAGCTCACGCCACATTCCTACCGCGACCTTCCGCTCAGAATGGCGGAGCTCGGCTTGGTTCACCGCCACGAGCTTTCCGGCGCGCTCCACGGCCTGTTCCGCGTGCGCTGCTTCACTCAGGACGACGCCCATATCTTCATGACTTGGGAGCAGATAGAGGGCGAAATCCAAAACGTCGTGCGCCTCTTTGACGAGGTGTACTCCGTGTTCGGCCTCACCTACAGCATAGAAATATCCACCATGCCCGAGGATCACATCGGCGATAAGGAAACTTGGGATTTGGCCACCGACGCCTTAAAGAAGGCCATCGAGGACATGGGCAAGGAATATACCATAAACGAGGGCGACGGGGCGTTCTACGGCCCCAAGATAGACTTCCACCTTGCTGACTCGCTTGGACGAACTTGGCAGTGCGGTACCATTCAGCTCGATATGCAGATGCCGGAGCGCTTTGAGCTCGAGTATACCGCGCCCGACGGCTCCAAGAAGCGCCCCGTCATGATACACCGCGCCATGCTCGGCTCCATTGAGCGGTTCATCGGCGTTATAACCGAACACTTTGCCGGTGCGTTCCCCACTTGGCTTTCGCCAGTGCAGGTAAAGCTGCTGCCCATTGCCGACAGGCACCTCGAATACCTCAAGGGCATTGCCGCCGCGCTCGAGGAGAAGGGCGTCCGCGTTGAAATAGACGAGCGCAATGAAAAAATCGGTTATAAAATACGCGAGGCTCAGCTTGAAAAAACGCCTTATATGCTCATCGCCGGCGATAAGGACATGGAGGGCGGCGTAGTCAGCGTCCGCTCGCGCAGCGGCGGCGACCTCGGCGCAATGAGCGTTGAGGCTTTCACCGAAAAGCTGCTTGAAGAAATTGAAACCATGGCAAGATAAATAAAAAAAAGGAGTGTTGAAAATGGACAAGGAACTTGTTCTCACAAAAATTACCGACGTCGGCGTGGTTGCCGTCGTTCGCGCCGAAAACGGCGAAAAGGCTAAGCGTATTGCCGACGCCTGCATGGAGGGCGGCGTGCCCGCAATCGAGCTCACCTTTACTGTGCCCTTCGCCCATAAGGTGATTGAGGAGCTCGCCAAGGAATATTCCGACGGCTCGATGATACTCGGCGCGGGGACCGTTATGGATTCCGAGACCGCCCGTATTGCCATTCTCAGCGGAGCGCGGTATATCGTCAGCCCCTATTTTGACGCCGAGACCGTGCGCCTGTGCAACCGCTACCGCGTGCCCGCCATGCCCGGAGCTATGACCATTAAGGAAGTCGTTTCCGCTATGGAGGCCGGGGCCGATGTTGTAAAGGTGTTCCCCGGCGAGGCTTTTGGCCCGAAGATACTTAAGGCCATCAAGGGGCCGGTGCCTCAGGCCAAGCTCATGCCCACAGGAGGGGTTGACGTGAATAACGTCGGCGAGTGGATAAAGGCCGGAGCCTGCGCAATCGGCGCAGGCGGCGCGCTCACCGGCGGGGCCAAGACGGGCGATTACGCCGCTGTCACTGCCACCGCCAAGGAGTTTGTCCGTAAGGTTCAGGAGGCCCGCGCCAAATAACACAGCAGCTGAAAAAGGAGCCGTGCGGCTCCTTTTTTGCGGCGGGGACGCAATAATCGGAGGTTTGCCATGATAATCACATCACGCGAAAACAAAATTTATAAAAGCCTAAAGGCCCTAAAAGACAAAAAGCAGCGCGAAAGCGAGGGTCTGTTCCTCATCGAGGGGCTGCGCGGCGTCAGAGACGCGATGGAAAACGGCATGAAGCCGCGCCTTATCGCGCTGTGCAAGGGCTGCGAAATCAGCCTCGGCGGGGGGAAGGCCTATGTGCTGGCGAAAAAGCTGTTCAACGAGATAGCCGACACAACCACCCCGCAGGGCGTTATCGCCGCCTTCGAGATGCCGCGCTTCGGCTATGACGACCTTAGGGGCGGCGAAAGCTCTTTCGTCGTGTTCTGCGAAAATCTGCGCGACCCGGGCAACCTTGGCACCATCATCCGCACCGCCGACGCCGCCGGAGCCGTCGGAGCCGTGCTCGGCAAGGGCTGCTGCGATTTGTTCAACCCCAAAACCGTGCGTTCTACCGTCGCAAGCATCGGCAACCTGCCCGTCGTTCGAGGAGTGGATTCCGCCGATGCCGCCGTTCGGCTTAAGAAACTGGGATATAAATTGGTGGCCGGCGCGCTCACGCCCGAGGCCGAAGGCCTTTACGGGGCCGACCTCGGCGGGAGGGTGGCCTTCGTCGTCGGCAGCGAGGCCGACGGCATAAGCCCCGAGCTTTTGTCACTCTGCGACGCCGCCGTCACCATACCCATGCTCGGCCGGGCCGAGAGCCTGAACGCCGCCGTGGCAGCCGCCGTAATGATGTATGAAAAAGTACGAAAAAACGCAAATTGAAAATTTTTTGTGTTTTTTTAATTTTCCCCTTTACAAAAGCATAAATTTAGCGTAAAATACTTTAGGTGCGGGGAAACGCTCCGCGCGAGAGAAAAATACCCGGGAGGAAATGAAATGCCGAATTATCTTGTAATCGTGGAATCGCCGTCCAAGGCGAAAACCATCAATAAATATCTCGGCAAGAATTATACGGTGATGGCTTCGGTGGGCCATCTGCGCGACCTGCCCAAGAGCAAGCTGGGCGTGGACGTGGAGCACGGCTTTAAGCCCGATTATATCACCATTCGCGGCAAGGGCGAGCTTATAAGCAAGCTCAAAAAGGCCGCAAAAACCGCCGATAAGGTATACCTTGCCACCGACCCCGACCGCGAAGGCGAGGCCATAAGCTGGCATATCGCGTCCCTGCTCGGGCTGGACGACACTTCTAAGTGCCGCGTCACCTTCAACGCCGTCACCAAGAGCGCGGTCACGTCCTCGTTCAAGGAAGCCCGCGCCATTGATAAAAACCTTGTGGACGCGCAGCAGGCCCGCCGTGTGCTTGACCGTATAGTGGGCTATAAAATCAGCCCCCTTCTGTGGGACAAGGTGAAAAAGGGACTCAGCGCCGGCCGCGTGCAGTCGGTCACTACCAAAATGGTTGTGGACCGTGAGCGTGAGATAATGGCCTTTGAGCCAAAGGAATATTGGACAATAACAGTCAAGCTGACCGACGATAAGGGCAAAAACCCATTCGAGGCCCGTTACTACGGCGAAGGCGGCAGGAAAAAGGAACTCGCGGGCAAAGCAGAGGCCGACGCGGTTCTGGCAAAAATTTCAGGAGCGGACTTTGTTGTTGACGACGTGAGCTACGGCAAAAAGACGCGTCACAGCGCGCCTCCGTTCACCACGAGCACGCTTATTCAGGACGCGGGCCGCAAGTTAGGCTTTGCTTCCAAGCGCACTATGGCTACGGCTCAGGGCCTTTACGAGGGCGTTGACGTCCCCGGCAGGGGCTCGCTCGGCCTGATAACCTATATGAGAACCGACTCCCTGCGCGTGGCTCCCGAGGCTCAGGCCGCCGCACGCGCGCTTATCGGCGAGCGCTTTGGCAAGGAATATGTGCCCGAAAAGCCGAATTTTTACAAAACGAATAAAAATGCCCAAGACGCTCACGAAGCCATCCGCCCCAGCGTGGTGGACATTGATCCCGAGTCGCTTAAGGGCAAGCTGACGAACGACCAATACCGGCTTTACAAGCTTATATGGGAGCGTTTTATCGCGAGCCAGATGGCGAACGCCGAGTACGACACTATGAACGCCGACATCTCGGCGAACGGCGTGAACTTCAAGGCCTCCGCAACCGCTCTCCGTTTCGCCGGCTATACCGCCGTTTACGATTCCGATGACGAGGACGAAAAAAAGAGCAAAAGGCTCATATCCCTTGAAGCCGGCGCAAAGCTCACGGCGGGTGAGATAAAACCCGACCAGCACTTTACCGAACCGCCGGCCCGCTACACCGAGGCCTCGCTGACCAAGGCCATGGAGGAAAACGGTATCGGCCGCCCCAGCACTTACGCCGCGACCATCAGTACCATTATGAGCCGCGACTATGTGACGAGGGAGAAAAAGATGCTTAGGCCCACTGAGCTCGGCTTTATCGTTACCGACCTCATGGCGGCTAATTTCAGCGATCTTGTGGATGTGGATTTCACCGCTAATATGGAAAAGCAGCTCGACAGCGTGGAGGAAGGCGAGGTCGGCTGGGTTGACGTTGTGTCGGATTTTTACGGCCCCTTTGAAAAAACGCTTGAAAAGGCCCGCGCTTCCATTGAAAAGGTGAAAATAAAGGATGAAGAGACCGACGTAATATGCGAGAAATGCGGCCGCCGCATGGTTATCAAAATGGGCCGCTACGGCAAATTCCTCGCCTGTCCGGGCTTCCCCGAGTGCCGCAATGCTAAGCCCATCCTTAAGGATACCGGAGTTGCCTGCCCCAAGTGCGGCGGAAGGATAGTCGAAAAAAAGAGCCAGCGCGGCAAGAAGTACTATGCCTGCGAGAACGCTCCGAAATGTGATTTTTACCTTTGGGACGAACCGCTTAAAACGCCCTGCCCCAAGTGCGGCAGTATCATGACGCGTAAATATCTAAAAAAAGGAAGCATAACCGTATGCACCAATAAGGACTGCGAGCTCGCCGCTAAGCCGGCCCCCGTAAAAACGACGGCTAAAGCCGCCCCAAAAAAGAAAACCGCCGCGAAATAGGATATGTGAAAAGCCCTAAGGCTAATGCTTTAGGGCTTTTTTGCGGCAGTACAAAGCTTGCAGCCGCGAGCATTTTGTATCCGACGATATGAAGATGCGCATACGACCGCACAACAATTTTTGGAAAAAATTAGCCGCCGAAGGCTGCACACTCGCTAAAGGTTGGTAGCGAGCCGAAGCCGACGCGAGGACTGCTTATCGGCCCGAGCAGGCGACGCGAACGTGACCTTTTGCGAAAAAGGAGAAGCAGCGGAGCGAGCCGAACGACGACTTTTGAAAAAAGTCGTCGCAAGCGAAGCGACGCTTGCGACGACATGGTCCGAGTGGCGCGACTCGAACGCGCGGCCTCCACATCCCAAATGTGGCGCCCTACCAGCTGGGCTACACCCGGATACGGCCGATGAACCGGCTCAACAAAATTATTTTACCATAAGTCCGCCAAATTTGCAAGGACTTTTTTTAAAAAACTGAGGAAAAATGCTGAGCGGTCCGCTTTAATTTTTACGCGGTTAAAAACAGTTGCCCCACTCAAAAATTTGCTCTGCAGTTTGGCACAAAAAAACCGCCCCAGTGGGGACGGTTTTTTTGCGTTAAATTACATACCCTTGGGATTGGGGCCGTATTGATTTTCACCGTGCTGACTGTCTGCAAGGAAAATCAAGATAAAGTTCGTCACGCCAAGAATGAATGTGATGAAGGCAAAGGCTGCGGCGGCTATGTAAACCTCAACGGTCGCCGTAAGGAACGACGACAGATAGAAGGCCACAAGGAACAGTATCCACAGCGCGCTATGGCCCGTATCGTGCAGACGGCGCACAACCACGGCTATGGTGGGGCAGATGAATATTGCGGTAACTGCGGCCGCTATGCCGAGAGCTACCGGCGACATACCAAACAGCGTTCTGGCGTTGCCGGTGGTCTCGTAATCTACAAAGCGATCCAGCCCGCCGGTTGCGGCTATGGCTATCATTGTCACAACGAAGGTTATAAGCGTGGAAACAATGAGATATATCCACAGTTCCTTCCTTCTGGCCCTACCCTTGAAGTTGGCATAATTCTTCATCGCATTGACGAAATGGCTCATAAAATACCCTCCTTTAATATCTCTTTCCTTAATTATACAATTTTATTTGTCCTTTGTCAATACTTTTTGCAAAATAAGCTCGCGTATTTACCCGACAAGGCCGGTGAGACCCGCGAGTATCTCCGGATTGCCTATTGCAAAAGCGTAATTTTCAATAATCACGTCGTTTATGGCATGGTCTGCGCAGAATTGGGCGATACTTGTGCAGGCGGAGCGGGGGTCAAGCACGTAGACCTCCTCATAGTGGGCCGAGAGGAAGGGTACGAAGGCGTTGCCGAACGAGTCCTTCACAACGAGGACGCGGCGGCCGTTCTTGCAGGTGGTGACAATCCTCATCAGCGGATTGTCGCCTCCGAGGAAGGTAAGGTACTTGTTGCCCGATTTGCCTGGGTCGACTATTACTCCGGCCTCGTAGGGGTATTCCATCGAGGCGGAGGTGTAGGCCGTGCAGCTCTCTACCGCAGGCACGCTCAGCACCTCCACAGAGTCGGGATCGTCGGCAATGACCTTTTTCTTTGTATAGCGGTACAGCGTGCCTAAGAAGCGGCCCTCGACATAGTACGAGCTGAAGTCCTCCTCGGGCGTGGGCTCAAGTCCGGCGGCTTTGCAGAAGGCGTAATATCCCTGATACGCTCCGCGCACCGTCCAGTGGTGGTCGCTGCGAAAGTAAATATAGCGGTCGGCCGCGGCGGCAAGATAAGTATATGCGTCTACGGGAGTGACGCCTTCTGTCATCATGGCCTGCATACCGGCTATGGCCTCCTTTTGCGAGCGGCGGCCCTCATGGTACTGAACGGGCGAATAGAATTCCGCCGCCGTGGGCACGATGAGCGAATATACCGAAACATCGGGCGGCAGAGCCTGCCTTATGGCGTTTATTTTCGAGGAGTAGCGCTCGAGCATACTGTACTCCGCGCCGAAAAGCTCCATCGCGCGTGAGCCGACGATGATTATCCCCCTATTGTTGTAATCGGCCTCGTCGGCGAGCTCAATTTTGGCGGGGGCGGGCTTTTTTTCGGCCTCGGGCTCGGGTATCTCGGTCAGGGTCTCTCCCTCGCCCATATCCATGTTACCCCCGAGGACTACCTCCACATCGCCGCCTCCCAGTGTGAGCGCCGCGCGGAGCCTGTCGCCCACGGCGATGAGTTTGTCGCGGAATGGGAACTGGTCTTTCATGTATTCGTCCATATCCTCGGAAAAACTGCCGTCGACAAGCGAAGCCGCCGTAAGGCGCGGCAGCGAGGCGAGGCGGCGGTTTTCACTTTCGGACGCATCTCTGTCCGGCACGGCAAGGTAAAGCAGCCCCACGGCCGTCAGCGCCGTGATGAAAAGCGCGGGGAGGATATAATCCCTTTTCATTGGCTTTGCCTCCTAAAATCTGAAGTACAGGAAGGGGTTGTACGTGTCGCCGATTATCGCGGCGACGCTGACAAAGAGCATTGCCGCCGTAAACACGGCGCACACGGCCGTCCACAGCGTGGCGGGAAGCGCGCGTCTGACGACGCGAGCTGCCTTGGCGGGCAGCGGCGTGGAGCCTACGGCGCATACGCCGAGCACGGGCAGGGCCGAGCGCAGCAGGCTCAGCGAGAGCGGGTCGGCAAGCGCGCCGCCGCCGAACATTATCCTGAGCGCGGAGCCGAGGTCGGCCATGCTTTCAAAGTAGAACAGCGTCCAGCCAAAAACCACCAGCGCAAACGTAAACAGCGCGGCGGGAACGGCAGGCAGACGGAGCCTGTCGCCGAGGAACTTTCCGATTGTAAGCAGAACGAAGAAATACAGCCCCCACAAAAGGAAGCCCGGCCCCGCGCCGTGCCACAGCCCCGTCAGCGACCAGACCACGAACATATTGAAAAGCTGATGACGGCGGTTTCCGCCAAGGGGAATGTAGACATAGTCGCGAAAAAAGGTGTTCATCGAGATGTGCCACCTGCGCCAGAATTCCTTGACGGAGCGGGATATATACGGATAGTTGAAGTTTTCCTTATAAGTAAAGCCCAGCATTTTTCCAAGACCGATGGCCATGTCGCTGTAGCCCGAGAAGTCAAAATAAATCTGGAAGGCGTAGCAGAGCATAGCGCCCCACACGCCCGCCGCGCCCAGCTCGTTAAGCGGATTGGCAAATATATCGGCCACCACCTTGCCCACCGTGTTGGCAAGCAGGGCCTTTTTGCCAAGGCCGGTGATAAAGCGAAGCACTCCCTCGGAGAACATCTGCGCCGTCACGGGCCGTTCGGCAAGTTGCCGCTCAACGTCGGCGTAGCGCACGATAGGGCCCGCAATGAGCTGTGGAAACAGGGATATGTAAAGCATGAAATTCAGCGGGTTTTTCTGCACCGAAGTCTCGCCGCGATAAAGGTCCGCCGCGTAGGTGATTATCTGGAAGGTGTAAAATGATATGCCGATGGGCAGGGCCAGCTTGGGGAAGGGTATGCTCAGAGCGGGGATGATGTTCAAGAGCCCCGTTATCATCGCGCCATACTTGAAAAACAGCAGCGGCAGCAGCGCCGCTGCAACAGTCAGCCCGAAAACAAGGCCCCTCCGCCTCGAGCGCGACATCCACAGACACATCAGCCAGCACAGCAGCGATGTGGCAAGCATTAGGAATATGTAAACCGGTTCGCCCCACGCGTAAAACAGCAGCGACATAACAAGCAGCATGACATTGCGCGCCGTCACGTTTTTTACCAAAAGCTGCGATATCAGGCAGACCGGAAGGAATACGAATAAAAACAGCGGTTCCGTAAAAAGCATACGTGTTTACCTCATAAATTGCAGTTATTAATTTATTATACACGATATTTTGTCGAAAAACAAGAGAAAATTAATATTTTTTAATTTTTTGCCGTCGCACCCGAGCGGGCAATGGAGCATATTATATTCGGGAGGCGAATTGTATGAACGAAAACGGCTGCGGAAACTGTCCGGCGGGCAGATTGCCATATACGGTGAGAGCCGGCGACACCCTTTGGGCGCTGGCAAGGCAGTACGGCACAACGGTTGAGGACATAAAAAAAGCGAACCCGGGGCTCGACCCTCAAAACCTGATGGTAGGAGAAAGGCTGTGCCTTCCGTTGGGGGACGAAATCTACCCCATGTGCCGAATAGGCAACTACTATGTGGTGCGGGGAGGAATAAGGTTCGCTGCGATAGCCGCCTATTTCGGCGTTACAACGGATATGCTGTATAAGAACAATATCGGCATTGATCCCGATAACCTATACGACGGGCAGGTGCTGTGCATACCCGTGGCTCCCTCGCCGGTGAGGATTGAGGTCGGCGGCGGAATACTCAGGGTGTATCACAAAAACGGCGGACGCACCGAGTGCGAAGCCGAGGGCGAGCTTGCGGGAAGCTCCTGCGTGGTGACAAAGCAGCTCGACATAGGCATAAGCGGCGCGAGAATACTCAACCTTTCCGACGGCGGGGCCATCTCGGGCCGCAGCAGCCGCTACGGCGGGGTAGTGGTGCCCGACGCCGACATGGACGCCCTGTTTAATCTCGCTCCGGTGGGTACGGCGGTCAGTCCGAGATAACCCGTAGCTTTCCGCCCTCAAGGCCGCGTATTTCGGCTCCGGCGCCGAGCAGATCCGTAAGAGCGGCAACGTCGCCTTCGGTGATTAGCTGCCCCGGGACGATAAGCGGAACTCCGGGCGGATACGGCACGGCCTCAAGGGCGCATACACGGCCGACGGCGGCCTCGGGAGCGGTTTGCTCAAAATCGGAATAAAAGGCCCGCCGCGGGGAGACAGGATAGCGTCCCTCAGACGGCGTTAGAGTAAGCGTGGCCGGCTCGCCGGCAAGCTCCTCAGCGGCCCGACGCAGCCGCGCGAGCTCCTCGCGGGTGTGTGAGGGGTGAGCTATGCACACCACTCCGTTCCCGCAGCAGCATTCCGCGTCAATGCCGTAATCAAGGCGCAGCTTTTCGGCGGCCCTGAAGGGGCTGCCGCCCGTGGGGATAATAAGCCGCGTGGCGTCCCTGTATTTAACAAATTGCCCCGACAGGGTCTCCTGCTCGGGGAACAGGGCGCGCAGGCGGCGGACAAGCTCCGTCCACGGCGCTTCCCCCCAAGCCTCAAGTTTAGCGCGGGCAAAGTCCAGCGAGGCCATGAGTATGTAGCTCGGCGAACTGCTCTGGTGCATACGGAGCATGGTCTCAAGGCGCGGAAATTCGCCGTTTATGTGCAGATAGGCCGTCTGCGTCAGGGCGGGGAGAGTTTTGTGCGCTCCGGCCACGGTGATATCGGCTCCAAGCCTCCACGGAGGAGGCGGCAGCAGCGGCGAAAGTCCGAAATGCGCCCCGTGCGCGCCGTCCACCAACAGCGGGAGGCCTCGGCTGTGGGCCGCGGCGGCGATGGCCTCCACATCGGAGCAAAAGCCAAAGTAATTCGGCGAGGTGATGAAAACGGCCTTGGCGTCAGGATTGGCGGTTATGGCCGCCTCAACGGACGCGGGGCTTATGCCGCCCCACAGGGCCCCGCCTTCAAGGGTCTTAGGGCTAATCCATACGGGATCCGCTCCCGAAAAAATCAGCGCGGAAATAAGGCTCCTGTGGCAGAAGCGGTCGCAAATTATTTTTTCGCCCTCGCGGACAACCGCCCCCACCATGGCCAGCGCTCCCGCGCTGGAGCCGCCCGTAAGAAAGCGCGTTTTTTCCGCGCCGAAAAAGGCTCCCGAGGCGCGCTCGGCCTCGGCTATCGGGCCCGCGGCGCAAAACAGGTCGTCGGTTTCGGCAAGCTCCGTTACGTCAATGTCGGCAAGCGAGGCAAAACCTTCAAGCTCGCGGCCGCCAATATGGCCGGGCGTATGAAAGCCGAGCCTGTTTTTTGCGCTGAATTCAAGAAGGGCGGAATATAGCGGCGTATACATATTTTTCCTCCGTAGTCGTAGTGATACTGATCTTAGGAAAAAAATGACATTCGCGGCGGTCTTTTTCACGCTATACTTAGTCAGGCATGAAAAATTATCGTCGCTCGGCGTCTCTTTTTCATTTTAGATTAGTATTAATGGCGGCCCGAGGGCCGCCATTTTGCACGTTTATTCCTTATCCGCCGAGGCGTTGCCTATCAAGAAGATAAACGCGCCGATGACGGTAAACACGCCGGCGATAATGATGACCGCCGCGGTGAAAAAGCTGAAGTAATTTCCCAGTACGGTTTTCAAAAACTGGGAGCTCACCGCGTAGGACGGGCGATTGAACACCGCACCCAGCACCACCGCCAGTCCGCTGACGATGAAAGCCCATCCCAGCGGTATGTAGGACGATTCGCGGCAGACTACGCAGGTGAGAATGATTAACACAATGCAGATCAGCAGCGCCGCACCAAGTATCCCAAGCGACATAAGGTGGCGGACGGCGTCTGTATGCTTTGCGAGGGGCGTTTGGTCGAGAGCCTTGCGCGATACGTCCTCAAGATTGCCGTACTCCTCAAAATAGGCGGCGATTGCGGAGTAATCCTCGGGCCCCAGCGCCCTGCCCGTCAAATTCTGCACAAGGGTGGAGCTGCTCTTTATGGCGCCTGCAATGTCCTCGCCGCGAAGGTCGGAATATGGCTTGCCGCGCAGCAGATAGTCCGCCGCGGCCTTGAGCCTGTCGGCAAGAAAATCGTTCACAGAGGAGCCGCGTATGGCGGAGCTTATCTCGCGGTATGTAATGGAAACGTCGGAATTATCGCGGATTATGTCAACCAAGGCTGCGCTCGCGGGGGAGCGGACGAGGCCAAGGGCCTCATGGTTTTCTATGCTGCCGATGGAAATATTCGGCACGTCCATGTTGCGCACGGCCATTTTGAAGGCGTAGCGGCTGGTGGCTGTCTGCACGGAGAGCAGCGAAACGAAGCCCGCCAGCGCGCACGAGAGCAGCGCGAACAGCAAAAATCCCGCCACAACCACAAGCACTCTGCGGCCAAGGCTCTTTTTGCGGCCGTTTTTGTTTTTGCGCGCCTGCACCTTTTTGACTTCCTTGCCGCGGTTTTTGCGGCGCTTGTCCTGTTTTTTCTTTTCCTTTTCCAAATCCACGTTCGGGATACTCATTGGCTTGGGGGCGAACTCGCTCAGAAGCTGGGCGTCGGTGCCGTCCACAGCGGTGTAACCCTCGCCGCTGTCAGGCGCGTGGCGGCGGGGAGCCTCGTCCTCGCTTTCGGGTTCGGCGCCAAGGTCCTTCTCAGCGGCGGACTCGTCCTCGGAAGCGGCTTCGGGTTCCTCTCCGCTGTCGGAGGGAGCCGCTGCGCGCAGGCCGGATATTTCGCTCAAATCAATGCGTTTGGTTTTTTCGTTATCTATGTCCGCCGCGTCCGCCTCGGGAGAGCTTCCCTCATTAACGGAACCGGCGGGCTTGGCGTCAAAGCCGCGCGTATCGTTGTTATCAGACAATTTCATCGCTCCTTTGCTTTCATATTCATACATCTTGTTGCTTGTCCATTTTTATTATACAACATATCCGTATAAAAAGCAAGACTTTTTTGAATTAATTCACATTTTTCACGTTTGGAGCGCGATTTTGCCTCTTGACAATCCTTGTCTAAGGTGATAAAATAAGTAAAATACTATTTCAAGGAGTGACACTGATGGCGGAAGATAAAAGATTTGTCGAGGAAATAACGCCTATGGACGAGGATTTCACAAGGTGGTATACCGATATTGTCACGAAGGCCGAGCTCATCGAGTACTCGTCGGTGCGCGGCTGCTGCGTTATCCGCCCTTACGCTTACGCTATATGGGAGAATATCCAAAAAAATCTGGACGCCATGTTTAAGGCGACCGGCCATCAAAACGTATATATGCCCATGTTCATACCCGAAAGTCTGCTCCAGCGCGAAAAGGATCATGTGGAGGGCTTCGCCCCCGAGGTGGCGTGGGTCACAATGGGCGGCAACGAGAAGCTGGCCGAGCGTCTCTGCGTGCGCCCCACCAGCGAGACGCTGTTCTGCGAGCATTACAAAAACATAATCCACTCCCACCGCGACCTGCCCAAGCTCTATAACCAGTGGTGCAGCGTTGTCCGCTGGGAAAAGACCACCCGCCCGTTCCTGCGCACGATGGAGTTTTTGTGGCAGGAGGGCCATACCGCCCACGCCACGGCCGAGGAGGCCCAGGCCGAAACCGAGCGTATGCTGAACGTCTACGCCGATTTCTGTGAGCAGTACCTTGCCATACCCGTGGTGAAGGGCCGCAAGACCGACAAGGAGAAGTTCGCCGGCGCGGAGGCTACCTATACCATCGAAAGCCTCATGCACGACGGCAAGGCTCTCCAGAGCGGCACCAGCCATAACTTCGGCGACGGCTTTGCCCGCGCCTTCGGCATACAGTATACCGATAAGAACAATCAGCTCCAATATGTTCATCAAACGTCGTGGGGCCTTTCCACCCGCATAATGGGCGCGATAATAATGGTTCACGGCGACGACAGCGGCCTTGTGCTGCCGCCGCGCATTGCTCCCGTGCAGATCATGATAATCCCCATTGCCATGCACAAGGAAGGCGTCCTCGACAAGGCGGAGGAGCTAAAGGCCCGTTTGGGCGCGTCCTTCCGCGTGGAGCTCGACAGCAGCGACAAAAACCCCGGCTGGAAGTTCAGCGAATACGAGATGAAGGGCGTTCCGCTGCGCCTCGAAATAGGCCCCAAGGACATAGAAAAGAACAGCTGCGTGCTCGTGCGCCGCGACACCCGCGAGAAGATTTTCGTTTCGCTGGACGAGCTCGAGGCCAAGGCGGCTGAGATACTTGACGACATTCAAGCCTCGCTTTACCAAAAGGCCCTTAAGCACCGCGAGGAGACCACCTCATCCGCCGTGACATACGAGGAGTTCAAGGACGCAATTGAAAACCGCCCCGGCTTTGTCAAGGCCATGTGGTGCGGCGACGAGGAGTGCGAGAACAAAATCAAGGAGGACACCGGCGCCACCTCTCGCTGTATGCCATTTGAGCAGGAGGTCCTCGGCGACAATAAGTGCGTCTGCTGCGGCAGGGAGGCTAAGGCCCTTGTTTACTGGGGCAGAGCTTATTGATTCCGGCGGATTACGGGGATATTCCCCTTTCGCCGAGGCTTAAAATGATACTGTCGCTGACGCCCGCCGCGGATTGCTGCTGCGACATCGGAACAGACCACGGTTATCTTGCCGCCGCCCTCGCCAAACGGGGCGGCCGCGTTATCGCGGCTGACGTGAACGCTGCGCCGCTGGCCTCGGCAGCGCGCAACCTGCGCCGATTCGGGGCGGCCAACGCCGAGACCCGCCTCTCGGACGGGTTTTCCGCCATAGCCGAGGGCGAGGCCGGCTGCGCCGTGCTGGCCGGTATGGGCGGCGACCTGATTAGGCGCGTGATTTCGGCTGGGATAAAGGGTACGAAATGGCTCGTGCTCCAGCCGCAGTCGCTCGTTTACGAGCTGCGCGGCTTCCTTTGCGAAAGCGGCTTCGCTATCCGCGACGAGGCCCTCTGCCGCGAGGATGGCAGGTTCTATACCGCAATGCTCGTTACGCGCGGGAGGATGAGCCTCGGCGAGGCGGAACTCCGCCTCGGGCCGGCGCTGATGGCGAAAAGGCCGCCGCTTTTCGCGCCTTACGTTGAGGACGAAATGCGCAAGCTGCGCCTCGCCCTCGAAAAAATCAGACAAAACGGAGCCGATACCGAAAACGCCGCCGAATACCGGCGGCTGCTCGCTCTTTACGGAGGTGTTTTAAATGGTGAAGCTGAGCGAAATAATTGAATTTATGGAGAAGCGCTTTCCTCTGGCTTATGCGATGGACTTCGACAACGTGGGCCTTTTGGCGGGCCGCGCGGAGGGAGAGGCCGCGAAGGCGCTGCTGTGCCTCAACTGTGATAAATTTGTGGTGGACGAGGCCGTGCGCGAGGGCGCGCGCCTCATTATCAGCCATCATCCCGTGATATTCGGCGGTATAAAGTCCGTAACCGATAAGGATGCGGACGGCGAAATGCTCATAAAGGCCATTGAAAACGGAATATCAATATACTGCGCCCACACCAACCTCGACAACTGCCCGGGCGGGCTCACGGAGTATCTCTGCTCTCGGCTTGAGCTTACGCCGCTTGAGCCAATCGAGGACGGCGCGGGCCGCGTTTGTATGCCGAGGGAGGGTTTAAGGCTGCTTGAGCTCTGCGCGAAAATCAAGAGCGAGCTTGGCGTCGCGTCGGTTTACACCACTGCGCGTATGAACCGTCCCGTCAAAAGAGTGGCCGTGGTAAACGGCAGCGGCGGCGATATGTGGCGGGCGGCCCGCGAAAAGGGGGCTGACGTTTACGTCACAGGCGACGTGAAGCACCACGCGGCGCGGGATATGTACCTTGAGAATGGGCTGGAGTTCATCTCCGTCAGCCATTACGACAGCGAAAAAATTGTTACCGAGCTTTTGTTCGACGCCCTTAAGGAGCGCTTCGGCCAAAGGCTCGAGGCCGTCATTTCAAAGGCCGACTGCGACGCTTTGATAGAGGTTTGACACTGCATTTTTCGCTCCTCTCCCGCATAGTAATTGTGGGGGAGGTGATGCTATGGGCGAGCTTGCGGCGCTCCTCGCGAGCGTGGTTATCTTTGCCGTGCTTGCTCGGTTTTCCAAGGAATCGGCGCTTGTGCTGTGCTGCTTTGTAAAAGGGGCGGCGCTGATACTTATTTCCAACTGGGCTTTGGGCCTTTTGCGGCTTGAGGGCGTGAGCCTGAACCTGTTCACGGCTCCGTTGGCGGGGCTTCTTGGCGTGCCTGCCGTGGCGCTGCTGTGGATAGTTTCGGTATTTTTTTGAAATAACTATTGAAATCCGCGAATAATTGTAGTAAAATAGAAAAAAACAAGGAAAGGAAATGATAACCAATGAAACTGTTTATTGATACCGCCATTGTGGAGGATATCAGAAAGGCTAACGATTTGGGCGTTATCAGCGGCGTTACTACCAATCCCTCGCTCATAGCCAAGAGCGGCCGCGACTTTAAGGAAGTTATAAAGGAGATAGCCTCTATCGTGGACGGCCCCATCAGCGCCGAGGTCAGCCCCAACGCCGCCACGGCGGAGGAAATGGTGGCCGAGGCTTTGGAGCTTGTGAAGATACACAAAAATATCGTCATAAAAATCCCCATGACGCTCGAGGGCCTCAAGGCCTGCAAGCAGCTCACCGCTAAGGGCATAAAGACCAACGTAACGCTGATTTTCAGCTCCACGCAGGCCCTGCTCGCCGCCCGAGCCGGCGCGACATACGTTTCGCCCTTCCTCGGCAGACTTGACGATATCGCCATGAACGGCATGAACCTCATTGAGGAGATCGTCGAGATATTCAACGTCCACGGCATTAAGACCGAGATAATCGCCGCATCCGTGCGCCACCCCATCCACGTTGTGGAGGCCGCCCGTCTGGGAGCGCATATCGCTACGATACCATATAAGGTAATCGAGCAGATGGCTAAGCACCCTCTCACCGATAGGGGACTGGAGCTTTTCGCGAAGGACTGGGCCGGAGTTAAATAAGCGTTTTGATTGATGATGAAACCCGCTCGATAGAGCGGGTTTCCGCGTATTGACGTTAGTGACGCCGCCCTCCGTTTTCCCCGTTTTTTCGCGGCGGGGCGGGGAAAATAATTGTTGACATAAACCAATCTTTTCGTTATAATAAATGTAGAATATGCCAAAGGGGAGTAAGTCATGAAAAGAATACGCCAGCGCTTCAACGACGGCTGGAGGTTTTACCAAGGAGATATCGACGTTCGCTATGCCATCAAGGCGGGACGCACGGGCGGCCTGACCGACATCGGGAAAATGAACGACGGCGAATGGACGCAGATAGCCTACAACGATGAGGAACAAAGGATTGACATAGACGAAAGGGCGTGGAAAAGCGTAACGCTGCCCCACGACTGGGTGGTTTACGGAGATTTTTCAAAAAAGGAATGGGACGCGCAGGGCTATCTGCCCACGGGCGTGGGCTGTTACCGCAAGGTGTTCGACGTACCCGCAGAGTACGAGGGCGGCCGTGTGGAGCTTGAGTTCGACGGCGTTTCCCGTAACGCTACAGTCTGGCTGAACGGCCACCTGCTCGGCGCTCATTTCAGCGGCTACACCGCCTTTTCCTTCGATATAAGCGACTACCTGCGCTACGGGGACGAGGGCAAAAACGTGCTGTTCGTAAAGGTGGACGCCCGCGAGTACGAGGGCTGGTGGTACGAGGGGGCCGGCATTTACCGCCATGTGTGGCTCACTGTCACCGACAGGTTCCACGTGACCAAGTGGGGCACATACATCACCACCCCCAAGGTTTCGCAGCGGTCGGCCACCGTCCGTGTGGAGACCACCATTCGGAACGACTGCGACGGCAACAGGAGCGGCGTGCTTGAAACGGAAATTTTTGACCCCGATGGGGAGAAGGTCGGAGCGGCATTCACCGGCGAGTCCCTTGTCGCGGGGGAGGAGAGAACCGTCGTTCAGGAGATAACCGTTAAGCGCCCGAGGCTTTGGGATATTGATTCTCCTAATCTTTACACTGCCAAGACGCGCCTGCGCGGCACCGGCACCCGCGTGACCGACAGCTATAAGACGACCTTCGGCATTAGGACGATTGCCTTCACTAAGGACGGCTTTTTCCTGAACGGAAGGCACGTCGCGATAAAGGGCACCTGCAACCATCAGGACTTCGCGGGCATAGGCTCGGCTCTGCCCGACAGCATACACGAATATAAGATACAAAAGCTTAAGGAAATGGGCTCCAACGCATACCGCAGTTCGCACCATCCGGCCTCCGAGGCCCTGCTCGACGCCTGCGACCGCTTGGGTATGCTTGTGATGAACGAAAACCGCAAGCTCGACAGCTCGCCGCGCGGTGTGGAGGACCTAAAGGCCCTTATTCTCCAAAGCCGCAACCACCCGTGCATTGTGCTGTGGTGCCTCGATAACGAGGAGGTCATCCTCGGCACAAAGACGGGCAAGCGCATTGAAAGCTCCCTCCGCCGCCTTGCGCACAAGCTCGACCCCACGCGCCCGACGACCGCCGCCATGAACCACGGCTGGAACGAGAACGCTTACGAGGAATGCTTGGACATCATGGGCTATAACTACGGCCAGCGCGGCGACCAGTACGTTAAGGATCACGCCGCCCATCCCGACAGGCTTATGATATGCACCGAAAGCACCAGCAGCACCACCACCCGAGGCGTTTACGCAGACGACGACGAGCGCGGCTACTGCACAAGCTACGAGACCAACCTCGCAAGTTGGTGCTGTACCCACGAAAAGAGTTGGAAGGACTACCTCGCGAACCCGTACCTCACGGGCGTGTTCGTGTGGACGGGCTTTGACTACCGCGGCGAGCCCACGCCCTACGCATGGCCGTGCATAAGCTCGCACTTCGGCATTATGGATACCTGCGGCTTCCCCAAGGACGCTTGGTACTACTATAAGGCCGTGTGGACGGATGAACCCATAGTACACTTTTTCCCGCACTGGAGCCTCAAGACCCCCGGCGAGGAGGTCAATGTGCGCATAGTCGGCAATTGCGACAGTGTAGAGCTGATACTGAACGGACGCTCGCTCGGCGAGAGGGAGCTCGATAAAACCGGCCACATCGACTGGCCCGTCGTTTTCGAGCCCGGCAGGCTCAGAGCCGTGGGTAAAATCGGCGGCGAGGCCGTGTGCCGCGAGGACAGCGTAACCGCCGGAGCTCCGGCGAAAATTATGCTTGAGACCGACCGCCGTCTCCGCCGTGACGGCGACGACGCCATTGTCGTCCGCGCGGGAGTGTACGACTCGAGGGGCCACATCGTGCCTTACGCCGATAATGAGATAAGCTTCTCCGTTTCCGACGGAGCTGAGATAATCGGCGTCGGCAACGGCAATCCCTCCGACCACGAGCCCGATAAGGCCGCCCGCCGCCGCGCGTTTAACGGACTTTGCGCCGCTGTTGTGCAGAGCCGCGGCAAGGCAGGTTCCATAACTGTAAGGGCGGAGGCTCTCGGACTTAAGGGCTGCGAAATACGGATATAAAAAACGCTTGAAATATCGCTTTGATTGTGTTAAAATTAAGATATAAATAAAAAGGAGGAAAAAACATGAAAAAGCTTCTTGCGGCGGCCCTTTCGGCCGTAATGGCTCTGGCCTCGCTTCCGGCGTTAGCGGCGCCGACGCTGCCCGTTATGGCGCGTGACGAGGTCGAGGGCTACATTGAAAAGGTGAACGACTATTGGATCACCTCGAACCGCAAAAACTTGGGCTCCGCCTTCTGGGAGCGCGGCGCCTACAACACAGGAAACATGGAGGCCTATATGCTTACCGGCATAGAGGGCTACCGCAAGTATTCCGAGGACTGGGCCGAGGCCAATCTGTGGATGGGCAACCGAAATACCGGCGATAAGAGCAAGTGGGCGTGGAGCTACACCGGCGACGAAAACTCCACCGGCGCGCTTTTCGGCGACTGGCAGACCTGCTTTCAAACCTACATCGACCTCTATAACTTCGATGCGGATAAGGACGAGCGTAAAATCGCCCGCGCCCTCGATGTTATGGGTTACGAGATAAACCGTGGCAACGACGACTTCTGGTGGTGGGCCGACGGCCTTTACATGGCCATGCCCGTTTTGGCGAAGCTCTACCTTGTGACCGGCGACAAGCAGTATCTCGACAGCCTTTACAAATTCTTCAACTACGCCGCCGAGCTCATGTATGACGGCGAGGAGGGCATTCCCACCGAGGGCGAGGCCTATACCTCTTCCGCAAAGCTCTCCGACGGCGCCGAGCCCGCCAAGGCCGACGACTTCAAGCACCTTTTCTTCCGCGACGCCGGCTATGTTTTCCCGCGCAATCCGCTCCCCGACGAGCTTGCCGGCACCAAAAACTTCTGGGCGCGGGGCAACGGCTGGGTTTTCGCCTCCCTTGCCAAAATACTTCAGGACACCCCCGATAACTGGGAGCACCGCCCGCTTTTCCTTAAAATATACAAGGATTTTGCCGCCGCGATACGCGACTGCCAGAAGGTGGACGACGAGGGCCGCGGCTTCTGGACGCAGTCCATGCTTGCGCACAGCTATTCCTGCTCCGACGATAATCCGCAGGGCTATGAGACCAGCGGCACCGCCTTCTTTACTTACGGCTTCCTTTGGGGAATCAACAGCGGCATACTGCCCGAGGACGAGTATATAGATTGCGCTCTGCGCGGCTGGAAGTACCTGACCGAGGTCGCCATTCAGGACAGCGGCCGCGTCGGCTACGTCCAGTGGGTGGGCGGCGAGGCCGGCAGGGCCGCCGTCAAGGATAACACGCAGGATTTCGCCGTTGGCGCGACGCTCCTCGCGGGCTGCGAAATGGCCCGCTACAGCGGCGGCATGACGGGCGATTTCTACCCCTATCTTCAAAAACGCACCGTCGCTACGGTCAGCCTTAAAATCGGCTCGCCCTATTCCTTCGCCAACAATAAGGTGAGCGAGCTTGAAGCCGCTCCCGTTGTCGAAAATGGGCGCACGCTCGTTCCCGTTCGCGCCGTGGCCGAGGCTCTTGGCGCGGAGGTCGGTTGGGCGCAGGAGACCGGCGCCGTCACCTTGAGCAGGAACGGCAGTTCGGTTGTTATGACTGTCGGCAGCGTCGATTACACCGTGAACGGCGAAGCCAAAACCATGGAGACCGCTCCCGCCATTGTGAACGGGCGCACTCTGGTGCCGCTGCGCGCGGCGAGCGAGGCTCTGGGTAAGGTGGTTTACTGGAACGGCGACAAGCAGATAGTTTCCATCGGCCAAAAGGAGAATTTGTTCTACCCCTGCGAGGAGGGTATGCTGAATATGCTCGACGGCATTCTCACCACAGGCCAGATACCCGTTTGGACGCCTGTGGAGAAGGACTTTATGCCCAACATCCCCGCCCTGCGCGATCCGGCGGCCTTCAGCCCCGTTTCGGCGCAGTCCGAGGTCGAGCCCGAAAGCTTCAACGCGCTTTCCATGGCATACGATAAGGACCCCGATACCCGCTACGCCAACAATAAGATCGGCAGCACGGTGACCTTCGATTTCGGCGAGGTGAAAAAGTTCGCCAAGCTGGGCATATACTTCTGGCATTACGAGGACAGAAGCACCAAGTTCAAGCTGGAGATTTCCTCCGACGGCGCGACCTTCACCGAGGTTTATAACGGCGCGAGCGAGCAGGGCGTTCAGGTGAGCGTGCTCGACGTCGGCGCCGAGGCCCGCTACGTCCGCCTTACCAGCGGAGGCAACAGCACCAACGAGTGGTTCAATATTCTCGAGATAGTCGGCTATGGCGACGGCGTGACTACCGAAACCAACCTTAAATAAACGCGCCGCTTGTGGACGGAGTTTCGTAGGCTCTCGCTGCGCGGTGTCGTGCGCGTAATGTATATGCGACAAAAGGCTTCCCCAAGGGGAAGCCTTTTTATTGTGCAAGTATATATTACGCAAAGACGATGTGACGTAGGTAGAGCCAAATCGGCGCTCAGCCGCGTATTATTGCATGGATATCGTGTGCCTGCACCTTGTCCGCCCTTCGCCCCAAGGTTGAATGACGCGCCCCTAATTCCCCGTTTCGGTCATTGCATAGGCGGGCCGCCTATGCTATAATAACGGTAAAGAAGCTTCTTAATCTATCGAAAAGGGGAATATTTATGGAAATATTCATCTCGGAAAATCTCAAAAGGCTTCGGGCCGAAAGGGGCCTTCGTCAGGAGGATCTGGCAAATCACATCGGCATAAGCGTTCAGTCGGTCAGCAAATGGGAGCGGGGTGAAACGCTGCCCGACACGGCCTTGCTGCCGTATATCGCCGAGTTTTATTCGGTGACGGTGGACGAGCTGCTGGGCGTTGGAGAAATGCGTCGGGCGGCGGAAATAAAAAAATTTAAGGCGGAGTTTGATTCCTTGGGCGAGAAAAAAGAATATGTCGCCCAGATGAAGCTTGCCAAGGGCATTTATGCCGATTACCCCAACGACATAACGGTTATGCGCTGCATGATGGACACGCTGCGCCAAAACGGCTGCTTTGAGGAAAGCCTGAAATTTACCGAACGGCTGCTTTCGGCAGGGGCCGACAGCAACGCCCGCTACGAGGCTATAAGGAGCGGCGCCTTCTGCGCGAGGTACGCGCCCTGCCGAACGGAGGAGCAGGCCCGAAGGAACGCCGAGCTGGCCGAGCGTTACGCCCTTATGCTGCCGAATTATTATGAAACGATAAATCAAGTTCTCGTGGGGATAAATCCGAGCACGGCCCTTGCCGCCGCGAACATTGAGTCTCTGATGCACTGCCTTTACGGCAATATTCTTGTCCTTCAGTCCGACGATGTTCGGGAAAAAATCGCTCTGTGGAAAAAGGCCGCCGGCCTTGTGGAGTATGTCTGCGAGGGGTGCTTTGGCTCGATGAGCGACATTCTTCTGCGGCTTTACCTGTTTATAGCCCACGACAGCGCGATTATCGGCGATGACGCGGCCGCGCTTGAATATCTGCAAAGAGGCGCGCGGATAGCGGCAATGTGCGACGAACACCCCCGAGGAACCTATACCTCTCCGCTGCTTGGCGGCGGCGAATACGTCTGCTCCGGCAAGGCTCGGGCCGCTTTGCGCTGCCAGATGGAGCGTTGGGCAGGCTTTGCGCGGATAAAGGCCTGTCCGGAGTTCAGGGCCATTATGGATAGCCTTGGCGAGTATGAGGAGACTAATGAGGACCTTATGCGGGGCGAGATGTTTGCCTATAAAATCGTGAACCTCGCGGCTTTGGAGTGCAGGGCGTATAGCGGCGCGGCGGACATTTGCGGCATAGGGCCGGCCTCTGCGGCGGATTGCGTACCATGTCTGAAAAACCTGTTCACCGGCCTGCCCAATTGTCATGCCGCTGAATTTGACGAAGAATTTATCAGTGAGCTCAACACTAAAGAAAACGAGCTTTTTGCTCTGCGCGAGGAAGGCAAAATAACGGCTGTCGGCGTGGTGAACAAGGCCTCCGATGTGTGGGAAATAGCCCTGCTCAGCGGCCTCTCATCAAGCGAGGACCCCGATTGGAGCCGCATGGAGCGTATGCTTGCCTATTGCACAAAATATATCACCGACAGCGGTCATACGGCCCGTCTGCGGATAAGCGTGCTTAACACCATCATCATCTTTGCCGAGGATATGGGCTACGAAAGAGCGGAATAATTGCCGCCAGGAAATGTGACCGAGGCTGCTACTTCGTCGCATAATGTGTATAGGTCTGTACAATAAAAAGGCTTCCCTCTAAGAGGGAAGCTTTTTGCCATTCCGCTTAAATTTTTTTATACACAGAAACCCGCCTCAGCACAGCGGCGTAAATATCCGCAGCACGCCGTCGAACAGCCATTTCCAGAAGCCGCCGCCAATGTTTTCGGCGGTCTTTTCTTCGCATTTTTCCTCAGTGGCAAGGAAGTCCGCCTCCAGCGCCTTAAGCATGGACGAGCCGTAAAACAGGGAATTGTTCTCGAAATGCAGGAACAGGCTGCGGTAATCAAGGTTTACGGTGCCCACCGAGCAGACCGCGTCGTCTATCAGGCAGGCTTTGGCGTGGACGAAGCCCGGGGTATACTCGTATATCTTAACGCCGGCCTCGAGCAGCGAGGGATAAAAGCTGCGCGACATACGGAAAACCAGCTTTTTATCCGGCACGCCGGGCATGATTATGCGCACGTCCACCCCTCGGCGAGCGGCGCGTACAAAGGCGCTTTGCAGGGCCTCGCCGGGCATAAGGTAGGGGGTGAAGAACCACGCGCGCTCCTTCGCCTGCGAAAGCAAATCTACATAGAGCTCATTGCTCGCGGCCTGCTCGCGCAGCGGAGAGTCATAGTAGCTGAGTACATAGCCGTCGCCGCCATTCTCCGTTCCGGAGGCGGGAAGAACAAGCCCGTCGGAAATAGGGTCGCCGGAAAAGGCATTCCAGAACTCGGCAAACATCCGCGTGTAGCAGCCTGCCGCCGCGCCCTCGATACGGAAGCCTATGTCCTTCCAGTGGCCGTGCTTTACAATTTTGTTTATATACTCGTCGGCCAGATTTACGCCGCCGCTGAAGGCAACGCGGCCGTCGATTATAAGCATTTTTCTGTGGTCGCGGTAGTTGAGCGTACCCTTAAGCGCTACCAGCGGGTTGAAGGCGGCGCAGCGAATACCCTTTTTGCGCAGCTCGTCGGCGTTCTTGCGCGAGTAGGTGGAAAGGCTGCCCATGTCGTCGTACATCACGCGCACGTCCACGCCCTCGGCCGCTTTACGGCTGAGTATGTCCACTATCGAATCCCACATCAGGCCGTTTTCCACGATGAAGTACTCAACAAAAATGAAGCGTTCGGCCTTGTCGAGCTCCTCAAGCATGGCGGGGAAGAGCTCGTCTCCCAGCGGATAGTACCTGACGCCCTCGGCGCGTACAGCCGGATAGCCGGTGACGCCGCTGAGCCAACGGAACGTCTGCCCCATGCGCGTATCGGCCTCGGAAATGGCGGCAAGTCCCTCGTCCTTTGGCAGAGGAGGTAGGGCCGAAGCGGCGGCCAGCTTCCTTTTAAGAGGCTTTGTGGTGCGTTTGTTGCCAAAACACAAATAAAGCAGAGCTCCCACCAGCGGAAAGCTGAGAATTACCAGCAGCCACAGTATTTTATAGGTACTCTCGTCCTGCTTTGTTACAATGTATAGCACAAAAATCAGCGCCAGCAGCGACAGTATAAAATTAATTGCCGCTGCCCACGGAGCCAACCATTTCATCAGCGCCAGTACCCACAGCGCTTGGATTATTACAGCGGGGATTATAGTTAAAATCCGCCTCATAGTTTTTCCCACAGGTTATTCTCCCTCCATAGTACGTCTTGACCGAATACGCATCTTTGAACGTAAAATTTTCACCACTTTAAATTGCCAAAAAATCCACGCAGAACCTTGTGCCCGATTTCGCGGCCTATAGTGTTAAAGGCGCTGTTGGTTACCTTAGTCACAATAGAGATTTTTTTCTTGAGTTCGCGCTCCTTACGATCGTGTTCGCGTTCCTCCTCGTGCTTCCTGCGAATGGCCTCACGCTCCTGACGGGCCTCCTCCTTTTCTTGGGCGATTCGCTCCTTTTCGGCCTCCTTTTCCTGCTTGATACGTTCTTTCTCGGCTTCGGCCTCCGCCTCGGCCTTCTCCTCGGCCTCGCGAACTTCCTCCAGCACCTCGTATGCGGAGCGGTTGTCAACGGCGTCCTTGTATTTAAGGTAAAGGTCCGAGCCGTTCACTATCTTTTCGCGCAAATCGTCGCCGCAGGGGCCCATGAAGCTCTGCGGAGGCAGGATAAACGCTCGCTGAACAACAGATGGCGCGCCGTCCTCGTCGAGGAACGAAACCAGCGCTTCTCCGGTGCCGAGCACCATTATGGCCTCCTCGGTGTCAAAGGCTGGATTGGCGCGGAAGGTCTGCGCGGCTGTCTTTACGGCCTTCTGGTCGGATGGGGTGAAGGCCCTGAGCGCGTGTTGTATTCTGTTGCCAAGCTGGTCGAGAATAGCGTCGGGGATATCGGCTGGATTCTGGGTTATGAAGTATATGCCCACGCCCTTCGAGCGTATCAGCCTTACCACCTGCTCTATTTTTTCGATAAGCGCCTTGGGCGCGTCGTTAAAGAGCATGTGAGCCTCGTCGAAAAAGAAGGCCATGCGCGGCTTGTCAAGGTCGCCCACCTCTGGCAGCATTTCGTACAGGTCGGTCAGCAGCCACAGCAGGAATGTTGAGTACAGCAGAGGCTGGTTTGCCAGCTTCACACAGTCCATCACGTTTATAATGCCGGCGCTGTTTGAAGTGGTTCTTATCCAATCCTTTATATCCAACTCCGGCTCGCCAAAGAAGATGTCGCCGCCGGCGTTCTCAAGCGAGAGCAGCGCGCGGGTTATCGCGCCCACGCTCTGGGACGATACGTTGCCGTACCGCACCTGTATCTCCTTTGCGTTGTCCGAAACATAAAGCAGCATCGAGCGCAGATCCTTAAGGTCTATAAGCAGCATCTGGTTGTCGTCCGCCACGCGGAACGTCACCTCAAGCACGCCCTCTTGAGTGGGGTTCAGCCCAAGCAGGCGTGAAAGCAGCGTCGGCCCCATGTGCGACACCGTGGTCCGCACAGGGATTCCCTTTTCACCGTAAACGTCCCAGAACATAACCGGATAGTCGCGAAAGGGAAATTCGTCCGTTATCTTGCACTTTTCCAGTTGCTCGGTCACGTGCTTGTTTTCCTCACCGGTCTTTGCTATGCCGCACACGTCGCCCTTTATGTCAACCATAAAAACAGGCACGCCGGCCGTGCTGAGCGTTTCGGCCATCACCTTAAGGCTGATGGTTTTGCCCGTGCCGGTGGCTCCGGCGATTAGCCCGTGTCTGTTAGCCATTTCCGGCCGCAGATAAAGCGGCGTTTCGCCGGTGGCTATCCAAAGCTTGCCGTCATTTGTATACATTTTCGTGCCTCCTCAAGCGAAATTGCTTAAACATATTTATTATATCATATAATGTAAAAAATTGCAATAATAACTGTAAACAAAAATAAGCCGCTTCAATTATACATATTGCCGCCAAAAAAAGCTTGACAAGCTTGGTCTATTGTGATAGACTCTAATTAGTCTATAGCTATAGACCAAAAAAGGGGTGATAGAATGGAGCAGGGAAGGCTCAGCCGCAGCGACTACAGATTCATGTCGGTGGTATGGGAAAACGAGCCGCTCTCCTCGGGGCAGTTGGCGAAGCTGTGCTATGACGAGCTTGGCTGGAAAAAGTCCACCACTTATACCATGCTTAAAAAGCTGGCGGAAAAGGGCTGCCTGAAAAACGAAAACAGCGTTGTTTCGTCGCTCGTCTCAAAGGACGAGGCGCAGAGGCTTGAGAGCGAATATGTGGTGGACAACACCTTCGCGGGCTCCCTGCCGGCTTTTGTGGCTGCCTTTATGAACGGCCGCACTCTGAGCGGCTCGGAGGTGGAGGAGCTAAGGCGGCTGATAGAGCGGGAGGATGAAAAATGAAGGAGATGTTTGCCGCCGTCCTTAGGATGAGCCTCACGGCGTCGGCGGCGGCTTTGATGTTGCTGCCGCTAAAGCTGCTTCTGCTGCGGCTCGGCTGCCCGAGAAGGGCGGCGCTCCCGCTGTGGATAGCCGTAGCGTTCCGTCTTGTGTCTCCCGCGGCCCCGAGGGCGCACATAAGCCCGTTTAATCTCACAGGGGAGAGCGGCCTTGCGGTAAATATTACCGAGCCGCCTCGGTTTGCCGCGGTAGGCGTTGATTTGACCGGCTTAGCGGCAGGAATCTGGCTTTTAGGGGCCGTCGCTATGGTTGTTTTTGGAATTGCGTCATATACTTCTCTGCGGCTCAAGCTGCGCTTTGCGGTTCGTGCCGGCGAAAACGTGTACGCCTCGGAAGCCGTGCGCTGCTCCTTTGTGCTGGGCATAGCGAGGCCGCGAATTTACGTCTCCGACGGCCTTTCGACGGATGACCTTGCCGTCGTAGTGTCCCACGAGAGGACGCATATTAAAAGGAAAGATTATCTGCTTAAAATATTTGCCTATCTGGTTTTGTGCGTTCATTGGTTCAATCCGCTTGTATGGCTGATGTATCGGCTGTTCTCAGACGATCTGGAATTAGTGTGCGACGAGCTGACGCTCATAGAGCTGGGGCCGGAAAACAAAAGGGGCTATGCCGAGCTGCTGCTGAGAACGGCGGCATCTCGGAAGAGGACTGTCATGTACGGTCTTGCAGGCTTCTCAGCCGGCGGCGCGAAAAGGAGAATAAAAAACGCTCTCAAAACAAAAGCGGCCTCGAAGCCGCGTCTTGCAGCGGGTCTCACGGTCTGTGCGCTGCTCGCCGCCGCCTTCGCGACGGACGCGGCTCCCGCCCTGACGACGGACATCGAGTTTGAGCGAGTGAGTGCGCTCCGGCCGGCGTCGGGTCGGGTTTCGGCTTATGGTGAGATCAGTAGGGTGGAGGGCATTTTTCCCAACAAATACGGGAGTATATCTATATTTTTTGACGTCGGCGTCGAGGACATAGCCGAGGTGGATTTCTATGATTCCAAAAGCGGCGAGCGCGTGGGAGGCGCCGGCGTTATGGCCAAAAGCGAGAGCGCATATCTATTCACCGGCTTTGACAGAGGCAGGACCTATGATGTGGAAATCCGCAGTCGGGCGAGTCGGGACTGGCTTATCGAGGGAAGCTTTATGGTCTATTGAATCGAACAAGTTAATTTTCGCAAAGCCGGCCCCTGCGGCCGGCAGCATACTAAAGGAGGATTTTTATATGAAAAAACTTATCTGCGCTGCTTTGATACTCGCGCTTCTGCCTGTTACAGCCTTTGCCGCGGAGGACAGCGCTGCAGCGGCGGAGAAACTTGGGCGGTACGGAATTATGACTGGAGGAGCGGACGGCGAGCTCAGACTTGGCGACAGCCTTACAAGGGCCGAGGCCGCGAAGCTGCTTTGCGCCGCAGGCCGTTTCGTCAATGAAACGGAGACAGACATCCCCGACGTGCCGAAAGAACATTGGGCGCGGCCTTATGTTCTCGCTGCCATCGGCCATGGCCTCATGGAGCTCCGTGAGGACGGCAACTTTAGTCCTGAAGCAGATGTTTCCAACGAGGAAATGGTAAAGATGCTGGTTATTTTGCTCGGTTGGCGAGAGGGCGCCGAGCAGCACGGCGGCTTCCCCGCAGGCTACACGAGCATTGCCGCGATTTTGGGTATTACTCAGGGGCTGAAGCTTAAACCCGGCGCGGCGGCAACGCGGGGCGACGCGGCTGTAATGCTTGCCAACGCCCTAGACGTGCCGGTCGAGGTAGCGGAGTTCGACGCCGAGCAGAATATCATGACCCTCGCCCCGAGTGAAACCCTCCGTGAAATACTCAAAAATAGGGCGGGCGTCTGATTTTTGTGTAAAGAACAAAAATCAGGGTAAGCGACGCTTGTTCCGACGGTCTTATAGTACTTACGTCGCGGCTCGGGCGCACAAAAAAATCACATCCCGAAGCTCGGGGCGCGATTTGGGTGCAGCGTCGTATTCGGGGCCCCCGCAAAGCTATAGGCTTTGTGGGGAAAAGGAGGAACAGCGGAGCGAGCCACGTTCCGATTTTCAAAAAGAAAATCGGAACAAGCGTAGCGAAGCTTGTTCCGATGTGGTGCGCCAGATGTTGCAAAACATGAACCACTCGGCCCGTCAGCGGCACCGCCGACGGCCTTTTCCACAAGCGACAGTTCAACCCTATTGTTGGCACCGCCCTTTCTATAATTCAACACAAGCACAAGCCTGTCGTCGTCATACAAATAGGCAGCGTTCAGCAACGTGTCTACGAGGAAAGCGCGGTACATCTCGTCGTTAATATTGCCGTCACGCAGACTCTCAAAAAAATAAACAATTTGATCACGCTCAATTTTCGGCTCCTTGACATTTTGCCGGGCGATCCCCTGCTCGACGCGACCCTTTTCGTTCTCCAGCTCCACAAGGCGCGACTTCATGCTGGGCGTAACAATACCGTCCTCCATGGCGGCGAGCAAATTGTTTATTGACTTTTCAATGTCCTTTTTCCTTGCCTCCAAAGCGTCGAGGGCGCTATGATCCTGCTCGCGCTCTTGATACTCCATACACCCGTCGGCGACCTCATTTACAAAGTCGTCCGAATGTATCAGCTTCACCAGCTCGCCAACAACAAGCTCCTCAATCCAGCCCTTCGGGGCTCTTTCTTTTTTGCATTTATGAACCCGTCGGCCGTTGCAAGTGTAATAATTATACACCTCACCCGTCCGGCTCGTGCCACCGTCGCCGGTCATGGCCTCGCCGCAATGCCCGCAATATAACTTTGACGTCAGCAAAAAGGAGGTGTCGCGCTTTGCTGCTGGCGCCCTGTGGTGGCGAGCTAAAAGGGCTTGGCATTTTTCAAAAATATCTTTGTCAATCAAGGCGGGGATCACTCCTTCCTCGCGGATCAAGTCCTTATATGTGTAAATTCCTATATACTTCTCATTTTCTAAAATACGTCGCAGGCTCCCCTTGTTAAAAGGACCGCCCCGGCTCGTTTTGAAGCCATCAGCGTTAAGCCGATCGCAAATATCCTTTGCTCTCTCGCCGGCGGCATATTCCCGAAAAATTCGTTGCACGATCGGTCCCGTACCCGGATCGATCTCAAATTGACCGCCGGGACCCGTGCGCAGACCGAGCAACTTAACGCCGAGCGCCTTGTATTGCAGGGCGCTGTCATAATTTCCGCGCTGTACGTTTTGGCTTAAGTTTTTACTGTAATACTCGGCGTACCCCTCCATGACAGCCTCTAAAATAATGCCCTCGTTCCCTTCGGGGATTGTTTCAGCGGCGTAATACAGCCGGACACCGTTCTTTTTCAGCCTATACTTATAAGTTGCCGAGTCGTAACGGTTACGGGCGAAACGGTCCATTTTCCAGCATATAACCGCCTTGAAAATGCCGCGCTCGCTGTCGCGGATCATGCGCTGAAAATCCGGGCGCTTATCTGTCCGGCCGGTGAGGGCCTTGTCTGTATACTCTCCAACTATGGTGAACCCCTTACTTTCGGCAAACTTCCGACATTCGCGAAGCTGGCCCTCTATGCTTTCCTCGCGCTGGCCGCTGGAGGAGTACCGAGCATAAATCACAGCCGGCGTGAAATATTGCGACGCTTGACTTTTCATGCTACGCCCCCTCCAGCGATAAATGCCGCCGCTGCCTTATATGCGTTTGTGCCTTTGTTTGGCTTTTTGAAGTCAGAAACGTCTCGACCTGTTATAGAACGAATTACCCCGGGATCGTTCAGAGCTTGATCCGCAAAGGCGTAAAAATGCCCAACCTCGGGATCGGCAAGCATATCTCCGAATGGTTCACCGCGCAAGCTCTGGCGCACGGCGTAAATAAACAAAGCGGCGCGATCGCGGTCATTTGCGGCTGATACAATATGGCGAAATAGACCGTCTGCTCCTATACAAGCGGAATATTTCAACCCAAAACCATCGGCAAGCGCCACGAGCTCTGGGCCGGGACTTTCTTTACTGTCCTCGCCCGTCGCTCGACTTATCAAACAAGACACGTCGGACTTTGTAGAACCGGGAGGGATCACGAGGCCAAGATCGGCAGCATAGGCCAGTTGCTTGTCTGTTGGTTCCTCCAACTTATACGGCGTGTAATTTAATAAACTGCCAAGTTCGCCATCCGGTTTACCGAAGTCGAGGACACTAAGAACCCCGGCGGGATCGGACTCAATCTCCCGCATAGAGACTTTTACCGAAATAACAGGCTCGTCATTTTGGACGGGTTTGCCCTTCTTTAAAAAATTAAACAATCCCATTTTCAAACCTCCAATGCCCTGTAATATGCAGGGATTATTTTTTTCTATGACTCTTGTACCATGCCAGCCGAACCATATTTTTTATAGTTGCCGCTTGCGACCAAATCTTCGGCGTATCGCAATAGGCGTTCTTTGCCTTCGTCGTTAAGGTCCCGATACAAATTGAGGAACTTTTTCTCGTCGCCAGCCATCGGCTCGTCAGTAGGGAAACCCGGCAGACCTTCGCGGGGATCGTCGGTCCAACCCAAAAGATACGCCGGCGAGCACCTAAGCGCCTGCGCAAATAATTCAACTGTGGAAGTATAAACATTTTTTATTACATTTTTCTCGTACTTTTGAACGGCCGATCTGCTTATGCCAACGACTGCGCCAACTTCCTCCTGTGTTAGACCCATATCAATGCGCCGTTTCCGTAATCTTTCATTATCAAACATTTTTTTCCCTCCTTTGTAGCTTATTATAACACATGCGGGAATAAAAATCAACATTTTTGAAAAAAAAATTCAAAAATAGCTTGACAAGCTACAAAAACGAGTGTATAATGAGATTATCAAGCTACAAAGCAAAGGAGCAAAAAAATATGATGTTAGAAGAATTTAAGGAAAGAACAGGTCGCTACCCTTCAATCGCTGAATTTAAGGCAATACAGAACGCATATATGAGCTTCGACGGCGACAAGGACGATTTTTGCCGGGCGTATCTTGAAAATGAGAATGGACTCGCCGAAAAAATTAGGCGTGCGATCGACACGGAGTATCTGAGAGCGAAGAATAAAAGCAAGACTAAAATCGTCGAGCTTGAGTCCAAAATCAGAAAGTTAGAAGAAGAGCTCGACAGGGAAATGGAGTGGAAGCCCTTCGTTGACGACAAAAATGTGCTTCAAGCCGAATATGACAAGCTGGCCGCCGACTCCTGCACCCGAACCTTGACCGATGACATGGCAAAGGAACTACTTTATAACGAATTTGGCTTCGCAAAAGAGAAAATCACGATCCACCACACAATTCCTAAACTCGAAGTAAATCGACACCGACTCCTCCGGCAAGTAGGCGAAATTGAAAGACGCCCACTCTATAACGCAACAGACTGGAATTATATTCGCTTTGACTGTGGCCGTCTGAGCTACGAATTAAGCAACGATAACCTTCGGCCCTTCCTTCATTAAGGAGGGACCGAAAAGAAGGGAGCAAAAATGAATATGAAAATTTTTTACACTTTTGGGAGCGATGAGCGTTTCCCGTTCCAAGGCGGCTGGATAGAAGTTGAAGCCCGGAACATAAGACAGGCGCACGCTATATTCCGAGCTCACTACCCCGACCGAACACAGGGTGTCCTAAATTGCTCGGACTACTACGACGAACAACAATTCATTTCCAGCGGCATGTCCATAACCGGCAATCGGGGCGCATTTTGCCATCAAAAACTCACAGCATAGCCGAAACGCCCCACGGGGGCGTCTGTCGGACTCGGCCCACCGACACTGACGAGGCAGGCCAAAAAAGGAAAGGAGGCAATCGAATGGTGAACACAACGGAGTTAAGGGTATACATGACGTTGCGCGACAATATGACGGTTAAAGAGCTTGCTCGTAAAATAGGCAAAAGCCCCGCCACTCTGAGCCGTTGGCTCGACAACAAAGACATGCCCGTAAGCAGCGCAGAAGCTATCGCTAACGTGTTGCATATACCCGAGGCGAAAATGACAAAAATTTTTTTTGCAACTGTGTAGCTTGACGCGCTACAAAACCAAAAGGAAGTGAACCCATATGCCGCCCGAAGAATTTTCCGGCAATACAATGAACGCCATGGAACAGCTCGGCCGAGCTCTTTGCAAATTTGCCGAGGCCACCGCCAATGCTGTAATCGAGATCACCGAGGTTATCGCCTCAATAATTACGATTGCCACCATGCCGATTATGCCAACCATGGGCGCGACAAACAAAAAATGGCTACACCTTTATAAGTACAGCAAAAAAGTTAGAACTCGCAAAAAATATCAAAAGAAAATTATCGAGGAATTTGCAAAAATGTTGAAAGAAGGTGGTTAAATGGGAGGCTTACCTTATTACACCTGCCCATATTGCGGCAGTAATTTGGATCACGGCGAGCGTTGCACTTGCCGAGACGCGAAACCCTCCGAAACCGGCAGCTCCGGCGCTCAGACAGCGGCGCAGCCCGCAGTGCAGTCCGCGACCGGCGCCGAGCTCCGGCCGGAACCTCTGCGGCCCGCTCTCGCGTCCAGTGCGTAAGTTTGCGCTTAGAGCGGTGCCGCGTATGTGGGCGCGAGTGGAATATAAGCGTTAAAACCGTGCTACCGTTCAGCGGCTACGTTTGCCCAGTTTGCACGAGCAAAGAAATGAAAAGGAAGGTCAAATTATGAAAGTCGTCGGCAATAGCCCCGGCCCGGTGGAGATTGACCTCGGCGCCATGCCGAAACACGAGCGCGACCTAATGTGCCGAACGGTTCTCGGCGCCGTCGCCCGCATGTTTGAAAAACCCGAGGTAAAAGCAGATTATGAGTTGTGGAAAACCGACCACGAACGCTGGAAAGCGAAAAAACAGCGACAAAGGGAATTGAAGGGGGTGAACACATGAGCAACTTCCTTAAACTATTTGAAACCTACGATCAGATCGTTTTCTTTGACACGGAAACAACCGGCCTTGACCACAACAAGAACAGAATAATTGAGCTTGCCGCCCTGCGTGTTGAAAAAAGCGCCGACTTGCCGGAAGGGTATAAAACCACCCAAACGATGGACGTTTTTATAAACCTGCCTGACGGTGAAAAGGTTCCCGATGAAATTGTGAAATTGACTGGGATAACCGACGCCACGCTGGAACAGGACGGCTACCCGGAACGACTTGCCGCCGAGTGGTTTGCTGACGCGATACGCTCGGGCCGGACGCTGCTCGCGGCCCACAATGCGCAGTTTGATCTTCTTTTTGTCGAGGCCATGCTTTGCAGGGTGTACACATCGTTAGTGCTGCCGATCATAATTCAAAAATGTGACTACCTCGACACGCTGACTGTTTACAAGGATCGTCGGGCCTATCCTCACAAACTTGCGAACGCGATCGCAGCTTACGGATTGGAGGATAAGGTGGAGAACTCACACCGAGCCTTTGACGATGTGGCGGCCCTGTTTGAGGTTTTCAAGGCCATGGACGCCGAGCGCCCGGACCTTGACACATACATAAATCGGTTTGGGTACAACCCTAAGTATGGCATATACGGCCGAGAAATCAGCGGCGTGCGGTACTGCCCGCAGCCATTCCACGAAAAGATCGCCCCGCCGGAGCTCACGCTGCCGGCAATAGAGGCAAAAAGGAGAAAAAGATAATGAATAACAGCAAAAAAAGAACGGCGCCCGCCGCAAACAGACACCGTTCCACAAGCTCCAGACGCTCAATCAAAAGAGCCTTTAAAAATATTATAGCACAAATTAGAGCCTTCGTCAAGGATGACGAAATGTTTTTTGTCGGCATAATTGCCATAATCGCAATTTCGGTGATTGCGGCCGTTGTGGCCGTTGTGATCGCCCAAGATGAAGGGAAAAGGCCCGAAGGTCTGCCCGAGACACTGACGGCTCAAGCGACACCGCCCCCCGCCGTTTATTATTTTGAGTATGGCGACGGCTGTCCGATTAATATGGCCGAGTTGACGAGCGCATGGGCGAGCGAGGCCGGATTTGAACAGCGGTACACATTGACCGACGCCGAGCGCTGGGAGTTGGCGTCCGTGGTTACGGCCGAGGCTGGCGACGAACCCCTTGCCGGCAAAATGGCCGTTGCCCAATGTGTGCTTCAAGCGTGCGAGGACGACGGCACACGCCCGTCGGACGCCCTGCGCAAGTACAATTATAGCAAGCGCCGGCCGGACCCTTCGTGGGAGTCCATGGAGGCCGTTGCTGCCGTTTTCGACTTCGGCCGAATGGCGACCAGCGAGCCCATAAAATACTTTTACGCTCCCTCAGTGGTAAAAAGCGATTGGCACGAGTCGCAAGAACATGTCCTAACAATCAATAATTTAAAATTTTTTAAGGAGAGATAAAGAAATGCCATACTACCCAATAAACGAGGACGCCGCCCGCCGGGCGAAGGCGGCCAACAGCTTTTCGGACTACATACCCGGCACAGCCACCGCAAGATATAAAAGCATGGTTGATGAGGCCGCTGAAATCGTTGAGCGCCAAAAAAAGAAAGTTGATCCCATGTACCACGAAAAAATAGACCGTCTCTTTGATACCTATTGCCGCAAGTTGGCCGACAACCTTAACGCTGCCAACGCCATTGACGCCCGCGTACCCTCTATTATGATTGCCGGAGGTTCAAATTTCCCCGTAAGAAAAAAGGAAAAACAGAACGCAGCCCGCGACCGAAACATGGAAGAATACAATTATATTCAGGGTTTGCTCCGTAAGATAGAGAGCACCGGCACGGGAGGTATAAGCAGCGACGATAAAAACGCCTTAGAAAAGCTCCGTAAAAAGTTGGCCGGTCGGGAACAGCTTCAAACTATAATGAAAGCAGTAAACACATACTTTCGCAAAAACAAAACCCTTGACGGGTGCCCCGACCTTAAACCCGAATATATAGAAAAACTTAAGGACGCAATGATTGGCAGTTGGCGCGATAATGCCGTTCCATTTGAAAGCTACGAGCTTACACTGAATAACGCCGAAATACGGCGTTTAAAAGGTCGCATAGAAGAACTCGAAAAACGGCAGAAGGAACCGGCGCCGGAAGGCTGGGACTTTGCCGGTGGGCGCGTAGAAATGAATACCACCGAAAACCGTGTGCAAATTTTCTTTGATACCAAGCCCGATGAAGAAACCAGAAGCATATTAAAGGGTTACGCCTTTCGCTGGGCTCCTTCTCAAGGCGCTTGGCAACGCCAACTTACCCGAAACGGTATAAATGCAGCGAAAGCCGCGTTAAAAGAAATTTTCAAGGAGGAGCAACAATGAACGAACAGCAGACCAAAAACGCGCTCGAAATCTTGAGCGAGGCGCTGGCGGCAATAACCGCTCGGGCTATGGACGCCGAACGGGAGCGGGACGAAGCTAAAGCAGAGGCCCGGTCATGGTACGAATACTACGAGCAAAAGAACGAGGCCCTAAAAGAGGCCGAGTCTAAACTTGCCGACGAGATCGCCAAAAATGACATAACCCGGCAGACCCTCGCAAGACAAGAACGGGCCGAGACTGCTTAGACCGGTAGCGACGCCGATTGAGGGTGACGGTAAACTGCCGAAAGGACAGCGGGACGTGAAAAAAGGCTTATCAAGCCACCAACTTGATAAGCCTCCGCGCTACTTGCCTTTGTAGCCCTGTTTACATAAATATTATAGCACAAAGGCAGCCGAAAGTCAATAGCGAAAAAAAGAGGGCTCGCCCTCTTTACAGGGCTTGTAATGAATATTAACTTAACGGCCAGCGCAGCTCAAAACGCGCCCGCCCTGATCGGTATATGTTTATATACTGCAAGGAGGTTTATAATGCGTTGTCTGTACAGAGAAAAAAAGCATTTTTGCGGCGACTATCTGGAGGTTGATATTTTTCCCGTATTCGAACAATCACATTGCAGAGGAAAGAGGCGAAGGCCGACAACCGAAACGCAAAAAAAACTAAATCAAAGAAACGCCGAAAGGAAACTAATCCGGCTGCTCAATACAAATTTTACAAAAAATGACATACGATTTGATCTCACATACGACGCCGACCACCGTCCGGCCACACCGGAGGAGGCACAAAAGGAAATGCAGAATTTCCTCCGGCGCCTAAAACGCTACCGCAAAAAGAGGGGATTGCCCGATCTGAAATACATAGCCGTGACCGAGATCGGCAAAAGGAACGGCCGCTGCCACCACCACATTATTATGAATGGCGGCGTGCTGATCGGCGAGCTCGCGGAAATATGGGGCCGAGGATATACAACGGCCAAGCCTCTGCAATTCAATGATCAGGGCATTGTCGGAATTGCGAAATATCTAATCAAAGAACCCATACTCGGCAAAAGGTGGAGCGCCAGCAAAAACCTCGCAAAGCCGAAAGTTACACAGCGCGACGGCCGTCTCTCACGGCGTAAAGTTAGGGAATGGCACGACAGCGGCGCCGATAACCGGGCCGAGATTGAGGAAATATACGAGGGTTACCGCCTCTCCGAGATCAGCCCGTATTATAACGAGATAAACAGCGGCTATTATTTGACCGTCATGTTGTGCAAAAAGTCCATTCCAAGACAGCGGAAAGGGCGAGCCGGGCCCTCGGATATGCAAAAATTGGGAAAGGGAGAGGGCGGCAAAAAAGACTTTGGCTTTTAGTGGGGTGCGAGATGAGCATTACAAAATTTGTAGACGTGACTATAATCGGGTGTTGTGATTGGATCAATGTCAATAAAGTAGACAAAAAAGAGAGAAAAAAGTATTAAGGGATCATAAAAGTCTCCTCCTTTTGA
>CANRCD010000016.1 GCA_947629005.1 uncultured Clostridia bacterium
ATAATACTTCTCCTTTCGTGTCTATTATTTTATACCACTTCCTATTTTTTGTCCACTTTTTTAGTATACATCCAATCGCCTTTCTTGAAAAAAGGTCAAGGATCACACAAAGGTAGTAAAACCTTTCGGCCACACGGATAAAGGTGAAATCAGATACCCAAGCCATATTAGGAGCGGGCTGATCAAAATTTTGCGCAAGGATATTGGCGCCGTGGCAGTCCTCCGCTTTAGGAACGGACTGCTTCGGGGGTTTAACCGTGCTCATTTTAGGTAGATTCATGGCTTTCATCAGGCGGTACACTCTGCCGCGGCTGATGTTTATTCAATAGTCACGCTTAAGACAAGTCGTGATTTTATCAACGCCCAAGCGCTTGTCGGTTTTGGCATAGAGGTCAAGGATACAGGAACGAATGGCTTTGTTCTCTATCTCTCTGGGAGAAGGAGAATGTCGTATCCATTTGTAGTAAGTACTTCTGTTGACCCTCAGTACTCTGCAGAGGGTAGAGATACGGTGCTGAGCGGAAAGCGCTTTGACGGCAGTCAGCCTTTGTCTGAGTGTGGAGTGAATATTGCAATGGCTTTTTTAGTATGAGATTTTCCTCCTCAAGCTGAGCGTTACGCTTTTGTCGCTAAATGGGCCATTAGCTCAGTTGGCTAGAGCATCCGGCTCATAACCGGACGGTCCAAGGTTCGAGTCCTTGATGGCCCACCACCGCGTCGGAGCAAGCGTCACATCGCTTGTTCCGATTTTTTATGCAAAAAAATCGGAACGCGGCTCGCTGTCGCTGTTCCTTCTTTTTTGTCGCTGCCAACTTTTTGCGGCCGTCCGATTTTACATTTATATTCCCGTATTAATTGTTTTTTTCTCAATTTGCGGTTTATTGACATTTCTCCCGTGAATGATATAATTTAATTAAATCCGGATTAATCCAATAATGGAGGTCACAAACATGAAACTTTATTTTGACGAGGTTTTCCGAAGTCTGCGAAAGGGCAGAAATCTCACTCAGCAGCAGGCGGCGGAGCTTTTCGGCGTATCGCCCCAGGCCGTGTCCCGCTGGGAAACCGGCGAGGCCTGCCCCGATATTTCGCTCCTACCCGCTATGGCGGACTATTTCAGGGTTTCCATAGAGCAGCTCCTCGGAGCCGACGAGGGCCGGCGGAAAGAGCGGCTCGAAGAGATCCTTGCCGAATATCAGAAGGCCATATTCGCGGGAAAAATCGAGGACTGCATTCGCATTGCTCGGGCCGGACTGAAGGAGTTCCCCAACAGCTATGAGCTTATGGATAAGCTGATGTACGCCCTTTTCGCGGCGGGCGACGACGCCGTTCCAAACGGCAAGGAAAACGACACCAAGAACCGTGACGAAATAATTTCTCTGGCGGAAAGAATACTTGACGGCTGCACCGACGACAAGATACGCCTCTACGCCAAGTCACGGCTGGGCTTCTTTTACTGCGAGACCGGCGATAAGGAAAAGGGTCGGGCCATAATTGATTCCCTGCCCGACGAGGACACATCCAGGGAAAGGTATCTCTACTGGGCCCTTGACGGCGAGGAAAGGCTCGACTATATGCGCGGACGGATATTTACCTACACGAAAGACCTTGTTCAGGAACTGTGGCGGTGTTCAAGGCACACGGAGGACGACGGCGGAAAGCTGGCCTGTCTGGAACTCTGCGAAAAAATTGTTGAGATGGTTTTCAGCGAAGGCGACTACGGGCAGTGGTTCAATCGTTTGGCGGGATACTATATCTGCGACATTGCTCCTATTTATCTGGGGCGCGGCGAAAATGAGCGGGCGCTGGCCCTGCTTGAAAAGGCGTTATGCTATATGAGGCGGTTTGAGTCCCTGCCCGACCCGATAGTCCATACCTCGCTACCGGTCAAGGGTGTAAGAGATGATAAAAGAAATGAAACCTCCGACCAGAGACCCCTCGGCCAAAGGATGGCGGAGCGGCTCGATATGCCGTGCTATGACGGCCTTAGATGTGAGCCGAGGTTTGAGACCGTGCGCCAAGGGCTGCTTGAGATGAAATAAACGTCAAAACAGGCGCCCCATTTGGGGCGCCTGTTTATTATTCCAAAAAGTCGCGAAGCTTTTTGCTGCGGCTGGGATGGCGGAGCTTACGCAGGGCCTTAGCCTCTATCTGGCGGATACGCTCGCGGGTGACGTTGAAGGCGCTGCCCACCTCCTCAAGGGTGCGGGCGCGACCGTCCTCAAGGCCGAAGCGCAGGCGCAGCACCTTTTCCTCGCGGGGGGCGAGGGTGCCGAGCACATCCATGAGCTGCTCCTTCAGCAGCATGAACGAGGCGGCCTCGCTGGGGGCCGGAGCCTCATCGTCGGGGATAAAGTCGCCGAGGTGGCTGTCCTCCTCCTCGCCAATTGGGGTTTCAAGAGAAACGGGCTCCTGCGCGATCTTCATTATTTCGCGCACCTTATCCACGCTCATGCCCATTTCCTTGGATATTTCCTCGGCGGTGGGCTCACGGCCAAGCTCCTGAAGAAGCTGACGGGATACGCGCATAAGCTTGTTTATAGTCTCGACCATGTGCACGGGAATACGTATGGTGCGGGCCTGATCGGCTATGGCGCGTGTGATGGCCTGACGTATCCACCACGTGGCGTAGGTGCTGAACTTGTAGCCCTTGGTGTAGTCAAACTTTTCAACGGCCTTTATAAGACCCAGATTGCCTTCCTGAATAAGGTCGAGGAACAACATCCCGCGGCCCACGTAGCGCTTGGCTATACTCACCACAAGACGAAGGTTTGCCTCGGTCAGCTTATTTTTGGCGCTTTCATCGCCCTTGCTCATAAGCTCGGCGTAATAGAGCTCCTCCTTGGGCGAAAGCAGCGGCACCTTGCCTATTTCCTTGAGGTACATACGGACATGGTCGTCAATGTTTATGCTGTCGGGTATGGTAAGATTTTCCAGATCCTCGTCGGGTACGTCGTCCATATCCTTAAGTTCGGCGTCTATATCGCCTACCACGTCGATGCCCATGGCTTCAAGGTTGTCATAAAGCTTTTCGATCTGGTCAACGTCCAGATCAAGCTCGCCAAGAGACTTTTCGATGTCCTTTTTGGTGAGCATACCCTTCTGCTTGCCCTTGTCGATAAGCCCCTTGAGTATCGCCTTCATATCGGCGGCGGGGTTGGGAGTAGCGGCGTTATTGTTTTCGTCCATGTCACATTCCTGCCTTTCGGTTGTTCTTGAGCAATTCGGCCAGCAACGCCAGATCGCCGGCCTTTTCCGCACCGGATATACGCTCTTTTAAAATCTCGTCCTCAATAACATTTATATAATCTCCGGCGGCCTTTGCCGCGCTCTGGGGATCGTCCGTTTTCACGAGCACGGCGGCGAGCTCATCCTCGCGGCCGCGATAGGCCTCCAGCAGCCGCCGCTCGGCGTCGTCGCTGCCGTCCTTATAGATTTCCACGATTTTTCGGAAAATATCCCTATGTATTCCCTCGGAAAACAGCTCCTCGCGGAGGTTGTCCGCAATTTTGGCGTAAAGAGCCGCGTCGGCGCCTATCAGTCCCAGCAGCCGCCGCTCGGCGGATTCGCGCCTGCCGCCCGAGGGGCCTTCCCTTGCGGGGCGCAGCGTGGAAACGCTTTTGCGCACATCGTCAGCGACTTCTTTTTTTCTCAGCCGCCCGCCGGCCTTGCGCACCTCGGAGGCAATAGCCTCAAAGCTTATGCCGGTTTTCGCCGAAAGATCGCGTATGTATGCCTCGCGCTCCACGGCGTTCTGTATGCCGGCGAAAAGCGCGGCCGCCTCGTTTATCAGCTCCACCTTCTGAGAAACGTCGTCCGTGTCGTACCTCGCGAGCAGGTCATCCACACGGTTGCCGGTGACAGAGCTGGCGCCCGAGAGCAGCTTTTCAAACTCGCCGCCGCCGTACTTTCGGACAAATTCGTCCGCGTCCTTGCCGTCGGGTATCGTTATGACGCGCAAACGGGCGTCAAGCCCCTTAAAAATCTCAAAGGCGCGGTCGCGGGCCTTTTTGCCGGCCTCATCCATATCGTAGCACAGATATACTGTGTTCCCACGGGCCAACAGGCGGGCCTGCGCCTCGGTAAGAGCGGTGCCGCAGCCGGCCACCGCACAGTCTATGCCGGCTTGATGCAGACTGATGACGTCCATGTAGCCCTCAACCAAAATGTAATAGCCTCGGCGGCTTTTCCGCGCCAGATTTAGGGCGAAAAGATTTTTGCCCTTGTCGTAGACTATGCTTTCGGGCGAATTCACATACTTAGCGCCTTCGCCGCCCATTATGCGGCCCGCGAAGCCGATGAGGTTGCCGCGCACATCAAAAATCGGGAACATCACGCGGCCGCGAAAACGGTCGAACGTATGGCCTCTGTCGCTATGCACGCAGAGTCCGGCCTCGGCTATCATATCGCGCGGATAGCCCTTTCCCGCCAAATGCCTGAGCAGGCCGTCCCAGCCCTTGGGCGAGTATCCCAGCCCGAAGGAAGCGACGGTTTTGCTTGTCAGTCCCCGCCGCTGAAAATAAGCTCTGGCCTCGGCTCCCTCGTCGCTGAAAAGGCAGTCGCGAAAATAGCGGGCAGCGTCCTTATTCATGGCGTAGATATCGCGCTTGCGTCGGTAGCGGTCCTCGCCTCCGTCGCCCGCAAGGTCAGGCAGACGGACGCCCGCGCTGTCGGCCAGCAGCTTTACCGCGTCGGGAAAGTCAAGCCCCTCTGCGCTCATCACGAACTGGAACACGCTGCCGCCTGCCCCGCAGCCGAAGCAGTGGTAAAGCTGCTTGTCAGGGTCAATGTGAAAGGAGGGCGTTTTTTCTTTGTGAAAGGGGCAGCAGCCCACGTAGCCGGAGCCGCTTTTCTTGAGCCGCACATAGCGCGAGGCTATTTCGACAAGATCGACCGCGTTTCTCACCTCGTCGATCTGTTCATCGGTGTACCGGCCGGCCAAGTCTACCCCTCCCTTTTTTAAGATATATAAATAATTCGACGTTCCTTGCAAAAATCCTTCCTTTTGTTTTAGATAATTTTAATTGTTTCCATTATTTTGTATTCTATACCGATTTTTTCCGCAAAGCGGCGAAGGCTACCCGCTAAATAATATTTATGCCGGACGTGTCCCAAAAATGCACGGCGGTACAAAGGCGGCGCTTGGCGCGCCCAGAAGATGAAATTTTTCTTGACTGTATATAAAAAATGTTGTATAATTATACATATAATTGTTCGCTCTGGGAGGGGACAGCCCATGAAAAACATAGCGCTTATAGTCAATTTTGATAAAACAGGGGCCAAGGACGCGGCCTCGCGCCTGCTTGCCGCCCTTAAGGGCAAGGCCGCCGTATACGGCGACGAGGCCACCGGCGCGGTTTTGCCCGTGCCCGCCCTCTGCGACAGGGAGCTTTTCGCCGCCTGCCCCACCGTGGTGTCCCTCGGCGGCGACGGCACTCTCATTGACGCGGCCGGCCGCTGCGCACCATACGGCAATGTTCTTTTGGGCGTAAATTTGGGGCGACTGGGCTTTCTCTCTACGGTTGAGGGCAACAATCCCGAGGCCGCCGCGGCCTTTATTCTTTCGGATTTCGCTTATGAGGAGCGAACCATGCTTCGCTGCATGGTTCGCGAGGAAGGGCGGCTTGTGGCGGAGCGCCATGCTCTGAACGACGTTGTGCTCTCCCGCGGGTCGGGGCGTATGCCCACGTTTTCGGCCTACATGGACGGGCGGCTTTTAAGCAGCCTTCGGGCCGACGGCCTTGTGCTGGCGACGCCCACGGGCTCGACAGCCTATTCGCTTTCTGCGGGAGGTCCGCTTCTCGCGCCGGATACCGACGCCTTTGTGATGTCGCCGATATGTCCGCACAACCTTTCTGCGCGCGCGATGGTGCTGCCCGTCGGGCGCACGGTGACGCTTTCCGCCGACGGTCCTGCCGGCCTCAGCGTGGACGGACAGGACGCTATACCGCTTTGCGGCGGTACCGCGGAGGTCAGCAGGAGCCCTTATGTGACGCGGCTGGCCCTGCGCGAGGGCGAGGATTTTTATGGGCTTGTCAGAAAAAAGCTCGCCACAGGTATTCAGTAAACGCCGTTTGATTCAGGAGGAGAAAAAATGAGAATGAAACGCCAGAACGCCATTCTGCGGCTTATAGTCGAAAAAAATATCGAAACCCAGCAGGAGCTGACCGACGAGCTCTGCCGCATGGGCTTCGACGTGACGCAGGCCACCGTCTCGCGCGATATCAAGGAGCTGCGCATAGTTAAGCGGCTTAATGAGGAGGGCCGCTACGTTTACGCCCACAGCGGAATCAGCAGCGACGCGGATTTGGCGGACCGCTTCAACGTGATTTTTGAAAAGAGCGTCGTGAGCGTGGAGTACGCCGTGAACAACATCGTCGTCAAGACCCTCAGCGGCATGGCTCAGGCCGCCGCCGCGGCGCTGGACGCTATGGATTTCCCCGAGGTGGTGGGCACTATCGCCGGCGACGACACCATCATAATGGTGGTGCGCAGCGAAGAAAGCGCTCGCAGGCTGGTTTATCGCCTGAGGAGCATGACCGAATAGAGAAGGGGAGTTGCCATGCTTACGCTTCTGGAAATTGAAAATATAGCCGTCATAGAAAAGGCCTTTATTGAGCCGGCCGAGGGCTTTAACGTGCTGACGGGCGAAACCGGCGCGGGAAAGTCGCTGCTGATAGACTCGCTGGACCTTGTGCTCGGCGGGCGCGGGCGGCGCGAGCTGGTGCGCGCCGGCGCGGACTTCGCTTCGGTGAGAGCCTCGTTCTACTGTCCGTCGCTCGCGCCGTTTTTAGAGGAGCTGGGACTTACCCCCGAGGAGGACGGCAGCGTGCTTTTGCGGCGCAGAATATACCGCGACGGCAGGAGCCTGTGCGGCATTGGCGCCGAAACCGTGCCGCTGAGCACGCTCCGCGCCGTGGGCGGGCGGCTTGCGGCCATACACGGCCAGCACGACGGCATAGCCCTGCTGAGTCCCGCGGCGCACATCGACTTCATTGACGGCTTTGCCGCCGACGGGGAACTGCTCGCGGACTACCGCGCCAAATTTGACGAATACAAAGAGGCCCGCCGCCGCCTTGAGGAGGCCCGTGCCGGCGCCGAGACACGGCGGGCGAGGATAGATTTTCTGGAATTTCAGGTCAGGGAAATCTCTGACGCGGCCCTCCGCGACGGAGAAGAGGAGGAGTTGACCGAACGGCGGGACCTGCTGGCCTCCGCCGAGGAGCTTGCGGCGGGCTCGGAACGCGCCGCAGAGGCTTCCGCCGCCGCGCTGGACGCCCTGAGCGGAGCGGCCTCCGCCGCCGAGGAGGTGGCCGCAGTGGATAAGTCCGTGGGAGAGAACGCCTCCCGCCTGAGGGAGATGTATTATGAGCTTCAGGAAATACACCGCGACCTTGCGTCCTACTCGTCGCGGGTGGAGTATAACCCAGCCGAGCTGGCCGATATAGAGGAGCGGCTCGGCGTTATATACCGCCTCGAACGCAAGTACGGCCTGACCGTGGCCGACGTTCTGTCCGTGCTAAAAAAAGCCTCGGCGGAGCTTGACGAGCTGACTTTTGCCGAAGAGCACGGCGACGAGCTGGAGGATGAGGCCCGCGCCAAGCTGGCCATCGCCCGCTCCGCAGCTGAGAAGCTCTCACAGGCAAGGCGGGCCGCAGGCGAGGAGCTGTGCCGCCGTATATGCGGCGAGTTGGCTTTTCTGGATATGCCCAAGACTCGCGTTTCACTGAAAATCACCCCCTGCGAGCTGTGGGAAAAGGGGGCCGAAAGGGCCGAACTGCTGATTTCGACCAATCCCGCCGAGGAGCCCAAGCCGCTCGCAAAGGTGGCGAGCGGCGGAGAGCTCAGCCGTATTATGCTGGCTATGAAAAGCGTGTTCACCGCCGAAAGCGATACCGCCGTCATCGTCTTTGACGAGATTGATACTGGCGTAAGCGGCCGCGCAGCCGAAAAAATAGCCCTTAAGATAAGCGAACTGGCCAAGGGCCGTCAGGTGCTGTGCATAACGCACCTGCCCGTCATCGCGGCGGCGGCCTCGCGCCATTTTCTCATAGAAAAGGACGCCGATACGCTGCTTACGCGGGTGCGTCCCATCGAAGGCGCTGAGCGCGAGCGCGAGCTGGCGCGCATAATCCGCGGCGACCATGTGACCGCCGCCGCGCTGGAGAATGCCCGAGAGTTATTAGGCAATAATAGAGTAAACGCTGATTAAATCCCGCTTTTGCTTTGCGCGTCGCTTTTCGGCCAAATTTCCACGATGCTGCGTTTCGTCGCCGCAAAGGGCCTTTGCTCCCCCTCTTTCCCAAAAACTCAAGCGCTTGAGCTTTTGGGAACCCTTATGCTCGGAATACATAAGTATTCCTACGCTTTTTGCCTTGCCTCGTGAAAATTTTCTCGCCAATCAACGCACAAGATTTAATCATTGTTTATATAGAGAGGAGCGTTTTTATGGATCAGATAGGACAGGTAGTCGAGCTTCAGGGCAGGAACGCTATCGTTCGGGTGAGGCGAGTCTCGGCCTGCGGCGAAAACTGCGCCTCCTGCGGCGGGGGCTGTTCTCCCACGTCCACTACGCTTAAGGCTGTGAACGGCCTGAACGCCAAGGTGGGCGATATGGTAAAGGTTGAAATGAGCCAAGGGGCCTTTGTGCTGTTGGCCTTTGTGGGCTACATCCTGCCCATAATAATTGCAATAGCCGCCTACCTTGCGGCCCTGCGCCTTTACGGAGACACGCTTGTCGCCGATATAGCCGCCGTGGCGGCGCTTGTGCTGACGCTTGCGGTGTTTTTTGCGGCGGACAAGATGCCGCGACGCTCCACACGTTTCAGCAACCGCATAATCAGGATTTTAAGATAGAAAGGAAAGACAAATCATGGAAAAAATCGCAACCGAAACCGCTCCCGGGGCCATCGGCCCCTACTCGCAGGCAATCAAGGCCGGCGGCTTTTTGTTCACCAGCGGCCAAATTCCGCTCGACCCCGTGACCGGAGCCCTGCCCGAGGGAGCCGCTGCGCAGGCGAGGCAGGCGCTGACTAATTTAACGAACCTGATCCGCGCCGCCGGAGCCGACGTAAGCAAAACCGTCAAAACCGTGGTGTTCATCAAAAATATGGACGACTTCGCCGAGATAAACAAGGTCTACGCCGAATTTTTTACCGAGCCCTACCCCGCCCGCTCCTGCGTGGAAGTCGCCCGCCTGCCGAAGGACGTGCTTATCGAAGCCGAGGCCATAGTGGAGCTTTAAATTATCAAAATACCGCGCGGGCCAATGGTTAAGCGCAGGAAAATGCACAAAAATTATGGGCGGCCGTCGGCCGTCCATAATTTTTTGACTATTGATTCTTCTTTATCCCTATATCGTGCCGGTAGTGCATTTTGTCAAAATGCACTTTTTCAATGCCCTCGTAGGCCCGTTTAATCGCGGCGTCAAGGTCGGGGGCGAGGGCCGTCACGCCGAGGACGCGGCCGCCCGCGGTCACAAGCTTATCGCCGTCAAGTTTTGTGCCGGCGTGGAAAACGGTTACGTTATCAAGCGACTCGGCGTCCTCGATGCCGGTAATCTCCTTGCCTGTCTCGTATTTTTCGGGGTAGCCTCCGCTGGCGGCAACCACGCACACACAGGCGTCGTCCTTCCAGCCGAAGCTGACCTCGTCAAGCCGTTCGTCTATTATCGCCTCGAAAATTTCAAGCAAATCTCCTTCGAGCCTCGGGAGCACGGCCTGTGTTTCGGGGTCTCCGAAGCGGCAGTTGTACTCTATCACCTTAACGCCGTCCTTCGTGGACATCAATCCAAAGTAGAGCACGCCCTTAAAGGTGCGGCCTTCGGCATTCATTGCGCGCATTGTGGGCAGAAAGATGTTGTTCATGCACTCCTCGGCCATTTTTTCGTCGTAAATTCGGCTGGGCGAAAAGGCTCCCATACCGCCGGTGTTGAGCCCCTGATCATTATCGCAGGCGCGCTTGTGGTCCTGCGCCGAAACCATGGGGCGAAGGGTTTTGCCGTCGGTAAAGGCCAGCACCGAAATCTCCGGTCCGGTGAGGAAGTCCTCGATAACTATGCGCTTGCCTGCGTCGCCGAACTTGCCCCCCTCCATCATCTCGCGAACGGCGGTTTCGGCTTCACCGAAGCTTTGGGCGATGATAACGCCCTTGCCGAGGGCCAGTCCTTCGGCCTTGATAACGGCGGGGAAGCTGCCGTGCCTCAGGCGTTCGACGGCCTTATCCGCCTCGGTGAACACCTCATATCCCGCCGTGGGTATGCCGTACTTTTTCATAAGTTCTTTACTGAAAACCTTGCTGCCCTCGATTATGGCGGCGTTAGCCTTTGGGCCGAAGGCGCGCAGACCGCGGCTTTCCAGCAGATCAACCAGCCCCATCACGAGTGGATCGTCGGGGGCGACGACAGTCAAATCTATTTTTTCCTTTTCAGCAAAGTCCGCAATGGCTTCGATGTCCGTGGCTTTAATGGGAACGCAGGTTGCGATTTGGGCGATACCGCCGTTACCGGGGGCGCAGAAAAGCTCCGTCACACGGGGGCTTTCCCTGAGCTTGCGGCATATAGCGTGCTCGCGGCCGCCGCCGCCGACAACTAATACTTTCATATTATTGCTCCAATCTGTAGTAAATGTAGTGTCAAAGGAGAACGGAACGCAACAGCCTTAATGATGGAACAGCCGTATTCCCGTAAAGGCCATGGCTATGCCGTATTTGTCACAGGTCTCTATAACATTGTCGTCGCGGATAGAGCCGCCGGGCTGAGCGATGTACTCCACGCCGCTCTTATGGGCGCGCTCCACATTGTCGCCGAAGGGGAAGAAGGCGTCGCTGCCCACCGATACGCCGGTGTTTTTCTTGAGCCATTCGCGCTGCTCCTCTTTGGTGAAAACGGGGGGCTTCTCCTTGAAAAGAGTCTGCCATTTGCCGTCGGCGAGAACGTCCATATATTCGTCGCTTATATACACGTCGATGGCGTTGTCGCGGTCGGGGCGGCGAATGCCGTCCACGAATTTGAGATTCATCACCTGCGGAGCCTGCCTGAGCCACCATATATCGGCCTTGTTACCGGCAAGGCGGGTGCAGTGTATCCTCGACTGCTGGCCCGCGCCCACGCCGATGGCCTGCCCGTCCTTGACGTAGCAGACAGAATTGGACTGGGTATATTTGAGGGTAATGAGGGCGACAATGAGGTCGCGCTTCTTTTCGTCGGGAATGTTCTTGTTTTTGGTGACTATGTTTTCGAGCAGTCCGCAGTCGATTTTAAGCTCGTTGCGTCCCTGCTCGAAGCTGACGCCAAACACTTGCTTGCGCTCAATTTCGGCGGGCACGTAGTCGGGGTCGATTTTAATAACATTATATGTTCCCTTGCGCTTGGTCTTGAGAATTTCAAGGGCCTCGTCGGTATATCCCGGGGCGATTATCCCGTCGCTGACCTCGCGGGCCAACAGCGTGGCAGTAGCTTTGTCGCACACGTCGCTGAGGGCGGCAAAGTCGCCGTAGGAGGACATTCTGTCGGCTCCGCGGGCAGCGGCGTATGCGCTGGCTATGGGCGAAAGCTCGAGATCGTCAACGAAGTAGATTTTTTTCAGCGTGTCGCTGAGCTCAGTGGCCACGGCAGCGCCGGCGGGGGAAACGTGCTTGAAGCTCGTGGCCGCGGGAAGCCCCGTCGCGGCCTTTAGTTCGCGCACAAGCTGCCAGCCGTTGAAGGCGTCCAAAAGGTTTATGTATCCGGGCTTGCCGTTAAGCACTTCAATGGGCAGGTCGCGCCCGTCCTCCATAAAAATACGCGAGGGCTTCTGGTTGGGGTTACATCCGTATTTGAGCTGCATTTCGTTCATTCGTATCGTCCTTTCTGAAATATCAAAAGAAGTGCTCCATGCCGCTGCGTTCAAGCAGGCGGCCGAAGGATTTATACTGGTTGGGAAAAAGCTGCTTTAGGCCTATCTCCCTGTCGCGGTTGCCGCAGCACTGGAAGTATAGGCGGGCGAACTCGGCAAGCTCCTCGTAGTAATTGCGCTTGCCGTAGTTTTCAACGTCGTTGGGGTCGTCATAGAACATATTGCCGTAATCGGACACAATGACTATGTCGTCGGCAAAAGCCCTCTGCCACTCGTCCGTCTGGCACCAGTGGGTAGCTTTGTCCTGATAATTTTCGCCGCCTGCCATGTCTATGCTGTGGCCCAGTTCGTGGGCGAAGGAGCGGGCCATCATTTCGGCGTCCACGATGCCGCGAAGGCGCACCGTGAGAACCGGTCCGTCGCAGTAATAGGCGGAATTTTCATCGGGCGAGGCGTAAACGCAGACTTTTTCAAGATACTTGCGGTAGTTGTACGGGAATTTCGCCAGAGCGTTTATCGCGTTTTGCACATTTTCGTAAGACGGGTCGTCGGTGTAGAATGGCAGAACCTGCGTGGCCTCGTCCGTCTTATAGGTCACGTCGATACGCTTATGCACCCCGAAGCCCAAATCCCAGATATAAAGCTCCTCGTCAACCGGCTCGGCGACGGAGACCTCCGCGCCGCCGCCCTTTAGAGGGTTGAGGTTGATGAAGTCCGCGAGGCCTGGATATATGGGCGTTTGCAGGGCTTCAAGTATGGCCGACTTCTGGGCTTCGGCGTCCGTCGAGGCCGCGTTGTCGTAAATTTTGGTGAAGCTGCTTTCAAGCCTGTCGAGAAAGGTCGTACCCGCGCCGGCGGCTGTTCCTCTGGGGAAAACTCCCGCCCCGACTGAGGTGCAAATATCAATTATACGTTGCTGCTCGGCCTCGGTAAAAAGCCTGAAGCCATCGAGAGAGGTCATCAGCGTGAACGGGGATTCTCCCTTCTTTGTGAGGCTGAACGGATAGGGCGCTTCGCGCATGACGGCCTCGCCGCCCTCAAGGGCGAGATAATCCCCGTCGTACCCGCGCACGTAATACTTGCCGCCCTCGGCCGACTCAAGCCGCCACAGCATGGCTGTGCTGCCGCCGTAGCCGTATATCCCGCGTCCCGACACTCCGCCCGAGGATTGGAGCCGCCGCTGAGAGTCGGTCGAATCAACAAAGGCAACAAAACCCTCGTCCATGTCCTTAAGGCGGAATGGGGTGCCGGCGCTTTCAGCGCGCAGGTATTTGCGCGAGCCCTCCTGAACCACAGCGAGGCTGCCGTCCGCGCCGTCAAGGGTGTAATAGCGCTCATAAATGCCGGTATAGCCGGTTTCGACGTCGGTCTGCGGGGCGCGGTAAGTGAGGGTGGAGTTTGCCGTGTCCACAGGCATGAGGGTTTCGGCGTCCATGACTATCGCCCGAATGGAGTCCCCATCCTCAAGCTCCGCCGGCACGTCCGCCGTCAACACGGCGTCAGCCATATTGAAGCCGTATTTGAGCTCCGTGGCCGCGAGCGCGGCGGAAAACTCCCCCAACTCGCCGTCGGCCCCGTAAAAGCCAAGCGAGATGAAATATTTCCCCGCGCCGTCGGGATTCATTATCTGTACCGTCGCGTTAAGCGAGCCGGAGGACAGTCTGCCGTCTGACACAACGGTGTTGTTTATACGATAAGTAACCTGAGCCGCGTCCGCCGTAATCGCCGCGCCAGCGGCCATTGGCAGAGCGGCCAGCGTCAGTGCAAAAGACGTAAAAACGGCCAGCAGCTTACGCATTTTTGTTCACTATCCTTGTTTCGTATTCGCCTGTTTCGGCGTCGATGTAGCGCACGAACAGCGAAACCTTGTTTTCCTCATTAAGGGCGGCCCAGAGCTTCTCGGTAAATTCGTCGATATCGCCCTCTATGGCTACGGTTTTCGGCTCACCCTCGAAGCTGGGCAGAGGGGAGCCGTCGCCGGTGTAGGTGTGGATAAAGTGGCCCTCGCCGGCCTTGGGGTTATAGTAGCTGAACGTGAACCGCTGGCAGGAGGAGGGGTCGCCTCCGTTGCTCTTTAGGATCGAAAGCGCGTAGTTAAAGCCGCTCTCCACCTTCACTATGCCGCTTATGCGGGGGGTGTAGTTGGGGGCGTCGGGCTCAAACTCGCGGGTGCGGAGGGCCTGCTCAAAGGTGAGCTGCTGATTCATAAGATTGTAAATCGTGTCGGTCTGATCGCCGTTGGTAACAATGGTTTTGTTGCCGAGAACTCTCACCGGCGCATAAATTATGAGGCTCGGGTCCTCGAGCTTCGAGGGGTCGAACGCTTCGGTGCGGATACCCGCGCCGTCCTCGACAAACACGCGATTGCGGCTGTTTTGGCTGCGGCCCATGATGAAGTAGGCCGCCACGGCCTTTTTGCCGTCGCCGCTTCGGCCCAGCACTATGCCCCGTCCGGGGTAGGAGTTGCTTTTCAGGTCGTCAAAAAGGTTGATTTTCATATACTTACCTCCAATATTTGATTTACATTTCCGCGCAAAGTTTTTCCACCGCGCGGGGGAGAATTATCCACTCGGCTTCCTCCATGACGCGTCGCTGGAGCGTTTCGGGGGTGTCGCCGTCCCTGACCTCCACGGCCTTCTGCATGATTATTTTGCCTCCGTCAACCACCTCGTTCACGAAGTGAACCGTCGCTCCGGTGACCTTTACGCCGTAGCTGAGCGCGGCCTCGTGCACGTGCAGGCCGTAAAAGCCGTCCCCGCAGAAGGACGGTATCAGCGAGGGATGAATGTTGATTATCCTGCCCTCGTACTCGCGCAGCAGCTCGCCGTTTAATATGGACATAAAACCGGCCAGCACGATAAGGTCTACGCTTCGGGCCTTCATGTGTTCCGTCAGCGCATGGGAGAAATTATCCCCCTCGTCCTTTCGGGTTATAACGGCGGTCTCTATGCCGGCGTTTTTCGCCCTTTCAAGGGCGTATGCGCCCGCCTTGCTCGATACGACAGTAACGATTCTTCCGTGGGTTATTATTCCGCTGTTTTGTGCGTCGATGAGCGCCTGTAGGTTTGTCCCGCCGCCGCTCACCAGTACGGCTATGTTTTTCATACGATCTCCACGCCCTTTTCGCCCTCGGCAATTTCGCCGATAATATAGCCCTTTTCGCCCTCGGAGGCCAAAACCGCAAGAGCCTTTTCGGCCATATCGGCGGGAACGGCGGCAACCATGCCTATTCCCATATTGAACGTATTGAACATATCTCTTTCGGGAATACCGCCCTTCCTTTGGATAAGACCGAAAACCGGCGGAACGGGGAAGCTGTCCTTCCTTATAACGGCGCGGCATCCGTCCTTAAGCATACGGGGAATATTCTCATAAAAGCCGCCGCCCGTGATGTGTGAAAGGGCCTTCACGCCGCACTCCTCTATGAGGCGCAGAGCGGGCCTGACGTATATCCGTGTGGGCACGAGCATAGCCTCGAGCACGCTCGCACCAAGCTCGTCGTTATACTTTTTCAGCTCGGCGGCGCTTTCCTCGGTAATGCCGAGCGCCTTCCTCACAAGCGAAAAGCCGTTGGAGTGCACGCCGCTCGAGGCTATGCCGATGAGCGCGTCGCCCGCCGTGAGAGCGGAGCCGTCTATCATTTTCTTTTTATCGACTATGCCCACAGCGAAGCCCGCGAGGTCGTACTCGTCCTCCGGATAAAAGCCGGGCATTTCGGCGGTTTCGCCTCCGATGAGAGCGCAGCCGCTCTTGAGGCAGCCCTCGGCCACGCCGCGCACTATGGCGGCCACTTTTTCGGGCACGTTTTTGCCTACGGCCACGTAGTCGAGGAAAAACAGGGGCTTCGCGCCGCTGCATACGATGTCGTTCACGCACATAGCCACGCAGTCCTGTCCTACGGTATCATGCTTATCGAGCAGAAAGGCAATTTTAAGCTTGGTGCCCACTCCGTCGGTACCGCTGACGAGGACGGGCTCCTCGTATTCGTCCTTATCTATGGCAAACAGGCCTCCGAAGCCGCCTATGTCGCCCATAACTCCCTTGGTAAAGGTCTTTTTAACGTCCGCCTTCATCAGGCGCACGGCCTCGTAGCCGGCCTCCACGTCAACGCCGGCCCGCTTGTAGCTCATGCTGTGGCTGTCGCTCATGCTCATATCTCCCTTGCCCTTTCGGCTATCATTTTATCCTTTTCGATTATGGCGGCTCTCATGGCCTGTTTGTGCTCCTTCAGTTTCGCCTTGACGGACGGGTCGGTCGAGGCGAAAATCTGCGCGGCGAGAATGGCGGCGTTTTCCGCGCCGTTCACAGCCACAGTGGCGACGGGTATGCCCGAGGGCATCTGCACCACGCTGAGCAGGCTGTCGAGCCCGTCCATCAGGCTGGATTTTACGGGTATGCCGATTACCGGCAGAGTGGTAAAGGCGGCCAGCACGCCCGCCAAATGCGCGGCCTTGCCGGCGGCGGCGATAATCACGCCGTAGCCGTTTTCCTCGGCCTTTTCGGCAAATTCGTGGGCCAGCTCCGGACTGCGGTGGGCCGAAATAACCCTGACGTCCACCTCGACGCCGAATTTTTTAAGTGTTTTTATGCAGGGCACAAGCGCGTCAAAATCGCTGTCGCTGCCCATTACAAGCGCTGCCTTTGACATAAGTATCTTCCTTTCTGCGGTTTATTCCACGGTTACGGACTTGGCAAGGTTTCTGGGCTTATCAATGTCGCAACCCAGGTGCAGGGCCGAATAGTAGGCCAGATATTGGGCCGGCACCACGCTGACAAGCGGGGTGAGCATTTCGTGCACATCGCCCACGACTATCTGGTCCCCGTGGGAGGAAACGCTCTTCATCGCTATCCTTATCACCTTGGCCCCGCGCGAGAGCACCTCCTTGACGTTGCTCCTCGTGTTGAGCTGGGTGTTTGCCTGCGTTATTATCGCCACGACGGGGGTGTCCTTCTCGATAAGGGCGATGGTGCCGTGCTTAAGCTCGCCCGCGGCAAAGCCCTCGGTCTGTATGTAAGAGATTTCTTTCAGCTTCAGCGCGGCCTCGAGGCACACGTAGTAGTCCACGCCTCTGCCTATATAGAAGCAGTTGCGCGAGGGCACAATGTACTCCTTGGCGAGGCTGCTGAACAGCTCCCTGTCGCCGCAGAGGCTCTCAATAGTGTTCGCCACCAGCGCAAGCTCGTACTTGAGATTGATGCCGATATTGTTCTTAAGCGCCGCCGCAAGTATCGCCAGCACAGCCACCTGCGCGCTGTAGGCCTTGGTGGAGGCGACGGCTATCTCGGGTCCGGCGTAGAGCAGCAGCGTGTGGTCGGCCTCGCGCGAGAGGGTGGAGCCCTTTACGTTGGTTATCGTCAGGGCCTTGTGCCCAAGCTGCTTGATTTTTACCAGCACGGCGCGGCTGTCGGCGGTCTCGCCGCTCTGCGAGATGAAGATGAAGAACGGTCTTTCGCTTAGAAGCGGCATATTATAGACGAACTCGCTCGCCACATAGCTGTCGGCCGGCTTGCCGGATATTTTTTCAAAGAAATGCTTGCCGATTATGCCGGCGTGGTAGCTTGTGCCGCAGGCCACGATGTATATCTTGTCGCACGTCCGCAGGTCGGCGAGTATCTCATCCGGCACGGAAAGCTCACCGCTTTCGTCCATGTACTCCTGCATTATGCGGCGCAGCACCAGCGGCTGCTCCTCTATCTCCTTGATGGTATAGTGGGGATAGGTGCCCTTAGATATGTCCGAAAGGTCAAGTTCGGCCTTGTATGGCTCGCGGTTGACCTTTTGGGAATAGCTTGTGAATATCTCAACGCCGTCACGGCTCACAACGGCGAATTCCTTGTCGTGGATTTCGTAAAACCACTCGGTGTGGGCTATCATGGCCATCGCGTCGGAGCCTATCATGTTGAAGCCCTCGCCCTTGCCGATGAGCAGCGGAGACTTGTTTTTTACCGCGTATATATGCTCCCCGTCAAGGCTGTCGATTATCGCGAGGGCGTAGCTGCCCTCCAGCACGTCGATAAGGTGCATTATGGCAACGTCCACGGCCTCGCCGTCGGCGGTGAACTTATCCAGCAGCCGCACAATGACCTCGGTGTCGGTCTCGCTCGTGAACTCGGTGTCGCTTAAAAATTTCCGTCTCAGCTCGGCCTCGTTCTCAATTATGCCGTTATGCACCAGCGAAAAACGGCTTCCGGTATGGGGATGGGCGTTTTTCTCGTCGGGCTTGCCGTGGGTTGCCCAGCGGGTGTGGCCTATGCCGAGCGTGCCCTTAAGGGCGCTGCCGCCGTCGGTCTTTTCAACCAGATTGACCAGCTTGCCCACCGCGCGCCGCACGGTTATTTTTCCTTCGTCATATACGGCGAGCCCCGCAGAGTCGTACCCCCGATACTCCAGCTTGGCCAGCCCGTCCAGCAGGATGGGCGCGGCCTGTTTTTCGCCGATATAGCCGACAATTCCACACATAATATGTACCTCCGTTTCAGTCCCGTCCTTGGGACAGTATAGTTACACAAATTCATTATATAACAAAAAACGGCCAAACGCAAACTTTTTTTGAAAAAAATTTGAAAAAGGAGTAGCTTTTTTCGGATTTTTGATTTATAATAGATAATGGTTAAATTTTTTTCGGGAAGGAAACATAGCCATGAAAAACGAAATTCTGCAAATTCTTGAGCGCGACAGCCGTTATACTCCGGCCCAGCTCGCGACAATGCTCGGCGCCGCCGAGGAGGATGTTGCCGCCGCCATAAAGGAACTTGAGGACGACAAGGTAATCCTCGGCTACAAGACGCTTGTGAACTGGGAGCGCACCGACCGCGACAGCATTGCCGCCATAATAACCATCAGTATAACCCCGCAGCGGGGCGACGGCTACGACAAGGTGGCCGAAAGGATATACAAGTATCCGCAGGTCAAGGCCGTCAGCCTGATGAGCGGCTCGTTCGACCTGCTTGTCAGCGTGGAGGGCAAATCCCTTCAGGAGGTGGCCATGTTCGTATCCGAGAAGCTGGCGCCTATGGACGGCGTTATCTCTACAAATACTCACTTTACGCTTAAGACCTATAAAAAGGAAAACGTCATCTTCACCGACATCGAGCACGACGACCGGGAGGTCATCACATTATGAACATAGAAGGCATGATATCTCCGCACATAAAGGAGATGCCGCCCTCGGGAATAAGAAAATTTTTTGACATTGTGGCCGAAATGAAGGACGCCATCTCCCTTGGCGTGGGCGAGCCGGACTTCGTCACTCCATGGGCCATACGCGAAGCGGGTATCTACGCCCTTGAGAAAGGCCACACCCACTACACCTCCAACGCCGGATTAAAGGAGCTCCGCCATGAGCTCTGCCGCTACACCAAGCGGTGTTACGGCCTCGATTACGCCGAGGACGAAACCCTCATCACCGTCGGAGGCAGCGAGGCCATTGACCTCTGCGTTCGCGCCCTTATAAGGGGCGGCGACGAGGTTATCGTACCGGAGCCATCGTTCGTGTGCTACAAGCCTTGCGTAACCATGGCGGGGGGTACGGCCGTGCCCGTGGAGACCCGCGAGGAGGACGAGTTCCGCCTCACGCCCGAGGCCCTGCGCGGGAAGATAACCGACCGCACCAAGCTCCTTGTTCTGCCCTTCCCCAACAATCCCACCGGGGCCATTATGGAAAGGGAGCACCTTGAGGCTATTGCCGACGTTATCCGCGATAAGAACATAGCCGTGCTTTCGGACGAGATATACGGCGCGCTCACCTACAAGGGCAGACACGTGCCCTTTGCCTCGATAGACGGAATGAAGGATCGAACCGTCACCATAAACGGTTTCAGCAAAGCCTTCGCAATGACGGGCTGGCGCCTTGGCTATGCCATGGGCCCCAAGCCGCTTATCGCGGCCATGCTCAAAATACATCAGTACGCAATCATGTGCGCCCCCACTGCCAGCCAATACGCCGCTGTGGAGGCCCTAAGAAGCTGCGACGACGAGGTGGAGGCCATGCGCCGAGAGTATGACCGCCGCCGCCGCGTCATGGTGAAGGGCTTTCGCGATATGGGGCTTTCGTGCTTCGAGCCGCTGGGCGCGTTTTACGTGTTTCCCAATATTTCCTCCCTCGGCATGACAAGCGAGGACTTTGCCACCGCCCTGCTAAAAGAGGAGAAGGTGGCCGTCGTGCCGGGCACGGCCTTCGGCGCGGGCGGCGAGGGCTTTGTGCGCTGCAGCTATGCTTATAGTATCAGGAACATCAACACGGCCCTTGAGCGTATCGCCCGCTTTGTCGAGCGGCACAAGGGATGAAATATTCTATTTTTTGCCAGTTTCTAAATGATGTGTTATGCATTTAAAAATATTTCCCCGTTATGTACAAAAGCGGAAATATAGTCTTGTGTAGAATGTCAACGGAAAGGCCGCATGGGGAAACGATTGTATTTGTAGTTGTGTACCTTTAACTGTATGTAAAAGTATTCAAACGAGTAAAATTTATGGGACGCATAAAAGTATTCGTTATCTTTTCTGCGTGAACGTTCAACTTTTCCATTATGTCGCGGAGTAAAGGCATAGTAAGATTATGTTCTATTCCCAAGGTTTTTCATGTGCTCTAAAATATAGTCAATTAGCCGTTGCTAAAAACCGGTTTGTAAATTCCATTACGTTGTCAGTCTGAACACACGGAATAGGAAACGGAATTTTCTTGACCAAATACCTTACAAACTCAGAAGCCGAGTATGAACTGTTGTCCTTAAATCCCTCTAAATGTCTGTAACGCGAGTATTCGTCTATGGCAGTAAACAGATAGTATCTTTCGCCTTCAGCTTCACCTACCCGGCAGGAAGAAGGAACATACTTAACGTTAATTTGCACTCTCTGTCCCGGAAACATCATTTGTTCATAAGGCTTTGGAATGTTTTTGAGGTTGAATAACTTGACGGTGGTCTGTACTTATCTCTGCCTTTGTTACACCAAATTTTAAAGAATATTAATTAGGAATTGACGAAAGTGCATAGTTTCTGTTATAGTATTCATGGCTGGTGGATTCCCTTCTGTGAGTTGGTGTTGCAACTATACTTTAACACAAAGGTTTCCATTCCGCTATGCTCTTTTCACCCCGTAAATCACCCCGTAAATATTGTGGAACTTGCTTCCGTCATATTTATCGGAGTCATGTGTAATACATCTATTGTAAACCTACAACAAAAAAATACGCTTTTTTCAAATATGGCCTTGAAATAGGTAAAAAAATGTTGTATAATATTTATATATAATTGCGATAAGAGGTGCTTTGCGATGAAAACGAAAAAGATCCTTGCCGCCGCCTCGGCCGTGGCGTTGGCTCTTTCCCTTGCCGCCTGCGGAAGCGAGGAAAGTCCCGTTAGAATAGTTTCGGACGAGGAGCAGATACATCTGGCCGTGGGAGATGAAATCTCCGTCCGCGCCCAGACCAAGAAAAGCGAATCCATCAAGTGGAGCTGCGAGGACGGCGAAGTTGCCGTTATCACAGCCGACGGCAAGCTTTCGGGCGTCGCGAACGGCATAACCGTAGTCACCGCCCAGACTGACAGCGGCTTTGACCATATCGGCCTTGTTGTGGGCAACGGAGTGAAGGGCGCCCCCGTTGTGACGAGTACCGTTGACGAAAACGGCAACACCATCACTACCGCTAAGAAAAAAGTATATAACGGTCAGTCGAGGATAACGAGCCTCAGCATTTCACTAAACGGCATGACCGAGGATGAAACGCTGCTGCTCGGCACAGACGACGAGGCCTATCTTAAGGTGAGCGTCACCCCCGCAGACTGCGACGATCCTCTGGATTACGTATCTTCAGACCCGTCCGTGGCGGAGGTTGACGGCGAGGGCACCGTTTATCCCAAGGCGAAAGGCAGCGCAACGATAACCGTTACCGCTCCGAATGGCGTCGAGGACACGTTCAAGGTATTTGTAAGATAGTTTTTCCGTTAAGAGGTGTTTTGCTTGCGCATAAAGAGAGTTGCTCTCCCACTGGCCGCGGCGCTGCTTCTGGGTGGCTGCGGCGGCGGGGTAAATATAAAGGACGACACGCTCCGCCTTTCGCTCGGGCAGGAGCAGACGCTGCGCGTCAGCGCGCCCAAGGGCAGCGAGCTGAGCTACGTTTCGATGGATCCGAATATTGCCTCGGTTGACGGCGAGGGAGTGATAAAGGCGCTTGGCAACGGTATTACCGTCATAAACGTCAGCTGCGAGACAGGTTACGACAATGTGGCCGTCGTCGTCGGCAACGGCGTGGCCCGTTACGTGGACGAAAGCGGGAACATTGTTTCCTCGCTGACAGCCACGGGCGAGGCCGACGCGGCTCTTGTCAGCGGCGAGAGCGACATAACCGCCCTTTCGTTGTCCATTGTCGGCGGCGGTTCAGAGGACGTTACGATTTCCGCCGACAGGCAATATGAGTTAAAAATCATCAAAACTCCCTCAGACAGCGTCGACAAGGTCACGCTTAAAACCGCCGACGGCTCGGTGGCTCGGGTGGAGGGACCCTACCTCGTGGGCGTGGGCCGCGGCAAGACGATATTGACCGCAACCGCTCCCAATGGCGTCAGCACCGAGATGATAGTCAGGGTAAAATAAATGCGTAAAAGGAGGCCGAACGGCCTCCTTTTTTGTATGTGAAGTGATACAAGGTTCTTCTTCCCCTTTAGAGAAAGCTGTCGGCCGAGCCGACTGATAAAGTGTAGGGTGCGGAGCACCCGTGCGGGATCCACGCTCCGATCAATGCTGCAACACCTAACCGTTGCTCGCTTTGCTCCAACACCTTACCCTTAAGGGAAAGGTGGGATACGAGATGCTAACGGCCCCTAAACCGTCGCCCCGACCGGCTCGCACAGACACTGCATGGAGCGCAGATCCTTCCACAGGAACACCTTCACACTCGTAATGCCCTTGCCGTTGACGCGGATAGAGCCGTCGCCGTCGTATTTTTTGAAGGCCGCGCCCGCGAGAGCGCCGTTCGCGTCATAGCCCGCAGCCACGTAGTACATATCCCGCACCGGATTCATGATAAGGCTCCAGACCTCGGCCCCGTTCTCCGCCGCGGAGGCGGTCACGTTCATTATCGTGACGGGGCTGCTCTCAATAACCTCGGTTAGGCTGAAATCGTCAATCAAAAAGCCGCTGTTCTCTCCGCCCCAAGTATAGGCAAGCATGATATACTTGGCCTCGGGGTGATCAATGGTATTGAACATATAGCTGCGCTCAAACCAACCCTTACGGTAGGCGGGGTCGCGAGGCTTTATTTCGCCTTTTTCGTTGACCCATGAGCTCCAGCCACCGCAGTCGTCAAGTTGAAGGCTAACGTCGTCGAGGGCTCCCTTATCGGTCACCGCCACGGCGGCAAACATCCGATGTTCGCCCGCGGCTTTATCCTCGGGCGAATACTCCCAATAGCTGAGCCGGTATTTTTTGCCGCCCTCTATGGGGAAGTAGGTCCCAAGATTTTGGTCGCTCGCCTTGCCGGCGTTCGCCGCCTGCTTAAGAGCCCAGCTGCCCTCGTGAGCGTTCTCGTTTGTGCGTTCCCAGCCCTTTACGGGGCCGGTGGCGCCGCTATTATTGTACGACCAGCCGTCGGCGTTTGTCTCAAAGCCGTAGTTTTCGATGATATTCTCACCGTACTTGATATTTTTGGCCGCAAAGGCAAAGCGCTCGGAAAAGTCTATGTCAAGCGTGTCGTCATGGCCCTTGCCCGTCATATAGGTCACGTCGAAGAAGGTGCGCTCCTCGGGGGCGAGAGTCTGCACGTATGGTGAAAAGGTGGTGATGTGTATCTTGTCGCCCTTTTCGTCAAATTCTGCGAACTTGAACAGGGCGTTGCCGCCGTTGTAGGAGAACTGGTAGTCGGCCAGCACACTGAAAACGTCGTGGCCGTAGTTGTTCGTGAGAGTTTCGCTGCCGTAGCCGTGGCTGTGGCCGCCCACCATCATGAACACGTTGTCGTATTCCTTGACGATGTTCCAGATGTCCTTTCCCTTGTCGCTGAGCTTGATGTCGTTCGGCACGGTGTCGCTGCAATTTTGAAGGTCGTGGCTGATGAGAATAGTCGGCAGGGAGGCATTCTCCGTGAGGAGCCGCCTGAGCCAAGCTTCATCCTCGTCGTAGGTATACATTCCCACGGCCACGAGAAGATAAGTATAGCTTCCGGCCTTCACCTTCATATACGAGCTTATGCCCGAGGGCGAATCGTTAACAACATAGTCCGCCGCCTTAAGATAATCGCTGCCCACGCCGTACTCGCGCTTGTAGTACCAGTACGCGTCCTCGTTGTCCTTGTTGTCGCTGTCGTGGTTGCCGGGCATCATCAAAAGCTTCACGCCGCCATTAAGCAGTATGTCGGTAGCTTGAGTGACGTTCGCCCACTGCGGCTCTTCCCAGCGGGTGTTCACGTTGTCGCCGAGGCCGAGCACCGCGCTGATGTTGGCGAAATCCTTGTTTTCGACCATCCAGTCCATAGCCTTATACAGCACATCGGGCATGAACTCGACGGCGTTCTGCACGTCGGGCAGGAAAACGAAGTTATAGCGGTCCTCGGGGGTCTCGGCGAAGTCGTCGTTGCTGCCGTACTCGCCCACATAGTCCTCGGGGTTCGTCACAAGCCACTTTTCGCGGGGGAGCGCGCCCTCGCTTATCTTTATCTCCTGAATAAAGCCGCGGGTGAAGCGGTAGGGCGTTGTGTTATCCCTGACGCGCGCGCCTATGCGGAAGCGGCCGTCCGTCGGGTCGGCGTAAAGCCCCTGCATATCGCCGCCCTCGTAGTCGCGGAACGACGCCGCGCCGTTGACGTAGGTGCGGATATTCGTGCCGTCGCAGGTCAGAACGATACTGTACCAGTTTTCGCCCTTATCCATGGCGACGCTCCATACCGAGCCGGGGCTATTGGAGTTGTCGGCGTTGACGGGTATGAACTGTATCTCCTTGCAGTTGGATACGCTTATAAGGCTCGAGGCCTCTATGCCGTCCCTGTAGTACTCGCTGTCGGTCTGCTCCGACTTCCCCACGCGGGAAAGCAGACTCGTCCAGCGGTCGGTATTGTTCCAGTCGTCGGGCATTTTGTAGATTATCTCGATTGTATAGCCGTTTCTGAAGGTTTCCTTATTTATCGGGGCGCCGTTTACGGTGGTGAAATCGACGCCCTTAACGGCGCGGGCGTCTTTGTCGTCGCTGTTTTCGCTTTTCAGCTCAACGCTGCCCTGCCCGGGGAGCAGCCCGTCGTCGCAAAAGCTCACAAGCTCCGCCGCGCTGCCGCCGTAAACGTTCATCTCCAGAGTGTTCCCGTTGCCGCTGGCGTCGCGGATTTGCAATGAGCCGTCCTCAATCGAAGTGCCGTTTACGATACTGTCCTTGTTAAATTTCCAGTCCGCGAATACCCTCACGCCAGTATCCTCCGCCGCGAAAACGGGCGCAAGGCCCAGCCCCATGGAAAGGGCCAGAGCCGCTGCCAGTAGTTTTTTCATTTTCCCCAGCCTCCGTTTTATTTATTTGCCGCCCTTTCGCCGGCCGCCTTGATGAACGAGGCGAACAGCGGGTGCGCTCTGTTGGGGCGGGACTTAAATTCCGGATGGAACTGCACGCCCACGAACCACGGGTGTTCCTTTATCTCCACGGTCTCGACGAGCCGGTTGTCAGGCGAAAGGCCGCCGATGGAAAGGCCGGCCTCGGTCAAGGCCTCACGATATTCGTTATTGTATTCGTAGCGATGGCGGTGGCGTTCGTAGATAAGAGGCTCGCCGCCGTAAATCTCGCCGATGTGGCTGCCCTCGGCCAGCTTGCACGGATAAAGCCCCAGCCTGAGCGTGCCGCCCATGTTTTCGACGTTTTTCTGGTCGGGCATGATATGTATGACCGCGTGAGTTGATTCGGGGTTAAACTCCGCGCTGTCGGCGTCCGCGTAGCCAAGCACGTCGCGGGCAAACTCCACCACCGCCATCTGCATACCGAGGCATATACCAAAGAAGGGGACTCCGTTTTCCCTTGCGTAGCGCACAGCCTGTATCTTTCCCTCAATGCCGCGGTCGCCAAAGCCCCCGGGCACAAGAATGCCGTCGGCGCCCTTAAGACGCGCGGCCGCGCTTCCGGCTGTTATTTCTTCGCTGTTCACCCAGTCTATCTCCACATCAAGCTTGTTCGCAATACCGCCGTGGCGCAGGGCCTCGGCCACGCTGAGATAGGCGTCGTGCAGGGCAACGTACTTGCCCACGAGGGCTATCTTTACCCTGCGGCCGTCCTTGCCGAGGCTGAGCACCGTATCCACCATGCGCGTCCACTCGCTGAGATCGGCCCCGGGGTCGGGCATATTAAGGCAGCTAAGAACGGCCTTGGCCAGCCCGCCCTCCTCCAGCGCCAGAGGCACGGCGTAGAGGGTGGGAGCGTCGAGGTTTTCAACAACGCAGTCCTTCCTAACGTTGCAGAAGGAGGCGATTTTTTCCTTCAATCCCTTTTCAAGCGGCTTTTCGGTGCGGCAGACGATAACGTCCGGCTGTATGCCGAGCCCCAAAAGCTCCTTCACGCTGTGCTGCGTGGGCTTGGATTTCTGTTCTCCGCTCGAAGCCAGATAAGGTATCAGCGAAACGTGGATATAAACGCAGTTTTCGCGGCCCACCTCCCACTGTACCTGACGGATGGACTCAAGAAATGGCAGGCTTTCTATGTCGCCCACCGTGCCGCCGATCTCGGTTATCACAAAATCCACGTTGTTATCCTTGCCGGCGAAGTAGATATGCTCCTTTATTTCGTTGGTTATATGCGGAATGACCTGCACCGTGCCGCCCAAATAGTCGCCGCGGCGCTCCTTGTTTATCACGTTGAAGTATACCTTGCCGCTGGTAACATTGGAGTTGCTGTTGAGGTTTTCGTCAACAAAGCGCTCGTAGTGACCGAGGTCAAGGTCGGTTTCGGCGCCGTCGTCGGTGACAAATACCTCGCCGTGTTGGTAGGGGCTCATGGTGCCGGGGTCAAAGTTTATGTAAGGGTCGCACTTCTGAATAGTAACCTTAAAGCCCCTGCACTTAAGCAGACGGCCCAGCGACGCCGCCGTTATGCCCTTTCCGAGGCCCGAGACCACGCCGCCCGTAACGAAAATGTATTTTGTTGCCACATAAATTCCTCCTTTAGCCGATGTTCAGTTATCAACCATGTAATTATATCATACTTTGACATTTTCCGCAAGGGGGAAATAGAATATTTCATCCCTTGTGTGCGGGTTTAAAACAGGTATATTACATATGCTCCCAATAAATATATCAAAATATTAAGAGATCAAAAAAGAATAGCGGAATAGAAACCTTTGTGTTAAAGCATAGTTACCACACAAACTCACAGAAAGGAATCCATCCGCCATGGATAATACTACAACAAACTATGTACTTTCATCAATTTTAATGTCTTTTTAATGTCTTTAAAATTTTGCGTAACAAAAACTGCAATAAGTGCAAGACAAACCGCCGATATGTCTGCCGTCGAAAAATATTATAACGGCGCTATGCATTCCCTTTACGATAAGTCTTATTGTTCCATAGTCACCCTAATCATCATACTCTGAAGAACTCAAGTTTGTCAAGCCGTTTCACCGAGACATATCGGAAATGTTGAACAAAAGGCGACGAATTTTTACGCATAATATAAATTTTATTTTTTTGGCGACTTTTGTAATCAATTAAAGGTACATAATTACAAATGCAATCGTTTCCCATGCGGCCGCTTAGTTGCATTCTTCACAGACTATATTCTCACTTCTGTATATAACGGAGAAAACTCTTTAAATGTATAACACATCATTATAAACCTTTAATATTTTGAATCGGTGCATTCTGCTCCCAAGGGTTATTTATGTTTTACGGCGCATCCTATTGCAGTGGATCCGCCACAAGAGAGCCGTCGCGCTCGCGAAGGATGTACTGTGTTATAAGCGTGGCCGTTCTGTCGGCGGGGGCGTCCATAATGACGGCAACGCCGCCGTTGTTTTCAACGGCGCACATTTTTACGGGACATTCCAGCGGAAAGCCTCTGTCCTCGGCCAGCTCGGTAAGGTAGTCATAGCGGCCGCCGTCGTCGCTGATATCCGCGAATTCCTCCCGCTCGGAGTCTGTCATATCACCGGCCAATCGGCTAAGCGCAAGGTCGGCCCAGAGGTTTGAAAAATAGGCGATGAGCTTTTCGGGCTCGTCCTCAATATCCTTTGCGAGCTCGGCTGAATCAAGCCTGATAGCGTTGGGCAGCGAAACGGTGAGATACTGCTCCAACATTTCGGCCATAACGCCCTTGGCGGCGCCGCGAGACGACACTATGACGGCAGTTTTAAGGTCGTCGTACCATACTACTCTGCCCCCCAGTCCCTGAGCGATAAAGCGCAGCGGCACAAAGGTTCGCCCGTCCTTTATGTATGGCGCGGCCTCAAGGGTAACGGCGCGGTCGCGGCCGTTATCGCTGACCGTCGCGGCGGTTTCGCCTATTGTTAGCGAGGTTTTGAGCCCGTCCTTGGTAAGGCGAACCTCCATAGTTTCCTGCACCCACTCGACATCGGCGTCAAGCTCCTCGGCAATAGCGCGCAGCGGCACAAAGGTTCGCCCGTTCACGATTTCGGCCTCTGCGTCGGCGCGGAGCAGCTCGCCGCCCACCACAACCTCCACGTCGGCGGCCAGAGCCGCGGGCGCGGCCAGCAGCAAACAAAGTAATATCGAAATAAGCCTTTTCACGGTTTATCAGTCCTTTCGGCAATCTACATTTATTATACATTTTTTATTTAGGCTTGTCAATAAAAATAGTTGCAAACGAAAAAAGTTTATTGTATAATAAAATTAAAGCATACAAAACGGAGGTGATACGTTTGCTCATAAGAATAGCCGAAATGATTATTGAAATAAAGTGCCACTACGATTACCTTCCATGGCTTTGTCAGGGCTATACAGTCGAGACCGGCGAGCCGCTGTTCACCGTGGAGGTGGACGAGGCAGCTATAGACGAGGACATAAAAAAGCTGATCGAGGACGGGCAGGAGGTATTTAGCCGTCCCTATCTTGAGGGGGTGGAGGTATATCGCCAGCTTTGCCTTAAGGCCCTTCGCCATGGGGCCATATTCCTGCACAGCGCCTGCATAGCCGTGGATGGCGAGGCCTACTGCTTCACCGCCGACAGCGGCACCGGCAAATCCACGCATATTGGGCTGTGGAAGCGACTTTTCGGCGACAGAGCCGTCATCGTCAACGGGGACAAGCCCCTTTTGCGCGAAAAGGACGGCGTGTTCCACGTCTACGGCACGCCATGGTGCGGCAAGGAGGGCTGGAGCGTGAATATGGGCGCGCCGGTGAAGGCCCTCTGCCTTGTGACGCGAAGCGAGACCAACTATATAGAGCCAATGGACGGCTTTGAAGTAATATTTTCCGTAATCCGCCAGACACTCCACCCCCGCACCGAGGAGGAGTTGGAAATAGTTCTCGACATTTTGGACAGGCTGCTCTCGTCCACTCCCATGTACCGCCTCGGCTGCAACATCAGCCTTGAGGCTGCGAAGGTCGCCTACGAGGGCATGAGCGGCAAAACCGCCCCGCCTGTACCCGAAGAATAAGGAGGATTAACAAAATGAAAAAGTTTCTTTCGCTTATTCTCGCCGCCGCGCTGCTTGCGGCGGCCGGCGCGGCCCCTGCGCTCGGCGCGGAAACCGCCTGCTACCCCGGGACCGATATTCCCGACATTTCCGCCTGCACAAGCGGCATATATATCGGTCTGCTGTGCGAAAAGGGCTCCGCCTCTCTGCTCTACAAGCTTGGCACCGACGATATAGCGGCCTTCACCGCCGCCATGGAGGGACTGGGCTATACTGTGTCTCGCGGAGGATCCGTCATAAGCTGTTACCGCAGCGACGGCTACGGTGCGAGCCTCGAGTACCTGCCCGAGTCTGACGAATACTGTCTGCGTCTGCCCTCGGCCTACAATCCGGGCTGGAAATACCTCGACTCCAAGGCCGGCGCCATTGACCCCGAATCGCTTTACGCCTACGCGAAAAGGCTGGAGTACAACCGCGCGCAGGGCATATACTATTTTGCCATGCGTCCCGACGATGTCCGCTCTTATATTGCCTCGCTTAAAAATCTTGGCTTTACCGAAATTTTATCCTCGGACGATGAGACCGTGCTCCGCGGTGGGCCGGAGGCCGTTTTGATAGGCACGATGGGCGGCGATAAATACCAAAGTCTTGTAACCGCCGTAGCCATAACTCCCATAAGCTCCGACGAAAGCGACGAAAGCGCGGCCTCCGAGGCTCAAGCAAAGGGCCTCTTTGCACGGGAGTATTATCAGGGAAATAAAATGAGGCTGGACTCCGCCCTCGCAGAGGCCGCCGCTCCCATAGTGAAGGTCTACGCCTCCATGGACCGCGCGGCCTTCATCAAAATTGACGACCTTGCCCGCTATAAGGCCGCCGGCTGGTACGAATCGCTTGACGCACTGCTGGCCGCCAGCGCTAAAATGTATTCAGCCGACGGGCGCGAGCTATACGTGCTCGCAACCGAGGTTGAAAATTACAAGGCCGTCGGCTGGGACACCCTGCCACCTGTCACCATGTACGCCGCCGACGGCAGGACGCTCAGCGTGCTGCCGAAGGACATAGCCACGTACCGGGCCGTGGGCTGGCATTTGAGCGCCTCTGAGGCCGCAGCCGAAAACGAGACCGTAACCATGTACGCCCTTGACGGACGAACCATAACCGTAGCCCCTTCGCGGGTGGATGCCCATAAGGCCGTCGGCTGGGATACCGAGCCTCCAATATTGCTCGTCTATACCGACGGCTCTACAATGCTTTCCCTGCCGAAGGACGTGCCGGCCTATGAGCTGCTCGGCTGGAGGTTGGCCGAATAATAAGAGCGGTTCGTCATGTTGCAAAATTAACTTCGTAGGGAGCGCCGACCTCGGCGCTCCGTTTGTTATTATGGCGCAAAGTTCGTGCGTAAACGCCTCATCCGTCACCCTTCGGGCGAAGCCTTCCCCTTTTCACCTTCTCTGTACAATGTAAAGCCTGAACAATAGCAAAAGGCTTCCCCCTTGGGGGAAGCCGACAGATGAGGGGCTCCGCTTCTTTCAAAAGTTCATGGCTTCAATATACTTCTCCGCGAACCTTGGGTCTGCCGCGGTATCGACCGTACGGCAGCGAGCCGCGAGGGAACGCAGCTCCCCGCGATTTTTTTCATTGAGGAGCATGGCCCCGCCCATAAGGGCTCCGTTGCCGATGGCGCGGATATCGCCGCACGGCGGCAGCAGCCCCGTAAGAGCGGCGTTTGCGGCGTTCACGCTTTTGCCGAGCGCTCCGGAAAGGTAAATTCTGTCGAGCCGTTCCACGCCGGCAGCTTCAAGCGTCATGGCTGCCGCGGCCGAAATTGCGGCCTTACAAAGCTGATAGGCCCGCACGTCGGCCTGCGTAATGCGAAGTCCGCCGCAGGGAAGTTCAAAATCGCGCTCTATACGGCCGGTTTTGTCCATAAAGCCGCTTTTCAGCATCAGAGCGACGGCGTCCACAAGGCCGCTGCCGCAAAGGCCGCGGGCCTCCCCGCCGCCGATAACCGAACATCCGCCCTCGTCCACACGAAAAACAGCCCCCTCGCCCGCCGCCATACCGCAGCTTATCCCCGCGCCCTCAAGAGCGGGCCCCGCCGCCGCCGAGGCAGCGTAAACCTCGCCGCCCGAGACCAGCAGCAGCTCGCCGTTAGTGCCGAGATCGGCCACAAGGGCCGCTTCCGGTCGGCCGGCAGCTCCGCTCCACAGCAGGGAGCAAAGCGCGTCTGCCCCGATAAAGGCCGACGGACAGGGCGGCAGGTACGCGCCGTCGAGCTCGGCATCGAAGGCGGACGGAGGAGTAAACGGCCACACCCCCATGCCGCTTACGTCCAGCCCCGCAAAGAGAGCCAGCATAGCTGTGTTGCCCACGATAACCGTCGTCTCGTGCGGGCCAAGCCTTTCCCGCAGCTCTCCCACAAGAGAGCGGACGGCCTCGGTCAGCGGACGGGTATCCCGCGCGCCCATACGGCTTATCACGTCCGCTCCGTAGGCGCACTGGGGATTCTTTCGCCCCAGCGAAGCCGTCGGCGCGCCGCCCTCAAAGCGGGCCGCCGCAACGGTTGTGGTGCCTATGTCAATGACAACGCCTTCCGCGCCCGACACATTATCATCCGCGCCGACGACGCTGAATTCGGTTTTCGGCACGTGTATGACCGTGTCGGCGAAAAGAGGCGTTTTACAGGCCGCCGCCTCACGCCCGCCAATGAGGCAGCGGCACTTTCCGCAAAGGCCTCGGCCCCCGCATGGCATTGGGAAGTCGAACCCGAGGGCCGTGATGGCCTCCGAGGCGAGGGTTCCCTCTCTCAGTTCGCATGATTTTTCGTACGTTCCGTCGCTGACGGTCACTTTCACGGTCATCCACCTCCGTTTTTTGCGGTTTTTTTCTTTATTATACAGCAAAAACCCGCTTTGTGCAACATGATTATTTACAAAATCGCAAACTTGTGATATACTTTCCCTGTTAGGATGTGAGCTTATGAATCAGAATGTTCTTATGCTTATGCTTGAGGGAGCGTCAATGACGGTGCGCATTTTCGCCGTGGCGCTGGTCTGCTCTCTGCCGCTGGGGCTTGTTGTGGCGGCGCTTCGGATGAGCAGGCTGTGGATATTCAATCTGCCGGCGAAAATATACATAGTTGTGCTGCGCGGCACCCCGCTAATGCTGCAAATATTTTTCATATATTTCGGGCCGGCCTTCATGCCGGTGCTGCACTTCCGCTGGAGCGACCGCGTTGTGGCGGCAACGGTGGCGCTGGTACTGAACTACGCCGCCTATTACGCCGAGATTTTCCGCTCGGGCATTGAGGGCATACCCCTTGGTCAGAGCGAGGCCGGCAAGGTGCTGGGGCTCAGCCGTGCGCAAACCTTTTTTATCGTGGTGCTGCCGCAGGTAATCAAAAGGGTGCTGCCGCCGCTGGCGAATGAGGTTTCAAGCCTCGTCAAGGACACCTCGCTCATACACGTCGTCGGCATAACTGAGCTTATGCTTGTCGCCAAGCAGCAGGCCTCGCGCCTGACGAGCCCGCTTCCCTACGCCGGGGCGGCGCTGATGTACCTTGTAATAAACACGGTGGTTTCAAGGATAATGGCCGCCTTTGAAAAGAAGCTCAGCTATTACAGATAGGGGGACGGACATGGAAACGGTTTTAAGCGTTAAGGAACTTCGCAAGAGCTTTGGCCAGCTCGAGGTTCTCAAAAATATATCCTTCAATCTTGACCGCGGGCAGGTCATAAGCGTGCTGGGCCCCTCGGGCAGCGGCAAATCCACGCTGCTGCGCTGCCTGACGCAGCTCGAAACCATAGATTCGGGTCGGGTGGATATCTGCGGCGACACACTCTTTGCCGACGGAAGGTATGCCGGTAAGGAAGCCTTGGCCAAAATAACCCTTAAGGTTGGGCTGGTGTTCCAGAACTTCAATCTTTTCCCTCATTTGTCGGTGATGGAGAACATCATCACCGCCCCTATGCGGGTGAAAAAAATTCCCCGAGACGAGGCCGTGGAAACGGCGAAAGGCCTGCTTAAGAAAATTGGCCTCAGCGATAAAGCCGACTATTATCCATACCAACTGAGCGGCGGCCAGCAGCAGCGCGTAGCCATCGCACGCGCGCTAGCTCTTTCGCCGGAGATACTGTTTTTCGACGAGCCCACCTCCGCCCTTGATCCGGAGCTAACAGGCGAGGTGCTGCGCGTTATCCGCTCTCTGGCCGACAGCCGCATGACGATGATAATCGTCACCCACGAAATGGCCTTCGCCCGCGGCGTCAGCGACCGCGTAATATTTATGGAGGACGGCGTCATCGTGGAGGACGGCGACCCCGTAACCCTGTTCACCAACCCTAAAAATCCCCGCACGCGGGAATTCCTTTCCCGCGCCGCAGACTAAATCTGTGAGCTGCTATAAGAAACTTTCTATGTATTTTGACCCAATGGGGCTGTCCAAAAAATCGTACAGAACAAACGAAAATTAGTTTGCGACGGCGGTCTTGCCGTCGGCGCAAACCCTCCCGACGGCGTACAGAGATACGCCGAGTGGTGATTTTCGTTCGTAGTTCAAGGGCAAAAAAGAAGGAAATCCGCTCGAAAGGGCGGATTTTCCACATTAAACCTTATTTTTTTAGGTTTTTTGCTTTTGTAAATTCCTAATTTGCCATTATCCTTGAACGGTTTGCGCAATTTTTTTACAGCCCCTTTTTCGTGTCGAATTTTCCCGATTGGACATAGTATATAGCGGAAAGGAGGTGCAAACAGTGTTTTTTAACGATTATAAAATCTACAGGGAGCCTTGCAAGGACCCGTGCATGGAGCCGTGCAAAGACCCCTGCAAAGACCCCTGCAAGGATCCATGCCATGACTGCGGCAAATGTCCTCCCGGTCCTCCCGGCCCTCCGGGACTTCCCGGCCCCGCAGGCCCGCAAGGGGAACCCGGTGAAACCGGCCCCAGAGGCCCTGTTGGCCCCAAAGGTGCGACCGGCGAAGCCGGCCCCAGAGGCCCTGTTGGCCCTAAAGGTGAGACAGGTGAAGCCGGCCCGGTAGGTCCCGCCGGTCCCGCTGGTGCGACCGGCCCCGCAGGCCCGCAGGGTGCTCCCGGGGAGGCCGGCCCCATGGG
>CANRCD010000017.1 GCA_947629005.1 uncultured Clostridia bacterium
TCAAAAGGAGGAGACTTTTATGATCCCTTAATACTTTTTTCTCTCTTTTTTGTCTACTTTATTGACATTGATCCAGAGAGGGATTTTATGCCTTGGAAATTATTAAGCGTCAGCGTCAGCAGCTTCATTGTACTTTTCCTCCTTATCTTCCTCGCGCAGCGCTGTGCTTAACAGGTTCAGAAACATTTCTTTGTCGAATTCCTCGATGTTGCTTACGGCAAGTCCCATGATTATGGTAAGTACTACTTCCGGGCCAATTTCCGGGACAGCGCAGCGAGCGTCCTTAGCAATTTCAGTCAATACTGAGCTTGCCTCCGTTATGAGGGTTTGGCCCGTGCCGTTCAGAGTAGTTGTAACATTAAGCTCGTCGCCCGTCTTAACAGATGTTGTTTTTATCATAAATAAAACTCTCCTTTTTCTATTGACTTTTTACTTTTCGGGTGATATACTTAGGGAAGATAAAGTTTCCAAACTTTTCTTCACCGGCTCCCGTGGCGCTCCTTCGCTGCGGGAGCCTTTTCCGTTACTTTCTGCAAATGAGTATGTAGCCGATAACCGTCAACCCGATAGATAATATCGGAGCAACATAGTCCATATCATTCCACCCCCTTCAAAAATCCATATACCATAAGCAGGCAGTAAGTAAGACCAAGCGCGGCGACGCCCAGCTTTCCCACCAAGGGCAGCGTCAAATATCCCTGCCGCAGCGCGTTCAAATTCCATACATAAAACGCGAACATTCCAACCGACACCGCCATCCTAACGCGTTTAAGCTTGTCCGTCCTTTTCATCGGTTACACCTCCTTCAAAGCTCAATATTATGCCACTTCGTCGTCACAAGCTGCGCATCGCGGTTTCGGTTTTTTCAAAACCAAAACCGGGCTCGCTCCGCCGCTCCTCCTCTCCCCACAAATCCGGCTTCGCCGTCTTTGCGTGGCCCCTCGGCGGCGGCTTCGGCATATCAAAGCCGAGTTGTCCGTCGCCGTCTGTTTTAATGCTGTTCAGCATTGGCTCAGGGTCCGGCGGCGGAGCTTGAGCGCGCTTCCTTGCGCAATCCTCGCACCGCTCCTCCGGGTCGAGGTTCGCCCCGCACTTCGGGCACGTCCGTAACGTCATAAATTATCACCTCCCTTATTGCGTTGCTTACTCATACGTATTCCCTGCGTTAAATTAAGCTGCCCAAGCATATCCATTGACTGAACATAGGCCTTGACGCGGTTTTTTACAACAACACATCTACTTCCGCTGACGAACCCTATCGGCAGTGTTCCGTTTTCAATCGCCCCACGAAGTATAGCCGGCGTTGTGTGGAAATACTTTGCCGCTTCGTTCGCCGAAATAAATTCTACCGGCAGTTCCGCTCTTAACGTTTCAGCTGTTATTGCCACTGCTTTTCACCTCCTCACAAAATGCCATTATTGCTCATTCGCTCGCTTGTTCAAACAGGAGTTTGAAAAGCTCTCGCAGACAACTCTGAGGCACATGCATTAAGCAACAGCGTGGCTTGCCCAACCGTGAGATTATGCGACTTAAGAATCTGCACAAGTTCTTTTTTTATCAAGTCGCTCTTGCTGTCATATCTCACAACAGAAGTATATTTTCCTTCGGTCGGCCCGGCGTCATGAATGTGTCCATTTGAAAACTCCTGCACTGGGCCGTTTGTCGTTCTCGCCTCTTTCGCCAAGTCCATCGCGTCCATGTAGGCAATTTTATCTACGGGAATTTCGAGAATAACTGCCAGCTTTGTCGCCGTGTCTATACGAAAATTCTGAGTCACCCCCTTCTCGATACTCCAATAACCTTGTTTCGTCATGCCCAGTTTGTCAGCCATGTCCTGCTGCGTATAGCCGCGCTTGAGCCTTTCCTCTTTAAGCCAAGTCCTCATTCTTTCACCTCCCCGCCCACATTGTGGGCTTTTATTCTGCCTCCTTCAGCAGCTCGTCAATGTGCAGCCAGCACCAACACCATACAAATCTTCAATTTGGCATTGCAGAACCTTAGCAATTTCCGGCAGTTTATCAGCTCGCGGGGATGCTACGCCACTTTCCCATTGAGATATATTTGCTTGCGAAACGGCCAATGCGTTTGCTAACTCACGCTGTGTCATATTAAGAGCTTTTCGCCTTGCTTCAATTCCCGTCATCATAAATCACCACCAGTTTTATAAAGTTCATTTATATTATAGAGCATATTTATATTTTTGTCAAGGGGTTTTATAAATTTTTTTTATATTTTTAGGTTTTTTTCAAAAAGGGCTTTACAATAATATAAAATATTCTTATAATATAAGTGCAGCTTATGGAAGGGGGTTCACTAATGCTACATATAAGGGAACTGAGAAAAAAAGCTAAAATGACGCAAGTTGAACTATCGTCTATTCTCGGCGTCACTCAAGCCACATTATCAGGGTGGGAAACAGGCAAATTTCAAGTAGATAATGCAAGTCTGTTAAAACTATCTGAAATTTTTAATGTCACTGCCGACTATCTCCTCGGCAACAGCAACAGCGAAAACACAACTGCTGACCGACAAAAGGGAGTAATGATTCCCGTGCTGGGCATAGTCCGTGCCGGTTATCCCATCTATGCAGAAGAAAATATCATCGACTATGAAGAAATCTCAACGCGCATGGCTGCCGCCGGTGATTTTTTCGGCTTAAAAGTTGTCGGTAACAGTATGGAGCCGCGAATGTTTGAGGGCGACACAATTATTGTCCGTAAGCAGAATTATATTGAAAGCAGTGAAATAGCGGTCGTCCTCGTCAACGGTGACGAGGCCACGGTTAAAAAGGTAATAAAAAACGACACGGGACTTATGCTCGTGCCGTTAAACAGCAATTGTGATTATGAACCAAAGCATTACACGCCTCAACAAGTTATGACGCTTCCCATTGAAATACTCGGAAAAGTTGTCGAGGTAAGAGGACGGATATAATACAAAAGACACATATAGGTGTTAAGTTGAGAGGTACCCTTCATGAAGAAAATATTTTGCATAATATTACTTTGCTTAGATGTTTTAACTTTTCTGGTGCTATGCATTTTATCGCAATTTATAATTAAGGTTGATGCCGTGACCGGTGTGACAACGGACGGCTTTGGTAGAATTTTATCAAATACGCCTTGGATTTTGCGGATGGCCGGAATGCATGAATGGCCCGGCGTCAAATGGTTTATTGTTGATTCCATCTGTGGATGGCTATTGATAGGTATCGCTTATATTCTGTTCATGACAATTGAGGGTGACAGGGAGAAATAGTGCTATAAGGCATAAAACTACGCGTAAAATTCCAAGAAAAAATGGGCATATATACTCATAGGAGGCAAATTTTATGCAAGATATTCCTCATTTTTATACTCCTAACGGATTAAAAATTCGGTTGGATTTAGATTTTTTTACTGATAGAATTGCCCTGTTCCCGCATAAAATTCATGGTGACTGGTTTGCTAATTGGGCGTTAAAAACCGAGGCCAAATTTCTGTACCCGAACGTCTTAATGTATTATACAACAATCGTACTTATGATACTTGCTGCTTTTAATAATGTTTCTTTGAGTTGTTTTACAATTATAAAGTCTCTTGCTTTGGCTTGTCTTGCGGGCACAATTATTAAATACATTACGCCGGAAGAGTTATATATACTCCTTGACAAAATTATGTGGTTTATATACTTTCCTTATTACATTATGTTAAATTCACCGACAAGAGTCCTCGTTCTTTTTATAGTTTCTATTGTGACATCAATTTTTTCTGTGCCGCATAAGGCGAGTTTTGTAATTCTTGGAATTTATATTATCGGATGTATTGTGTATTTTATAGCAGATAATATCATAAATAATTTCTATTCCACGGTGAAATCAAAAAAATATAATATGTTTTTTAATGACACGGAAATTATAGCTTTTCAAACATGGTGGCTGTTGTATGGGAACGATGAAACCATTCAAAATTTAATAAATGATTATGTAAATAGTCACTAAAAAAACGGCCCCGGTGCTGGAACACCGAGGCCGCGAGATGGAGTGTATCGTGATACAGACCACCTACACAAGGAGATTGTATCACATACACCCCCGGATTGTCAAATAAAATTTTTAAGGGAGTGTGTTTTTATGCCAAAATCCAAGCCGCTCAAACGCCCCAACGGTTCCGGGACGATAATCGACTACGGCCCGCGCTCACATCTGCGTTACGGCGGGCGCGTGACCGCCGGAATTGTGGATGGCAAGCAAAAATATATGTATCTTCCACGGTTTAAGACTTTAACCGAGGCACGGCGTAATCTCGACCTCTACGCCGCAGGTGATTATCGACCTCCTTCCGAGCTAACCTTTGCTCAAGTTTTTGCCGAATGGAAGGCCATACACTATCCCCGTATATCTAAGCAGCTGCAAGATAACTATAATGCGGCGTATAAACACCTCGCGCCAATACATAATAAAAAATTCGTCGAACTCCGTACGGCGAATTTCCAAATCCATATTGACGCCCTTCCGCTCGGCCAGTCCAGCAAAAGCAAAATCAAAGCGGTTTTAGGCATGGTATATAAATATGCTATGATGAACGATATTGTCAACAAGAATTATGCCTCGTTCATTCGCATTGACAAACAGAAAAAGACCGAAAAGACCGTGTTTTCTGCGGAAGAAGTCAAAAAGCTCAAAGCTGCTACTCCAAAAAGCGATATGGTGCTGATACTGATATATACCGGCTTTAGACTTCAAGAACTGCTTAATCTGACGATAGACGACATAGATTTTAACCTTGGCGTTATTCGTGGAGGTCTTAAAACCGATGCCGGACGAAACAGAATCGTTCCTATTCACCCATATATCCGCCCCATGCTCGAAGAGTTCTGCCGGGATAAAACCGATGAAATTTTCCTAAACCCCAGCGGGAACGTTATCACTCAAGACTATTTTCGTAAAAAAATCTATTATCCTCTACTGGACGAGCTTGGTATTCCGCGGCGCACGCCTCACAGCACACGCCATACGTTTGCCACTATGCTTGTCGAAAGCGGAGCCGACCAAAAGGCCGTGACTGACCTTCTCGGCCACAGCGACTATGCCTTCACGGCAAACACCTATACGCATACTGATATTCCTTTCCTCAAAAAGGCTGTTTCCCTGCTTTAGACTAAGTTTTTCCTTTGTATTACCTTTGTATTACCGCGCTAAATTTTACTCAAATATGGGCCATTACTCCATTTCTTTTTTGTAACGCAAAAACGGCTTGAAGCCTTGGCTTCAAGCCGTTTTCGTGGTCTGAGTGGGGAGACTTGAACTCCCGGCCTCTTGAACCCCATTCAAGCACGCTACCAAACTGCGCCACACCCAGATATTGCGACGCCCTTAGGCGACTGCCCTATTACTATACAACAAAACTGTCTTTTTGTCAAGCCCTTTTTGAAAAAAATTCAAGAAATTTATGCGTACTAACGTGCATACAGCTTCGTAGCGCAACAAAACCTCTTATGGCGAATATTTCTATTCCGCCATAAGAGGCCGTCGATTTAACGCTCTTTTGAGGAGCCGTTCACTCCTGCTTCAAACCGGTTTTACGTTTCTTCGCCGTTTAATCAATTTCAATTTTGAACACTACGGGCTTTTCAGTCTCGACAGGGCGCGTGGTGATTTTCAGACCCTCAGAGTCGCGGCTCCACGCGGGGGAAGAGTCGTGCCCAAGTACGGACACGGACTTTATAATCCCGTGAAAATTCGGCTTGCGGGAGGCGTCTGCTTCGGCCAGCGAGCGGATAAGAACCTCGCTCTTGCCCCGCATATTGAGACAGGCCGCGTAGATACAGCCGCCGTTCACGGTAAAGCGGATATCTTCGCTTGTGTAGGGCTTGGCCTCGGCATCGGCAAATTGGCCTTCGGTTATTTCGGTAGGACCCTCGCCGGATCTACGCCACAGCTTCGCGCCGTAAATCGCCTCGCCGTTGACGCGCAGCCAATCGCCTATCTCCAGCAGTATTTGCCTGTCCTCGTCGGGAATGACGCCGTCGGCTCTCGGGCCGATATTGAGGAGCAGACGGCCGTTTTTGCTCACAATATCAACCAAATCTCGGATTATCTGCGCGGCGCTCTTGTACCAATTCCGCTCGGTATAGCACCAAGAATTTGTGGCCACAGAGGTATCAGTCTGCCAGATATATGGCTTGGATTCGGCAAACTGGCCGCGCTCGATGTCCACCACGGCTGTGCCAAACTCAAAGGCGTCATGCTTGTAGTTTATCACTACTTCCTCGCCCCACTCGTCGGCGCGGTTATAGTAGTAGGCCGCAAATTTTTTTAGGTAGGGCTTTACGGCGCTGTGCTGTATCCACCAGTCGAAATATATGATTTTCGGGCGGTACTTATTAACAAGCTCGCAGCAGCGGCAAAGCCAGTCGTTCATGAACTCCTCGCTGGGGGCTGGTTCGGAGAACAGGTCGTGATGGTCGCGTTCGGGCATCGAGGGCCAGTAGAAGTCGCCGCGGCAAAGCGGCTCCTTTATGTCGGAGTCGAATTCCTTGCCGTGGCCCATGAAAAACCAGTGCTCCACGCGGTGGCTCGACGCTCCGCATATTAGGCCGCGCTTACCGCACTCGGCTGAGAGCTCGCCCAGAGTGTCGCGCATGGGGCCCATTTTGGCGGCGCACCAGTCCGAAAGCTCGCTTGCGTACATCTGAAAGCCGTCGTGGTGCTCGGCCACGGGCACCACGTACTGTGCTCCCGCGCGGCTGAAAAGCTCGGCCCACGCCGCCGGATTGAATTTTTCCGCCTTGAACAGCGGGATAAAATCCTTATATCCGAAGTCCCTGTGCAGTCCGTATGTTTTCACGTGGTGTTCAAACTCCGGACTGCCTTGTATGTACATATTCCGAGAATACCATTCGCTGCCGAATGCGGGCACGCTGTAGATTCCCCAATGAATAAAAATGCCAAATTTTGCGTCCTCGTACCACCTTGGCGGGCGGTACTGCTGGAGCGAGGCCCAATCGGCCTTGTATCTGCCGTTTGCAATGACGGCGTCAATTTTTTCAAGATATTCCTTCATGAAAAATCCCCCCTTTTTACTGATTATAACCCATTTCCGCCGAAAAGTAAATAGCTTTCGTTCGGCGCGGAGGGAAAATTTACACAAAAACCTATTTACAAAAAAGTGAAGCGGTTGTATAATATTTTTATAATTGTATTCAGGAAAGGGGAAAAGAAGATGAAAAAATTATTCTCGCTTGTTCTTGCCGCCGCGATGACGCTGGCGCTTGCGCCGTCTTTGCCTGCGGCGGCGGCTTCCGTGCCGACGCTCACGGTTGACATGACCGAAAAAACGGGCCCCATGCGCCACGGCAGCGCGGGCTTCCTATACGGTCTCGGCAGCCACGGTACGCCGAACGCCAACACTCTTACGCCGCTAAAGCCCGATACGGCCGTGCAAAAAGCGCCCGATGGCCTTCAGCACCCCACCGGCGACGTGCTTGATGTGGCCGAGACCTTCATCGAGGCCGGCGGCGAGCAGGTGCAGATTTATCTTCAGGATATTTTCGCCCTGTGGAGCTACGAGTATACCGACATTGACGATTATCTGGAAAGAATAAAGGAAATGGTGCCGAAAATCGTTGCCCTGCGCGACAGCCACCCCGATTTTTCCGGCAAGTTCGTGTACGTTCCGTATAACGAGCCCGACGGCATTTGGTTCGGCGGAATAAACGACAGAGCTGATGTTCAGGACAAATTCAATGACTACTGGCAGAAGGCCTATACGCTGATAAAGGAGCTCGACCCCGACGCGCTTATCGGCGGGGCAAGCTATTCCGTGTATCAGCCGAATGCTATGGAAAGCTGGATACGCTTCTGTGCCGAGAACGGCTGCGAACCCGACTACATAACTTGGCACGAGCTTCAGACCGATAAGCTTTCGAGCTTCAAGTCGCATCTCGACCACTACCGTGGCCTTGAGAGCAAGTACGGCATGGAGCAGCGGGAAATAATCATAAACGAGTATGCCCCGCAGAACCACTGCTCGGTTCCCGGCAAGCTGGTGAACTGGATAGCCCTCTTTGAGGAAAACAAGGTCAGCGGCTGCCTGCCCTACTGGCACAACGCCGGCAACCTCAACGACATTGCCGCCGACAACAACGAGCCCAACGGCGCGTGGTGGCTGTATAAGTGGTACGGCGATATGAGCGGAGAAACCCTCAGCCTGACTACCTCCACCGCGAGGGATAAGCTCTACGGCCTCGCCTCGATAGACGACAACAAAAAGAGCGCGAACGTGATTTTCGGCGGCGTTGACGGCGCGGCGGACATCGTGCTTGAAAACATAGCCAAAACCGAGGCCTTTAACGGGGCTTCGGCGGTCAACGTAAAAATAGAGGCCACCTATTGGACGGCCTTCCACGGCGTTGCGGCGGAGCCCGCTGTTATACGCAGCGGCGTTTACGCCGTGGAGAACGGGGCCGTAACCGTGGAGCTGGACGGCATGGAGGCTTCGGCGGCCTATAACATAACCGTGACCGCTGCCGCTGAAGGCAGTAAGCCCGGCGTAGTTTACCGCGGCCCCTGGCGCAAAACATGGGAGGCCGAGGATGCGACCCTCGTGGGGGGCGCGTGGAAAAACAACGGCGACAACAACAGATACGCCTACTCCGGCGGCTACCGCGTCAGCGGAATTGACAGCGCTGACGCCGGCGTGGACTTCGCCGTTGACGTGCCCATAAGCGGCTTCTACAGGGCCGACATGATCTATGGCAACGGCCTTGGCCTGGATACCGCTCACCCCGCCGACAATAACCCCGTAACCGTTACCCAAAGCCGCTCCATTGACGGCGAGGAGCAAATCCTCACCCTTGAAAACACCCTCCGTTGGACCATGGCCGGCATGTACACGGACTACATCGAGCTTGAGGAGGGCGCGCATACCTTCTCCTACCGCGGCACGGGCGGGCAGGGCGCGTCCATCGACTGCCTGAGCCTGACATACGCGGGCGGCGAGATACCCGCCTTTGACAGCGTGTACGAGGCCGAGCTCGCCGACTTCAACACCCTGCTCGATAACGCCGAGACCGCCGTTAAAACCGAAAGCGAGATATCCGGCCACAGCGGCTCGGGCTACGTGACCGGCCTCGACAATGTAAGCGTGAAAAATGGCGGCGGCGTGCGCTTTACGGTTGTCGTGCCCGATAACGGCCTTTACGACCTGACGCTCCGCTACGCAGGAAACGGCGCGGCGGCGAATATATACCTTGACAACACCGCTCTCACGCTCGATAATTTCCTCACGGAAGTGGAGCTTCCCGCCTCGGCGGCATTTGCCTCCGCGGGTACGGCGGTGTTCCTTCAGAAGGGAATCAATATAATCGACATAGATACCTCCGGCCCAGCCGCGCTGGATTATCTGCGCGTGCGAAGGGCCGAGGGAGCGGAGGACGAAATTGTAACCGTCGAGGCGGAGAGCGGCTCCGTTACCGGCGGCGAGACGGCCGCGAACGCTTATGCCGGCGGCGGGAGCTATGTGCCCGGGCTTGAGGCCGCGCACGGTTATGAAAATATCGAAAATGATTTCACCGTAACGGGCCTCAACGACACGCTTCTCAGTTACGAAAGCGCTGCCGACGCCGAGCTTATCTACGCGGACTATGACGAAAAAGGCCGTCTTGCGGCGGTGAAGCGCGTGTCTCTGCCTGCGGGAGAGGCCGTTAAGGAGCTTGAATCAGGCCACGATGAGATGTATATCTGGTACTCGGTCAAAAATCTGCGTCCCGCGGCGGAAATACTCGCGGACGCGGAGGGCGGCAGCCTTGAAATACCGGTGACCGTGCCCGAGGCCGGCGATTATAAAATGGTCATACGTTACTCAAACAGCGAGCTTTTTGGCGCGCACAACTACAACGCTCAGATAGTTGACCGCTACGCAAGCTACAGCGTGAACGGCGGCGAGGGCGAGCGCGTGTACTTCAAAAATACCTTCAGCGACGACAACTGGCGCACCGTGGCTGTTCCCGTGCGGCTTGAGGCTGGGGAGAACACCGTAAAATTCTATAATGACAACTGGCGGTTGGTGCGCTGCGGCGTACTTAAGCAGGGCGAGAGCGAGCATATCCCCGAAAACATAGACTATCAGACCCTCGCGAACCTCACGCCCAATTTTGACAGCTTCTCCTTTGCTCCGGCGGTCGCGGAAGCGTCCTCCGCCGCCGAAAGATACAAGATAAGCGTAATGGCGACCGACGGCGGCTCCGTAAGCTGGGATAAGTCCTCGGCGGAGGCCGGCGAAAGCGTCACTCTCACACTTAAGCACGACTATCCCGACGGCGACTTTGCCGTCACCGCTAACGGCGAGGACGTTACGAGCCTCATAAGGGACGGCGCCCTCACTGTGGAAATTACCGAAAACACCGATTTCCGCGTAATGTTTATCCTCCCTGAAAATCTTGATAAATACATCGTCAATAATTCCTTTGGCTCCGGCCTTGACGGCTGGACGGCCGAAAGTGTTACGATTGAGGGCGAGAAACCCAATCACCGCGCCGTGTTCGGCGAAGGCGGCAGTCTGAGCCAGACAGTTGATGTGGACGGCCCCGGCTACTACACCCTTACGTTAAAGGCCGAGGGCGAGGGCAGAGTGTCGTTTGGCGCTTCAGAGGCGGAAATCACGGCCCAAACCGCCGTTACCGCCTACGGCGAGGACAAAATCGAGCTTGCCGTGACCGGCAAGGCGGGCCTGTCCGTGGGCGACTTCCACATAGCGGACGTTCTGCCCGCGGATACCTCCCTGCTTTACTTTGTGGATTGCGGCGACAGGAACACCTCCACGCTTTCCGAGGGAGACAGCCTTGGCTTGTATAACTCTGTGACCGAACAGTTCTACGGCTTTGATTCGGTGACGGGAAAAAAGTGGGGCATAGACGACACATACGTTAAAAACGACACATATCCCACTCTGCTTACCGGCGAGTACACATGGCCATACGAGTACAGCGAGGTAGAGGACGGCTGCGCAAAGACTTTATCGTACCGCTACGCCAAGGATCAGGACGACAGGACCGGCCCGGGCGTGACCTACAGATTCGAGCTGCCGGACGGCCGGTATAACTTCGAGGTGGGCTTCTATACCTCGTGGAGCATAACGGACGACAACCGCAAGGCAGACCTTACCGTAAACGGCAAGACCGTTGCCGCCGGCGTTATCCCCTCGACAGACGCGGCGAACCCCGTCATCGTAAGCGCCACCGCCGAGGTCAGCGGCGGCGAGGCCGCGCTCAATCTTAAGCTGACGAGCGACGGCAAGGGAGGCCCGATGATGAGCTGGATAAAGATATCGAGGGCGATAAACCGCATAGATACAGCGGGAATGGTAACCGACGGCGCTCCCACATGGAACAATGATCAAAACACAAAGGCCGATAAGGCCTTCGACGGCGACCCTGAAACCTACTATGACGGCGACAAGACAGGCTCCGTGCCCGACCCGTGGCTGCAAATAGACATGGGAGAGGAGCGCGACATCGCGGCCATCGGCTTTGTCCCGAGAAAAAATGACGGAAAAACCGATTTCAGCGAGCGCATGAAGGGCGGAGAGTTCCTCGTTTCAAAGGACGCCAGTAAGTGGGAAAAGCTATACACAATCCCATCCGCGCCTGCCCAAGACCGCGAAACCTGCGTTCCGGCTTCCGGCTTCCTTACGGACGGCGGCGGCTGGCGCTACCTCAAATTCCAAACGCCTAACGAATACTGCAACGTGGCCGAGATATATATTTACGAGGCGGCCGAATAAAGAAAAACGCAGGGCCTCCGCTTTATGGCGGAGGCCCTGCGCGGATATTACACCGGACGGACGGAATACTTCTATTGACACGCGGCGGACCGCATGATAAAATATTCATATACGCGCGCGAAGGAAGATGAGATAGGTGAAAAAGGCGATAAAATACACATTTGGAATTGCGGTAGTTTTTACCCTGATTTTTGCGGCAATGGAGGCGAAGGCTATGGAGGGAAGGGAAACCCTGAATTTTAACACGGGCTGGCTTTATTCTCCCGTGGATTACTCTAACGGCGAGCTGCTTACTCTTGACGACAGCGGCTTTGAGCGCGTGAGCGTGCCCCACGCGAACACCGTGCTCGATACGCACAAGGGCGGCGATTTTCAGAATCAAATCGAGAAATACCGCTTTGTTTCGTGGTACAGGCGGCACTTCACTCTCGGCAGCGAGTACGCCGGCAAACGGCTGATAGTTGAATTCGAGGGCGTTGCAACCGTGACGGACGTTTATATAAACGGCGCGAAGCTTGGCGAGCACAAGGGAGCCTATACCGGCTTTTCCTATGACATTACGGATTATGTAAACCTCGGTGCAGACAATGTGCTTGCCGTCCGTGTGGACAGCGCCCGCCGCGCTGACATTCCGCCCGAGGGCGGGCAGGTGGACTACTGTCTATTCGGCGGTATCGTCCGCGATGTGCGGATGACGGCGGTGAATCCGACATATATTACCGACGCTTTTCTCTCCACGCCTGACCTCAGCGCCGAGGGCGGAGCCGTGCGCTCCGCCGTCAGCGTCAGGAATCTTTCCGGCAAAAGCGCGTCTCTGGCCGTGGAAACGGTGATATATGACAAAGACGGCGCCGAGGCGGCAAGAGCGGTCAGCGGGGAAAAGCTCGTTTCGGACGGCGGCTCGTTCACCTTCGACACGCCGGAAATAAGCAATCCGCATCTTTGGAGCGTTGACGACCCGTACCTTTATACCGCCGAGGTGAGCCTTATCGAAAACGGCGCGGCCGTAGATACATACGAAACGAAAATCGGCCTGCGCTGGTTTGAGTTTTCCGATACGAGCTTTTATCTCAACGGCAAAAAGCTCGTTTTGCGCGGGGTGAACCGCCACGAGCAGTGGCCGTATCAGGGCCGCGCCGTGCCGGACAAGCTTCAGGTGCGCGACGCCGACATGGTTAAGGAGACCGGCTTTAACGCCGTGCGCTGTTCGCACTACCCGCAGGACCCGTCCTTCCTAAGCCGCTGCGACGAGCTTGGCCTTATCGTATTCGAGGAGGCCCCCGGCTGGCAGCACGTGGGCGACGCCGCGTGGAAGGAGGTATATAAGGATAACCTTTGCGAGATGATAATCCGTGACCGTAATCACCCGTCTATCGTGACGTGGGGCGTCCGCGTGAACGAATCGTTTGACGACCATGATTTTGTCAGCGAATCGAGCTCTCTTGCCAAATCCCTCGACCCGACGCGGCCCACTCACGGCGTGCGCCGCAGTGAGAGCTATGACGGCACAGAAATGATAGAGGATATCTTCTGCGCAAACTATATCTATCCTGAGGATCCGCGCTTTAAGCCGTTTATTTCTTCCGAGCACTCATGGGAGCACTGGACAGACGGTTTTGGTCTGCCCGGGGCAACCGACGCTCAGGCGGCGGAATTCACCAAATCCTTCGCCGATGTGGTGGATTATTATTATAGAAACGACTACTGCCTCGGCGGCTTTGCGTGGAGTATGTTCGACTATAATAACGAGGTCAACTATACAAACACCGGCAATGTGTTCTACAGCGGGATGTACGATATTTTCCGCCTCGATAAGCCTGTCGCGCACTTCTATCGCGCCCAAAAGGAGCCCGAGGAGGCTGTTGAGCTTTACATCGCCAATTACTGGACGGAAAGCTCACCCTCGACTGTGGAGGTATACGGTAACTGCGATGAGGTAGAGCTGTTTGTGAACGGCCGCTCGGTTGGCAGAACCGAGCCTAACCTGTATATGAACGTGCCGCATCCGGCCTTCAGGTTCGAGAATGTGGCCTTTGAGGCCGGAACTCTCACCGCTGTGGGCTATATCGGGGGAGAAGAGGCCGCCCGCACCGAGCGCAGAACTCCGGGCTCCGCAGCGAAAATCGCCGTCACACCTGACTTCGGTGAGCTCGTGGCCGACGGCTCCGACATGACCTGCGTCGCCGTTGAACTGCTTGACGAAAACGGCACATGTCTGCCTTATGCCGACAACGAGGTGCAAATATCCCTGAGCGGCCCGGCCGACCTGATCTGCGAAAGTCCCGTGCGCCTTGAGGGCGGCAGGATTGGCTTCATTGTAAAGAGCCTCTATCACCGGACCGGAGTCGTTGTCTGCACTGTCAGCGCCGATGGCGTGGAAAGCGGACGCTGCGAGATCGTTATCAACGACTATAATGATGAAAACGTCGTGCCCTATTCGGAAGGCGCGGCTTCCGTTTCGCCGCTCGGAATCGAGGATGTAAACGATACCAACGCCCGTTTCGATTACGGCGCGGGTTGGCTGACGACCGCTCAGGCCGGCTGTTATAAGAACGATAACCACTACTCTAACAACGCGGGCGATATGTTGACCGTCTCCTTCAGCGGCGACCGCCTGCAATGGTACGGCTCCAAGGCTCCCAACCACGGCGTCGCGGCATTTTCGCTCGACGGAGGGGAGGAAAGCTTTGTTGACTGCTATGCCGCGAGCCGCGCCGACGCTCTGCTGCTTTACGATACCGGCTCGATCGGTCGGGGAGAGCACGTCCTCACCGTCCGCGTGACAGGTGAGAGGAACGCTCTCGCGACAGACTGCTACGTCAACGCCGACCGTGTGCGCGTCTTTGCCGATTCGGCAGCCATTCGCGGGAATTTGCTCACGGACGGCTGGCGGACGGACGGAATTTCGTGGAGCGTTGAGGGCGGCGGCCTTACGCAGAGCGACGCCGCGTTCGGCGACCACACCGCTCTTGCCGAAGCCTTGCCCGATATGACGCTTCGCGCCACTGTTCCTGTGCCAACGTCCAACGACACGGGTTATGGGCTGCTGGGGCGCGTTGTGGATGAAGGCCGCTTTTACCAGCTTGAGCTGAAAAATGAAAACGACGGCCTTATCTGGGCTATATGGCGGGCTGACGGAGCGAACTGGATTCAGCTTGCCGGCGGCCCCATCGAGGCCGAGGGCTTCGTTACGCTCAGAATGGACATACAGGGCAGCGAGATCAGCGCCTTTGCCCTTACGGACGGAGGCTGGACGCCTCTCGGAGCCTGCGCCGACACCGCCTACGCCTCGGGCGGTATGGGGCTGAGAACGCATAATACCGACGGCAGCTTTGCTGACGTCGCGGCCTTTGGCCTTGCCGAGCCCTCAGGCGAAGGAGGCGAAATAAAGGATATTGCCGTTTCAAGCGGCACGGTTCGTTCGGTTCGGGTGTCCCTTTCGGAAAATACCGAGGCCGGAGCCCTCCTGACCGCCGCGAGGTACGGTGCGGACGGCGAGCTTTGCGAATGTGCCCGCGCATTGGTTGATTCGTCCGGCAGGGCGGAGTTTGTTAAGGACTTCCCTCTTGGCGGGACAAGGCTTTTCGTCTGGGAGGACGCCGAGTGCATTCGTCCCCTCTGCGAACCACTGGATATCTGAAATCTAAAAGGCGATGTAAAAACCTGCTCTGTAACTTGGCCGCGCGGGGCCGATTAAAAAACCGCGTCAGGACGGATGAAAATCGGTTCGCGCAGGCGGCTTGCTTTTGCCCCCGAGCAAACCCTCCCTCGGTGTACATAAGTACGCCGAGGGAGATTTTCGTTCGCGGTTCAGGGCGTAAAATGAATGAAATCCGCTCAGTAGAGCGGATTTTCCACATTAATTTATTCCCATTTTACAATGCTCATGGCTGCCTTAAATCAAGACTTTCAGCCCTTGAACGGTTTGCGCGGCTTTTTACGGCTCTTTTGTATATGTAAAGCTATCGCTCATTGCGTTGGGGCAGGTTCAGCAGCGCTATGGCGGCGAAAATCAGCGTTATGCCCGCCGCGCTTCTGAGGCTGAGTCCTTCGTGGAATACGACGGCTCCGGCTATAGTCGCAACCATGGGTTCGGCAAAGGCAAGCACCGACGCCCTGCCCGCCTCTATGTGTTCAAGACCGACGGTGTAGAGCAGGTACGGCCCGAAGGTCGAGATTAGCCCCAGTCCGAGCGCAGCCATAAGCGCCCCGCCGTTGTTCGCAAGTATGGTAACGGCCTCGGCTGCTCCGGCGAACGGAGCGAGGCACAGTGTGGATACGACAAAGGTATAGAAAATTACCGTGAAGGTGTGGTATTTTTGTAACGCCACCTTGCCGAAAATGCTGTACGTAGCGTAGCCCATTCCGGAGCCCACGCCTGCAAGCAGCCCCAGCGGGCTTATCCCGCCCGAGGCGAACCCGCTGACCAGCACGCATCCTAAGAAGGCCAGCGCAAGCGCAACAAGCTTCACACCGGTAATTTTTTCCTTAAAAAACACCGCCGACATCAGCATAACAAAAAACGGCGCAGTGTAAAGCAGTATCGACGCCGTGGAGAGCGTTGTTATCCTTATTGTGGTGAAGTAGCACACGTTGAAGAACACTATGCTAACAAGGCCTGTGCCGAGGAAAATCCAGATATCCCGCGCTTTTATGCAAAAGAGCGTCCTGTCCTTTACGGCCAGCAGAGCGCCCATGCAAACCATAACGATAACGCTGCGCACAAACGTCATTTGGAGCGGCGAAAGCCCCGCCGCTCCCAGCGGCCGCGAAAACAGTCCTATAAGCCCCCAGCCCGAGGCCGCGGCCAATATCTCCGCTACGGATATCCAAGATTTTTTCCCCATGCTGTCGCCTTCTTTCGATTTTTTCCGCCGCACGCGACGCTTCCTTTATACTAACACACCGGAGCGGAAATTTCAAGTCCGAAAGGGAAATATCACAAAATCCCATATATAAAATCACAAATCCATATATGAAGCTCAATTGCAATTTGGTATATTAAAAATGAGAGAATATAGATTTGGGAGTGAGAAAATGAAAAAAGTATTGGCCGCCCTGCTTGCGGCGGGGCTCGTCTGCGCCACGGCCTCGGCCACGAATCCCGAAATAACCGGTCCCGCGCAGTACTACGATGTGAACAAGAAGCAGAATGTTGACACCGCCCTCGTCTACGGCGGCGACCCCGCCGTGCTGCTGGACGATGACGGCACGGTCTACCTTTACATCGGCGAGGACATCGGCGACGGCGGGTATTACAATATGCCGAACTACCTTTGCTATTCATCGAAGGACCTTATGAACTGGAAATACGAGGGCATACCGCTTAAGGCCGCCGATTTCAGCTGGGGCAGCAATAAGGACGCTTGGGCCGCGCAGGTGGTGAAGCACGGCGGAAGGTACTATTTCTATAACAGCAAAAATTCGGACGGCATATCCGTTGCGGTGAGCGACAGCCCCACCGGCCCGTTCACCGACGCGCGGAGCGGCAAGCGGCTTATCGAGCCGAACTGGACTCACGGCAAGGTCGGCTGGGACGACATCGACCCCACCGTATGGGTTGAAAACGACGAAAACGGCACGGAGCGCCGCTACCTTTGCTGGGGCAACAGCAATATCTATATGGCCGAGCTCACCGACGACATGATTAACCTCACGGACAAAAACGGGGACGGAATAATTAACGGCGGCGATATAACCGAGCTTGAGATTGACGGTATTCCAGCGGACAGCCAGTACACCGAGGCCCCGTGGATATATAAGCGCGGCGGGCTTTACTACATTTTCTTTGCCAGCAATTGGCACGAGGATCTGAGCTACGCCACAAGCGAGAGTATATGGGGCCCATATCGGTATGCGGGTCTTGTGATGGACGTGGGAGCGAGCAGCAATACCAACCATCCCGCTGTGCTCGACTTTAACGGCGAGACTTATCTTATCTACCACACGGGAGCACAGGAAAACGGCGGCGGTTATCTCAGAAGCGTGTGCATCGACCGCCTTGTGTTCGACGAAAACGGCGGCGTGGCCCAGCTTGAGGAGAGCAGCGTTGGCCTCGACGGAACCGCCGTAAAGCTCATAGCCGGCGGAGAAGCGGTTTTTCATAACCATTTTGACAATTCGCACGAGCCCGCCGACTATCCCATGGGCGGCTACCTTAGCCTCGGCGGCGACGGACTTTACGAGACCGACAGCCTGTGGGAGCTGGTTTCCGGAAAGGTGGCGGGCGAAAATCACGTTTCCATACAGTCCGTAAATAAAATGGGATATTATGTGACAAACCAACGCGGCGTGGCAAAGCTGCTTCACGATAACAGCGGCACCGCGGAATCCCGCGCCGAGCGCACCTTTATTCAGGCGGAAACGAACGGCGGAGTTACCTTCGAAAGCCTTTATGAAAGAGGCAAATACCTTGCCGTGAACAGCCGCGGCCGCATAGTTATGGCCGATGAGCCGACGGTGTTTGAGGTTCGTCCATTTGTGCTCAGAAGTACGGTCACGGCTGCCGCTACGGATGGCAAAATCACAGTTACGGCCGAGTGCGAGCCGAACGTCACCGCGGTAATCGTTATTCGCGGCGACAAAACCGTAATTGGCTACGGAGCCTCCGACAGCGAGGGAAACCTCAGCTACAGCTTTGTGCCGGAGGCCGCCGGAGAATACGAGATAAGCTGCCTCGGCAGAACAGTCAGGGTCAGCTTTGGAGGTGAGCAGTAATGAAAAAGCTTTTGTTTGTGCTTGCGGCTTTGACGCTTTTCATAGGCTCAACAGCATTTGCAATGGATATTCAGCACTTTGAGGATCGGCTTAACGGTCCCGCTGTGGTGAGCAACGCCCTCGACTCCGGCGGGAGCGCCGACTATACCGAGGGGTACCGCGGCCGAGGTCTTGCGCTCGACGGAAAATATGGCCTTGACCTCGGGAACGTGGGCGGTACGTTTTCGGTATCGGCCATGGTGAACGTCACCTCGAACGGCGAAACAAAGACCGTGTTTTTCAAGAACATGGGTACTAAGGATAATCAGAACTGGACGGGAGTTCTCTGCGCAAACGGTAAGCCAACTTTCTGGGCGACAAGCCTTAATTGGCAGGCGCGGCCAACCACCGCCGAAAACAGCCTCAATAAGTGGATACACCTCGTTTATACGGAAAATAACGGCGCAGCCGCGCTTTACGTGAACGGCGAGCAAGTGTCCTCGGGAACGGTAAACGCTGCCGCCGGCAGGCTTTATCTCGGCGCCACATACTGGGAGGCCGACGCCATAACCGGCGCCGTCGACGAGCTTCAAATTTTTGATACCTGCCTTTCCGCCGCCGAGGTGAGGGCCCTTGCCGACGGTTTTTTCAATGCCGGCAGTGAAACGCTTTTTGCCTCGTATGAGTTCCCCTCGGACAAGCTCGTCAGTGATCTTGACCTTTCCGCCGTGCCCGGCGGAAAGGATGTAGTCTGGACATCGAACAACCCCGCAGTGCTCTCGCCTGACGGCGTCGTTACACGACCCGTCCAAAACACCCCCGTCACGCTGACGGGTACGCTCGGCTCCGTGACGCGTGAGTTCAGGTTCACTGTGCTCGCCAAACCCGATCAGGTGAACGATAGGGTCATCCTTTCTTATATTTTTTCGGGTGACGGCGCCGTCACTCAGGACGTGCGCCCCAGCGATTACGTTGTTGACGAAAGCGGCAACGGCAACCATGGCATTGTCTACGGTGGTATGGAGGGTGGCGTGTTTGACGGCGTGGACGACTATATTCAACTGCCGAAGGGCATTCTGAGCGGGCACGACGAATTTACCATAGTTTTGCGCCTGACTCCTCAGATAACCAAAACCCACCAGTTCACATTTTGCTTCGGCAACGGAACCAATGAATATTTCTTCCTTAACACCTCGCGCCCCGGCCTTGGCAACCTGCGCGCGGCCATAACCACAGGCGGTTCCGGCGCGGAGAAGGATCTCGTCCATACTCCCGGCATTCACAGCGGCGAACAGGCCGATATTGTTATAACCGCCACGGGCAGCTTTTACAAAATGTACCTTAACGGCGAGCTCGTCTCCGCCGCCGACCTCGGCACGGCCGTATCGGATTTGGGCGAGACCGCGATGAACTATCTGGCGAAATCTCCCTATCCCGATCCTATGTTTAAAGGCGAGCTTCAGGAGTTTACGATTTATTCCTATGCCATGGATGACGATGAGGTTTACGCGGCCTATCACCGTGAGGGACCCACGCCTTCGGGCGGCGAATATATAACCGGCGTGACGATGGACGAGGTTATCAGGCTCGATTTCAGCCGTTTCTGCATGGCTGCTGTGTCGCTCTATGACGAGAACGGCTCGCTGATAAGGGCCGCTGCCGTCAAGGTTTCGGACGACAGCCTTAGGACAGAGCTTAATGCCGAGGGAGCGGCTTGCGCGGAGATCGCGGCCTTTGACGCGGCCACCGGCATAGTTAAAGACAGGGTTACCGTGTCACGCGGCGGCGGCATACTGGCCTACGCCCATAACGGGGGCAGTCTTACGGTGGTCAACTTTACGGACGAAAACGCCTCAGCCGCGGTCTTGTTTGCCGCTTACGACGGTGATAAGCTGAAAAGCGCCAATATTACAACCGTCCCCGTAGATGCAGGCGGTTTTGTGGCCCTGCCTGTGAACGTACCCGAGGGCAGCCGTCTGATGGTGTGGAGGCTCGCGAGCCTTGCGCCGGTGAAGGAGCGGCGGCAGTAGTTTAAAATATGTGCGGACTTATGAATCCGCGGGAGCGCAATGTGTTCTCCTGCGGGTTCTTTGTTTTTATTATGAGCCATAGGGAGCCCGACGAGCTTTTGAGGAATAGGACATAAACCGCCGCAGTGGGTTTAGCGCTTCGGAAAATGTTTTTTTAAATACATAAAAATTTTGCTGTACTTTTGCCTAAGTTTGTGCTATAATAAAAATAACATAAGAAAAACGGAGGTTTTATATATGAGAAAAGCAAGCGTAAAACGCATGGTTGCCATTTTGGCGGCTATAACGGCGCTCTGCCTCAGTTTTGGCGCCTTTGCGGCAGGCGGCGCGACGGAAATTAAGCTTCAAATCGGCAACCCCGCCATGACGGTTGACGGCGCTCAACAGGAGATAGACCCTGGCCGAGGCACCGCGCCCATTATTCAGGACGGGCGTACACTGCTCCCCATACGCGCCGTGATTGAGGCGCTTGGCGGCGGCGTTATCTGGGATCAGGAGACGCAGACGGTCGTTCTCTCATGCGGTAATGACATAATTACAATGGTTATCAACGATACGACCGCCTTTATTAACGAGGACGCTCAGACACTCGATGTGGCTCCCGTTGTGATTGACGGGCGTACCATGCTTCCCATACGCTTTATTGCCGAGGGCTTTAAACTGGATGTTGACTGGGATCAGGAGACCAAGACCGTAACCGTGTCCGTTCCCGCTGAGGCCGAGTGAGAAATAAATAAAAAGGGGCTGTAAAAAAACTTGCTCCGTAATCTGGAGGCAGGGGGCCGTCCCAAAAAATCGTGCGGAACAAACGAAAATCAGCTCGCGCAGGCGGCCTTCGCCGCCGAGCGAGCCCTTTCGACGGCGCACATAGGTACGCCGAAGGTGATTTTCGTTTGTAGTTCAAGGGCATAAAAATGAGAAAATTCGCTCGTAAGGGCGAATTTTCTACATTAAAATTATTTTATTACCGAAAAATTATTTTATTACCGATTATTTAATGCTCAAATTCGCCTAAAAAAAGCTTTCGCCCTTGAACGGTCTGCGCGACTTTTTTACGGCCTCTTTTTTATTGCTTGAGCCGCTTGGGTTTCCGCCTTGCTTGCGCTGCCCCATGGAAGCTTTTCGCCGTTTATAACGCCGCCGCTTACTGCCAAGCAGGTATACTTTTTAAGTATGACATTATATTTAATATATGTATTTGATATTTTGACTTCGCTTTGATATAATTATGCTATAAGAAAAATGAAAGCGAGGTATTGACCTTGAAAAAGCTTACTACATTGGTTTTAAGCCTGATTTTGGGCATGACCGCCTTGGCGGCAGGGGCGGAGGACGGTATTTTTCCGCCGCACGAGCCCTATGGCAGGGGCGTCGGCGTCATGCCGGGCAGGGTGGTCTGGGCCCACGAGCCCGACAGTGTGAACTGGGATGGCAGCGGTTATTGGTGGGAAATTGAGCATTTCGACGAGGCGGTGATACAAAAAATGGTGGACAGCTCTGTCGCCGCTTTGGCGGGAGCGTCTACCGCCGCTCAGGGCTGGGAGGCCCTGTTCACGGACATAAACGAGCGCAGAAATAGGTCCGGCGGATATAAGGCAGGGGAGAAAGTCGCCATAAAGGCCAACATCAACGGCTCTGCCGTGATGGACGACGACACTTCCGGCGAGACGAAAATGAGCTATACCAACCCAGTTCTTCTCAAGACCCTGCTCCTTTCTCTTGTGAACGAGGCCGGCGTTAGTCCCGAAAGCATAACCGTTTACGACGTGTCGCGGCTGTTTCCCGATTATATGGTAGAAATGTGCAGCGAGGGTGTGCTGAGCGGAGTAAAGTTCGTCACCCGTGATAATGGCGTCGCCGACGAAAACGCACCCATAGTTTGGTCCCATGAGTTTAGCGGCAAGGTCAACTACCTGCCCACCTGCGTCACCGAGGCGGCATACGTCGTTAACCTCGCCAATCTCAAAGGCCACAGCTACGGCGTAACCCTTTGCGGCAAAAACCATTTCGGCTCATTTATCAACGGCAACGCTATGCGCCCGCCGGAGGGCGCAAACCTCCACCAGTGGCTGACAAAAAGCGAGATGGGCATTTACAGTCCTCTTGTGGATCTGATGGCCAACGCCGATCTTGGCGGCAAAACGGTGTTGTATATGCTTGACGCGCTTATTTGCGCGCCATCCGAGGGTGCGTCCATAACCGGCAGCAATTCCCGTTGGCGGCAGGCGCCCTTCAACAAAGACTACACGTCCAGCATTTTTGTGTCGCAGGACCCTGTGGCCATCGACAGCGTAGGTGCGGACTTCCTTGTGAACGAGCCCGCTGTTACAGACAATAACTCTGCCGTTAGTGATAGAACGGTGGAAAATTACCTCCACGAGGCGGGGCTTGTCGGCAATTCCCCCTCGGGCACGGTCTACACCGACGGAAACGGACACATTGTTACAAACTTGGGCGTTCACGAGCACTGGAACAATCAGTCCGCCAAGCAGTACAGCCGAAATCTCGGAAAAAGCGAGGGTATTGAGCTCGTCATGACCGATGTGGATGAGCCGGAAATTACCATAGAAAATCAGACGGTAAAGGGCAAAAACATTCCGAATGGCAGCTCACTAATTACCATATTTTATGAGAACGGCGAAGTCTCCCGTGTAAGGCTGTACAGGCCATCGGAGGGCTTAATTGAGGCGGATCTTAGCGCCGAGTTGGCCGACGCGGACGCCTTCAAGGCTTTCCTTTGGGATATGAGCGCCATACGCCCCCTTGCCCTTCCTCTTGAAAAAACAGCGGAGGAACCGGCTCCCCAACCCGAACCTGAAGTTTCAAAAACCCTTGTGGCATATTTTTCCTGCACCGGCTCCACCGAGGGAGTGGCCGACCGCATTGCCCACATGACCGGCGCGGACAAATATGAAATCGTTCCCGAAATTCCGTATACCGAGGAGGATTTGGCCTATTACACCGATTGTCGGGCCGACAGGGAACAGAGCGACCCTACCGCGAGGCCGAAAATTGCGGGTTCGGTGGACAATATGGACGATTATGATGTGATATTCCTCGGTTATCCGATCTGGCATGGTCAGGCCCCGAAAATAATTTACACCTTTCTTGAGAGCTATGACCTGAGTGGTAAAATCATAATTCCCTTCTGTACCTCGCACTCCAGCGGAATAGGCTCCAGCGCGGACAATCTTCACTCTCTGGCCCCCGACGCGGACTGGCGGAGCGGGCGGCGTTTCGGCGGCGGAGCGGCTGCCTCCGAAGTGGAGAGCTGGCTAAGCGGCCTCGAGCTTAACTAACGGGAGGCGCGATTATGAGGAAGCTTATATTCGTAGTTTTTGTTCTGCTTATCACCGTTTTTACGGCCTCCGGCTGCGGAGCCGAGAGCGGGGCCTCGGACGCGGCGGAGACAAACGGGAGCGGCGGCCTTGTCCTCACAATGAAGATTGGCGAGCCTATTATGACCGTGAATGGCGTTGAAACGGAAATAGACCCTGGCCGCGATACGACCCCTATTATCGTGGAAGGCCGGACTTTCGCTCCGATTAGGGCCGTTGTCGAAGCTATGGGCGGTGCGGTATACTGGGATGAGGACTCCAAAAACGTCATTTTGGCCGTGGACGATAAAATTGTCGTGCTCACCGTAGACAACGCCACCGCCTTTGCGGGCGAGGAGAAAAAAATCCTTGACGCCGCGCCCACAATCATTAACGGGCGCACAATGCTGCCAGTAAGGTTTGCCTGCGAAAGCCTTGGTTTTGATGTGGACTGGGACGTGGAACAGCGGCTCATAACCATAACGAAGCGGGATAACGACTGATGGCGTCGACATCTCGAATAACCTCAAAGGTATAAAAATAAAGGCCGCATACTTGAAAAGTATGCGGCCTTTTGCTATAATAGGAACAAAGGAGGCCTGTATATGGATATAAGAGTATTGCAGTATTTTCTGGCGGTGGCACGTGAAGGAAGCATAACAAAAGCGGCCGTAACGTTGCACATGACGCAGCCGCCCTTGTCCAGACAGCTAAAGGAACTGGAGGACGAACTGGGCAAGCGGCTTTTAATCAGGGGAGGGAAAAAGGTGACCCTGACCGAGGAAGGAGAGCTGCTTAAGAAGCGGGCCGAGGAAATGGTGGGCCTAATGGAAAAGACTCGCGCCGAGCTCAACGGCTCCGACGGGAATATCAGCGGCGACATTTACATCGGAAGCGGCGAGACCGACGCCGTATCATACTTTGCTCAGGCGGCCGCCAACCTTCAGAAAAGGTATCCGATGATACGTTATCATATATACAGCGGCGACGCGGAATGGGTGACAGAGCGTCTGGACAAGGGCCTGATAGATTTCGGCCTGTTGGTGGGGCCGGCGGATATGGATAGATACGACGGCATACGTTTGCCCGTAAGCGATACTTGGGGCATGCTCATGCGTCGGGACGACCCTCTTGCCGGAAAGGATTCCGTCACCGCCGAGGATATCAAGGACAGGCCGCTGCTCATATCTCATCAGGCCTCCGCCGACAGCGCAATGCTGTCGCGGCTTAGGGTAGAGGGCTCAAAATTAAACGTGGCGCTCAGTTATAATCTTATTTATAATGCGGCGCATTTTGTGGAAAAGGGGTTGGGCCTCGCCATCGCACTGGATAAGCTTGTCAATACCGCCGGCGAATCAAGGTTGTGCTTTCGGCCCCTGCGTCCGACTATGAGATCCGAGCTCAGCATTGTGTGGAAAAAACATCAGGTGTTTTCACGGGCGTCAAGCGCCTTCCTGCACGAGCTGCAAGCAGAGCTGGGTATAAATGTGTGAATTTTGAGCTAAAGATTTTCAAAGCGGCGCACGCGGACGGTTGGACCGTCACCCGAAATACGCGCCTATCTCCGCGAGCATTGCTTCGGCATTTTCGGGAGAAATGCCGCCAAGAGCGAAGTCTGCGGCGGAGGGAGCGGCAGCGCGTATTAGGCGGCATATCAGCGCAAGAGCTGAATGTATGGAACTTTTCGTAAGCTCGTCGGCATCGCCGAGGCTGTCTCCGGCGCGGGACGAGACAAGGAAGGGAAGAAGGGCCTCGCGGCTCTCCCAGATATGAGGCAGAGTTTTACCGAGCGCCAGCGCCTTCTCCGACATTCCCGCCTTAAGGTACAGAAAGCAGAGATTGGCCCGGGTGGTTGCGCGAATTTTTTCGTTTGTGCTGTTTTGCAGCACTGTCTCCGAGAGGGCTATTGCCTCGCTGACACGACTTGCAGGAAGGACGAGAGCGAGTTCAGAAAGCAGAGCGTAGTTGTTTGGACAGGTCTTTACAGCGTCTTTCAGCATGGCCACGGCCTCGTCGGTTTTGCCATCGCGCTGAAGGTCGTGGACTGCGGTAAAAATTTTTCGGGCCATGTCCTCGCCGCGCAGTTCGTCCATGCCAAAAAGTTCGTCCAGCGTAGCGTCAAGGCAGTTCGCAATCGCCGGCAGCAGCGTTATGTCGGGAAATGTCATGCCGGTCTCCCAACGGCTCACAGCCTGAGGAGATACGCCTATAAGTTCGGCGAGCCGTTCCTGCGTCAGGCCGTTTTTCAGCCGCAGTCCGCGCAGCTTTTCTCCAATTTTTAACATAATATCACCTCGTCAAAAATTATTGTATCGCGATACAATACAATAATACACGGCCGCGCGGCGGATGTCAAAGCCTTGTTTGTTTAGGGAAAATAAACAGGGATGAGAATAAGGATAATTATTGGCTTAAGTTTTTATCAGACAATCAGCGGGTAGGTTTCACAGATACCGCCCCGTAACGCTCTCTTCCGAGGCGATTATATCCTCCGGAGTACCGACGGCCACAACGCGGCCGCCCTCAACCCCGCCGCCCGGGCCCATGTCCACCACATAGTCGGCGTTGCGTATAACGTCACGGTCGTGCTCAATGATGATTACTGTGGCCCCGTTAGAGATAAGAGTTTCAAAAACAGACATCAGCGAGCGTACATCAAGAGGGTGCAGACCGATGGTGGGCTCGTCAAATACAAAGAGCGAGTCGTTCTGCCCGCGGCCCATCTCGCTTGCGAGCTTAAGCCGCTGCGCCTCGCCGCCGGAAAGACCGGGCGTCTGCTCGCCCAGCGTAAGATAGCCGAGACCCACGCGGTGCAGCGTCAGCAGACGGTTATACACGGTTTTAAGGTCGGATGAGGCCTCAAGAGCCTCGTCCACGCTCATAGCCATAAGTGACGGAAGCGACAACTCCACGCCGTTTTTGGCCGTGCGCCGGACCTCGAACGCGGCGCGGCGGTAACGAGAGCCTCCGCAGTCGGGGCAGGGGATGTCCACATCGGGCAAAAACTGCACGTCAAGGCTTATGCTGCCGGTGCCGTCGCAGGTGGGGCAGCGCAGAGAGCCGGTATTATAAGAAAAATCTCCGGCCTTATAGCCGCGCTCTTTTGCGGCGGAGGTTTTGGCATAGAGCTTGCGAAACTCGTCGTGGACATCGGCGTAGGTCGCTACGGTGGAGCGTATGTTTATGCCAATAGGCGTTGCGTCAATGAGCTTCACCTGACGTATATCCGGAGCCTCGACCGAGAGCACGTGCGCGGGCAGCGGCCGCCCTTCTGCGGCGGCTTCCAGCGCGGGAACAAGACTTTCGAGAATCAATGTGGTTTTGCCCGAGCCCGAAACACCCGTCACCACAGACAGCCGCCCCTTGGGAAAAGAGACTGTCAGCGGTTTTACGGTGTGTATCTGCCCTATCGAAAGCTTGATTTCGCCTAGGGAGAAAAGCTCGCCGCGTTCGGTTCGCTTGCGAAAAACCTCCCGCGCGTCAGGCCTCAGAAACGGTCCGATTTTTGAAGCCGGATTGTCCGCAAGCTCGGCCGCGGTTCCCTGCGCAATAACTCTGCCGCCTTCGGCTCCAGCCTCTGGGCCGAGCTCGATAAGCGTATCGGCACTCCCGAGCGCCTGCGTGTCATGGTCGACAAGTACCACCGAGTTCCCATCGCTCACAAGGTCTCGCATGACTTCAGTCAGACCATCAATATTGCAGGGGTGTAAACCAATCGACGGTTCGTCAAGCACGTAAAGCACGCCGGTTGTGCGGTTTCGCACGGCTCGGGCAAGCTGAGCGCGCTGCCGCTCGCCGGTGGAGAGCGTGGAGGAAGCTCGGTCGAGCGTCAAGTATGAAAGGCCGAGGTCGGTAAGCCTTTTTGCCGCCCCTCTGAATGAGGCGCAGATGCTTTCGGCCATGGGGCGCATTTCCGCCGGCAGGAATGCGGGTACTCCGTCTACCCAGACGGTAAGCTCGGCAAGCGTCATTTTGCAGGCGTCGGCAAGGGATATGCCGCGCAGCCTCGGCGCGCGGGCGGCCTCGCTAAGGCGGGTGCCGCCGCACTCTGGGCAGTCGTTCTGCCTCAAAAATTTTTCTACGCGCTTCATACCCTTTTCGTCCTTCACCTTTGCGAGGGCGTTTTCTACGGTATAGACGGCGTTAAAGTATGTAAAATCGAGCTCGGCGGCGTCGTTGCTGTTTTTTGGGTGGTAAAAGATGTGCTTTTTCTCGGCGGGGCCGTGGAAAACGATGTCTCGCTCCCTTTCGGTCAACTCCGAGAAGGGGACGTCGGTGCGCACGCCCATTTCGCGGCAGACGTCTGTCATCAGCGACCACATCAGCGAGTTCCACGGGGCCACCGCCCCTTCGTCGATGGTAAGGCTCTCGTCGGGCACCAGAGTGGCGAGGTCGACTGTGCGCACCACGCCTGTGCCTCCGCATTTCGGGCAGGCTCCTTGGCTGTTAAAGGCCAGCTCCTCGGCCCCAGGAGCAATAACGCGCGCGCCGCATTCGGGACAGAAAAAATCCTTTTCGGCGGCCACGTCCAGCGTGGGCGGGACATAGTGACCGTTCGGGCAGCGGTGACTCGCGAGGCGTGAAAACATCAGCCTCAGACTGTTTAACAGTTCAGTCGATGTGCCAAAGGTGCTGCGTATGCCCGGAACGCCGGGCCGCTGGTGCAGCGCGAGCGCGGCAGGGATGTATCGCACTTCGTCAACCTGCGCGGCGGCGGCCTGCGTCATGCGGCGGCGGGTGTAGGTGGACAGCGCCTCCAAATATCTGCGCGAGCCCTCGGCATATAGCACGCCTAATGCCAGCGATGACTTGCCCGAGCCCGAAACTCCGGCTATTCCCACGATTTTTTGCAGCGGTATGTCAACGTCTATGTTTTTCAGATTGTGCACTCTCGCACCACGGATCTCGATGACCTCTGGCGCATTATGGCTGTTTTTCACGGTTGTACCCTCCAGAATTAATGTTATCAAAAGTATACCACGTGCGTGATTTTTTGTCAACCTTATCGGAGCGGAGCAGAATTATTCATTTTTTTGCGTTTCCCTCTTGACAAACGGCAAAATATCGGGTATAATACTATCGTTGTATGCCGATGTAGCTCAGTTGGTAGAGCAGCTCATTCGTAATGAGCAGGTCGCAGGTTCGAGTCCCGTCATCGGCTCCAAAAAAGCGCCGTTTTATCGGCGCTTTTTTTATGCGTGTCATATTTCGTGGCATATGCTGTTAAAATAGTCGTCAATTTTTTTATCAGTTTCCAGCCGCTCCCGCGTGAATGTATGCTGATAAATTCCTTTTAGTACGCCGGTACTGCTCCAACCGCCGCGCTCCATTGCGTACTTGTCGGGGACACCAAGGCGCAACATAATCGAGGCGTTGAGGTGGCGCAGATCATGAAATCGAATATGGGGCAAGCAGGCGTTTTGCAGGGCTTTTTGGAAGCGCTTATATATTTGTGGGTGAGTCAAGGTTATTATAAAATCATCAGGGGCCTCGTGGGGCTGGGCGTTAATGAGGTTCATTATATACGCAGGCACGGAAAGCCGACGGGCACTGTTATATGTTTTTGTGGAGTTTTTGATGATGTCCCCGTTTTCTGCCTTTACCTTCACGGTGTGAACGGTGAGGATATTCCCGGTAATGTCGCTGTATCGAAGCCCCCGTATTTCCGACATTCGCAAACTTAACCACATTGCGAGCAGCACCGGCAGTTCGCATTCGGTTCCGACTACAGCCTTAAAAATATCCTCGGGTGGCGGAAGCTCCTTAAATTTCTTCTGCTGCTTGGGAAGCGTGACATTGAGCCGCTTGGACGGCTCGGCGTAATAAATGACGGCGGTGATAAAGCCGTATATATTTCTGACGGTTTTCGGCGACAGACTCTGGCTTTTTTCGTTTATAAACGCTTGGACGGTTTTTGAATCAATCGCGTCAACGCTTTTTTCCTGCCATGTATCAAAATAGCTTCTAAGTATCTGTTTATATGACATAATGGTCGTAGGCGAAAGTACATTGCTTTTGCTGTTAATATAGTCGTTTGCCGCATTAATAAACAAACGGCTATTCAGAGCGCAACGATGTTCGTCGGCGTAAGCCGCCGCTTCGCGCTCAACAGAACGCTTATCCGCCCCGGTGAAGCTCTTATATTTCGGTTTGCCGCTTTCGTCTTTTCCTATATATGCGCGGACGCGCCATGACCCGCTGGGTAATCGTTTGGCTGTAGGCATAAAAAACACACTCCCTTAAAAATTTTATTTGACAATCGGGGGTGTATGTGATACAATTTCCTTGTGTAGGTGGTGTTGTATCACGATACACTCCATCTCGCGGCCTCGGTGTTGGCGCACCGGGGCCGTTTTTTATTTGAATAAATCGAAAAGGCTCTTTGATGTCTTGTTATAAATTTTGTTGTACGCCGCCTTTTGCGGGTTTTTTATACAGCCGGCGCCCTTCTTTCCATACCCGGGAAGAAGTGATTTTTTCGCTGCTCGTTTCACTTTCCCTGTAGTGCGTGCCTTCAGAGATTTTTTCAACGATGGGGTGCGGATACCAAATTTCATGTTATCACTCCCTTATATCATAGTCTATGCTAGCGAAGCAACGGCAAAAGTCGCTTTTGCAGCCATAAAAAGGCGGATAGTTTATGCCAATTTGGGCGTCTTTAAGGTTGAAAATTTTCCCTTTCATATATTGGCAATGCGCACAGGTTCGTTGGTCTTCCATCGTTTCAATAGTATATGTATATGTTAAGTATGAAGTATCTGCCGGAGCCCTTTTCAACTCCGTCATGGCATGAAGATACCGCTTAACTTGATGAAATACATTGTTCGGTACGGAAACGTCATAAAGCATGGAAAACATATATGACATTTTGTCTTGCTGTCGATCGGCTACTTGATTGTAGGCTAAAACGAAAGCCTTGATAGGAAGATCGTATTGTTTATAGTCGTCAAGAAACTTTATGTCCGCCATCGCAAAGTCGCGATTTTTCTCCAAAATGCTTTTGTTCATTCTTTTTTGTATGGAAATGAGTATTTTTCTCATTTCAGCGTCATACACCACTTCTTTTGGATATTGTTCCATCATGGCCTGTCCTTTGGGGGTGACAGTGTAGTACTTATTCATTTGAAAATGTGACGTTATATCTTCAACGCTGACAGAAGAAATAACTCGCTGTATTAGGACGTCTTTTTTCCCGGTAACAGATTGGCCGTGGTCTTGAAGGAAAGCCTTCAGCTCTTGAACGGTTATTCTTTTTAGGAAAACTGCCGCGTCAGCCTCGCCAAGATAGCCAAGCGAAACAAGGCTGTAGGCGTCATTTATATATGGCATTAAGTAATTTGGCAGATGTATTTCTTTTTCGCAAATTGGCGCCAGATAGTGAAGCATACGCAGCTGCCCGTAAGAAAGCTCGGCCTCAAAAGGCTTAATGTTATTGGGAGGTATAAAGTTGTTGATATTTATTTCAGGCATCATTGACACCTCATAAATTTTATCATATATCGTTCAAATGAGTTTCTACTTCATTTCCATGCGCATTTTCTCTGACGTTCTATACTGTTCTGCTTCGGCAACATCTACAAATTCAACTGTTTTATCGAAATTTGCCTTTACAACCTCTTTGATTTCATCGAGTGTAACACGGAAAAATTCTCTGCGTTGATTAACCATATTTAATTTGCGGCCCTCGAAAGCTCTATGTAACGCCGCTTCGAGCCTTGGCGCGTCGTCTGAGAATATCATGGCATGAATATCAAAATTAAAGGGAACGGAAGCGTCGCCCAACTCGTCCACACGTTCTGTAGGGTCAAGTCTTCGGGTCATGCCTATCTTATACACGTTTTCGCCAAAGGCTCCAATATTGGATATGATATAAACATATCCGGCCTTGGCGTTTGCGGCTCGGTAATCAACGTCCTTCTGCGCCTTTTCTATTTCCCCAAGTTGATTTTCAATTTCCTTCTGTTTTGCAAGAAGCTCCTTCTTTGTTTCATCGTCAGCGATTTCAAGCTGTTTGGTTATTGCACTCAAGGCTTTTTCATAATGGGTCTGCTCTTTGTCAAGTTTTTTGCGCGCCTCTTCAATTTCTTTTTGCAGCTTAGCTTCCTCTCTCATTTGAGCCCGAAGAGCCTTTTGCGCTTCCTTTTCTTCTTCCTTTTTCAGCTTATATTCGAAAGAAAGCGCAAGTTCGTCCAGTTTTAATCTTTTATAATCTTCTGATATTGATAAATTCATTATCGCTCCAAGTTTTGATATGGCCTGACAGGACTTTTCTATTCTCTGGACATAAGAGTCATAAGTGTTATATTTCACTTTGTCCACGCACTCATCACATTCGGAGTTGAAGGCTCTCAACACGAGCTTTTGAATGTCTTTAATCATTTTGCTGCCTTGAGAGGCGCTGCCATTAACAGTCCAGCTTGTTGCACCAATTATGGCCGTTCCGGTTTTTATCATTGCCTTCTGCTGCTCCCTAATGAGGGACAGCCTAGCCTTGTAAGCGTCAGATGAAACAAAGTCAAATTTAGGTTCATATAGGCCAAATTCCTGCAAAAGCACTTTTTCGTCTGTTTCAACAAGCTGACTTTTCAAAACAGATATTTTTTGAAGGAGGCCGCTCTCCTTGTCGCGAAGTTCTAATAGTTTTTGTTCTTCTTTTGCCTTTTGAACGTTGTAATCGGACTGCATACAATCCAACTGAGATTGCAAATCTTTTATTTTGTCCTGAAGAGAAATAACCTCGCGCATATCAGGCGTCATGAGTTTTTCCATTTCTGATACCTTGGTTTCTAATTCGCTTATATAATTCGTCTTTTGCTTAACGGTTGACGACAATTCATCTATCTGCTTTGCTTTTTTAAAAAACATATCAATCTTTCCTTTTTGTAAAAATATTATACAAAATATACCTTTGGCTTAAACAGTAAAACAATGCAATCAATTAACCACCCTATCCCCAATAGCCCCAACGTAAATAAATAAAGGAGTCCCATTCCGATTTTTTCTTCATAAAACTTATGAATGCCGAAATGTCCAAAAAACAGACATAGGAAAAAAGAAACCCATTTGTTTTTAGGCTTTCCGGCGTTGACATTTATCACGAGATTGTTCATTTTGGCCCTCCCATTATCCTGTCTTTTATTACTAAGCCATTTTTGCGCCGTTTTATTTGTATTGGATGTATACTAAAAAAGTGGACAAAAAATAGGAAGTGGTATAAAATAATAGACACGAAAGGAGAAGTATTAT
>CANRCD010000018.1 GCA_947629005.1 uncultured Clostridia bacterium
TACAGATAACTACAATACCTCGTGATAAAATCTCTAAACAGAATTGTTTAAGATTTCTTTATCAGGAGCGAGTGGGAGTAAGGATAAAGCCGCAAAGGCCCAATAAATACGGGCTTTTGCGGCTCTGTTTTTGCCAAGCGTACCAAAAACGTACCGTGTTTCATATGTCGCCGTGCTTATTTGGGCATAGGCGAGATATGTATTTAGATCTGTTTTTGTGGCGAGGGATTGAAAAAGTTGGAGAATTGTGGTATAATCATTTTGAAACGAAGTGAAAATCGGGATTTTGAAGGAGACGATTATGGAGTACAAAATCAGAACTATATTGGAGGGAGAAGATAGCTTACTGAAAGACTTTTTATATGAAGCTATTTTTGTCCCGCCGGGAACTCCTGCGCCGCACAAATCAATTATCAATCAGCCTGAGTTACAGGTGTATATAACCGACTTTGGTATGAAGAAGGACGATATTGGTTTGATTGCAGAAATTGATAATAAGCCTATCGGCGCTGTTTGGGTGCGCATTATGAATGATTACGGACACATAGACAATGACACTCCATCCTTTGCAATATCATTGTACAAAGATTATCGGGGATTGGGGATAGGTACCGCATTGATGAAAGAAATGCTCCGCATTCTCAAGGACAGAGGATATAAACAAGCATCGCTTGCTGTACAAAAAGCAAACTATGCTGTAAGAATGTATCAAAAAACGGGATTTGAAATTGTAGATGAAAACGAGGAAGAATATATCATGATTTGTCGTTTGTGATACTACAAATCCCCGTTTGTCGAGAAGCTAATTGGAACTGTATGAGAGGGAAACACTGTGCAATTTAATTGGTTTACCGTTGAAAAAATTGATGCGGGGACATTTGCAATCAGCGAGTATAAGCATTGGGAAGAAACGCACTGCTATTTGCTTTGCGGGACTGAGCGAGCCGTATTGATTGACACGGGCTTAGGGGTCGCCAATATCAAAAAGGTGGTCGAAAATTTGACCGACCTGCCCGTTGCCGTTCTTACCACCCACGCCCATTGGGATCACATTGGCGGGCATAAGTATTTTGCGGATTTCGCCGTACACGAGAATGAAGTAAGCTGGGTTTCCGAGCGGTTTCCACTTCCGTTACAGGCGGTCAAGAAAAATCTTACTTTGAAACCGTGCGCCTTTCCTGCGGATTTTAATATAGAAGATTATCAAATTTTCAAAGGCTATCCCACAAGGATACTGCACGACGGCGACTTTATTGATTTAGGCAATCGAACGCTGAGAGTCATTCATACGCCCGGTCATTCACCGGGGCACTGTTGCTTTTACGAGCCGGATAGAGGATGGCTGTATTCCGGCGATTTGATTTACAAAGGCTGTTTGGACGCTTTTTATCCGACAACCGACCCGGATGCGTTTATGCGCTCGGTAGAAAAGGTGAAATTGTTGAAGATTAAAAATGTGCTACCGGCACATCATCAGCTTACCATTTCAGTTTCTTTGATTGACGAAATTGCAAATGCGTTTCAGTCCTTATATCATCAAGGCAAGCTGCGGCATGGAAACGGTGTGTTTGATTTTGGGGAGTTCAAAATACATATTTAAGATGTGGAACAATAGAACCACATTTTGAGGGGCGGTAATATACTATCATTTCTTTGCCGTTTTTGCGTTCTGAAACCCTTGATTTTACTGGGGCTTGAAAAGCTAAAATTAACATATATACCCTTTTCTTTATGGATAAAAAGTATGTATAAACTGTAATCCACCCGCACCTACTCCGAATGGATAATTAAACGAGGTGAATCCGGAGCGGTGCAGGTGGCAACAAACCGTACTGCCAACTCGACAGAAATCCGCAATTGTGTTGTTCAAATTCAATAATCTGCCTGCTATAATGTAGTTACAAAATCAAACGGAGGTATTGAACTATGAACACAGACAAGATTTATGCCGAGGCAATTGTAAACGAGTACTCGAAAAAGAGTGCGTCAAAGGTGGTTGCACTCCGCAAGCTGGACAGAGCGGCGAAAATGCCTGCTCAGATTTTCACTTACACCTTTGGCATTGTATGCGCTCTGATTGCAGGGACGGGAATGTGCCTGTCGATGGGCGTCATCGGAGCGGGAACGGCAGTATTCACGGGGCTGGGGATTGTTGTCGGCATCATCGGTTTTGCAGGAATGGTTGTGAATTATCCTATCTATCAGCGGATCTTGCAGAAAAGTAAAAACAAATATGCCGGCGACGTCATTCGTCTTGCAACAGAAATTGCGGGCGATGAGAATTAATCATAGCAGCAGAGAAAGGTGGCGGAACGGTTGAACAAGGCGGAAAGCAAGTATTTCAGTACTGCCTCACGCATGGATGAGGCTCTTATCGAGTGCTTGGAGAAAAAGGACTTTGAGTATATCACCGTGAAAGAAATATGCGAAAAGGCCGGAGTTAACCGTTCCACATTTTATCTACATTATGAGACAATCGCCGACCTATTGAACGAATGTGTGGAGTACACAAACAACAAATGCTTTCAGAGATATTCTTCAGAGCTTGCGAACATAAAAAAGCGGTTGACATCAGAACATCTGGAGGATTTGATTTTCATTTCTCCCGACTATCTAAGGCCGTATTTTGAATTCGTCAGAGAGAATAAGCGTTTATTCAAGGTCGCTCTTTCCCATCCTGCTTCTTTGAATACAGAGGGTACATTTCGGCAGTTATTTGTAAATATCTTTTCACCGGTGCTGGACAGATTTCACCTTGCGGAGAAAGATAAAGCATATATTATTATGTTTTATATCGGCGGTCTTATCGCTATTGTTAAGGAATGGATCGGAAATGACTGCGCTGACCCCATAGGACAGATCGTTGACGTCTGTATGCGCTGCATTATTCCAAGCAGCAAAGAAAAAGAATTCCCGAATAGGGAAAGACATTTTTGAAGTGAAAGAGATGGATAAAAAATCACAGCTCCAGACAACGGTGAAAAAGCTTCGAAAAGACAGTCGGCTGCGGGCGGAGGGCATGCTGTATTTCAGCCTTGCAGTCAATTTGGCGTATGCGGTTTTGCAGGGGATAAACGGCGTGGTCGCCCGCTTAATATGGGCGGGAACGCTTACGATTTATTACCTGACGCTCAGCACGATCTAGATAATCAAAAAATTAGAAACCACCACTGAAAACGAGCAAAGTTTTCGGTGGTGGTTTTGTGTTTATTCAGACTTTTCCTTCCTTGCACAAAGCTTGTCAATCTCGCTTTTGAACCGATTTAATCCTGCTTTGAGATAGAACACCGTCTGCCGTATTGCCCCTGTGTTATTTGAAGCTGTTAACAATCATCAAAAAACTCGCCCGAAGATGCTTCCGAGTGGAGAAGTCCAAGACCGGAACGGTCGCCTCTGACAGCAATAGCCTCGGATAAAGTTTCAATTGCTAAATTGGTATCGATCCTGTTGGAAACTTTGAAGGCAATCGCCTTTCTTGAAAAAGGTCAAGGATTGCACAAAGGTGGTAAAGCCTTCCAGCCACACGGATAAAGGTGAAATCAGATACCCAAGCCATATTAGGAGCAGGCTGATTAAAATTTTGCGCAAGGATATTGGCTCCGTAGCGGTCCTCCGCTTTAGGAGCGGACTGCTTCGGGGGTTTAACCGGATGTATACTAAAAAAGTGGACAAAAAATCTGTTAGGCCTCATTCTCACAATGGTGGTTTGACGCCTAATCAAAAGGAGGCGGCTTTTATGATCTCTTAATACTTTTTTCTCTCTTTTTTGTCTACTTTATTGACATTGATCCAATTTGTGGACATAATACTTCTCCTTTTGTGTCTATTATTTTATACCACTTCCTATTTTTTGTCCACTTTTTTAGTATACATCCAGGTGCCGTCGTTGTTAAGCACAGAGGATGAGGAGCACCGTATTGTAAACGGTTGACTTTGCCTCATGACTCACTGCAAAAAAAGGGGCTGTAAAAAAACTCACTATGTAATCTAGAGGCACGGGGCTGTTCAAAAAAATCGTGCAGAACGGACGAAAATCAGCCCGCGCAGGCGGCCCCGCCGCCGAGCAGGCCCTCCCGCCGACGTACACAGATACGTCAAGGGTGATTTTCGATCGTAATTCAAGGGCATAAAATAAAAAGAAAAACCGTCTTTTTCTTGTAAAAAGGCGGTTTTTCCACATCTATTCACAGTTTTGATTTTATTGCCGTGTTTATCAATACATAAATTTGCCTTAATTAAAGACTTCCAGCCCTTGAACGGTCTGCGCCATTTTTTTCAGCCCCTTAAATGTCTTGTACCGCATGAACTACAACGTGTCTATCTTACCAGACTTCCTTCGTTTGCCGGTATTGTCTGAACCCCGGATTTCCTCGTGGTAGAAATAGTCTACGATAACGGGGTGTCCCTGTGGGACGCGCCCGTATGGCATTTCATTATCCACAAACGGACAGTCGTATTTCTTCGCCATTTCCTCCGCTTCCTTTTCCAGCGCCTCAAAATAGCTGCTGTCATGCTTGTTGTATATTTCATCATACAGCGGCGCGAGCTTTGAATATTTCTCCGCGATATAGTCCATGATTGTCTTTTTGAAACCGCCCCGAAGATTGAGGTTTTCCAGCCAGAACAGGTCGCACTGATCCTTGACCCGCTCAAAAATCGCCTCAAAATCCGTAATGCCCGGAAAGACAGGGGACACAAAGCAGACAGTACGAATACCGGCGTCGTAGACCTGCTTCATGGCGGCAATACGCCGCTCAATGCTGACGGCGTTGTCCATATCGTTCTTGAAGCCCTCGTCCAGCGTATTGATAGACCAGGATACCGTCACCTGTCCCAGATCTTTCAAAAGGTCGATGTCCCGCAGAACGAGATCTGATTTTGTGCAAATCAAAATGTCCGCGCCGCTGCCGTAAAGCTGTTCCAGCAGTTTACGGGTCGCCCCGAATATTTCCTCCTGCGGATTGTAGCCGTCCGTCACCGAGCCGATTACCACCCGCTGTCCGGCGTACTTCTTCGGATTTTTGATTTCCGGCCAGTGCTTCACGTCAAGGAATGTCCCCCATTCCTCCGTGTGCCCGGTAAAGCGCTTCATAAACGAGGCATAGCAATACTTGCAGGCGTGGGTGCAGCCCACATAAGGGTTGACGGAGTACCCACCCACCGGGAGACTGGACTTCGTCATGATATTCTTCGTTTCCACATCCGCGAGCAGGATGTTGTTTTCTATGATTTGCGCCATTTTCTCTGCTCCTCCAAAACTCTGTTGTAAGCGTCGGGCAGTTCCTGTACCATATCTTCGCCCATGATAGGGACAAGATCCTCTTTCCAAAAAACAGGGATACCCTGTGCGTGGGCCTGTCCCGTCAGGGAGTACACCCATTCCGGCGATGTTCGCACCTTACGGCTCTGCGGGCCGGTCATGGTTCCGATGACTATCCAATCTATGCCGCTGAAATCCACCTCACCCGGATCGTCGAACAGCGGCTCAAAGGTTACATGATAATGCTTTGCCCGCACATTTTTCCTGAGCGCATCTATTCGCCACAGTTCCGACCTTCTTGTAACCGTCACGCCAAACCAGGCATTGTCAAGGTCAGTATCTATGTCCAAGTGGTCCGGTCGTTTTGAGAGAAATAGGAATTGGTGCTGGGGATTTTCCGCCATCTTCGCGAATACCTGTTCCCGCCATTCCGCTTTCCACCCGGCAAGATCGCTCATGCCGGTAAGCAGAAAATTCTGCGGCCTTTCCTTTTCCATCAGCCGCAGCTTACCCGGAAAAAACTCCGGCTTTGAGAAGTCGTCGATCATGTGATACCGCCGCACGTTGTTTCGGGCGTAGCAGTAGGGGCAGCCCACGGTACAGCCGATTACCAGATTCATATTCTGTATCAGGTCTTTGATGCAGACGTACATACCCAATGCCTCCGTTAACCTTAATTTACTCTTAATGTGTTAAATACAGCGTTAAGCCAAAAGGGACTTCATGAGAAGTCTCTTTTGGCTCATCGGTAATAATTTCAAATTTTCGCGCAATTATTACGCCATAACTGCGTCACTCGCCGTATATTCTTCAAGCGAGCCGGATTTTACTTGAACGCACAGGTATTTGATTGAGAAATCCGCAGCCGCGAAAAGCCGCCTTTTCGCTTCCGGCGCCACGCGAAGAAAATCATTAGCCTCAAGAGCGACCTTTTCCCCATCAATCTCCATGCAGCCCTTGCCCTCGAGGATTATATAAATTTCCTCGTTCTGCTTATGCGCGTGAACAAACGGTACACTCGCGCCCGCAGGCATGAAATTTACGCTTACCTCCGCGCCGGTAAGTCCGAGCGTGTCGTGCAGTTCCACTCTGTTTGTACCGTTTACGTTTACCTTGCTGTAGTTTGTCATAATAAAGACCTCCAAAAATAATATAGTTGTAACCATCTTGATTACAACTATACATTAGCATAGTTTTGTTGTAATGTCAATAGTTACAACGAAAAATACAGACATTTTTTACATCAATATATTTAACTGCTTCATCAAATCGGCGAGGGTTACACCTTTTAGCTCGTTTTCCAATGCTGTCTGAGCGTCCGCAAGGTGCGAGTCCAGCACCGCATGAATATTTTTTCCGACAGGACATTCCGGATTTGGTTTTTCGTGAAAATTAAACAGGTCGCCTTCTACGCAGTCAACCGCCGTGTAAATTTCGTAAAGCGTAATATCGTCCGCGTCCTTTACCGGCGTCGCGCCGCCGCATCCCACCTTTACGTCGATTATTCCCGCCGCCTTGAGGCTCGAAAGCGTGCGCCGTATCACAACTGGGTTTACATTAACGCTCGACGCTATGAAATCCGACGTCGTTTTATATTCCTTTCTGAAAACATAAATCGCGAGAAGTGTATGAACTGCCACGGTAAATCTTGATGTAATCTTCATATTTAACACCTCTTTGGTTATATTATATATATATTATTTTAGTTGTAATGTCAACGATTACATCATATCGAAATCGTTTCAGTAACTTTTACCGGTTGACTGTCTTTACTGTCTGCCCGTTTTTCTCTGTAGAGTGTGCCATGACGTATAATACGCTCTTTTAATTCCTGTAATCATGACGTATGTGGAACAATAAAACCCAATTTTGAGGGATGCAATATACGATCATTACTTTGTCAATTTTCAATTCTGAAGTCCTTGATTTTACGGTGTTTTTAGCTGCTTATTATTCCATGCATATATACCCAAGAATTGTAATTTTAGCCATGTATCGAGAAAAATTGTCTTATCGCCGTATTTTATTTTAAACACAGGGTTTTCTTAAGTCAGTAAATGCTGGTCGGAAAATTCAGCCGGTATAAGCATCCTCGGCTGAATTGATGAAATTCTGTTTTTCCAGCCACGCTTTCTCTTCTTCGTTTTCCGGTATATCGATCCGTTCTATCTTAAATATCACGGGTCTTGTGCCGTCGTTGCAGCAAGCGATCATCATTCGGTCGTCATTCGTCCAGCCATTCATGATGGAACCGCCTTGAAGAGCGGTATAAATATAACGGCTTATGGCGTCCCATGCCTCGCCGCAAAATTTCCCATTCATCATGTGATAGAAGTCGTCTTGCTGAGGGGTGCGTTTTAGCAAAAACGTATCGCCCGGCTTGAAAAATGGGCACGGTCCGGACTTAGGGTCGGCCAAATATTTTTCTTGCAACTCCGGAAAACATTTTGTTTCGAGGACGGTAATCCTACATTCGTATTTCATAAATACATCTCCTGTCAATTCACTTTTCACAATCAATAAGCCTGTCTATTTAAGCGCGTCGCTCAGGCTTTTCGGTATCCCTCTCGGTCCTCTTACCGCAAAAATACCATACTCTTTTCCAAGAATATCAAAGGTAAATCTATCGGGGGCATATCGCTTAAGCAGCTTGATCCTCATTATACTGTTAGCACGAACTTCTCCGTTGTCCAAACGGAACGGTATGCCCGTCTTTGTCACACGGCATTTGTAGAGTATGGCGGATACCGGGGCGGCGACATAAATAAAAACCGTGTCGCCGGTCTTGATACCTTTTCCCTGCGTCCAGTCGATTTCATTCAATTCTTCAAAAGCCGCCTGTACATCGTAGTATTTTGGATTGGCGGGGATGACCCATTCCTTCGGCGGTCTGAGCTTATACTTTGTTTCCTTGGACGCGGTGGCAATATAGCTTTCTTCCAGCCAAGAACATATTTCCTCGAATGGAACCGTACCGTCTAAAGCAATCGCGAGCCAGCCGCTTCTGCCTACGGGATATCCTTTGAAGAAGCCTTCCCGTTGAAGCAGTAAATCCGCAAATAACGGATCACTTATTTTGACATTCAAAACAGTGACCGTATTCTCGTCGTTTAAACCCGGCCGTTTTTTCGGCATGTCCGCCAGAAGCGCAAATTGCTTTCTGTTGTCCCTATGACGAAAGGCCGCATAGTACAAACGCCTTGCCTGCGGATATTCCGGCGACACTCTGTACTTTTTCTTTATATATGCAAATATTTCTTCTTCAATATCTGCATGGGCTATAATCCGATCCATATTCTCATCCTCCTCCCGCCGATTTTTTCATTTCCGCTTACTGACGTTCTTTCACTCAAGCCTGGCCAACATCCCGGTCAGGCTTCATTTTCACCGTGGGGTTGGCCTCGTTGATTTTCTTAAAGCAGGGGCAGTCTCCCGCGTGGTCGTTGATAACGCCGCAGGCCTGCAAGTGAGAGTAGACCGTGACCGCACCGATGAACTTAAAGCCCCTCTTTTTCAGGTCGCGGCTTATCTCCTCCGAAAGGCCGTTGCTGACAGGAATTTTGCCCTCCGCGTGACCGTCGTAAAGGATGGTTTTCCCGCCGGTATAGCCCCAAAGGTAGTCGCAGAAGCTGCCGGACTCCTCACGGTTTTTTTGGTAGCACCGGGCGTTGTTGATGACCGCCCGAATTTTCCGCTCGGATTTCAGCATTCCTTCAGTGTTCATAATTCGCCGCACGTCGTCCTCGCCGTAGGCGGCGATTTTGTCGTACTCGAAGTTTTCAAAGCACCGGCGGAAAATCTCACGCTTTTTCAGCATGAGGCTCCAGCTCAGTCCGCATTGCATACATTCCAGCGTCAAGTGCTCGAACATCCGGCGGTCATCATGCACCGGTACGCCCCACTCGCTGTCGTGATCGGTCCGCTTCGCTTGAAAACGCCCAATCGCAATGTCCCATATTTATACCCCCTATACGCTTTTGTAGCTGTTGTCAATCAAACTTTGTATTTCCGTGTCGGCAAGGGTGTCATCCAGAATTATGGACACCCAGCACTTTTTGTTCATGTGAAACGCGGGATAATATCCTTTTTGGGCCAACATTCTTTCTATATTGCCGCTGTCTGCCTTTACGTTAATTACTTCAACCTCTTTGCGGGAATCGGTGGAACTTTCCAGCTTATACAGCGGCACACTTCCGATAATGGCATACCATTTCTTGCTGCTTTTAAGCCTGTACGCCCCGTATGACGGAATACTCGGCCAAAGGAAATCCGGCGAACCGCCGTATGTATCAAAGATATACTCATTAATCCTCTGCGCCTGCTCGAATTTAAAATATTTGTTCCGGCAGCACTTCTCCCGAATATCCAAAAGCAGTTCCGTAAACTGTTGCTTTACCTCCGCGCCGAAGCCCGTCACGTTGCTGATTCTAAAATTGGTATATTCCCCGCCATCGTCAAGGTCAATGATTTTTCCGCATATCTCATCGCCATATTCAATAATAATCCGCATATTTTCTTTGGGCAGCGGCCTTTCATAAACCAGCATATCGCCGCGTTGCCGAAAGCCGTAGCTTGGCAGCTTGTCCTTCAAAATCGTATAATTACTAAAAGTCTCCTGCTCAATGGTCATGGTCAACACCCCTTTATGTCTTCACTGTTCCATTCTCTTTTCAAACCGAAACATTCCTTCCGGAAACTGTTCGTTGTCCTTTTTTCCTGTGTCAGGATCATTCGGATCCGGATGATGACTGTTAAAGAATTCAATAATATGGAAACCGCAGAGATTTACATAAAAATGAATGTTCCGCTTCTCAAAATATGGTGTAACGGTCTCCCAGACTTTTACTTCGGGGTGAAGCCTCTCCACAGCGCACCATGCCGCATACCCGACGCCCTTACTGTGAATTTTCGGAGAAACAAACAGCAGTTCGAGGTCGCCGTGTTCTCCGTCAACACGAATCACTACGCCGCCCACCTTTTTATCACCATGTAGAATACGGTATGCCTCCCCATTTTCAATAGCCTGTTCAATGGTTTTGCGGGATATTATTTCTCCATCTTCTTCAATATGCTCGTCCCTTCGGCCAAACTCCTCCAAAGCCCCATAGTTAAACGCTTCTTGATTGTCCCGAATGAACTGGTCTCTATCATCATTCGTTAGAGGGGAGAGCCTTATCTCCATCATAGTATCACTCCTACAAAACGTTTATTTATATTTCAATTATACCGAAATTTGTAAAATATTATCACCGCACAAATGCCGCCAGCTTTTTGCCGCATAAGATACCCGCGAGGCAGCCGGCCACGCTCAGCGCGATATATGCTCCGCCGCACAAATACGACTTGTTCTCAAATAAGGTGAACGCCTCAAGGGAAAAGGTGGAAAAGGTCGTAAAGCCGCCGCAGACGCCGGTTTTCCAAAATAGCGCAGAATAAGGCGAAACGCCGCCGTTATCGCTTGCGACTCCGGTGATAAAGCCTATCAACACCGCGCCGAGCATATTAGTTATCAACGTCAGCACCGGGAAGGCCGTCCTGAACGGAATAAGGCTTATCCCATATCTGCCCGCCGCGCCTATCGCCCCGCCGAGAGCCACAAATAAAAAATTCATATATACCTCCGATTCAGTTCGCCGTCAGTTCCCATTGATACGGCTCTGCGGATTGGATCACGGCGCCGTCTTCACCGGCGGCCAAATAGAGCCCGCTGTGTTGGGCCTTAAAGGAAACCGTGCCGTTGCCGTTTCCCAGCACGAGCCAGGTCTGGTTGGGGTCACGGGTAAGAGTATAGGCCAGAGCCAGGTCCCCTCCTCAAAGCTCCCGCCGCTGATGTCCACGGCCAAGCCGGTAGTCTTATCCGTAATATAGCCTGTGCCGTCGGGCAGTTTGTAAATGTGCCAAACATTCCCGCTGTCGGAAAGTGTGAGCCTCGCCCCGCTTTCCTCGGAGGATACAGCGAGATATTTGCCTTCCGCCGACATTATGGTAAAGTCGCCGACGCCTTCGATTTTTTCAACAGGAGTTAGGAAAAATTCGCCGCTTTCAATGCCCGTAAAAATTCCGCCCTCTCCGCGAAGGTCAAAGTTAAAGCCGTAGAGCGTTTCGCTCACCCATATAGTGTATGTGCCGGAATTTGTCTTGTTAAGCCCGAGCGGCGATGCCTTGTCCGCGTCAGTGACCACTTCCGTATTTGGTTCCGTACTCGGAACAGCAATCGACGTCCCGTCAGCCTTGGAATATATTTGTACGAGCTGGTCGTCAAGTATGGCAATCTGCCACAACTGACTGTCCTCGCCGGAAATCGGTTCAAGGGTTATGACGCCGCCGTTATTTGTGAGAACTCTTTCGGTTTCGGGCGTGGGTGTCAAATAATCGGGAGTTATGCAGTAGTACATTCCCTCGTCTATACCGCTTGTGTCGCCGATGGGAGCCGTGACGGCCTCGTACTCGTCCTTATAATCGGCGTAATATTCATTATCAAGGTTATACAGCGCCGCCCGGTAGGCCCTTGTGCGGGCGGGATAAACCTTTTCAATGGCGGAAATGAGGGCGTCGTTTCCTCTTGACAGCAGGTAAAGCTGGCTGAACTCGCCGAAATCCTCCCACCGGTCAGTTTTGCCGTAATCCGTTATGGGCACCATGTCGGCTGCCATGGCACGGGTCCATACGTCGTCGCCGACAGTGAACCAACTGTCGATGACATGTCCCAGCTCGTGAGCCAGCATATTTACCGTGTCGTCCACATTGTCCTTATAGGCGGCGTGGTTCCAAACCTCGCCGTCCCATGCGAGCCAATTTTCTCCATCAACGCCGGTGTAGTAAAACCGGCGCAGGGTCTTGCGTATCGGCGGCTCAAAGCAGGCCAGAGCCTCGCACACCCGGCGGACGTAGTCCTCGTCGTCGGGGTCAACGGTTTCAACGGTGAAAGTGTGAGTATCGCCGCCGCAGTCCATGTTTATCGTGTAAATGTAATAGTCGGTCGTTCCTATCTCGTTAAGCTCCTCGTCATAGAGAGGGCCGGGCTTTTCCTCTACGCCTGTTATCTCGTAATCGGCGGTGAGCTTTTCCTGAGCCGTGTCGGTCAGAACATCGGCAAAGGGGACTTCCATCGCCGCCTCAAGGAGCTTCCTTTGGTTGGCGGCGTCCGCCTTGTCAAAATGATTTTTCAACAGGAAGTTTTCCGCCTTTGCTTTAGCTTCACGGCTGAACCATACGTCGGTGAAAAAGTAGGTTTTGAAGCGCTCCTTTACATAGGGTTCAAGACCGGCAAAGGCATCGGTTTCAAGTGCAAGATCGATGGGGCTGACGTATGGCTCCGCGAACTCAAGGCCCCATACGCCGCCGTCAACGCTTTGGATTACTGAGCCGTCCGCCCCGGCGGTCAAGTCAAGGCGGCTGTACTCCGACGAGACAGCATAGCCGTCGCCCGCCGCTTTAAAAGTAAACCGCTGGTTCGCGCCTTCGGTAAGAGTGTATTGGATTATGGCCGCCCCGTCCTCACGGGACAAGGAGTTTACGTCGGCGGCAAGGCCGGTGGCCTTGTTGACAAGGGTATAGGTCTTATTCCCCGCCTCACGAAGGAGCCAGAGATGTTCGTCGCCGCCGCTTTTTTCCGAAAGGTACAGCCCGAACGCGAGAGTCTCGCCCTCCGTCACGGCGGTGAGCAGCCTGTCCCCGAGGGACAGAGTGTACCAACCCGCGGCAATTTCGTCATAGTTGTTGGTGTAAGCCAGAACGCCGTCCGATAATTCCGCTGAATAGGCAAGGCCACTTCGGCCGGTAAGCCTGTCGGCGGGTATGTATGTGACGCCGTCGATTAAAACTGTCCCGTCCTGACCCGGCACGAGCGTCAACTCCGGGTCGGCAAAGGTGCCACCTGTGGCCACGCCGGTCTCGCTGTCATAGGCGACCCCATAGCCCATGGCCTCCAGCACCGCGCGGAAGGGAACATACACGTCTCCGGCATTTGCCGGTCCGACATCGCTAAAGGTATCAGCTTTAAGTCCTATCTCCGCGCCGTCCACAGTCACTGTCACCGCCATGGCGGAGGCGTTCATTGCCGCCGACAGACTCAATAGCAGAGAAAGCAGCAGAGACGTAAATTTTTTCATAAAGGTTTCCCTCCCGATTGCTGTCCGCCTTAAGGCTTGATTTTCTACTATTAAATCTATTATATATTAAGCGTAAAGTTATGTCAAGAAGGATATGCAAACCTCTTTAATGAGTTTTGTATTCTGCTGACACCGCTAATTGCACCGTAAAAAAGCGGAAGCCGGCCTTATGGCCTAAGCTCCCGCTTTAACTCAAATTTACTGATTGGCGGAAAGGGGCGAGTCGGACAGCGCCCCGCCGGAAAAGCAGTTGGACTACAATTTCATTCTTTACGGCCGCATGGACGTCATACGGCATTGGCTCAACAACGGAGCCGATATGACGGCTGAGAGTGTCGCGGAATACATGGCGAAAATGATAAAAACAGTCCTTGGATAAGTGCGATTAAACGTTGGATGTCGCAAAATCAATATAAAATTAAACGGAAGTGGAGACCGCCGCTTATATAGGTGGCCTCCACTTCCGTTTTTTGGCAGGAAATACACAGTCAGTTGGTTTAAAATTTTACCGCCGGCAAATCACGATTTGCCTGACAGTTCAATACCACACATTTCCAAGCGTTTCAATCCCCTGAGGGGTGTCGCTGTAACTGTATCGGCCGGGGCTCTGGTTGTTCGCATGGTATCCCGCAACCAGCGTGCCGTTGACGAGGCTACAAGCTGGCTCAAAAGGATAGTCATTACTTGGATCGTCCTTAATTCCCTTGGCTTTATCGTTACCTATCTCCAGCCCCTCGTTTCCAGCGGCAGCTACACCGCACCTTGATAATTCATAGTCAAGCAGAATAGGAGTTATCGAGGCAACTTCCGTCGGTTTTGGCTCAAGGCTGTATAACAGTAGCTACTACAACGAGCCTGAGAGTGAACATTCCGTAATTACCGCTTCTGACGGAAGCCAGTGGTATCAGGTCCCCCATGGAGAACCGGCTCCCCAACCCATTGGACAAGCCGGCAAAGATGTTACATTCCCCGACCTTTCCGACGGAACGGCAGTTACCCCCGCCGAAGGCGTTAGTTTCTCGGGAATGCCGGAAAACACGGAAGTACAGTCCGTCGGCTCCGGTGTGCTTGAAGCCCGCTCAGGAAATGAAAACAATACACTTTGGTACAGCAGCGCTCACTTTGAGGAGCCGGCGGCGCCCCATACAGTCATTCAGGAAACAAACGGAACGGAGTGGTATGCCATGTAGCCTCACGCCTCGTCTCCCAATTTTGAACAGGGTGACGCGGCCGCCGCATATAATCAGGCCCAACTCAGCGCCTTCCTTCCCGGCTATGAACAGAAAGTCACTTCTGTTGACGGAAGCGCACGATCTGAGGGTCGCATAGAGGTGCGGCATGAAAACGGCTCCGGCACTATGTTCTACGACACGACCAGATACTCGGCAACACCGACTACGAGAAAATAGACCCCGCACGGCGCACGGGGCTCGGCTTTCTAATGCCCAGTGTACGCCGTCGGGAGGGCCTGTTCGGCGGCAGGAGCCGCCTGTGGGGCTGATTTTCGTCCGTTCTGCACAATTTTTTTTGACGGCCCCGTGCCACCAGATTATCCAGATTATAAAGTAAGTTTTTTGCGATCGTTATGCTTGGGGCGCGGCGTCTGACTTAACTCTGCGGAACCGTACCAAACCCGTGCGGTGAAGAGCCACCATTATGGCCGGGATGAGCACAAGCTGGAGTATTATGCCTGGGATGGCGTTAAGCACCGCTCCAGCGAGGAAGGCCTGCACCGTGAATGCGTTGCCGCCGATGCCCAGCAGGATTATCTCGGCAATTCCCCAAACTACCCGACCGGCTAGCATGGCTGCGATAAGGCAGCGGTACAGCGCCACAATGCACTGCCAGCGGGAACGGCTGTAAAGCAGCCCTATCACAAGGCCGTAGGTCATAAGCTCAAAGGCCATGGCTATGGCATTTGGGTACATAGGCGGCATACCGAAGGTCATCGAGCGCAGCAGGGGCAGGATAAAGCCCACGGCGGCGCCGTATTTCCAGCCGCAGATTAGGCCGCAGAGCAGCACGGGGATGTGCATGGGACAGAGCATATTGCCAATGGCCTGTATCTGCCCGGTCAGGAAGGGCAGCACAAAGCCGATGGCCAAAAACATGGCCGCAATCGTAAGATTTTTTACCTGTTTTTTCATAGTAACTCCTCCTTTAGTTAATTTCCAAACTGTCTATCCACTCCTGAACCTCTGTATCGCTTGCCCGTGTGCCGAAGCGCTTGCCGTCCAGCCAATTGCCGGAGGATGTCATTTCAGCAACGTGCCGCCCGCTGTCGCCCAGACTGGAGGACATGGATGTGCAGAAAGGCACTACGGTTTTACCTGTGAAATCGTTGCTCTTGACAAAGTCGTCGATGACCCACGAGAACCCGCCCCACAATATGGGCGCACAAAAAAGAACGAGAGATAAGGTGAGTATTATTGAGGCAATACCGCGCAAAGACTGCCTAAAGGCTCTGTGCGGTATTGCCTTAAGATATTGCCATTTTGCCGTAAATACGCGGCTTTATCAAGCAAATTCACTTTTACTTTTTCACTATCGGCAGCCAAACCTCCGCGTATTCGTTGCCCCGTCGCTCCTTGGGAAACCAGTGGAAAACCGTTACTTCGGGAGCGTCGGCAAGCACATAGCCCGACGACGGCAGCCACTCGCTGACTATGGCTCGGCGAAGGTCAAAGTGTTCGTCGAGGAAATTCACCCCACGGGATGTTTCTGTCATAACGTATGTCTGCGTCGGGACTTCCGCGCACGAAAGCTCTTTGGCAAAGCGGCCCGCCGTCTTTTCAAGATGACTGTTGAAGTAATCGGGAATCACCGCGCCAACAAGTAGGTCATAGCCCTCAGCATCCGCGTCGATAACACAGTATTCCCTTTCGCAGTCACGCGCCATGCCCTGCGCCGCGTAGCGAACGAAACGGGTCTCACCTTTTACAAACAAATCGTGTTGGTTCTTTTGTCTCTCAGATGGTGCCCCCTCAAAACGGGCTTTTACGCCCGTCACCGTGAAAGCCGGCTTCTTTTCGATTTTGTAATTCATAAGAGTTCCTCCTTCTAACAATAATTTTACTGTCAGGCGGGAAAACGACCGCAGCTTGGCGCCGTTGCTGCGGGCGGTGGACGGAGTTATGCCGTGAAACTTTGCAAAGGCTTTTGCAAAGCTGTCTGGGCTGTCATAGCCGTATTTCAGCGCCGCATCTATGACTTTAATTTTCTCTGCGGCAAGCTCGGCTCCGGCAAGAGTGAGCCGCCTCATGCGGACATACTCGCCTACGGTCAGACCGCACAGGATACTGAAGGTGCGCTGAAAACCGCCGACTGACAAGTATGCGACCCGGGCTGCCTCGTCAAGGCTTATTTCTTCACACAAATTCTCCTCCAGATAATCTATGGCATGCTGTAATCCGTCTATCCAATCCATTTACGTTACCTCCCGTCTGTCATCATTGTAGCAGAACGGCAAACTCTTTTCCCGATTTTTTATGATTTAATGTGTCGGATATTTTCAAGCGTTGTGCATGAACATTTTCCCCCTAAACAATCAGATCCACCAGCAGTCCGGCCGCCAGCGAGAACGCTATCACATAAGCTATGTAGAGAATAAAATTCCTTATCCCCAGCACGATTTTAAGCGCACCGAGGTTCGTTATCTTCGTGGCCGGGCCGGTCACCATGAACGAGGCCGCCGCGCCCATGCTCATGCCGTTCATGAGCCATTCTTGCAAAAGCGGTATCGTCCCGCCGCCGCAAACGTACAGCGGCACGCCGATGGTCGCCGCCATCAGCACCCCAAAGCCCTCGTTTTTGCCGAACAGCGCGGCGAAGGCCTCCTGCGGGATATAGCGCTGATAGAGTGCCGTAAGGAATATGCCCAGCAAAAACCACTTGCCAGTAGCCTTGATGTTTCGGCCAATGTTTTTTAGCAGCCGCATAAGCATATTTGGGTCGGTATCCCGGCTGGCACGCTCGGAAAAGCCCTCGAAGTTGAAGAAGCTCTTGTCTTTGAAAAAGAACCGTATCAGCAGCCCCGCCACAACTCCGCAGAGGAAGCAGCTCACAAAGCGCACCGTCAGGGCCGTCGGCCCCAGGGCCGCACTGTAGATGAGGAGCTGGGGATTTAACAGCACGCTGCACATCATGAAGGCGGCCAGGTAGTCGTCCCGCAGGCCCTTTTGTGAAAAGGAGGCCGCCAGCGGGATTGTCCCATACATACACAGGGGCGAGGCGATGCCCAGCAGCGCCGCCGGAATTATGCCAAACAGCCCTAAGTGTTTATCTTGAATGGCGACCACCATTTTGTGTATTTTTTCCTTGCCGAACACGGAAATGACCGAGCCCAGCACTATGCCCAGCGCCCAATAGGGCACTATCTGACGGAGCTGCACCTCAAAGTAGTACCAGAGGTAGACGATCTCACGGCGTATAACAGATAACATTTCCATATCAGTCTATGCTAATTAAATTGTACGTTCTGCTTCCAAGCCCAATTTCCTCGGCGTGCTCGAGGGTGTGGAGGCCGTTCTGCCGCTCAATACGACGGACAAGCGATGCACCGTCGCCGTCCTTCTGTGCGTAGATTAAATCAAGACACGCTTGGTCAAGCGCCACCGGATCATAGGAGGCCAAAATTCCGATATCGTGCATATCCGGCTCGGCGGGGTTGCCGTCACAGTCGCAGTCCACGGACAGCCGGTTCATCACGTTGATATATACCACCCGTCCGTCAAACTGATTGACAACGGCGCTGGTGGCATCGCCCATAGCTTCGAGGAAAGCATCCTGTTCGCCGCCCCAAATATTAGTGGTGCTTGTGCCGCCGCTGTGTATCCAGCCCTTGCCTCGGCTGGAGGCAACGCCGATTGACATATTTTTGATAGCTCCCCCATAACCCGCCATTGCGTGGCCCTTGAAGTGGGCCAACGAGATAAGGCTGTCATAGTTGGCAAGGTGAGCGCCAACATAGTCCTCGGTAATGGTGGACTTGCCGTTTTCCGGCGTGGGTACGGGAATTACGAGGGAACCGTCCTCGTCCATAATGTCCACATTTGCGATGGCGTTAAAGCCGTGATCCTCAATTACCTGCCTATGCATGGCGGTATTGGAGCGGCTGCCGCCGTAGGCGGTGTTGCACTCGACGATTGTGCCGTCCACGCCCTGAACCAGGTCTTTTATCAGCTCGGGGCGGAGGTAGTTGCTGTTTGGCGGCTCGCCGGTGGACATCTTCACCGCGACTTTGCCCTGAGGCTCAAAGCCCAGCTTCTCATATATGGCAACGAGTGCCTCAGGGGTGATGCTCGTCGTCATGTACACCGTCGGAGCGTCGGCGTCGGGAGTTGCGTTTTCTTCCGTAGCGGACGCGGTCACGGTGACGGTCTGCGTATCACCGTCCCAGTCAACGCCCAGCTTGAAGCCCTCCGCCACAAAGCGTATGGGCAGCATGGTGCGCTCGTCGATTACGATAGGGGCCACGTCCAGCGTCTGTGCGTCCTCGTTGATGTAGGCCGTGGTGCTGCCGATAACCATGGTGATTATATCGCCTTTATACGCCAGCATCACCGTCTGAGTTTCGCCGTCCCAGGTCACGCTGCCGCCCAGGGCCTCAATGACCGCCCGAATGGGGAGCAGTGTCCGGCTGTCCTGAATGATGGGTGCCGTCCCTCTGCCGGGGTCGATCTCCTGCTGCGCCCCGTTGATGGTCATGGTGGGGCTGTCGATTTGCAGCTTGATCACCGTGCCCGCGTCTGCCGCCTGAACCGTGTCCATAACGGAACGGCCGCTGTGCCAGGCGTAAAGGCCGAAGCCGAGGCAAATTACGGCCACAGCTACGGCAAAGGCGACTAGCCTTTTTGCGCTCAATGTTTTCATATAAAAACCTCCCTTTTATATACCTATAAAAATTGTACCACACTTTTCCTAAAATGTACAGTGCCAATTTTGCATAGTGCTATAACATATACGCATAGTGAACCCGTTGACAAGCGTAAATAAATATGTTAAAATAAAGACAAGTCTTTATTTTAAATTTTATGAGCCGCCGAAATTTTCCTCGCATATAACTCGGAAACGGCGATGCGCAATTATATACTAAATTTTTACAAATTTAGTATATAATAACCATGGAGTGTGATAACAGTGATCGAGCTCACGCAGTTAAAACAATTTTCCGTTTTTTCCGACGAGCTGACCCTTTCGGCGGCGGCGAAAAAGCTGAACTTATCCCAACCGGCCCTGAGCCGCAGTATGCAGCAGTTTGAAAAGGAGGTGGGCGTGGAGCTGTTCCAGCGGCGGAAAAACCGCCTCACCCTCAACGAAAACGGACGGCTGATGGCTGAGGGAGCGAAAAAAATACTCACCGATGTTGACAACATGATAGACCGCGTCAGGGTCTATGACCGCAGCCGGAGGACGATTTTCATCGGCTCCTGCGCCCCGGCCCCGCTGTGGAGCCTTTCGCCCATGCTGAACGGACTGTACCCCAATTTTGCCATAACTACTGAGATAAAGGGCGACGGCGAAATAACCGCCGGACTGCTGGGCGGCGTCTATCAGTTGGCCGTGACCGCCGCGCCGGTGGAGGGGTATCTGTGCAGGGAATTCATGACCGAACGCCTGAGCGTGTCGCTTAAGCCCGGCCACCGCTTTGCCGGACGGGAAAGCCTGCGCCTTTGCGAGCTGAACGGCGAAAGTATGTTGCTGGCGAACCAGCTCGGCTACTGGGACGAGCTTTGCCGCCGTGAAATGCCCGACACACACTTTGTCATGGAAAACACCGGGGCGGACTTCGAGGCAGTTGCCGAGGCCTTCGACCTGCCGTTTTTCATCACCGACATATCCGAGCAAAATCTCCACCGCATAAAGGGCGAAAGGGCAGTCGTGCCGATTTCCGACCCGGAGGCAAACCCCACCTTTTATTGCTGCGCGGGTAAGGATAGCGCGGAACTGCTTAAAAAGCTGTTTTGATAAATTTGCTGCTTCGGCTTATGTTATACAATGAGTTTTTAATAAATGAACCGAACAAACCAAAACAACAGGAGAAAGTGATGATTGTTAAAGAAATATTATATACAGCGATGGAGCAGTCCGCTGAGGACATTGGCTGCAAAGCGGAGGACTTTATGCGGGAGCAAAACATTATTATCCCTTTTCGCTTGGGAGATAAGGCGAGAAAGTATCTCAAGGAACCGATAACGGCGAATTTTGTTTCTTACGGAAGCAACGTGGTCGCGGCGGCCATAGATGATATTCGGGAAATAGTGACAGAATACGTTGGCAAATATGAATTTTATCATCTTTTTGAAACGCCGAATATGCACTGGCTAAGCGACAGGATTAAAGTTAAGGGATATAGAATATGCTTCATGGCGGAGTATTTTCTTCCCGATAATGACACTCTTCGTCCGCTGTCTTGCGATTATGAACTGCGTGTCCTTGAACAGAAGGACTTTCAAAATCTGTACCTGCCCCAGTGGAGCAACGCCTTGTGCAAGGACAGAAAGCATTTGGATGTGCTTGGCGTAGGGGCCTACGAGGGTGACAGACTGGTCGGGCTCGCCGGTTGCTCCGCCGACTGCGAAAGAATGTGGCAGATAGGCGTTGACGTGCTGCCGAAATACAGAAGAAAAGGCATAGCGTCCGCCCTTACAAGCAGGCTTGCCATTGAAATACTCGAGAGGAAAAAGGTTCCCTTTTACTGCGCCGCATGGTCAAATATCCGCTCCGTCAGAAACGCCATAAAAAGCGGCTTTCTCCCCGCTTGGGCGGAGATGACGGTGAAGCCCGAAAACATTGTTGACGAGATGAACGAAAAATAATAACAAGAAAAATTGCCCACGGAATTTACATTCGCGGGGAATCGGGTTATATAAAAGCAGCCGCCCTGACAGACGGCTGCTTTTCCGCTTATTTCAATTTGCGTTTTCTGGCCGCTGTGCGCCTTTTTTCTCAAATGCCCCGCACCGTATCAGGGCTCCGGCATAACATACGGTAAGAATTCCGGCGATAATATAACTTGCCGTCCAGGGTAGGTTAAAGCCTATGACCGCGTTTAATATAAAGCTTGAAATCACAAACATATAAAACATACCCGGCACAAGAGACATTATAAACGGCTGCTTATGGCGCATCATATACACCGTTATCATCGCGAACGCAAATACGGCAATCGTTTGATTTGCCCATGCGAAATAGCGCCAAAGCACGTTAAAGCCGCCCGCGTTCAATTTAGCAAACACCAAAATCACCGCCACGACTGCAAATATTGCCACCGAGACCGCGAGCCGGTTCCTTTTTTTGGACTGGTCTATTTTTAACGCTTCCGAAATTATAAGTCTCAGCGAGCGAAGCGCCGTATCGCCCGAGGTTATGGGAAGCACGATGATACCGATAAGCGCTATAACGCCGCCTACTTTACCGAGTAAGCTCCCCGCCACAATGCCCACAACATCGGTGGGGCTTGTCTGCGCGTCGGCAAAGCCGAGCTTCATAACACCCATGGCTGCCGCCGCCCATATCATAGCGATAAAGCCCTCGGCTATCATCATATTGTAAAACGACATGCGCCCTTCTTTTTCACTCCGCATCGTGCGGGAAATGAGCGTGGCCTGAGTGGAATGGAAGCCCGAGACTATTCCGCAGGCGACTGTCACAAAGAACACCGGCATAAAATGCAGCCCTTCCGGGTGGATGCCGGACACACCCGTGACCCATATTTCGTCAAGGGGATAGCCTTTTATAAAGAAGCCCGCGAACACGCCGATGGCGGACAGTACGAGCATAGCGCCGAAAATCGGATAAATTCTGCCGATTATCTTATCGATGGGGAACAGCGTAGCGATTATATAGTACACGAATATTGCGCCGTATACAATCCATACCACCGGATTGGCGGCGCCGTTATCGGTTTTTAATATCTGCGTTATAAAAATATCTCCCGGAGTATAAATGAACACCGTCCCCACAAGCAGCATTGTGAGGCACACGAAAACATTGTAGACAGGGTAGGTATATTTGCCAAGATACTTTCGTATGAGCGACGGCATTTGCGCACCGTCGTTGCGCGCGGAGATCATGCCGCACATATAGTCGTGAAGCGCGCCGCCTATCACGCAGCCCACCGGTATGGTCAGGAAGGCTATCGGCCCGAAAAGTATGCCCTGTATCGGGCCTAAAATCGGCCCCGTCCCGGCGATGTTCAAAAGCTGTATGAGCGAGTTTTTCCATTTTTTCATAGGCACAAAGTCAATGCCGTCGTTCAACCGCACAGCCGGCGTTTCACGGTCATCGGGCTTAAAAGCTTTTTCGCAAACCCTTCCGTACAATGCGCCGCCAATTAAAAGAATAGCAAGGCCAATGACAAAAGTCGTCATATAAATCAACCTTTCTTTTATCTCAGAGTATAGACTGTCACCGATTTAAGTATAATATAAAATTCATGTTTTGTCAAGGGAACGCTCCGCGAGGTCAAAGCCGCACGTGTAGGTTTACAATAGATGCGATACACATGTCCCATATAAATATGACGGAAGCATGTTCCGTCATATTTATATGGGCGGTAAAAGAGCAAAAAAAAGAATGGCGGAATGAAAACCTTTGTGTTAAAGTATATTTACCACACAAACTCACAGAAAGGAATCCATCCGCCATGAATACTATAAACACAAACAATACGCTTTCGTCAATCCCTAATTAAATATTCTTTAAAATTTGGTGTAACAAAGGCGTCAATAAAGTACAAAGTGAACCGCCAGTACATCTACCGCTGGAAAAAGTGTTATGGCGGCACATTACAGTCTTTAGCTGACAAGTCTACCGCACCACTACCATAGGTATTAGGGAGCCGAACCGCGCGCCGTGAAGAAAACAAAAAACTTGCCGCGAATAAATTTTTTTCTTGACAAAATTGAAAACTGTATGGTAAAATAATGCTCGTGAAACGACGACACACGTGTTACCTAAAGGGTATGTAAATCTGATTACGGAACGTACAGCCCTTCGAGCGACACGTGTGTTTTTTGTTGCAAAATTTAAATTTAACGGAGGATTTTTTATGCCAAGAAATCAATTTCAAAGAATGGTATTCGCTTTTTTGACTGTACTGGTGACAGTCCACGCGTATGTGTTTTACAGCCTTTATGTTATAAACGGAAGCATGTTTATGGAAATCACAGGGACGGAGACCGTGCTGGAAGCAATACGCGCCATGGGCGGAGTGAGCGTATTCGGAACATTTTTGCCGATATGGGCGGTCGTGCTTATAGAGTTCATTTTAGCATATTCGCTTGAGGTACTTATGGGGAGTCCATGCTCGTTTAAACTCGCCGCAAGAGTATTTGATCCGGCGAAAACTCACCCCGTGCTTTTTGAAACGGCAATAATCTGCGCCACTGTGGGATTAATGTGTCCGGCGATGAGTTTTATAGCGGCATGGCTGTATTACCCGTATTATGCGGGATTTAGCATGTTCACGCTGCTTGCCAACTGGATCAAGCTCGTATGCTTCAACTTCCCGTTCGCATTTTTTACACAGATCTTTTTCATTCAGCCGTTAATACGAACCGTGTTCAAATTTCTGTTCCGCAAGGATATCGCCGCACGTACATAATTCATGGACATAAACTTTTAAGCTGTCAAAACCTTATATAACTATATTTTCATTAGTCTATCCCAATAAATATCCACCTGCTGAAGCATATGTTCAATATTGCATTCACCGGCAAATCGGGACATATCGCAAAAATTCTCCGTCCTGTCCACCCACATAAGGCTGTTGACTTCTTCTATTAATTCCACCTCACGGCGAAGCCTGCCAACATACACCTCCAGTTCATTGCCGGACATAAAATACTGGAAATTCATCAAATGTGTCAGTCTTATATCCTCTCTGCCTATACCGGTTTCCTCTAACAATTCGCGGTAAGCGGCGTCTTCTATATTTTCTCCCGGCTCCACCTTGCCGCCAACAAAATTTATCATTCCGCGAAAGGGTTCCTTCGCTCTCTTACACATGAGCAGCCTTTTTCCGTCCCGGTGGTATACGATAACTATATTAACCTTCTTCATCTTCCGTCCCTCCTCAGTGTAAAGCGCGTATGTATTTTTCAATATACAAACCTTTCGTTAAATTCCAGCGCCCGCTAGGCAAATGTAGTCGTTTCTATATTGTTTTTCCTCGATTACTTTTGATTTAACATATCAACAGATCTTTCCCGCCGCTGATCTACAGCCGGCAGTATATGGGCAAAAATATTGTTATGTGCTATTATATACCATTTGGTTGAGGTTTTCAAGTGCTTTTATTGTTATTTAATATTAAATTTATAAAATTCATGCCAAATAAAAATAACTCCAAAGTAATCAGAACTGTTTATCACAGTCAACCGCCCTTGAAAGTGTCTCACCTCCGGCGGAAAAGCCCGCCGCGTATATCCGCTTTGGGTCAACGGGGAAGTTTTCCACAAAATAGTCGGCAAGCTCGATAGTCTGACGGGCCGATTTCTCGCCCCAGTCGGTGAGGCTGGGCGAAACCACGATGAAGTCCCCTCCCAGATCAGTCCACGCGGCCGCATTGCCATCGGCGTAACGGTTCTCTGTGAGAGGCGTGGTCTCGATGGTATTGAACAGATTGCTACAGCCGGGCAGGGTCATCAGCATAGGAAAGGTTTTGCTTTCGTCGTATCCTGCCGGAAGAATATAGGTGTAGTGGATATTGCCGTCCGCTCCGGCGAGTATATTGTTGAGGTGAGTTTCCCGTTTGCCGCCGAAGCGCAGGGTTTTCGCCGCGGTCAGGGGCCTGAGCGCTCCACGTTCCCACAGGAACGCTTTAACGTCCGCTGGCGCCGGCATTTATTGTACCCTCCGATTTATTTATGTTCACGCCCGCCAGTGTCCCGCCAGTGTCGTAAAAGGACACTATGATGTCGGCGTTATC
>CANRCD010000019.1 GCA_947629005.1 uncultured Clostridia bacterium
CATACCGAACACGGAAGTTAAGCTCCGTAGTGCCGATGATACTTGGCGGGAAGCTGCCCGGGAAAGTAGGAAGCCGCCGGCTAAAGAAGAAGCAGTCCATAAGGGCTGCTTTTTTTGTGCGCGGCGGGAGGTAAAGCGATAGCGACAGCCTGCGGAGCGCCGAGTCGGCGCTCCCTACGCGCGGGAGAAGGCAAGGGTGGCGGTGCGCCAAGTGGCACAATGGAAATATGAAAACACCCGTCACGGGGATTTTTAAGGGGCCCGCGGGCCCCTTAAACGCGTTGAGGGGTTTGGGGGCATCGCGGAGCCCCAAAATTTTATGTTATTTTGGTCGCAAAAGAACATAAGCATAAAATTAAACACGACTGCCCGCGCCGCAGGCGCGTCCGAGAAGCGGCGGACGTGTGGGAGAACCCGCAGGGGCAGCGGTGTGATTACACTGCGACAACCCGCGGCGGATTAGGCAGCGGGCGCTCTAATAAACAGCCCACAATGCCCGCACAATGTGGGAAAAAGGGCAAAAATCGTGAAATGTTAAGCCTATGTTACAAAAAATAAAAACATATTGACATTTTTGCGCTTTTTGTATAAAATACAAATATGCCAATGAGCCGTGCTTTGGCCACGCCCGAAGGGGAGGGGCCTCGCGGGGCTGCGCGGGAATTTTACATTTCCGTTACAGTTCGGCGAAACCTATTGACGAACCGAAAGGCCGGTGCTATAATCACGGTAGAAGCCCCAAAAGGGGCGGCAGCCCGCCGAATAGTGAAGAGGCTTCGGCGCAGCTTAAAATTACTCTTCAAAATATTTTATAGGAGGATTTGAGACATGAACAATCTCAAAAAGACAGTTGCAGTAGTTATCGCTCTTGCAATGGTTCTGTCGATGGGCGTTGCGACTTCGTTCGCCGCTTTCAGCGACGTTCCCAGCACCGTTAACTACGCAGAGGCTGTGAACATCCTCTCTAACCTTGGCGTTATCAATGGTTACGAGGACGGTACGTTCAAGCCTGACAACACTATCACCAGAGCTGAGGTTGCCACGATCATCGTGAACGTGCTTAACCTGCCTCAGACACAGGGTGCTACGGTGTTCTCCGACGTGCCTGCCGATCACTGGGCTGCCGGTTACATCAACACCGCTTACAACCAGCAGGTTATCTCCGGTATGGGCGACGGTACGTTCGCTCCCGGCGCTAACGTAACCTACGAGCAGGTTGTAAGAATGATCGTAAGCGCTCTGCAGTACAACATGGCTGCTAACCAGGCCGGCGGCTATCCCACCGGTTACCTCAGCGTAGCTGCCAACAACGGCATCACCAAGGGCGCTGCCGGTACCGTTGGCCAGCCCGCTACCCGCGCTACGGTTGCCAAGCTGGTTTACAATGCCCTCGAGGTTCCCATGCTTGCTCCCTCCGAGTACGGCTGGACCGCTGACAACAACCGCTTTGCTCCCGACGAAACCAAGACTCTTCTTTCCAACCTTGGCGTAGAAGTTCTTGAAGTAGTTGTTTCCGACACTTACCTTACCAAGAGTGACTTTGACGCTGACGACACCACCGTTAAGCTGACCCTTAACAAGAGCTACAGCGACGACGAGTGCGACGCCAGCAACTACCTTGAGAAGGATAACATCCAGAAGAAGGGCACGGAGCTTACCGCTGACTTCGAAGAAGGCGGCACCGCTGCGGCTTCTCTCCTTGGTTATGCCTGCGTAGCCTACGTTGGCGAGGACAGCGATACCGGTGAGGACACCATCTTCGCTATCTCCGCTAAGGGCACCAGAAACACCGTTACCACCGTTAAGGGTACTTCCTTCGTTGACGATCAGGCTACCTATGCCGACGCCGAGAACAGGGTTTACTACTACTCCGGCGGTGACAAGCCCAAGTCCCTTACTCCCGCCCGCGCTAAGGACGACAACGGCCTTAAAGACCTTAATTTCGAGGATTACGGCGCAAATTACGATGATACCGACGCCGATTATGCCAAGATTTACGTGAACTACGAATTCGGCGGCAATGACGGCGAGCTCACTCCCTTCACCACCAGCAAGCAGTACCACGACTTCTTTGAAGGCAACGGCGGTACCGCCCGCTTCATCGATAACGATTCCGACGGTCAGTTCGAGTATGTTATCGTAAGCAAGTACACCAGCGAGTCCGTTATTGAGTCCGTTGAGGAAGAGGACGGTATCTGGTCCTTCGAGGTAATGGACGGTGAGTCCATCGACGATTACGACGAGGACGACGATGACGTTCTTAAGCTCTTCATTAAGGGCGAGAACTACATCAACGTAAGCGAGATTGCTGCCGGCGACACCATCACCACTATCGACTGCGCTGCTGACGGCGACAAGGACATCGTTCTTTACTACGTATCCTCCAATGTTGTTGAGGGTTCGCCCAAGAGCTACAGCTTCTATGACGATACCATCAAGATCAACAACGTAGAGTACAGCGTATCTCCCCTTGCTAAGGGCTTCACCACCGCTGACCTCCGTGACGTTGAGAACGCTACCTTCTATATCAACGCCGACGGCCTTATCGCTTACTACGATGCTACCGCAGCTTCCGTAAGCGGCGAGTATGCTTATGTAACCTATGTTGCCAACAACAACAGTGGTCGTCCCACCGACAACTACGAGGTTGAGCTTGTTGACTCCAAGGGCGAGGTTCATACCTACGGCCTTAACAGCAAGGTTAAGTACTACGATGGCGACAAGAATAAGGCTAACAGCAATATTGAGAAGCCTGCCGACGTTGCCTCTGCGCTGAATGACCTGTTCGGCGTTGACCCCGATGATTATGATTCCGGTGATTACAGCGAGGATAAGATTGCTAACCGTATAATCAGATATCAGCTTAACGGCAACAAGATTAAGACCATCTATGTAAATACCTATGAAGACTTTGAGATGAAGTCCGTACAGGATCGTACCTACGACGCTGAGGACAACACCGTTGGCTCCGCCACCTTCGGCAAGAACGCCGTTGTATTCGCTCTTAACATCAATGGCCAGTACGATAAGGACAACGTACTCGACACCTCTAACGTAGGCGTTGGCGCCGTTTCCAAGTACTTTGTTGATGACAATCAGTATACCGTATACTACTATGGCGATCCCGACGATGAGGAGAGCAACTGCATACTCGTTATCGACCCCGAGACCGCTATCGACAAGGCTCAGAACGTATTCGTTGTATCCAATGTTGAGGTTGACGAGATTGACGACGAGATTGCCCTTACCGTAAGGGGTATCCAGAACGGCAAGAGCAAGTCCATCACCATCTTCGATCCTAACGACACCGCTGTTGCTGAGGACTTCTACAACGATGACGGCTCCACCACCCTTGTAAAGGGCAGCATCCTTCTTATAGGCGAGCCCGAGGGCGAGTACACCACCGACATTGAGCCTCTTGTTCTCACCGCTGTAGACGAGGACAACGATAAGAACCTTGCCGCTGTTGCTCCGACGCTTGCCGCTGATGTAAACAACACCGATAAGGACGGCGACAACTTCATCGTTCAGGATATCGACGAGGTTAACATGGGCGCAACTGAGGACGCCGCTAAGGGCAGAGTAGTTCTTGAAAACTACGGCACCGGCGACAAGGGCTACAGCGCCCGCACCAGCACCGCCATCACCGTTGTTGACGCTACAAGGCTTCGCCTGTCCAACGTTGACGTTAAGTCCGGCGGCGCAAGCGACCTTCACGTTACCAACACCTCCAGAAACCAGTACAGCGCGTTCGTATTCTTCAGAGCTTATGATGTAAGCTCCAGATTCGAGGATGACGCTACCGGCTTCGACCTTGAAGAGTACAAGGCTGACGTAAAGGATGTAGTTATCTACAAGTTCAATGCTGACGATCTTGCTCCTTCCAGCGCTCCCGCTGAAGAAGCTTCTCTTGAGAGCGTTGACAACGAGGACGAAGTCCTTGTTGACGACGAGGTTGAGGTTGTTGACGACGTTGAGACCGACGTTGAGACCGATGACAATTCTGACGAGGTTATCGACATTCTGTAAGTCGAGAATTAAATAAGTCAGTCAGATTAGAACAACAGAAGGGCCCCATAATGGGGCCCTTTTTGTGTGCGGCGGGACCGATGAAGAATAGGCTGACGGAAAAATGACGCGGCGTATGCCGCCTGCCGTCCGGATTAAAGATTTTGACGGTTGTTTGTTGATGTGTGCGGTAGGAACTGCGCGGTGCACATTCGTTTATTTTTCCCGCCATAGATTGAGATTGACGATTACAACAGTACATCGCTGTACTCGTTTTTTGTTGTTTATCGGGAGCACAGGAGCAAGGGCTGCTGCGGCGACATGAAACGCGAACGCTAAGAATGTTTATGGGGCGGGAGAGCGGTGTTTACGGTGCGATGACATGGAGAGCAAACCGAAATAATAAATACATCCCCGCGCGTGAGGGTACAGACCGAAGTCCGACGCGACGGGGACGTTTTATTTTAAAGGGGGTCACCCACTTGTTTTTTTTATTACCGTGTGACCTCTGCTTCTTTTGCTTCGCACAGGGGCTTCATGCTTTCGAGGCTGTCCCAGCAAAAGACCTTCACGATTTTGACATTCCCGCCGTTAAGGGCGGCTGAGCCGCCTTCAATCTCGGCGCTGTCAACAACCGTACCGCCAGAGCCGAAGGCCACGGCCATTACGGACTGAAACGGACTGATTTCCGCAGTCTCGACGGTCACGGTCACCGTCCCGCCGTCTGCCTCAGCCTTAACCGCAGATATGGACGGATTAAGGCCGTCTATCGCGACAAAGGGTATATTATAATCGCCGGCATAGCTCTCGGCGGGGCTGCCCGTAAAGCCGTAGACAGTGACATTCGGTGAGCCTTCAAAAACGCCCCAGTCTATTTGATTGACGCTTTCGGGAATATATACGCCGGTCAGATTTTCGCAGTAGGAAAAGGCCGATGCGGCGATTTGTTCCGTTCCCGACTTGAGGTCTGCTCTCTCGAGACCGCTGCAGGAACTAAACAATCCTTAATAAAGAACGCCGTCCTCGGAGAAATACGCCGCATTCCCGTTATCAACCTCAAATTCCGGAAGTCCTTCGCAGCCGGTAAATGCTCCCGCTCCTATCTTTTTGACATTGGCCGATATTTTTATTTTTTTCACGGCCGAGCAACGCATAAACGCACTTTTTCCAATAGCTGCAAGCATATTTTTTTGCGCAATAAAAAAGTGCGCGGCCATAAACCACAAGCCACGCACCGAAAAACGCAGCCCGGTTTAATGCTGCCACACACCACATTCTTATTGCTATGCACACAAACTGTATGGTTTTACCGCACACTAAGAATGATACCGAAGCGTGCGTTTTTTCCATAGGAAAAAAACGCATTCATAATATGCGGTAAAAAACAAGAAAATATACAGTTTGTAAGGTACATAACAATAAAATTATTGTGGTAAGTGGCAACTTTATTATAACACAGATCTAAACCACATTTCAACCCTTTTTTTAAAATTTTTGGACGGGACGGCTTTTTTAAAAATAAGCGTCGGGGCAAAGACGAGCTTTGTCACACAATGGGCCCCGCAAGGCTGTAGGCTTTGCGGGAAAAAAGTGCAGCTCTGCGAGCCAAACGGTGGCCTTTTTCGTATTTGGTTGCAGCGCAGTCATAAAAAATCGCGTTTCGGACAATCCCGAAACGCGATTAGAGCGCAGCGTCACGCTGCTGGCAGGGGCAGAAGGACTTGAACCCTCGGCACGTGGTTTTGGAGACCACTGCTCTACCAACTGAGCTATACCCCTATGTGCGGCCAAAGTCACATCCATTAGCTATTATAGCACGCCCGGGGGCATTTGTCAATACAAAAAATGAGAACCTGTAAAAAAATTGCGCATAAGGCAGCGCACCGTCAGCGGACGGGTATACCACGGCGGGACAGATAGGCCTTTAAATCCGGAATGGCGATCTCGCCGAAGTGGAACAGACTGGCCGCGAGCACGGCGTCGGCCCGACCCTCGGTCAGGGCGTCGTAAAAATGCTCAAGGGAACCGGCGCCCCCGCTGGCAATAATCGGAATTTTAGCGTTTTTGCTGACGGCGCGGGTCAGCTCCAGGTCGTAGCCAGTTTTGGCGCCGTCGCAATCCATGGAGGTGAGCAGTATCTCGCCGGCCCCGAGGCGTTCAGCCTCGGCGGCCCATTCCAGAGCGTCGAGCCCGGTGTTTACGCGGCCTCCCGCGAGGTACACGTCCCACCCGCCGGCGGAACGGCGCTTGGCATCGATGGCGCAGACAACGCATTGACTGCCAAACTTATCCGCCGCCTCGCTGATGAGGCGCGGATTTTTTATTGCCGAAGAATTGACGCTGATTTTGTCGGCCCCGGCCATGAGCAGCGTGCGGAAATCCTCCACCGAGCGTATGCCGCCGCCCACGGTGAAGGGAATGAAAACCGATTCGGCCACCCTTTCGACCATGCTCACAACGGTGGAGCGGCGGTCGCTGGTGGCGGTTATATCGAGAAACACAAGCTCGTCGGCGCCGGCTTTATCGTAGGTTTTGGCGCACTCCACAGGGTCGCCGGCATCCACGAGGTTTACAAAATTCACGCCCTTGACCACGCGCCCGCCGTTCACGTCAAGGCAGGGAATTATCCTTTTTGCGTACATATCAGGCCCTCCTCACGGCGGCGAAATTTTTCAGCATCTGAAGCCCGGCTTCGCCGCTCTTTTCAGGGTGAAACTGCACGGCGAACAGATTGCCGCGCTCAACGGCGGCCTCTATCGTTACGCCGTATTCCGCCGTGGCGCTTACTACGGACTTATCGGCGGCGTCAAGGCAGTATGAGTGGACGAAATAGACGTAGGGGCGCGTCAGTCCCTCGAACAGGCGGCCGTGGCAGTCGACGTTATTCCAGCCTATGTGGGGTATTTTTAGGCCCCTGTCGGGTATGCGGCGGATTTTTCCGCCGAGGATACCGAGCCCCTTTACGTCGGGGCTTTCCTCACTCTCCTCAAACAAAAGCTGCATACCGAGGCATATTCCCAAAAACGGCGTACCGCGGGCGACGACTTCACGGATAGCCGTATCTAGCCCATTACGCGTTATGCTTGCCATACAGTCGCCGAAGGCCCCCACGCCCGGCAGCAATACGCTGTCTGCCGCGAGAATGGCCCTGCGGTCGGCCGTGACGGCGGCCTCGACACCAAGAAAGCGGAATGCTTTTTCTACGTTGCGCAGATTCCCCGCGCCGTAGTCTATTATCGCTATCATATAAGGCTCCTTATTTCGCTTATCAGGCGGGTGATACGCTCGCGCTCTGTCTTGGCGCTGACGCGGTTCACGATGAGCCGCGCTGACAGCGGACAGACCTCCTCCAGCACTTCGAGACCGTTTTCGGCGAGGGTTTTGCCGCTTTCCACTATGTCCACAATGACCTCGCTAAGGCCGGTCAGAGGGGCGAGCTCAACGCTGCCGCCCAGCTTGATTATCTCTATGTTCATATTTTTTCGGCCATAAAAGTACTCCGCCGCTATGTGCGGGTATTTGCTAGCTACCCGCATGGTCGAGGTGGAATTCAGCCGCTCGCGCATCTCGGCGGGACCGCAGACGCACATCTTGCATTTGCCAAAGCCCAGATCAAGCATTTCGTAGAGGTTGCGTCCCTCCTCGAGAAGGGTGTCGCGCCCGACGACGCCTATGTCCGCCGCGCCGTACTCGACGTAGGTCGGTACGTCGCCGGCTTTTACAAGGAGAAAGCGCAAAGCGTGAGTTTCATCGGTAAATATCAGCTTGCGGGTTTTGGTGAGCATTTCGCCGCAATCATAGCCGAGCTTCATGAAAAGCTCCACCGAAAGCTCCGCCAACCGGCCCTTGGCCAGCGCTATGGTAAGATATTTCATCGCGCGTCTCCCCCTTCGATTTTGGCGGCCGAAAGTATGCGGTGCGCCGAAAGATACCGGCAGACGTCGGTCTCCGAGGCGAAACGGCGCTTTTCGCAGATTGCGCGCAGACCCTTTTCACGCTCGGCACGGGCCGCGGCGTAGGCGGCGGGCCTGTCGGCGTCGCTTTCGTACCAGATAAGGACATCAGCCGCGGGAGCGGAAAGCGTCTTTTTGCTGCGGGCTACGGCGGCCATTACCCTGTCTGTCCAGATGGCGGTGCCGGTGGCCGGAAAGGCCAGCCCGAATCGTCGGGAGAAATTGTCGTATCGGCCACCTCCGCATATAGGGAAGGCCATACTGTGCGTCAGGCCCTTGAACATCACTCCGGTATAATAGCCGAAACTGCGCACCAGCCCCAAATCCACGCCGATAAAGCGTTCAAGGCCGAAGTCCTTCACGGCGTAGCACACCGCAAGCAGGTTTTCGAGGGCGGCTTCGCTTTCGGCCCCGAGCCGGCGGGCGAGCATTTTTTCGGCAATCTCTGTGCCCCCGTAAAGCAGCGGCAGCTCGCGCAGCAGAGCGGCGGCGCCGGCATCGGAGACGGCGCGGCGGCAGAAGTCGTCTATCTCGGGCACGGATTTTTTATCCAAGAGCTCCGTCAGCTCGCGGAAAGTTTCGCCGTCGAGGAGGCCGCCGACAAGGCCCCTGAGGAGGCCCGCGTGGCCCAACTCAAGCTGAAAGTCCTCGAGTCCCGCTTGCCGCAGAGCCTCGATGGTGGCGCATATTATTTCGGCGTCGGCCTCGGGCGAGGGGTCGCCCAGCAGCTCGGCTCCGGCCTGAGTAAATTCCTTCTGGCGGGCGCCAAAGCTTTCGCCGCCTCGGAAGATATTCCCCGAATAGCGCAGACGCAGCGGAAAATCCGCCTCGCTCTTGTGAGAGGCCGTAAAGCGGGATATGGCCGGAGTGTAATCCGGCCGAAGCGCAATTATGCGGCCGCCGCGGTCAACAAACTTTATCGCGTCGCCGCCGCCGGAGGGATCGTCGTAAAAAACGCCAAGATACTCGAAGGTTGGCGTTTGAATCTCGTTATAGCCGAAGGAATTAAACGCGGACGAGACCTTAGCCTCAATATCAGACTTAAGCGCGCAGTCTCCCTCGGTAATGTCCGCCACTCCGTAGGGGAGCTTGCGGTCGGTTTCGGTGATAGCCATGGGGCATTGTCCTTTCTGTTAAAAAAAGAGCCGCGCCCAAAGCCCCGCTCGAATAAGCCCCGACGCGGTCAGCGCTTACCCAAGGGCGGGGGATTTTGGTGCGGTCATCATAAGCTTACTCCACGTCGCTGGCGCAGTGGGGGCACTTAACGGCCTCGACGTGAATTTCGCTCTTGCAATAGGGGCAGACCTTCGTAGTAGGCGCGGGCGCCTCCTCGGTTTTGCCGACAAGAGCGGCAGCCTTGGTCTCGGCTGCATTTATTCCCTTAAGAATAAGGAAAAGAACCAACGCCGTGAGAAGGAAGGTGACAATGGAACTCACCAGAGCGGTTACGTTGCCGGGAACGGCCTTTTCCCAAGCGGCAAAGCCCTCGGGCGAATGGTCAAGAATGACCTGAACGATAGGCTCGAGTATGTTGCTTGTAACACCCTGAACCACCGTGGTGAACGCGCCGCCGATAATAACGCCGACGGCCATGTCCATAACATTGCCCTTAAAGGCAAAATCCTTGAATTCCTTGAGCAGTCCCATGGATATACCACCTTTCGTGTGTAAAATATGTACATTATCACTCCGGCAAAAAAAGGTTTTTTTGCCGCCGCAATAACTTGACTTTATTATACACAATAAAAACTGAAACATCAACAGTTTTTTCAATTTTTTTCAAAAAAAAATTAATAATTTTTTTCAAAAAACACTTGAAATTATATTCTGTTTGTGATATCATCAATAGTAGCATGGTGACGGCAGGCATAGGGAACCGTTATCATGCGAAAAAAATTGTATGAAAAGCAATTTTCATTAAAAACTAAAAGGAAGGTGTTTACTATGAAGAAACGCGCACTGAGCATGCTGCTTGCTCTGGCGCTCTGCTTCACTGTGTTCTCCGGCGTTACAAACGCCGCGAAGCTCACGGTTGACAGGGCGTTGGATTCGATTGGCGGCGTGCTCGACAGCATGGACAACGACGTTATCCAGCAGGCGCAAAAGGCTAAGCTCAACGAAATAGCCACCAATTCTCCCGCCCTTGCCGACGATGCTTATGTCGGAACGGACGCTGCTGACGCTGATGCGGCTTGGGCTGAGATTGCCGATGTGCTCATGAAGGATGAGGCTTTCATGTCCACCACTCCCGAGACGGAGGGGGACAAAAATTCTGCTCCCATGTTCACTATCTATCCCTATTTCCTGCTCAGATACTGCCAAGAGAATGGCACCGAAAATCCGGTCCTCGCCGAGGCCGTTAACGGCATGGCCGCGCTTGACCAGCGTATCAATACTTCCGGCAAGGGAATCAGAGAGGCTCTTAAGGACTTCACTCCTTACGGCAACGAACTCACCAATATTTTTACAGACCTTCTTTCCGACGAGAATCTTGAGGCCCTTATCAAGGCCAATGTAATGGAGGACACCCCGGACGGCTATGTTTTTGTAGCCGACCCCGCTGTTCTTAATTACGCCAGAAACGCCATTTTTGACAGCGTGGTTTCTTACGCTGAGGCTATGGCTGCTTCGCAGGGCTCCGAGGAAGTTGACGCTGCCTATGACGCGTTCATGAACACCAAAGAGGGCGATATCGCAAAGAAGAACATTGCCCTGTTCATCGGTCTTGGCTTCATGGAGAAGGCCGTAAACGGCGGCTTTGCCAAGTATAACAATTATGTCAAAGCCAATATCGGCGATATCGTCGGTAAGATCGGTGCTTCGGTTCCCAACCTCTTCAGCGCGGACAAAACCGTGGCTGTAGGCGAGGCTCAGAACGTAGCTAAGGGCATTGTCAGCGATGCTATTAACAGCGGACTCGTTGACGATCTCCTCGCCGAACTTGTTGCCAAGGACCTTAACAGCCATGAGGCTGCTATCGCCGCTTACGATCTTCTTGTTAATGCCGTTGACGCAGCTGACGTTGACGCTTCCGCAAGCAAGGAGCTTTACCAGACCATTCTTCTGGACGTGATTTTTAACCGCTGCCTTGACGTTTACAATGCTGACGGTTCTGCCGTTACCTCCGTTAAGGAAGGCAAGGGCGTTAAGCTTCAGCTTTATCACCGCGCTCTTAAGACCAGATTCGGTGTTGATACTCATATTGAGGTTAACCCTGCAAACTACACCGTTAAGGTGCTTACCGATAACATTACCGCTGAGAAAACCCCCACTGGCTTCTCCTTTAAGTGGAAAGGCGGCGGCGCTCCTCCCGCGAATATTGAGTTCAGAGTATACAGAGGCGGCGATGAAATTGCAGACGCTGATATCGTTGATCCCGCTTCCGCGGTGAATATTGGCCGTTACATCAAGACCTTTATCGTTCCCTTCGAGAATCCCATGGTTGATACTGATGGCAAGACCATTACTCTCAACAATACCGCAAAGGCTCAGTATACCAGAGGCGAGAAAATCGCTGTTTCCGGTTCGCTTACCGGTAACTGGCAGCAGGTTGTAATTGCCGTAGCTGATCCTGACGGCAATATTGCTATCGAGCGTACGGGCGTTGCTCCCACTGCTTTCGAGAACGGTACATTTACCTTTACTCTTGACGAAACTCACAAGCTTGGTACTTACACCATCTACGCCGGTGAGACTACTCTTGAGAATTCCGAGAACTCCGCCAGGCCTGTAACCTTCGAGCTTGTTGATAAGCTTGTCGGCGAAAAGTCCGCCAACACTAGCAAGTATGCCAAGAAGGGCACCGACGTTGATGACGTTCTTGCGAAGTTTGCCGATAAGAGCAAGCCTCTCACGGTAACTCTTGCTAAGAATGGCGCGGACGGCAAGGTTGAGACTACAGTATTCAACTATAGGGATAATCCTGAACTGTTCGACATGACCGCCGTTAGAAACGGTTACGACCCGCAGGGCGGCAAGCAGACCTTTGAGGTAGGCTATTCCGTACCTGAGAGCTTCGGTCACTTTGCCTTCGGCGGCGATCCCGTCAAGGGCTATCAGGTAGCCGACGGCAAGGTAGAGGTTACCGTTACCCGCAGCAACGGTGGCGGCGGTGGCGGCGGCGGTAGCGGTACCACCAAGTCCATCACCCTTGACCGCAAGGATCTCAAGGATGAATACGCTCCCGGCGAAGCCATTACCATTACCGGTACCACCAGAGGCTACAGCGACGATGATATGCTTACCGTTACCGTAACCGGTCCCGACGGTACCAAGACTTCCTTTGAGATTTCCGTTAAGGAATTCCATGAGGGCTATGATTTGAGACTCGTTGAGCCCGGCACCTACACTATTGACGTAGAGGGCGAGAGATTCACCGTTGTTATTACCGGCGTAACCTCTGAGATCTTTGACAAGGATAACCACACCGCCTATATCATTGGCTACGAGGACGGCAGCGTTCGTCCCGAGGCTAACATAAGCCGTGAGGAAGTAACCACCATCCTGTTCCGTGCTATTAAGGATGAGTACCGTCAGGCATTCAACACTGAAAGCACAGACGCTTACAGCGATGTTGAGGCTGACCGCTGGTCCATGAACGCTATAGCGACTCTTAACAGAATCGGCATAATCAAGGGTTACGAGGACAATACCTTCAGACCCGGACGCGCTATCACCCGCGCCGAGTTTGCTGCCCTCATCTCCAGACTTGCTGATGTTAATCCCGCCGCTCCCGTAGTTGTTCCCAGCTATACCGACGTTGACGGTCACTGGGCCGCTGACAGCATTTACACCGCTACCGCTGAAGGCTGGTTCCTTGGCGATGACACCGGTACTTTCCGTCCCGATGACAGGATTACCCGCGCCGAGGCCGTAACGGTTATCAACCGTATCCTTGAGCGTGATAAGGTAACCATTGAGTCCTTCGGTCAGGCTGAGCTTGCGAAGTTCAGCGATCTCGCTTCTGACGCTTGGTATTATGTAAATATGGTCGAGGCTACTAACGGCCATAACTATACTAAGGATGAGGAAGGCAACGAGACTTGGACGGCTGAAGCCGCTGAGGCTGATGAGGCCGCCGAGGGCGAAGCTGCCGCTGAGTAAGCGGATTTGACCCAAAATCAAAATATCCCCCGCGAATGCGGGGGATATTTTTTGTGATATATCGAAAAAAAGTTAAAAAAACACTTGCATTTATCTGACATCTGTGGTAAAATAACAATACATGGCACGAATATTACACGGAGGTGTTATAAATGAAATTGGCAGTTACGCTTGTATATCTTGTACTGGCGGCGGTGCTTACCGCTGTTGTTCTGCTTCAGGAGGGCAAGGATCCCCGCGACGCCGCGATTATGGGCGGTTCGTCTGAGACCTTCTTCAGCAAGAATAAGGCCCACACTCGAGAAGGCATGATGGAAAAGCTCACGTCTGTTCTTGCCGTGATTTTCTTTATCTTTTCCGTAGTTCTTTCGCTTAATATTTTTAAGTAAAGGGCAAAGGGGCCGCCGATGGGCGGCCCCTTTTAACTTATTCTGTCGGTTTATGATAATTGGAGAGGGTTTATGACACGAAAAGAAAAAATAATATCGCTTATGGCGAGGGAAGCAAAACCCATGCCGCCGGATGAGATAGCCGCCGCGATATCCTTGCCGGAAAAAAGCCGTCCCGCCTTCGACGCCATGCTTGCCGAGCTTGAGGCCGAGGGCGAGATAATGCCCGCAAAGGGAAGCGGACTTATCTCCTGCCGCGCCGCAGGGCTGATTCGCGGCGTTTTAAGGGTGAATTCTAAGGGCTTCGGCTTTCTTATATGCGAGGAAGGCGAGGACATACACATAGAGGCCTCAGCTATGAATACCGCCGTCAACGGCGATACGGTGCTGGTGCGGCTCCTGCCCGAGGCGCATGGCCGCCGCGAGGGAGCTGTCGAAAAAGTGCTCCGCCGAGGGAACGAAAGGCTTGTCGGCACGCTCCGACTTTACAAAGGTATGGCCATCGTCACCCCTGACGACGACCGCCTCCCGCGTGAGATGTTTGTTACCGGCCATCAGTTCGCCGCCAAGGATGGCATGAAGGTCGTCGCGCGCATTACCGAGTATATGAAAAACGGACTCCGTGGCCGCGTGGAGGAGGTACTCGGATATCCCGACGACTTTGGGGTGGACGTGCTTTCCATCATAAAGAGCTACGATTTTAATACCGAATTCCCGCAGAAAGTTATGGATGAGGCGGACTTCGCTCCCGAGGAAGTCTCCGCCGATGACCTTGACGGCCGACTGGATCTCCGCGGCGAAGCCGTCATTACCATTGACGGTGATGACTCCAAGGACCTTGACGACGCCATATCGCTGACAAAAACTGAGAGTGGCTGCCGCCTTGGCGTGCATATCGCCGATGTCGGCCATTATGTGCGGCCGGGGTCCGCCCTCGACAGGGAGGCTCTTGCCCGCGGCACCAGCGTTTATCTGGTTGACCGCGTTATTCCCATGCTGCCGCCCCGCCTCAGCAACGGTATATGCTCGCTGAACGAGGGCGAGGACAGGCTTACACTGTCTGTAATTATGGATATCGATTCGCGGGGAAACGTGCTTCACAGCGAGTTCAGTAAGTCCGTCATACGCTCGTCCCACCGCATGACCTATAACAAGGTGTGGCGGCTGCTTTCGGGCGACGCTGCGCTCGCCCGCGAATATGCCGACGTCGCGCCTATGCTGCGGGATATGTATGCCCTCAGCCGCGAGCTTGGCAAGCGCGCCGCCGAGCGCGGCTACGTGGATTTGGACATTCCCGAGGCAAAGGCCGTGCTGGACGAAAACGGCCGCGCCGTGGATATAACGCTCCGCGAGATAAACGGGGCGAACACTATGATTGAAAATTTCATGGTCTGCGCAAACGCCGAGGTGGCCCGCTATCTTTGGCGCAGGCACGTGCCGGCCATGTATCGCGTCCACGGCAAGCCCGACGCTGATAAGCTGGCGGTTTTCAAAAGCTACGCCGCCGGTCTGGGGCTCAACCCAAACCGCGATTTCCGCGCCATTATGGCTGACTTTAAGGATCGCCCCGAGCGCGGCGTAGCCTCGATGATGCTGCTGCGCTGTATGGCTAAGGCATTTTACAGCCCAGAAAACACCGGACATTTCGGTCTTGCCGCGCCTGATTACTGCCACTTCACCTCGCCGATACGTCGCTATCCCGACTTGGTCTGCCATCGTGCGCTCAAGGCTGCCATTGAAGGCGACGCTGCCGCTATGCGCAAAATTGGCCGCATGAACGCCGAAGCCGCTGTGCAGTGCAGCGACCGCGAACTCGCTGCCGAACACTGCGAGCGAGACACTCTCGACCTCAAAAAGGCCGAGTATATGGAACCGTTTGTCGGCAGCGACTTTGACGCCGTCATTTCGTCGGTGGCGTCCTTCGGCTTCTTTGTGGAGCTGCCGAACACCGTGGAGGGGCTTGTGCCGGTGACCTCGCTTTCCGACGATTACTATGTTCTCGACGAGGCTACGCTTACCCTGCGCGGCGAGCGCCGCCACAAGGAGTATCGTCTGGGCGACGCTGTCCGTGTGACGCTGGTTTCCGCCAACAAGCAGAGCCGCAAGCTGGAATTTGTCGTTAAGACCTTGGAAGAAAAAAAGAAAATCACTGTAAAGGGGGTCTCGGCCGGTGGCGGAGCAAAAGGGAATAAAAATTCTCGCCCAAAACAAAAGCGCGTATCACGAGTTTTTCATAGACGAAAAAATAGAGGCCGGGATTGAGCTTTTCGGCACCGAAGTAAAGTCCATCCGACAGGGCAAGCTCAGCCTTAAGGAGAGCTACTGCGAGATCGACGGCGGGCAGATGATAGTTCACGGAATGCACGTTTCGCCCTACGAAAAGGGGAATATTTTCAATAAGGACCCGCTGCGCCCCAAGCGGCTGCTGCTGCATAAGAGCGAGATTTTGCGGCTTTACGGCAAGGTGCGTCAAAAGGGCGTGACCATCGTTCCGTTGGATGTATACCTCAAGGGCTCGTTGGTGAAAATGACGATAGCGGTCGCCCGAGGCAAAAAGCTTTATGATAAGCGCGAGGACGCCGCTAAGCGCGACGCCAAGCGCGAGATCGACCGCGCGCTCAAGGAGCGGCAGAGATAGCTGTCAGCTTGGTTGAAATGTTTGCAAAAAGGGCGCGTACCTTTCCTTATGTTTTATTGATTACCACCTTGATTTATGTTAAAATAAAATCAAAAATAATCAAAGGAGAGTAAAAATGAAAACTGTCGGCGAAAAAATCTCGTCCCTTCGCAAGGAAAGGTCCATGACCCAAGAGGAATTGGCCGCCACCGTCGGCGTATCGGCCCAGTCGGTATCAAAATGGGAAAATAACGTAACCATGCCGGATATTCTGCTGCTGCCGGTCATAGCCGGAATTTTTGAGGTTACGGTGGACGAGTTGTTTTCCATAGAACGGCCCAACTGCAAAAGCTCATGGCCCGTAGAGGAAACTCCCTCAGCCGTTTACAGGACGGTAATTGAGACCATGTGGGACTGGGATAACGAAGATTCTCAAGCTGAAGCGGTCATTAAAAAGCTCAATGACAATCCGGAGCGGCATACGGGCTTTATTTCAAAGCGGGCCGGCGGCGTATATGCCAACAAAGATATGGCCCTTGTTTGGCTCCCCGACGATGAGAACAGCCTTCCCCTGCTGGAAAATGGGGCCGCAGCAAAGTTACTGGAAGCGTTGGCGGACACTTCCGTGCGCAAAATTATTAAACACCTAATGGAGAACTCCGGAGTTTACACGGCGGCTTCCATTGCCGCACGCTGCAATATGGACGAAAAGGACGCACAGACGGCCCTTGAAAGACTGTCGGGTTACAGTCTTGCCATGAGGCAGTCCGTGGACGTGGGCACGGGGGAAAAGCTGGACGTGTACAGTCTTTGGGGAGAACACAAGATAAAGCTGTTGGTGTGGCCGCTTTTGTCCCTCGCGGGGCGGCTGGCGGGTTTTCACGAGAACTGGTGCGGGTTCCGAAATTAGAAAGGAAAATCAAATTAGGGACAAAATATCTCGCCTTTTGTCCTTGATTTGTAACATTAATTGTGATATAATAATACTGTATATGGGGCCGTAACGGCTTCGACGGGGATGTTGAAGCTTGGGAAGCGAGCCGCGGTGGGAGCCGCGTTAAAAAGCCCGATTTTAAAATTAAACGCTAACGACAATTTAGCATACGCGGCCTAACTTAGGCCGCCGTCCTTCTCCGGAGTACCGCGGCCGGAACAAGGGCGTCACTTTGCGGTGAACGTGATACGGTTAAGCTTTGCGCCGTACATGACAAATGAAGCTACTGAAACCGGAAGGCCGTCAATAGCCGTCCGGCGGAGGGAACGCTAAAATGTTGACTGCGCTCGGAGATGCTCGGGTGGATATGTTTTCGGACAGGGGTTCAACTCCCCTCGGCTCCACCATCCAATTTCACGAAAGGGAGATGGCAATCTCCCTTTTGTGGTATATGGGGATAGAAGGTGATATAGTGAAATGTGTGGAATGTGGAAAAGATATTGAGCTAACTGAAAAAGCCTATGAAGTAAACAAAAATCAGGCTCATATAAGGATAGAAAACGTCCCGGCCTATGTTTGCGAGTGCGGCGAGGTATATTATTCGGATGAGGTTTTTGAACGGATAGAGAGCATACTGTCCGAGCTTGATAACACTGGTAATAAGGTTATAGATTTTAACGAAAAAAATAAATCACGCCCATAGGGAGAACCTGTGAGCGTGATTTTTGCATATATAAAAAACAATTTGCGTTTAATGTGCCCTATGTGCCCTTTGCTACTGAGGTACTGGACTTTCTCGATTTCAAAGTGCCCTAAATGTGCCCTTGAAGTGTCCTAAATTATTTTTTAAATCCCTTACTTGCAAGATATACGCTCACTCCGAGCATGGCTCCTTCGGCGAATGATTCAAGGATAGCGGTTGCGCCTATGGCACCTACGGCTAAACTTAGCATGAAATCACCTCCAGTACGGTCAAGGTAACAACAAAACCTAATAATGCGTATCTCATCAATAAAGCCTCCCTTGAGTTAAAATATACCAGCATAGGGGCTTGTCCTTATGATGGTAGTCGTATGTTTCGTTCCTTCTGAAATTCATTTTATTATATCCTCCCTTATATTTTTTGGTGTTATATTTAACGGCATGATAACCGTTATTGAATATTCCGTGCCGACGAGATAAAGCACACTGACATAATCCTCAGATGAGGTCTTTATCAGGTCGGCAAACTCATAGATAGATGAAGCCATGTCAACGGGGCAAAGGCCCATGTCGGCATGGCTTTCAAGGATTACTATGTAGCCCCCGTCTATCCCTTTATCGTTGTAGTTTTCGTCCAATATTCCCATAACACGGTCTATCTCGATTTGTACCTCCATAGGCAGATGAGCGGCCATGGACATATCGGACTTTGATTTGATAGTGATAATAATATCATCTCCTTATGAATTTTTTTGTATAGAAAAAGAGCTATGGAGTGTTGGCCCCATAGCTCGATTTACGTTTGGTTAATTATAGTTTACTTTTCCGCAAAACCTTTCCACATTAAATAGTCATCACTGATTTGTCTGTCATCTCTCAATATAGTGGTCGCTCGTGATGTTTCTGTGCTTAAAAGGATTTGTGCATTCATAACCAAATCTTCATTTGTAAGCCTGATGAATTTTATATTTGGTTTATCGAAATATCTCTTCATTCTATTTATCCTCCTTAATCAACTTCAAGAGCAAATCTGACAGCATCTGCAGCAACAGTAACACTATCTGCGTTTCCAAACTTGTCTTTAGGGAAGTTTTCGCTTTGCGAAAGTATTACTTCATCTCCATTGATGGTAATTGTGTCATAATACAACTCTTCATCACCAGTTACAAGAGTATCATTTACATAAATTCCGGATTTGAATGCTATACCTAAATTCACAACATCTGATTTAAGCGTTACAGTATCAACACCGTCATAATCCATAAGTAATTCGCTTTCTGGCGTAAGTCCACCATCTTTAATATAAACACCACCTATAGAAATGGTCTCTAAAGCATTTTTCAACCGTTCTTTATTCAAGTTGCCGTTTGTATATACCTCCATATTATTTCGAATATCATTTGCCAGAGCACTGTAAAGTGCATCCTTAAATGAAGCCACTACATATGTCGTTCCATCCGCAAGAACGGCTTTAAGTATAGCGGTATAAACTATATTTGCATTTGCTGGAACTATTCCAATAAAGTTGCTTCCCAGCGAAATATTGATATCGCCACTAGAGTAACTCTCGACATTTTCTGTGGCTGGGGCCGTTATTTCTGCAATATATCCAGTTATATTTTCATCAGGAGCAATATCATCACTTACGTTGAATGTAAAATCAAGAGTAAGCGCATTGGTAGTTGGCTCAAATCCGAGAGAGGCTGTAATTACGGGAGGTTTTACTTTAACTGTTAATTCGCACTCCAACTCATTTGCATCACATGCTCTAGCAATAACTGTTGTAGTTCCTTCTCCTACGCCCGTTATCAAGCCGTTCTCTACGGTTGCAATATTTTTATCTAGTGAGAACCAATCAATAGAAGTGTTTGTTGCATTTTGAGGGGAAAGTGTTATACCGATACTTTTCGATTCATTGCAATTCAATTCAATGTAATCACTAGTAAGTTCAGCTGATTCTACCCTGACATAATCGCTCTCTTTTATAATAAGCGAACCCTTTACATCTGCTTCTCCGTCTGCGTCGATGTCAACTGTATACAGCTCATCATTAACTTCTATTTGATTATCTTTTTCGACGAGCAATTTGTCTATAGCCTTAATTTCAGGAGAAGCTACGGAAGCCTGTTGGTAATCAACCAGTCCATTGCCTACTGCAACCATCTTTATATTAGGTCGTCTGATGTACTTTGGCAGATTATTTTTGCATATTCGCCGCTGTATGATTCACGAACTACTGCAAATCGCCCATATTCATTAACGGTATTAGATTCTTCTCCGTCTTTTAAAGTTGCGATCAATTCATTTGAGCTATTATATACATAGACATCTACAGGGCAATGAACAACTGATTTTTTCTCATATTGTACAGAAGCAGGAACTTCCAATCCAGACGGTATATTAAATTTAAATTCGTTTAAACGTTCTTGGTTATCCTTTACAATTTCTTCTTTTTCCTCATATTTATACGTCTTTATTGTAGCCCAAATCAATGCTTTTACACTGCTCATATCTAAGTATTGTTGTTCACCGTTATACCTAAGTTTCCAAAGCATCGTATAATCTTCAAAGAAATTCCACGCATTTTCAACACTTTCATCGGCTAAAAAAGCTCGCTTATCCTCTTGTAATTTTAGGCAATATAACGTTGCAAGCTCTGCATAGCCCTGTGTATATGCTACCTGTTTTACAAAATCTCCAGTATCTATTACAAGATTGGAAATCGTTGTTGCAAGACTGAGCGTGCCAATAGCATCCATAAACAAACCCGCACCACTTGCAGATAATCCCTGTTCTTCAAGAAAAGTTTGCAGCATAGATTTGTCCATGTACATAAATCCCTTTCCCAAATCCACTACATTTGTAAGTATGGAGACGACTCTATTGTAATATCCATTATTGATCTCGTCCAAAAGCTGATATGCTGCCAATCTCATCTCAAAAGAAATATCAGGGTTGCTGTATATTGTTGTAAGGAATTTACTGTACTGCTTATAAATTTCTATGTCGCTGTCCAATTTGGCAATAGCAACAATGTCATCAACAGTTGCCCCGGCAAAGGATAGTATGTTTGAAGAACTTTTTAATGCCTTGCCAAAATTCTCACTGAATATATCTACGGTTAAAAGTCCGGCATTAGGGTTATTTCTATTTATTTCGTCAACTATCTTCTGTGCAAATTGCTTTTGCAATATTTCAACTTCACCCTGATATTTAGCCGACAAAATTCTATCCATTAGGGAATCCATTTCATCAGTTTCAGCAATGCCATTTAACTTAATAATATTTTTGAAGAATTTAGCAGTCTTATTTGAATAACTGAAAATATCACTAACAACATTTTTATGGTCGATTTCCATGATTTCTTTTAATAAAGCTTTATTTTTCCTTACTCCCGGATAATCATTTTCAGTATATGTACTTAAATCTAAATAAGATAGTGCTTCAAAATTGAATATGAGTCCGCTGGAATAAAGCGCAGCGCGCGCTGCCAAACCGGATTTCGTTGTATACAACCAATTATAGTAGTTGAATGCACAGTAAATTTCATTGGTTGTCAAGAAATTGTATGCATATCTATATGGAGTTGCTTCACTTAAATATTCAATGCCTTCTTTTACATCTGTCAGCCCTTCATTACTGAAAAGTTCATTTAATCGGCGGAATTTTTCTTCATAGGTTATATCAGCAGACATAATTGCATCAAATTGTGCATATGTTCCAGAGGATGTATATTTTTTTACCTCATCAATTATGTAGTCATCTATATATTTGTCAATATCTTCTACGCCATCCGCTGACGCTGGCAACTTGATACCATCCATGATTTTTACCGGAATGTTTCTATCTGTCTTAGTGCCGTCGCCAAGCTGTCCGCAATCATTATACCCCCATGTCCACAGACTTCCGTCTGTCTTAATTGCCGCAGTATGCCCCATTCCGGTGTATACTGCGGCTACATTATCCATGATTTTTACCGGAATGTTTCTATCTGTCGTAGTACCGTCGCCAAGCTGTCCGAAACCATTATACCCCCATATCCACAGGCTTCCATCTGTCTTAATTGCTGCTGTATGATGATCTCCGGCGGATACAGCGGCTACATTATCCATGATTTTTACCGGAATGTTTCTATCTGTCGTAGTACCGTCGCCAATACATCCGTAACAATTTTCACCCCATGTCCACAGACTTCCGTCTGTCTTAATTGCTGTTGTATGCCAACTTCCGACGGATACAGCGGCTACATTATCCATGATTTTTACCGGAATGTATTGTTTGTTCATTATAGTGCTGTCACCAAGCTGCCCGAAACAATTGTCCCCCCATGTCCACAGACTTCCGTCTGTCTTAATTGCTGCTGTATGACAATATCCAGCGGATACTGCGGCTACATTATCCATGATTTTTACCGGACTGGATTTGTTCGTCGTAGTGCCGTCGCCAAGCGCTCCGCTACTATTGCCCCCCCATGTCCACAGACTTCCGTCTGTCTTAATTGCTGCTGTATGATAATATCCAGCGGATACTGCGGCTACATTATCCATGATTTTTACCGGACTGAATTTGCTCGTCGTAGTGCTGTCTCCAAGCTGTCCTTCGCTATTGCTCCCCCATGTCCACAGGCTTCCGTCTGTCTTAATTGCTGCTGTATGATACAGTCCGGCGGACACTGCCTCCACGTTATCCATAATTTTTATCGGGCTGTTTTTGTCATTAAAATAAGTACCGTCACCAAGCTGCCCGTAAGTATTGCCCCCCATGTCCACAGGCTTCCGTCTGTCTTTATTACCGCCATATGATAATTCCCTATATTATATATAGGGCCAGCAGCAAATACGGAGCATAATGGGAGCACCATGACCAAGACCACAAACAAACTTAATAATTTTTTCATTTTATACATACCTCCAAAAAAGTGTGCCACCGAAGTGACACACAAAAAATACATCACTCCGATTTGTTTTGTGGCACAAATTTCGGCATAACATCCAAGTATGCTTAAAGGAGCGTGTATTTTTGTCATAGTATTGACAAAAATACATACTCAGATGTATTTAACCGAATATTCACTTGTGCCACGACTATATTTTACCACACAACGCAAAGAATATCAATACCTTTTTGAAATTTTTCATCCCCCTAACTTGATAAAGCATAGATTTCTTTCCTGTCAACGGTCAGCACGGTATCAAAATCAGCGTTTACCCCTAAACCCGTTTTAAGATTGATTTCCACATACTCACGATAGACAAGTATATCTCCCAATACTCTATGCAAAAACAGCCTCCCATCCACAGATGAGGGGCTTTTTATACACATCTTGCATTGAGAAATTATCTCGTCTATATCCTTATCGTCATATATATGGCTGATTTTTGCGCTCAGTTTTTCCATCCTGCTAACGACAGCGGATTTCTCGGCCTGGATGTATACTAAAAAAGTGGACAAAAAATAGGAAGTGGTATAAAATAATAGACACGAAAGGAGAAGTATTATG
>CANRCD010000020.1 GCA_947629005.1 uncultured Clostridia bacterium
TACTTGGCGGGAAGCTGCCCGGGAAAGTAGGAAGCCGCTGGCTAAAGAAGAAGCAGTCCGTAAGGACTGCTTTTTTTGTGCGCGGGGAGGGGGGTAATGTATCGGCTTGACACTCGGGCGGGTAAATGTTATAATGATAAATATTGAGCGGGCCGCTGCCCGATAAATCGGAAGTTGAAGGAGATAGATGAAGGAGATAGGATGGAAATTAAAGCATTTGATGAAAATTATCGGGATGATTTGATTTTTATGGTTTTACAGGCCAAAGACTCATTGGGAAGAAAGCCAACAATCAACGAGGATTTATTGAACATTAAGGCGAATTATACAGATCGCGGTGATATGTTTTGGGTCGCTGTTGATGAAAATGACAGAGTGATTGGGTGCGTTGGATATTCTAAAATAGCCGGAACAACTGAAGCGTTTATCCACAGACTATATGTCAAGTACTCTGAAAAGCGTAAAGGAATTGGAACTGCACTCCTTAAGACTGCCGAAACATCAATGCGTGACAACGGTATAACCGTATCAAAGGTTCATCTCGGTTCCCCAAAGGAACAGTGGTTTGAATCCTATTCATTTTATCCAAAGAATGGGTATTATGAATATGAACCGAGATACATGAAAAAAGAACTGTAATTTCCTGTTTGTCGAGAAGCTAATTGGAACTGTATAAGAACGGCAAACAAATATTTACGGTGAAATGCTCTGCGACGGCCATGTTGAACGGCAAGTGTTTTTAATGTATAAATGTCGCGCCTGCCCCTCGTCCGTCGCTCGGGGCCCCTTGACTGATGAGGGGGGTTACCATTGTCAGCGCACAAAAGTACCCTGCGGAGCGCCGAGGTCGGCGCTCCCTACGATGCGGGATAAGGCAAGGGTGGCGGTGCGCCAAGTGGCACAATGGAAATATGAAAACACCCGTCACGGGGATTTTTAAGGGGCCCGCGGGCCCCTTAAACGCGTTGAGGGGTTTGGGGGCATCGCGGAGCCCCAAAATTTTATGTTCTTTTGGTCGCAAAAGAACATAAGCATAAAATTAAACACGACTGACCGTGCCGCAGGCGCGTCCGCAAAGCAGCGGACGTGTGGGAGAACCCGCACGGGCGGCGGCATGATTACACAGCGACAACCCGCGGCGGATTAGGCAGTGCGGCGGGGGAGAATGCCCCTCATCCGTCGCCCGCTGCGCCCCGTGAATAAATATCCCTGTTTTTGCCAATAATACCGAGTGAGTAATCTACACGAGGTGAGATGGGTGAAAATCAGGGATTTTTTCTTATATACCCCAAAAGACGTGCATGAGTTCGAGCTGGATGAGGAGAGCGTGCCGGAGGAGGAACTGGGATACGACCCGCAGATGAACGAGGGCGGAGCGGAGCTTAGCGGAAATTACAAAAAGGACAAGGCCACCCTCGACAAGGAGCTCGGCGTAGAGGAAAACGGCGACGTGAAGCTCCGTGAATTTACGCTGAGAATTGCGGAAAGGGACGTTCGCTGCGCGGCCTACTTCATCGACGGCCTCGTAGACAAGGACAGCATGAACGATTTCGTTCTGCGCCCGCTTATGCTGGGCAGCCGCAAAACGGAGATACGTTCCTACGGCGACATAATGAACGTGCTGCTCGTGCAGAGCGAAGTAAAGGAAACCAATACCCTCGGCACACTGACCTTCGACGCAAACTATGGCAGCGTTATACTGCTTATAGAGGGCTACGGCAAGGCAATATCCATCGACGCAAAGGGTTGGGAACACCGCACTGTGAGCCTGCCCGAGACCGAAAAGGTGCTGCGCGGCCCCAACGACGCCTTCAACGAGCAGCTTCGAGGAAACACCGCCCTCATCCGCCGCCTTGTTCGTAACAAAAGCCTGATGATAAATGAAGTGTCGGTGGGAAAGATAAGCCAGACGCCGGTCGCGATAATGTATATCAAAAATGTGGCCTCGGGCCAGCTTGTGCGCGAGGCGGAACGGCGCATAACCTCAATAAACGCTGACTACGTCTTTTCCTCGGCAGAGCTTGAGCAGTACATTGAGGACAAGTCGCTCCTGACGCTGCCGCAGTTCATGTCCACCGAAAGGCCCGACAGGGCCGCCCGAGCTCTGCTTTCGGGGCGGGTGGCCGTTATCGTAGACGGTTCGCCCTTCGCCCTCATAATGCCGACGACGGTATTCGAGCTGAACGAGTCTGCCGAGGACCACTACCTGCGCACGCCTTACGTGAACATGATAAGGTTCATACGAATGGTGGCCTTCCTGTTTTCGCTGCTGCTGCCGGGGATATACGTGGCCGTGGTGGGCTTCCACACCGAGATGGTGCCTACGGATATGCTGATGTCCATTGTGTCGGCGAGGGACAAGGTTCCGTTCCCGACGCTGGTGGAGATCATTATAATGGAAATAGCGCTGGAGATAATCCGAGAGGCCGGCGTCCGTGTGCCGGCGCCCTCGGGCACGACGCTGAGCATTGTCGGCGCTCTGATACTGGGGCAGGCCGCCGTCAGCGCAAGCATTGTCAGTCCGGTGCTGATAATCGTAGTCTCCATTGCGGCCATTGGCTCCTTTGCGACGCCCAACTACTTCATGGGCATTTCGGCCCGCCTGCTTCGGTTTGTCTATATTTTCCTCGGGGCGGCGGCAGGCTTTATGGGTATAATGGCGGGGCTGTTCGTGAACGCTGTGCTCTGGACGTCCACCCGCAGCATGGGCGTGCCAATGTTCGCGCCGGTAGCCCCCATAACCAAGGGCGGCGTGCCGCAGACGCTGATTTCGCCGCAGATTTGGAAGCAGGACAGGCGCGACGATTACGTTAATCCCAAGCGAAAGTTTATGCAGGGCTTCATCTCGAGGGGGTGGAAGAATGAAAATAGATAGGCGGCTGGGCGTCATCTCAATGACGCTGGTGTTCGTCAATCTGAGCCTCGCGAAATACCTGCTTGTACTGCCCTCGTTCATCGTTCAGGAGGCGGGCAACAGCGCGTGGATAGTACAGATTTTGAAGGGGGCGGCGGCCCTTGGGCTGTTCGCCGTGCTGGCCGCGCTGTACAAGCCCTACACCGGTCTGGGGCTGGGCGAAGTGAACCGCCGCGCGCTGGGTAAATTTTTCGGTGGAGTGTTGAACGTGGCGCTTTCTGCGGTAATAATCCTGCGCGGCGCCTTTCTTTTCCGCACTTTGTCCGAGGCGCTGCGCACCCTTGAGGCGGCCAGCGCCTCGCAGGAGTTCATGGCGCTGTTCATTCTTGTGCCTGTGGCGATTTGCGCCCTCAAGGGCTTTAACTCCAACGCCGATATCAGTTCCATCATAATTCCGTTTACCTTGCTGTCGGTAGGGGCGATGGCGGCGATACTGATTCCGCACTTCCGCTTTGCCAACATCACCCCCATACTCGGCGAGGGTCCTGTGGAAATCGTAACGACGGCTGTCGGTAAATTCGGCGGTTTTTTTGAGATGATCTTCCTATTCATATTTTCGCGTTATGTAAGCGGATACAAAACCTTCAAGCGCAGCGGCCTTTTCGGCATAGGCGCGATAGCGCTGATCACCGCGGTGTTTATGTTGATGTACTGCGCGACGGTACCGTATCCGGCCTCGAAAAAATTTTTCTTCCCGCTTTATCAGCTTTCAAGGCTCATCATGGCGGGGGCCTTCATTCAGCACCTCGAACCTCTGGTGGTTTTTATATGGGCAGGAATAGTGCTCTGCTCGCTGACGACCATAGTTCTCGGTACGGGCGAGTTGTTGGCCTCGGCGGCCGGAACAAAGGACATTTCGGGCTTTGTTCCGATACTTGTGGCGATAATATTTTTCGCCGGCGAGCTGCCGCAGTCCGAAATCGTGGCATACGACGCGTACCGAACGGTGCTGAATACCGGTCATTATGTCTATATTATCGCGCTGCTGTTTATATTGCTTATGGCGAGGGGGCGTAAAATTGAAAAGGCTTAGTCTGCTGCTTGCGTTGACGCTTCTCCTCGGCGGCTGCGGCTACTATGTTGAGGTGAACGAAAAGAGCTACGTCATCGCCTTGGGCGTGGATAAGGGCAAGAACGACCTTATCAAGGTCAGCTTTCTGTTCACATCGCCGGATTCCGGCGATGAGGACGGCGGCGGCGAAAAAAAGAAGGAAAAGGACATCGTAACCCTCGAGGCACCCACGGTTTACAGCGCCATAAGGCTGCTCGATACCTTTCGCAGCAAGCGCATTGACCTTACGCACACCAAGCTCATCGTATTTTCACGCGAGCTTGCCGAAAAGGGCATAGAGCACTACGTCACCGAGTTTGTGAACACCCGCGATTTCCGCCCCAGCGTTTACCTTTGCGTATCCGAGGGTAAGGCTGAAAAGTTCTTTCACAGCATCGAGCCGAAGCAGGATTTGTATATTGAAAAATACATTGACAGGCTTTTCGGCAAGGTCACAAACAACAGCGTCAACGAGGCGTACCTTTACTACGACTACTTCAACTCGAGCCCCGGCTGGGGCGGCAATATACTGCCTTTGGTAGGCGTTGCTCAGAAGGAGAATATGGAGGCCGCCGAGACGCGGTTCGAGTATGTTATACCCGATGACTTTTCGGCAAATTACACCGCCCGCGAAATTCCTATCGACAAGGAGGACGCCGCCGTGCTCTGCGGCTATGCGGTGTTTGACGACAAGCGCATGGTGGGCACGCTGGGCCTCATGGAAAGCAGCCTTGTGAGGATGCTGACGAAAAATTTGCCTAACGGCCAGTTTAGCATTTATTACCCGCCGAACGACAGCTATTATTCCGTTGATCTGCACCAGATTTACCGTTCCAAAATCAATGTGACTGTCGGCAATCCCGACATCATTGACATACGCGTCAGGATAATGGGTGAGTTTACCGGCGTGGACAGCGCCTTTAAGAGCGAGGAGGACTACGACAAATTCCTCCGCTACCTTGACGAGACCTTCAGCGCCAAAATGAAGGCGCTTTTCGACAGGACGCAGAAGGAGTTTCGTTCGGACGTGTTCAATTTGGGCGATTACGCCAAGCGCAGCTTCCTCACCATCGACGATTGGAAGGCCTACGACTGGGAAAGCCGCTATACCTCTGCTGTGATAAGGCCGCACGTCATAGTACAAATCAACGATTACGGCGAGCTGCGCGACGCTCCCGAGGAGGAAGGCTGATTATGAACGCTTTGGAATACGCGGCCATCGCCGTTTACGCTCTTGTTCTGGTGCGCTGCCTTTCGTTCGGGGTGTACGGACTGAAGCACGACAACGGCGCGCTGTTTGCCGTGACTCTTTTTCTTGCGGCGGCCAGCGCGGCCCTGTTCGCGGCCTATGTTGCGACGACGGTGTAGGGAGCGCAAATTTTTACGGTCCGCGGTTTACGCAAAAAACCAAAAAATATACTGGGGGGGGGTTATTGACAACCTCCCCCGTATATGATATAATTATTATAATTTCCGCCAATAGAGGGAAAAACGGCTTTTCGGCGAGGCTTTACGGAGGAATTATGAAAAAGCAAAAATACACCGCCTTCGGGAATGTGGCTTACATAATAAAGGACATATACAAAAATAACACGGGCCTGTTTGTGTTTCTTGTGCTGTCGGCGCTATGCCAAAGCGCGCAGGCTCTGATAGCGGTATGCCTGCCCAAGGCCGCGGTGGACACAGCCTCGGCGGGGACGTCGCCGGGCGAGGCGGCGGCCGTCATCGGCGGTTTTACGCTGGCGCTGATGCTCGTGAACGCCTTGGCGTCCTTGGCGGGAGAGAGAATCGACGGCGCGTATTACGACCTCCGTATGCTGTATCTTCGGCGCATTGTGGTGAAGTCCATGCGCCAGAGTTACAGCCGCCTTGAGAGCGAGGAGGGCCAGACCTGCTACTGGAAGGCCCGCGACGTGGCGCTGAGCGGCAGTTTGTGCGGCGTTTTGAACAACACCCTCACCGGCGTGGTGGGGCTGCTTAATTTCACAACCTTTTCGGCCATAATCGCGAGGCTGAACCCGCTTATCATGCTGCTGCTGGCAGCGCAGTCGGCGGTGACCTTTGTGTTCATGAAGCGCGGCAGCCGCATTTGGGAGGCCGTTCGGGCCGACCGTGCCAAGGCCAACAAACAGAAGTTTGTCCTCGCCGAAGCCGGGGCCGACCCGAAAAACGGCAAGGACGTTCGGCTTTACGGCATGAGGGAGCTTTTTGTCGGCAAGCTGCGCTCGCTGGCCTATTGGTCAATGAAGATGTACTCCAAACAGCGCAGCGGCTACGTTCAACAGCACCTTGTGGACATGGCGATGTACTTTATCCGCGACGCTGCGGCCTACGCCTATCTCATATACCGCGCGGCGGACGGCTCGGTCGCCGCCGGCGATTTTGTGCTGTATTTCGGCGCGATAACGGCCTTTTCCGGCTGGACGGACAGTATTATCTGGCGCATAGACGTGCTGCGCAGGAATTTTTTCGACGTGTCTTATTTTCGTGATTTTATGGAGTACGAGGATCCGGCCATCGAAAACCCCGAACACATCTCGGAGGACTGCCCGACGATTGAGTTTAAGAACGTGAGCTTTTCCTACGACGGCAAAACCGACGTGCTGAAGGACTTTAACCTGACCGTGAGCCCCGGTGAGCACATCGCGCTTATAGGGCGCAACGGGGCGGGCAAGTCCACGGCGGTAAAGCTGTTGTGCGGGTTTTACGCGCCCACGGCGGGCAGCGTTAAAATCGGCGGGGCCGAGGCCTCCCGCGTGCCGGAGGAGGAACGCTTCGCCAAAATTTCAGCTGTATTTCAGGATTTGTGTATCCTGCCGCACACCGTGGCGGAGAACGTTTCCATGCGCTCCGAGGGCGAAACCGATATGGAGAAGGCGGCGGACAGCCTCGAAAAGGCCGGAATAGGGAGGCTTAAGGCGGAGCTTTCGCGGCCCATGACCCGCGCCGTCCGCGACGATGGCATAGAGCTTTCGGGCGGCGAGGGGCAGAAGCTGATGATGGCCCGCGCCATATACAAGGACGCGCCCATTCTCATTCTGGACGAGCCGACCGCCGCCCTCGACCCCATCGCCGAAAGCGAAACCTACCAAAGCTTTCACGAGCTTTCGGCTGGCAAAACCGCCGTTTACATATCTCACCGACTGGCTGGCACCCGCTTTTGCGACAGGATAGTCTTTCTTAAGGACGGCTCGGCCGCCGAAATCGGAACCCACGAGGAGCTTATGGCCCTTGACGGCGGCTACGCCGAGATGTTCCGCCTGCAAAGCCACTATTACAACGAGGGCGCGAAGGGAGGCGACGAGGCATGAAGGGACTGAAAAACGCCTTTAAGGCCTTGCGCATCATCGCCGGGCTCGATAAATGGCTGTTGCCTTTAATGGCTGTCAACGTGGCCTGCAAAAACGTTGCGCCCTACATCGACACCGTTCTCGGCGCGTGGATATTGGACGGCCTTTTGAACGGCCTCGGCCTCCGCCGTATGCTGCCCGTAATTCTGGGCGCGTTGGGGCTAAGACTGCTGCTCCGCGCGTGCGCCGAGCTGGCCGAGCAGGTACAGTGGGAGCGCGACGGCCTCGTCCATGACCTGTACCTGACCAAGCGGGGCGAAAAAAATCTTGCCATGGATTACGCCGAGCTGACCTCGCCGGCGGTGAACGCCCTGCGCGACCGCATAAATCAGGACGATATGTACGGCTGGGGCATCAGCTCCGTGGCCGACTACTTTCAAAAGCTCCTCGGCAGCCTTGCGAGCATCGCGGCGGCGTTGGCCATAGTCGTACCCTTGATACGCATGGGCGGCGCGGCGGCGGCCTACCTTGCCGTGACGGCGGCGGCGATAACGGCCTCGGCGGCGGTGAACGGCTATTTTTCAAAGAAAACTCAAGAGCTGATCGACAGCTACGAACACTCGCGCTCACACTCGTCCTACTACCTGTGGGGCAACGCCGTGGACTATAAAATTGGCAAGGACATTCGCGTGTTCGGCGCACAGCCGCTAATCGAAAGGGCCATTAACGCCGACGAGGGCGAACGCGCCGGTCGGCGGAGGTATCTGCGATGCTGCGACAAGCGCGGACTCTTTAACGGAACCTTCGGAGGGGCGCTTCAAGGCACATCGTACATATATGTCGTCGTCAGCGCGGCAAAGGGCCTGTTAAGCGCGGGCGAGGTGATGAAGCTGGCCGAGGCGCTCTACTTCTTCTGGGGCAGCCTTCAGGAGCTGCTCACCGCGGTCGCGCAGCTGCTCCAAGCGGCGAATCGCTTGAGCGACACCCTCGACTTTCTGGCCCTGCCCGAGGCCGTGGGCGGACGGCCCGCGCCCGAACCGGCAGACGGAGCGGAGATCGAGTTCAAAAACGTTTCCTTCGCCTACCCGAGCGGCAAGCGCGCGCTCGACAATGTGTCGTGCAAAATAAGCAGAGGCGAGCGCCTCGCCATAGTCGGCCCAAACGGCAGCGGCAAAACCACGTTCATAAAGCTGCTGTGCCGTCTTTACCGCCCCGACAGCGGCGAAATCCTGTTAAACGGGGTGAACGTGTGGGAGTACGATTTTGGCAGCTATATCCGCCTGCTTTCGGTTGTGTTTCAGGATTTCGGCCTGTTCCCGCTGACGCTCGGCGAGAACGTGGCCGCCTCGGAGAGCCGCGACGACGGGCGGGCCGCGAAGGCTCTCGAAACGGCGGGCTTCGGCGAACGGTTGGCAAGCCTGCCGAATGGGCTTGACACGCCTCTTTATAAAAGCTACGACGACAGCGGCGTGGACGTTTCCGGCGGCGAGGCGCAGAAAATCGCCCTCGCCCGCGCCCTTTACAAGGACGCTCCCTTCATGGTTCTGGACGAGCCGACCGCCGCCCTCGACCCCGTGGCCGAGTACGAGATTTATTCCCGCTTCAACGGCTTCGTCCAAGGCAAGGGAGCAATCTATATCTCGCACCGCCTGTCCTCCTGCGTGTTTTGCGACCGTATTCTCGTGTTTGACGGCGGCAAAATCGTTCAGAGCGGCCCTCATGCCGCCCTCCTCGCCGAGGATGGCCTCTATGCCCGCCTGTGGAACGCACAGGCTCAGTATTATAAATAAAAAGGCTTGCCGCACTGCTTGAGCGATTTTTTCGGCCGGCCCCGTGCCTCCACACTACAAAGCAGATATCTTTGGCCTAAAAATATAGCCTCGTAGGGAGCGCCTACTCGGCGCTCCGTTGTTTTTATTGCGTAAATTATCATGCGCTTGCCTCGCGTAAAGGGGCAAGCGTATTTTTTTACGGCCCTTTTAAATTTTCCCTTGACAAATACCCATGAGGGGTATATAATATTAATATAAACCAGATTGGGAGGGGAACAAATGGAAAACTGCTGCGGAGGGAGAAAAAAACACCGCGCCCCCGAAGAAAAGCGTGCCCTGCAAAACAGGCTCAGGCGAATCGAGGGGCAGGTGAGGGGCCTCGGGCGGATGCTGGAGGACGACGCCTACTGTCCGGACATAATGGTGCAGGTGGCCGCCGCGAACGCCGCGCTGACGGCCTTCGGAAGGGAGCTGATGAACAACCACATCAAAACCTGCGTCGCCGAGGACGTCCGCGCGGGCAAGGATGAGACGTTGGACGAACTCCTGAGCGTTTTGAAAAAATTCATTAAATAGGGGGCAAAAAAATGGGAAACATAGTCGTGGGCGCGGTTTTGGCGATAATCATCGCGCTGGCAGCGGTCTCGGGCGTTAAGCATTTTCGGGGCGAAGGCGGCTGCTGCGGAGGCGGCTGCGGCGCGAGGTCCGAACGGAAAAAGCTTTCCGCGCCGAAAATCGGCGAAAAGCGCATTTTTATTGAGGGTATGCAGTGCGAGCACTGCCGGTGCGGCGTCGAAAAGGAGCTTAACCTCATTGAAGGCGCGGCAGCGAGGGTTAGCCTCAAAAAGGGGCTTGCCGTTGTGGAAATGAGCCGCGGCGTCAGCGACGCGGAGTTAATCGCCGCCGTGGAACGGGCCGGCTTTAAGGCCGTAAGAGTGGAATAACGCCGCGTACAGAAAGGCAATGATTTTATGGAACAATACACGGTAACGGGTATGAGCTGCGCCGCCTGCTCGTCTCGGGTGGAAAAGGCGGTGCTAAAGGTGGAGGGCGTTACCTCCTGCTCGGTGAGCCTGCTCACCAATTCGATGGGCGTTGAGGGAACGGCAAAGCCCGAGGCGGTCATCGCCGCCGTTCGCGAGGCCGGCTACGGCGCGGAGAGGAAGGGCGAAAAGCCCAAGGGCGACGACCCTCTTGCCGACAGAGCCACGCCTATGCTTGCGAGGAGGCTTCTGGCTTCGCTGGCATTTCTGGCGGCGTTGATGTACGTATCTATGGGCCATACGATGTGGGGCTGGCCGCTGCCCGCCATTCTGGCCGAAAACCATGCCGCGGCTGCGCTTGCGCAGCTTTTATTGGCAGGGGCCGTCATGGTGATAAACCAGAGATTCTTTATAAACGGTTTCACGGGGCTTATCCGCCGCGCGCCCAACATGGACACCCTTGTGGCGCTGGGCTCCGGAGCGTCGTTCGTATACAGCGTTTGCGTGACGTTTGCGCTGCTCGGCGCACAGTCGGCGGGCGACCATGCCGCGGCGGCGGAGTACGCGCACGGGCTGTATTTTGAGTCCGCGGCTATGATACTTGCGCTCATCACGGTTGGCAAAATGCTCGAGGCCCGCGCCAAGGGAAAAACCACCGACGCTCTGCGCTCGCTGATGGATCTCGCGCCGAAAACCGCCGTTGTAGTGCGCGGGGGCGAGGAAGTGCGCGTCGGCGTTGAGCAGGTGCGTAAGGGCGACATTTTTGCCCTGCGCCCGGGCGAGTCCGTTCCCGTGGACGGCGTTGTGACAGAGGGCGGCGGGGCCGTGGATGAGTCGGCTCTCACGGGAGAGAGTATGCCGGTGGATAAGGCCGCCGGCGACGAGGTCTTTGCCGGAACGGTGAACCGCTCGGGCTATATGCGCTGCGAGGCCGTCAAGGTTGGCGAGGACGCGACCCTTGCGCAGATTATACGCATGGTCAGCGACGCGGCGGCAACAAAGGCCCCAATCGCCAAGGTGGCCGATAAGGTCAGCGGAGTGTTCGTGCCCGCCGTAATCACTGTAGCCGCAGTAACGACTATTATCTGGCTGTTGCTGGGACGGGGGATAGGCTTTGCTTTGGCGCGGGGCATATCCGTACTGGTGATAAGCTGTCCCTGCGCTCTCGGGCTGGCAACGCCCGTGGCAATCATGGTTGGCAGCGGCCTCGGCGCGCGGCGGGGGATACTGTTCAAAACCGCCGCCTCGCTTGAGCGCACCGGCAAAATACGCATAGCCGCCCTTGATAAGACCGGCACTATTACCGCCGGCCGGCCAAGGGTCACCGATATAGAACCCGAGGGCTGCTCCGAGGAGGAGCTGCTCGCCCTCGCGCTGTCGCTTGAGAGCCGCAGCGAGCACCCGCTGGCCGGAGCCGTTGTGGCTGCCGCGGGCGAGAGGGGCATATCCGCCGAGGGAGCGGAAAACTTCGAGGCCCTGCCCGGGAACGGCCTTAGGGGCAGGCTCGGCGGCGAGGAGCTCATCGGCGGCAGCATGAAATTCATTTCGTCATTGGCCGAGATTCCGCCCGCGCTTTCGGCCATGGCCGAGACGCTCTCCGCCGAGGGAAAGACGCCGTTGCTGTTCGCGCGGGGAGGCGCCGTGAAGGGGCTGATTGCCGTGGCCGACGTGATAAAGCCCGAGGCCGCGGCTGCCGTCGGCGAGCTTAAAAACATGGGCGTCCGCGTCGTTATGCTGACCGGCGATAACGAACGTACGGCCCGCGCTATCGGGGCTGAGGCCGGCGTGGACGAGGTGGTTGCCGGCGTGCTTCCCGACGGAAAGGAGAGCGCCGTCCGCGCTCTTGCCAAGGAGGGGCCTGTGCTCATGGTGGGCGACGGCATAAACGACGCCCCCGCCCTCACGCGTGCCGATATCGGCATGGCTATCGGCGCGGGGAGCGACGTCGCCATCGACGCGGCGGACGTAGTGCTTGTGAAAAGCCGCCTCAGCGACGTTCCGGCGGCCGTAAGGCTCAGCCGCGCAACGCTTCGCAATATCCACCAGAATTTGTTCTGGGCGTTTATCTATAATGTTATCGGCATACCGCTGGCCGCGGGGGCGTTCTATTCGCTGGGCCTGAGGCTCGACCCGATGTTCGCCGCCGCAGCCATGAGCCTTTCAAGCTTCTGCGTGGTGACAAACGCGCTGCGGCTGAATTTCGTTGACATATCAAATCCCAAAAGGGACAGAAAAATAAGGGGCTCCGCCCCGAGAAAGGAGGAAAAGACCGTGGAAAAAACTCTTGTAATAGAGGGCATGATGTGCGGCCACTGCGAGGCCCGTGTCAAGAAATGCCTCGAGGAACTGCCTGGCGTTGAAAGCGCCGACGTGAGCCATGAAAAAGGTACCGCCGTGGTGCGTCTCACCGCCGATGTGGCCGACGACGTGCTGAAAAGCGCCGTTGAGGCCGCGGGGTATGAGGTAAAATAAAAAATTGCCGGCCATTTGGCCGGCAGTTTTTTTTATGCGTGACAGCGTAAAATTAAGCGGCGCGTCCGCGTTACGCGCTTCTCCTGTTCCGCGCTATTTTAAGCAGCCGCCGGTACTCGTTTTCGGCGGCCCGCAGCCTTTTTTCGTAGTCGGCCACCGATTTTTCGTCCGAGGCCACCAGCAAAAAGGACTGCAAATTGCCTATCTCGGCCTTTGCCGAGGACAGCCGCTCGTCAATGCTCCACGTGCCGTACTGTAAGTCGCGCAGGCGGTTGAGTATGCCCTTTATAAAATCCCTGTCCATGCAAATCTTCTCCCTCTGTTTTATTTTTATACTACATTCTATTTGACTTTGGGATAAATATTCTTGCAAAATTCGGAAAACGGGGTTATAATAAAAGAAGAACAGGAGGACGCAGTATGTACGATATTGAAAAGCTTGATATAAACGAGCTCCGCGAGCTCATCAACTACCACAGCCGAAAATATTACACCGAGGACGACCCCGAAATAAGCGATTTCGAGTACGATGCGCTTATGCGCCGCCTTAAGGCTCTCGAGGCCGCCGATCCCTCGCTCGTCACGCCCGATTCGCCCACGCAGCGGGTGGGCGGAGCCGTGCTTTCGGGCTTTGAGAGCGTCGCCCACGAGGTTCCCATGCAAAGCCTAAACGACGTTTTCAGCCGCGAGGAGGCGCTTGATTTCGGCCGCAAAACCGCCGAGGCCGTGGAGCGGCCCGAGTACGTGACGGAGCTTAAGATCGACGGGCTCAGCGTGTCGCTGGAGTACCGCGACGGCGTGTTTTTTCGCGGCAGCACCCGAGGCGACGGCTTTGTGGGCGAGGACGTGACCGAGAACCTAAAAACCATACGCACCATACCGCTGCGTCTCAAGGAGAGCCTGCCGTATCTTGAGGTGCGCGGCGAGGTGTTTATGCCGCACAAGAGCTTTCTTCGCCTTAACGAGCTTCAGGAGGAGCGGGAGCAGCGGCCCTTCAAAAACCCGCGCAACGCCGCCGCCGGCAGTCTGCGCCAGCTCGACAGCCGTATTGCCGCCGAGCGTGGACTCGACATTTTTGTGTTCAACGTCCAGCGTATAGAAGGCAGGACCCTCGCTACTCACAGCGAGGCCATTGCCTATCTGGCGGAGCTGGGCTTTAAGACCATACCCATTAAAAGTGTGTTTTCAACCATAGAGGATGCCTTTGCCGAGGTTGAGCGCATAGGCGAAAGCCGCGGCGATCTCGGCTTTGACATTGACGGAGCGGTCATAAAGGTGAACAGCCTCGCCCAGCGCGAGGCTCTTGGCAGTACGGCAAAATGCCCGCGCTGGGCCGTGGCCTATAAGTTTCCCGCCGAAAGGAAACGCTCGAAGCTGCTCGACATAGTGGTGCAGGTGGGCCGTACCGGCGTGCTTACGCCAAACGCCGTGCTCGAACCGGTGCGCCTTGCGGGCACCACAGTTTCGCGCGCAACGCTCCATAACGAGGACTATATCCGCGAAAAGGACATCAGAATAGGCGATACCGTGCTTGTGCAGAAGGCCGGCGACATCATTCCTGAGGTGCTCGAGGTGGTGAAAGAGCTGCGCACAGGCGGCGAGCGCGAATTTGCCATGCCGAGCCGTTGCCCCGTCTGCGGCGCCGAGACAGTCCGCGAGGAGGGCGAGGCCGCCGTGCGCTGCACGGGAGGCGAGTGTCCGGCCCAGCTCGCGCGCAACATCATCCACTATACCGGCCGCGACGCCATGGATATTGAGGGCCTCGGCCCCGCCGTTGTCGGCAGACTGCTTGACGAGGGGCTTATTTCTTCGGTGGCCGATTTGTACTCGCTAAAGGCGGAAAGCCTTGAAAATCTTGAAAAAATGGGCAAAAAGAGCGCCGCTAACCTCATAGCCGCCATAGAAAAATCAAAGGAAAAGGACCTTGCAAACCTGCTTTTTGCCCTTGGCATACGCCACGTGGGCAGCCGCGCCGGTCAAAGGCTGGCGCAGCGCTTCGGCAGCCTCGACGCCCTCATGGCCGCCGACGTCGGGGAGATAGCCCTCGTTCAGGACGTGGGCGAAATAACGGCGGAAAGCATAGCGCGCTTTTTCGCGCAGGAGCAGAACCGCGATATTGTGGAGAAGCTCCGCACGGCGGGCGTCAACTTCCTCTGCCGCGAGCAGAAAAAAAGCGGCGTTTTTGACGGCCTCACCTTTGTGCTTACCGGCACTTTGCCGAGCCTTCGCCGCAGCGAAGCCGCAAAGCTCATCGAGGATAACGGCGGCACGGTGTCCTCGTCTGTCAGCAAAAAAACAAGCTGCGTCGTGGCCGGTGAAGAGGCCGGAAGCAAGCTTGACAAGGCCCTCGCCCTTGGGGTCGAAGTTATTGACGAGGCCGAGCTTTTAAGGAGGATAGGGGGACGGGAATGAAAATCATACACTGTGCCGACTTGCATCTGGATTCGCCCTTTTCCTCGGGCCTTCCCGCGGAAAAGGCCCGCGAACGCCGCGCCGAGATTTTGGGGGCGTTTTCCGCAATGGTGGACTATGCCGCCGAAAACAGCGTCCGCGCGATAATCGTCGCGGGCGACCTTTACGACACTAAATCCGTCTCTCCGACGGCGCGCAATCTGGTTCGCGACGCTGTGCTCGGCCACCCGCAGATAGAGTTTTTCTACCTGCGGGGCAACCATGACGCGCAGGGCCCTCGCGCAAGGGGAGACGTGCCGCCCAATTTGCGCCTTTTCGGTGAGGAATGGACAGGATACGACCTCGGCGGCGTTACCGTGACGGGGGCCGAGCGCGGCTCCGCTCCCCTCCCGCCGCCTGTGCTTGACGGCGCTAAGTTCAATATAGTTGTGCTTCATGGGCAGGAGAGCGAGACCGGCGGCGAGGTGGAGCTGCGCTCACTTCGCGGGCGCGGCATAGACTATCTTGCGCTCGGCCACATACATAGTTTCAAGGACGCCGTTCTCGACGCGCGCGGCAGATACTGCTACCCGGGCTGCCTCGCGGGGCGGGGCTTCGACGAGTGCGGCGAGCACGGCTTTGTGCTGCTTGATATCGACGAGGAGACCGGAGCGTATACGCGCAGTTTTGTGCCCTCCGCCGAGCGGAGGCTGTGCCTTGTGCGGGCTGACGTTTCCGGCTGTATGACCACCTCCGACGCCGAGCGGGTGTTAAGGCGGCGGCTCGACGAGGAGGGCTGCGGCCCCGACTGCCTTGTGAAGGCTGCGCTCGTCGGCGAGACCGACCCCGAGAGCGAAAGAGACCTTGAGCTTCTCAAAAAGCGGATAGGGGGCGAATTTTATTATTTTAGGCTGTCCGACGAAACCACCGTCAAAGCCGATTTTGACGTTCTTGCGAAGGATGCCTCGCTTAAGGGCGAATTTGTACGCACCGTGATGGCCGAAGAAGGCCTGACCGAGGCCGAGCGCGCCGCCGTGGTGCGCTGCGGCCTTCATGCGCTGGCGGGGGAGGCGGTATAATGAAGCTTATAAAGTGTCGTATAGAGAATTTTGGCGTTTTGAGCGGCTATGAACGCAGCTTCACCGACGGGCTGAATGAGATTCGCGCTGAAAACGGCAGGGGTAAAAGCACCCTCGCAGCTTTTATCCGCGTAATGCTGTTCGGCTTTGAGGGCGAGCGCTCGCGCAGCGAGCTCGATAACGAACGCCGCCGCTTTGCCCCGTGGCAGGGAGGAGTTTACGGGGGCAGGCTGGAATTTGAGGCCGGCGGCGGGAGGTACATACTTAACCGCGCCTTCGGGCGGAAGGAAAGCGAGGACAGCTTTGAGCTGCTCGACGCCGAAACCCTGCTCCCGAGCGAGGACTTTGGCCGCAATGTGGGCGAGGAGCTTTTCGGGCTCGATGCCGCTTCCTTCAGGCGGACGGTGTTTGTTTCCCAGCAGGACTGCGAAACGGCGGCGACCGACGGCGTAAGCGCAAAAATCGGCGGCCTTTCTGCTTTGGCCGACGATATGAACAGCTTCACCCGCGCCGACGCCGCCCTTAACGACGCCATAAACGCTTCCTCTCCCACGCGAAAGACCGGCAGCGCGTATAAGCTCAGGGCTTCTGTGGCCGAGCTGGAATATACGGCCTCACGGGCCGAGGCTGCGGACAGTGGGCTCCTTGCCCTTGAGAAGGAAGAGAGCAGGCTCAGGGCCGAACGCGCCGCGCTGCTGAAGCGTCAGGAGGAGCTTTTTGGGCGGCGCAGCGAGCTGGACAGGGTAAAGCGTCTGCTTGAGAAAAAACGCGAATACGCGGGCATTTGCCGCCGTGTGGATGAGCACCGCGCCGAGCTTCAAACAGCCGAGGCGGCCTTTCCCGAGACTGTGCCCGACAGGGACGAGCTGCGCCGCCGCGTTGACGAAAGCGTAACTCTTTCCGGTCTTGAGGCCAAGGCCGAAAGCCTTTGCCTCTCAGCGGACGAAAGCGGGCGGCTGACCGCTCTGGCCGAGACATTTGGAGACAGAGACGCGGAAATTGAGGCGGCGATAGACGAAAAAACGGCATTGTTAAGCGAACGCAATGAAATATTAAACACTCTTCCGCAGAGAACCGCCGAGCACGGGGCTGCGGCGGCTTCATTCAGGAGACTGCGGGCGGCGCTCGTCGCGGCGTTTGCCGTTGCGGCCGCAGGAGGCGCGCTTGGAGCGGTCGGGGCATATTATGATGTGGCGCGGCTCGTTATATGCGGAGCCATACTCGCGGCGGCGGGGCTCGCGGCCTCGGCGGCGCTTGGCCTGTGCCTTTGCCGCGTTGCGAAAAGGGCCGACGCTTTGCTCGCCGAGCTGAACGCGCAAAGGGAGCGGTCCGCCTCTTTGGAGGCCGACGTCGCGGAGTATCTTCGCTCTCTCGGCGTGGACGCTGCGGAGCCGGAGGGCGGGCTGTATCTGTTAAAAACAAAGCTTGCCGATTATCGCGCCGTCTGCGTGAGGGCCGAAAAGCGCCGCGCCGCGAGCGAGGCGGCGCAAGCCGTGCGCAGCGGGCTGGAGGCTTATCTCGCTTCTCTTTCGTCTGAATCGGACGGGAGCATTCACGCGCGATTGGGGCGTCTTTCGGAACTGCTTTCGGATTATGACGCATGTGCCGCCGCGCTGAAAAAGGCCGAGGCTGAAAAGCGCGAATTTGAGGAGCGAGAGAGCCTCGCAGAAATTCTTGCCGCGGACGAGAGTCTTGACGGCGACGCGGCCGCCGTCAGCGCCGAGCTTGAGGACATAGCCGCAAGGCTCGAGGGACAAAACGCCGAGGTAGCCCGCGTGGACGGACTTCTGCGGGAAAAACGGGCCGAGCGCGAGGAGATATATTCCGCCGCACTGCGCCTCGCCGATGAAAAAGAGCGGCTCGCCGCCGAAACCGAGCGGCACAGCGTGTGCAAAAAGACGCGCGAGCTCCTCGCCCGCGCGAGGGCGAGCCTTGTGTCCCGTTACACCGGTCCGGTGTCCGAGGGCTTCGGCCGTTATCAGGAACTGCTCGCGGGCGGCGGCGTTGATTTTAAGCTGGACGCGGGCCTCGGCCTCAAAGTCGACGCGGGCGGCAGCCTGCGCAGCACGGGCGTTTTGAGCGTCGGCTGGCGCGACCTTGCCGGTATATGCCTGCGTATGGCCCTTGTGGACGCCATGTATCGGGACGAAAAGCCCTTCCTTGTTTTTGACGACCCCTTTGTGAATCTTGACGAGGAAAAGACCGCCGGCGGCCTGCGACTGCTGAAGGCCGTGGGGAAGGAATATCAGGTTATATACTTTACCTGCCATGATAGCCGCTCCGCCGGTTAAATGTAGGGTATGAAATCGGTTTTTAAAATTTTTTCAAAAAAGCTATTGACAAAGCCTGACGGCTGTGCTATAATAAGCAAGTCGTCAGACGCGGGAGTTTAGCTCAGCTGGGAGAGCATCTGCCTTACAAGCAGAGGGTCATAGGTTCGAGCCCTATAACTCCCACC
>CANRCD010000021.1 GCA_947629005.1 uncultured Clostridia bacterium
ACATAATACTTCTCCTTTCGTGTCTATTATTTTATACCACTTCCTATTTTTTGTCCACTTTTTTAGTATACATCCAGCGCTGACCACGCTGCCCGAGGGCGTGACAAGTATTGGGACTCAAGCGTTTTACAACTGCACTAATTTGGCGCTGACCACACTGCCCGAAGGCGTGACAAGTATTGGAAACAATGCGTTTTACAACTGCACTAATTTAATCAAAATAACATTTTTAAGCACTCCGCAAACAATATCGGGAACAGCATTTGATAGGTGCACCAACTTAACAGTTATCAATGTCCCATGGGGCGAGGGCGAGGTCGCAAACGCCCCGTGGGGCGCGGTAAACGCCACGATAAACTATAATTATCAGAAAGAGGAGTAAGAATGCAGATAAAAAATTTATACAGGTATGCACGCGACGGAGGCGGCGTAACAACATCTTTGGAAATGCCGGAAGCTGATTATACGCTGATGTATCGGATTATCGCGGATGAAAACAAGGCAATTACAAAAAACGGCGCGGATTTATACCCCGCGATAGATACGGGCATCGCCGAGGGCTGGTACGAGGTGGACGCGCCGGCTGACGAGTTGATGGAAGAAAATATAGCAAACATAAGCGTATAGACGGGTGAGGTGGCAGCAGATGAACACACCTATTACATTTACGCCCGCGACGCTCATTGGCGGCTTTCTTGCACTGTGCGCGGGGCTGTCGTGCATAGCGGGGGCCGCCAGCTGGGTGATAAAAATGCTTCGCGCGGCGAAGGCCCCGGCAAAAAGGGTTGACGAACGCCTTGAGAGTCTCGAAAACACCGTTGAGGACTACAGGGCATATTTTGATAACGACCAACAGCGCATGGCGGCTATCGAGGCGGGAAGCCGCATCACACAAAAAGCTCTGCTCGCGCTGCTGTCGCATGGGATAGACGGTAACGACGTCGAAGCCATGCGGGCGGCAAAAGCGGAGCTGCAAGAATATTTAATCGAACGAAATTAAGGAGGGCAAAAAAATGTTGTTTATTGCGGGTTTTCTCATAGGGGCGATTTTCGGGTTTACCGTCGCCGCCGTTCTGGCGGTGTCCGCCAATGAGGACAGACGCAAGGGCTTAAAAAATAACGAAGGAGTGATAAAAAAATGAAAATCAACTGGATTGTCAGGCTGAAAAACAAGGCCTTTTGGCTGGCCTTTATCCCCGCCGTGCTGATTTTGATACAGACGGTGGCGTCCGTGTTCGGCTATACTGTGGACTTCGGCAAGCTGGGCGACAACCTTCTCGCGGTGGTAAACGCGGTTTTCGCGCTGCTCTCGATTGTCGGCGTGGTTACAGACCCCACCACCGAGGGGCTGGGCGATTCAGCGCAGGCTTTGACATACGACGAGCCGAAAAAGAAATCATACTAAGGTCATTACGCGCACTGTGAAACCGGCCTTCTGCGGAGCATTAAATCCGGCGAAGCGACGAGGGACACCCACATATATTTTGCGCTCGGCTGCGCGGGCTTTCTCGCCCCGCAAAGGGCCGTAAGCGGCGCGTGTTTTGATAAATAAATAAACATTGAAGCCAAACTTCAGTTTTGGGCGCGGGTATTCTGCATTCTCCTGCGCCCGGAATTGAAGGAAAAAGGAAAAGGAAACGGGGGAAAGAAAAAATGAAGATAACGGAAAACCTCTGCCCCGACGGCAGATATAATATAAAATGTCCTTATTCCATGACGCCCGAGGGCGTGTGCATACACAACACCGCGAACGACGCCAGCGCGAAAAACGAGGTAAGCTATATGCTGGGTAACAGTGCCCAGACGAGCTATCACTACGCCGTGGACGACAAGGAGATAGTCCACGCCATACCCGACAGCCGCAACGCCTGGCATGCGGGCGACGGCGGCAAGGGCGCGGGGAACCGAAGGTATATCGCTATCGAGATATGCTACAGCAAAAGCGGCGGGGCGCGGTTCGAGGCCGCCATGAAGAACGCCGCCGAGCTCACGTCGAAGCTGCTTAAGGACCACGGCTGGGACATATCCCATGTGAAGAAGCACCAGGACTTCAGCGACAAATACTGCCCGCACCGCATACTGAGCGATTATGGTTGGGAATACTTCCTTAACCTTGTCCGCGCGGAGCTTGGCGAGGCGGAAAACCCAACTCCCGTGCTGACGAAGGGCGCGACAGGCGAAGCGATGAAGAAGCTGCAAAGCCGCCTCAACAAATGGGGCTATTCGCTTGAGATCGACGGCAGCTTCGGCCCCGCAACGCTCAAGGCGGTGAAGGGATTTCAAGAGAAGCAGGGCCTTGAGGTTGATGGAAGCGTCGGCCCGCTGACGTGGGCTGCGCTGCTGAAGGAGCCGAGCGAGGAGGTGGACGATGTGGCAAAATTTGCCGATACAAGCGGCCATTGGGCCGAGGAGATAATCGACGAGCTGGCCGCGATGGGCATAGTACACGGCGACGGGAACGGCGACTTCCGCCCTGACGAGCCCATGACCCGCGCCGAGGCCGCCGCGATGGTGAGGAACGCGGTGAAGTATGTGACGGGAAAGTAAAATTGCTTGACTTTTGCCCTAATATGTGATATAATCATAAAAGTATGAAAGTAGTGTGGTCGGTTGCTCCCACTACGCTTTTGTATTCAGCAAATGCGTTCTTGGTATGAAAATAGTATAGTCGGTTGGTTCCCACTATTACTATGCCACAGCTCGCCGACTGCCCTCGGCAGGGCTAAAGAAAAAACACCCGGCGTTTGCCGGGTGTTTTTCTATATTTATTTTTATGGAATGACATATTTACTGCTTTGGTAAAAATCTTTGAATTTTTTATGGAATCATTGTCACAAAAAGGAAACTTGCTTGTGTCATATTTCGTGTCATATGCCACGGAAAAACAACGGCGTTTTGTGGTAAAACGTCACCAAAAGCGGAAGATGTTTTTTAATCAAAAACGGCTCAGTTGTGCGGATTTTCAGGAAAAGGCGGTCAATATGCAAAATCCCACAAATTCCCCATAATTGGGTTCGAGTCCCGTCATCGGCTCCACATCGGAACAAGTTTGCTATGCTTGTTCCGATTTTCTTTTGATTTCAAGGCAAGAGAAATGGCGGCCCTCGGCCGCCATTTTACGTTTCAATATTCTCAGCGGAGGCGCTTAAGAACCTCAAGCACAAAATTCCATGTCCTGCTGACAGAAGCTACGTCCATGCTCTCGTTGGGGGTGTGGATATCCTTCATGTCCGGACCGATAGAAACGCAGTCGAGCCCGGGCAGTTTGCCGGCAAACAGGCCGCACTCCACGCCGGCGTGGATGGCCTCCACGCTGGGCTCGCGGCCGTAAAGCCCGCTGAAAACCTCAACCATGAGGCTGCGGAGCCTTGAGTCGGGCTTATACTCCCAAGCCGGATACGCTCCGTCGCACTCTACACTGCCGCCAAGCACCTCCATAAGGCTCGCGAGACGGCTGACGAGCTCGTCCTTTTCCGTGCCTACGCTGCTGCGAACGGCAAAACTCATCGTCATTTTGTCGGCATAGGTTTTAAGTATGCCCATGTTCAGCGAGGTCTGCACAAGCCCCGCTATGTCGGAGCTCATGCGCTGTATGCCGCCGGGGAGGTTCACAAGCGCGGCAATCATGCGCTTTTTTGACTCCGCCTCGGCAGCGGCGGCAAAAATTCCGCCCCCGCCGTCCTCAACACTGAGGCTGAGGCTCGGGTCGCCGACGCGGTATTCGGCGGCAAATATCGCGTGATATTTTTCGCCCAACGCCTTGACGGCCTCCACATCGCCGGCATCCACAACGATCTTTGCCTGAGATTCCCGTGGTATCGCGTTGTCCTTAAGTCCGCCGTCCACGGATACAAGGCCGAAATCAACTGTTTTAGAAAGCTCGTTTAAAAGCCTTCCCATGAGTTGGTTGGCGTTGGCCCTGCCCTTGTTTATCTCCACGCCCGAGTGACCGCCCGTGAGGCCGTCGATTTTTAAGGTGAGAATACGGCCTGCCACGGTATTGCGCGATATTGGCAGGGTGCATTTGGCCATGACGCCGCCGGCGCAGCTCACAAGCAGAACGCCCTCGTTCTCGGAGTCGAGATTAATCATAGTGCGGCTCTTAAGCGGAGTACAGTCGATGTCCGCTGCTCCGTACATACCCGTTTCCTCGTCAACGGTAAAAATCACCTCAAGCGGGGGGTGGGGAATATCTTTCGAAGCAAGCAGAGCTAGCCCCATGGCCACGGCAATACCGTCGTCGCCGCCGAGCGTGGTTCCGTCTGCGGTGATTATCCCGTCCTCGAGCTTTAGGCTAAGGCCGTCCTTTTCAAAGTCAATTCCGCAGTCAGCCGTTTTTTCGCAGACCATGTCAAGGTGTCCCTGAAGCATGACGGGCTTCGACTTTTCGTAGCCCTCGGAGCCCTTCTTAAAGATAATTACATTGTTTGTGGGGTCTTGTATATAGCGCAGGGAATTTTTCTTGGCAAAGCTTACGCAGTAATCGCTTATTGCTTTGGTGTTGCCGGAGCCATGCGGTATGGCGCAAATTTCCTCAAAATATTTAAAAACCTCTTTTGGTTCTATGCCCGACAGTACGGCCATGTTTATCACTCCTTATTCATTTTTTTGCGGTAGCGGCCCTTTCCGGCCTCCTCGATGAGCCCGTCGGCGAGCATTGCCTCGGCCAGCTTGCCGGCAAAGGCGTCGTCGTGCTGGACGATAGCCCCCTGACTGCTCATGAACTCGCGCGTGCTTGTGCCCTCACAAAGGCTCAGCATTTCAGCGCGGGTTATAGTTTCGTGGGTTTTAAGGTAGCGCATGACCTTAGCGGCGCATTTTGACAGCAGACGCCTTGCCAGCGTTTCGCGCTGAAAGTAAGCCTTGCGCATTCCCCACAGCATAAGCATGGCCGTAGCGGTGGCAAAGAGCAGCGCTCCGAACCCTAATATCAGCCATTTCATGCTTTAACCCCTCGATTTCACTGTAATGAAGCCGCTGCGCTGGAGGGTGGCCATGAAGGTGACCACACGGTCTAGCATACGCTCCTTCTCGGCCGGAAATGCGTCCTCCATAGCGCGGACAATTGCGCCGACTGAGTTGATCCCGTCGATTTTCTGCCATAGGGCGCTGCCGTATTTATCAAGGGCGATATGGCTGACGCGGGGCTTTTTAAAAAATTTTTGCGCGAGTGTGTTGTAAAAGCCTTTGTTTTCCATATCGACCTCAACGGAGCCGTCCTCCTTGAGCCGCCAAGGGTAGTCTTTGCTGCGAACGGGCACGAGCTCCATATAGTTTTCGCTGATTTTAACTTTTTTAGGCATAGCAGTTACCTTTTTCTTAAATAATAGGGGGCGCCGTGGTGCGGCGCCCCGCGTTTATGGGGTTTATCCTTGTTTTTTCTTGGAACCGAACATGAAGAATATCATGATGGCGATAAGCGCGACAAAGAAGGCCACGCCTCCCCAGTTGCCGAGGGGAGCTCCCATGTTCAGGTCAATGTTGAATGCGGCAAGCGCGGCCAGCAGTATACCCACAAGGCCCTCGCCGGCAATCATGCCGGAGGAGTAGAGCACGCCGTCGTCAATAACGTGCTGGCGTCTGCTTTCGTCCTTAAATTTGCGCTTTTCAACCCACAGACGGATAAGGCCGCCAACCATAATGGGGGTGGAAAGGTGGATGGGCAGGTAAAGGCCGATGGCGAAGGGAAGCACGGGAATACCGATTATTTCGACGAACACAGCGATGAACACGCCCGTGAACACAAGGCCCCACGGAAGGTTTCCGCCCATAACTCCCTCGACCACCATCTTCATCAGCGTGGCCTGCGGAGCGGGAAGCTGAGGCGTGCCGTAGCCCCAAGCGGTGTTCAGCAGATAAAGCACGCCGGCGATAGCGAGGCCCGCGGCCACCGCTCCTATGAGCTCGCCAATCTGCTGCTTAATGGGGGTTGCTCCGACAATGTAGCCGGTCTTGAGGTCCTGCGAGGTATCGCCCGCCATGGCGGCAACGATACATATTACCGTGCCGATACATATAGCCGTTGTCATACCGGCGAATCCGGTGCTGCCGGTTGCCTTAAGCAGTATGGTGGAGATGAGAAGCGTGGCAATCGCCATGCCGGAAACAGGGTTGTTGGAGGAGCCTACAAGGCCGACCATACGCGCCGAAACCGTGGCGAAGAAAAAGCCAAAAATAACGATGATAATCGCCGCGAGCAAGCTCACAGGCACGCTGGGCATGAGCCACAGCAGAACCGCGACAATAAGCGCGCCGCCCATAGCTACGGGCAGGGGAATGCTCTTTTCGGTGCGGCTTACGCCGGCGTCATGGCCAAAGCCCTTCATGGCCTTGGCGAAGGTTTTAACTATCAGCGGCAGCGACTTGATAAGGCTCATAATACCGCCGGCCGCCACGGCGCCCGCGCCTATGTAGCGCACAAAGCTGCCCCACAACGTCCACGTATCGAGCGTGTTGAAGGGCTCCGTCGCGGGATACATTACCATGTCTCCGCCGACAAGCACCAGCATAGGCATGATAACGAACCAGCCAAGCACGGCGCCGCCCAGCATATAGGACGATATCCTTGCGCCGCATATATAGCCCACGCCTGCCAGCGCCGGCAGCACGTCCATGCCGATACCGGAGCCGGGATAGGCCTTTATTGACCAGTCAACCTCGCTGGGGAACAGGCAAAGGCCGTCGGCGATGAACTTGTAGACCGCGGCTATGCCGAGGCCGGAGAATACCAGCTTCGACTTTTCGCCGCCCTCTTCGCCGGCCAGCAGAACCTCGGCGCAGGCCTGCCCTTCGGGGAAGGGGAGCACGCCGTGCTCCTCAACGATGAGGGCCGTGCGCAGGGGTATCATAAAGAGAACGCCCAGCACGCCGCCCATGATGGCGATAAAGGTGATCATCAGGAACGAAGGCGTGGCGACTGAGCTGTCCTGCTCCGCCCACATGAACAGGGCGGGAAGCGTGAAGATAGCGCCCGCGGCAAGCGATTCGCCCGCCGAGCCGATTGTCTGAACCATGTTGTTTTCAAGGATGGAGTTTTTGCGAAGGATAACGCGAATCACACCCATGGATATGACCGCCGCCGGTATGGAGGCCGACACCGTCATTCCCACGCGCAAGCCGAGATAGGCGTTTGCCGCGCCGAAAACAACGGAAAGAATGATTCCCAGAATTACAGATGTGATCGTAAATTCCGGAACTACCTTGTCCGCCGGTACAAACGGCTTAAAGGATTGCTTGGGGTCTGTCATTTGTTTCCTCTCCTCTTTTTTTTGTTAAATTGTACGGCATAAATGTACAACTTACAATTACATTATACAGCTTTTTTTAGTAAAAGTCAACAATAAAATAAGAAAATGTATAAAATTCGGCATATTATTCTATAATTTTTCCGCGCAGACATATATAATCGACGCGCACGGGCATTACGCGGCTAAAAACACCTCTTGCAAAAGGAAGGATTTTGTGGTATAGTATGCAATCAGAGGAACAAGTGAAAAGAGATGGACAGTTGATGAAAACGAAAAATATGGATATTCTCAGCGGAAGCATTGCCGACAAGCTGCTTGTTTTTGCGCTGCCGCTGGCGGCCACGGGCATGATACAGCAGCTTTTTAACGCCGCCGACGTTGCCGTGGTGGGGCGATTTGTAGGCAAGGGAGCCATGGCGGCGGTCGGGAGCAACGGTCCGGTAATAGGTCTGCTCGTCAACGGCTTTATGGGCTTGGCGCTGGGAGCAAACGTAGTTATTTCCCGCTTTACCGGCCAGCAGAACGACGAGGGCGTCAGCCGCTGCGTGCATACCTCGGTGCTGTTTTCGCTTTTGGGCGGCGTTTTGCTCGCCGTCGTCGGCGAAATTTTTGCTCCGGCCATACTTCGGGCTACCTCCGTCCCCGACGATGTGCTGCCCATGGCTACGGCATACCTCCGCGTGTACCTGCTCGGCCTGCCGGTGATTTTTCTGTACAATTTTGAGTCCGCGGTTTTTCGCAGTCAGGGAGACACGCGTACGCCGCTTTTATGTCTTGTGATTTCCGGCGTTATCAACGTGGCGCTGAACCTCGTTTTCGTCTGCGGCGCGGGCATGGCGGCCGAGGGCGTGGCTCTCGCCACAGTTATATCGAACCTCGCGAGCTCCGCGCTGCTGTTCGTATTCCTGCGGCGCAGGGACGACCGCGTCAGGATAGAACCCCGCAAAATAAAAATACATAAGGATTCGCTTGTAAAAATATTCGCCATCGGCCTGCCCGCCGGCCTTCAGAGCATGGTGTTCTCGCTGTCGAATATCTGCGTGCAGTCGGCGGTCAACAGCCTCGGCACAGACGTTATGGCCGCAAGCTCCGCCGCGTTCAATATCGAGATACTGGCCTACTACCTTGTCAACTCGTTCGGGCAGGCCTGCACCACCTTCGTCGGGCAGAACTGCGGCGCGGGCAATATCGGGCGCTGCCGCCGCGTCACTCGGATAAGCCTCGCGCTGGACGTGGGTATAACTCTGGCCGTTTCTCTGATTATTCTGCCGTTTGGCCGCCCGTTGCTCGCTATTTTTAACAAGGACGCCGCCATCGTGACTATCGGCATGGTGCGGCTTAGGTTCATCCTCACCGCCGAGGCCGTCAATGCCGTTATGGAGATAATGTCCGGCGCAATGAGGGGCTACGGCAGCTCGCTGACGCCGGCGGTCATAACCTTTGCCGGAGTCTGCGGCATACGCGTCGCGTGGGTGTATACGGTGTTTCGCGCCGCGCCGCGCTTCGACGCGCTTATGCTGGTCTACCCCGTGAGCTGGGTCGTCACCGCTGCCGCGCTGGTGATTGCCTACTGCCTGTTCATGCGTAAAATAGCGGCAAGGAAGCCCGCGAAGCTGTGATAAAAATAAACGGGAGCCGCGAGGCTCCCGTTTTTACGTGCTATCATATAGAATATCGACTAATAGAATATAGACTCCACAGGTTCGGGCGCGTCGTCAGTCGGCGGCATAAGCCCGAGGCGTATGTCAACGGCCTCGCTGTTTGCCCTTGCCATGGCGGAGGTGAACTCGGGGTAGGGCCTGTTGCACACGTCCACAAGGCCAATCTGGTAGTTTTCGCCGTCGAACCGCCCAAGGTAGGGCTGGTCGTTATAGTTGAAGTAGTGCGCGCCGAGGCACATCGGGTGCGAGGCGCAGCGGTGTATATAATATCGGTAGGCGCGGGCGCGGTCCTCCTGCGTGGCGACGGCCTGTATGCCGGTCGCGTCGAGGCCCCTGTCCGCCGCGCCGAAGTGAAATTCGCCTATCATCACGGGCATTTTCACCATTTCAACCATGCGCTCAATGCTTGGGTAGGGGTCGTGGCGGTAGCAGTTGAAGCTGAACACATCGAAGAACTCCTTCCCGGCGGCCAGTGCGGGCGAGCTGAGCCATGCGTAGCGCATACCGAGATTGAGATGGTTCGGGTCAATCTCGCGAAGAGCCAGCGCGGGAACGCGGACGAATTCGCGTATCATGCGCTCGGTCAGCTCCGCGGTGTCCGCCGCCGAGGCCTCAGGCAGCTTCAGGCCTCCGGCGGCTATGTCGGCGAAGGAGGCTATATCCGTTCCCCAGGCGGCGTTCAGCGCGGCGATATCTCCGTACTTTTCGGCCAGCAGCTCCGCCAAGCGGGCGCGACTCTTCAGTGGGGCGCGGCTTTCGAGGGCCATTTTCGCGGCGTCGAGGTCGTTCACAAAGGCCCAGTTCGGCTCATTTGACATAAAGTACCCGATCATGTACGGGTCGTCTGCAAGCGGCGCGAGCTGCTCCGCCCAGCGGCGCGAGGCCTTGGCGTAGGCTGGGTCGAACACGTCGGGAAAGTCGCGGAAAACGAAACCATCGGTGCGCGGAAAACCGTGCAGTATGTGTACGTAAGGCATTTTCGCGGCCTTTATGAAGCGCGGGTCGCTCCAGCAGGCGACCGTGTTGCAGCCCCACTCGCGCAGGCGGCGAAGCGTGATTTTCGTCCACGCCTCGTACCAGTTATCGCCAAAGGTGCGGACAAGGTTGGCCTTTGTCCAGCTATAAAACCCGTCCCTTAGGCGGCCGCAATCCTCAAGCTCGCCGCACAGCGGGGCAATGCCGTTAATATTGCACTCGCCGTCCACGCCCACGCAGTCCGGCCCGACGCTGAAAAAGGCATACCCCTCAGGGTCGGCCAGCCAATAGACGCCGTTTTCCTCACGAAGGGCAAAAAAGCCCGTGGGTGAGAAGCGCTTTTTAAGGCTGCCGCCGAATTTGCTCAACCCTCCGCCGACGGACGGCTGTTTTTCGTACTCCGCCCTCAGATAGGCGCAAAGCTCCCCGCGCGAGGCCGCCTTGCCGGACCAATCTCCGCGGAGGCGTTGGCCGAGCCCGTCTACGAGAGGCTTGCCCTCGAGGGGAAAGTCGGGGGCATTTGGAGATATGTAAAGGTTGTGTATGACTATTTTCATGGGCTTCGGCCCTCTGTCAACACCCACGGCGAATTTCACCACCGCCGCAGGATCCACAGGCCGGCCCTGAACAACGGTTTTCAGCTTGCCCGAAGTGCGCCCGAGAAACAGTTTTTCCCCGCGCACCGCCGAGACGGGCAGTGCCAGCCTTGTGCGCAGATGGGGCAGCAGTCCCATTTTTATGCTTTCGGCCTCCGTAACTCCGTCGGTATCCCAGAACTTCCACAGCACGCTGACGCACAGATCGCCGAGATTTGTCACGTCCATGACTATGTAGTCGCTGTCGCTCACCCTTTTGTCCGGCATGGCGTCGTTTTTTTCAAATTCTATGTCCCCTCCCGACGCGGGGAAGGAATATTCCTTCGGAAACATGGCTCCGCTCCTTTTTGTTTTATAAGGGGAAAAGGACTGCCAAAGCAGCCCCCTTCTTAATTAATATCCGTAATAGTTATAGTAGAAATCCCTGCCGTGCGCGCCGTGCTCAATGGCGTCCTCAAGTATATCGCCGTAGCCGCTAACGGAAAAGAAGCTTACTATGGCAACTATAAATATAATCGACAAAATGATTCCCAGCGCCGCAAAAATGAGCTCCGAGCGGGCCCAGTTGCGGCTGGTGTCGTCATACTTTTTGTCAAACGACCACACGAAAAGCATGACTAAGTAAACAAGCGGACCGACGCAGGGAATAAAGTTTATCAGCCTGCGGCAGAGCCATACCCCGAGCGAAACGCTCTGCCCCTCGGGCTCTATAGGACGGGGCTGCGGCTGTGCGCCGGAAACGGGCGCGGGACGGGGCGCGGGCGCCTGTGACGAGGGCGCGGTAATCGGCGGTACGACGGGCGCAATAGGGGCCGGAGCCTCAACTTTAGCCTCGGGAGAATCCTCCGCCGTCTGAACGGACTGCGCGGGCTGCTCAGCCTCGGACTCGGGAGCCTCGGGCGCGGCCTCGGTTTCTACCTTCGCTCCGCAGCTTCCGCAGAACAGAGCGCCTTCCTCAAGCTCGGCGCCGCATTTGCTGCATTTCATAATAATACCTCCTCTTGAGCTTTTGTTTCCTATATTATACTACATCTCTGCCGCTTTGTCAATCAAAAGCGCAAAAAAACCGTCTCCGAAAAGGAAATTATGAACAAATTGTAAAAGGTCAAGAAAAGTCAAATTTTTTTTCAAAAAACCTCTTGACAAAGGATAAAACCTGTGCTATATTATATACGAAAGTCAAAGATAGTCAAAGTCAAATCAACCGTGAAAAAGCAGCGGAGCGAGTCCGGTTTTGGTTTTGAAAAAACCGAAACCGCGATGCGCAGCTTGCGACGACGCCGAAAGGGTGGTAGGAAAAATGAAGAGTATGTCGGACGTGATAGAGGAAATGCTGACGGAGCTTTTGGACGAGGGCGGCGGAATTGCCGAAATACAGCGCAATATCCTCGCCAGCCGGCTCAAATGCGTTCCCAGCCAGATTAACTACGTTATTCAAACTCGCTTCACCCCGGAAAGGGGCTATTCTATCGAGAGCCGGCGCGGCGGCGGAGGCGGGGTGCGGATAACGCGGGTGGTTCCCAACGGGGAAAACACTCTTATGCACGTCATCAATTCGGTGGGCAGTGAGCTCGACTATCAGACGGCCAGAGTTTTCGCCCAAAATCTTGTAGACTATGAATGTCTGACCTTAAGAGAGGCAAAACTTATTCTTGGGGCGCTCCGCGACAGCGCAATTCCCGTTCAGGGCGAGGCGAGAAACCGCCTCCGCGCGAACATATTCAAAAATATGCTGTTATCTCTGCAATGAAAATTTTAAGGAGGAATTTAACCATGAAATGTCAAAAATGCAATAAGAACGAAGCTAACGTACGCTACAGTGAAACCGTGAACGGAAGGACCCGCGAGATCTGCCTTTGCAGTGACTGCGCCAAGGAAACCGGTCTGCTCGACAGAACCCGCACGATGTTCGGCGACATGGAACGCGAAATGATGAGCGCCTTCGCCCTGCCATTCGGAGGCAGCGCTTTTGGGCGCGGGATGCTTAAGTCCTTCTTCCGCCCTTCCGTACCCGAGCTGGGAGGCTTCTTCTCTTCCGAGACCGCCGGCGATATGCCCGAGGCCGCCCGTGATGAGGAGCCCGCTCCCGCCGCTGACGCCAAGCTCGAAACCGAAAACGATCTCAAGGCCCGTCTGCTTGACGCCATCGCCGACGAGCGCTATGAGGACGCGGCCAAGCTCCGCGACAAAATAAAGGCTATTAAAGGAGAGTGATTCCTATGATGGATAACGGCTTCAACTTCACCGAAAAGGCCCAGACGGCCATATCCCTCGCTCAATCCGAGGCCGAAAAAATGGGCTCGGGCCACGTCGGCACCGAGCACCTGCTCTGCGGGCTTCTGATGGAGGAGGGCGGTATAACCAAGCAGTTCTTTCGCAAGTGGAACGTCACGCTCGAGGCCGTAGAACGCCGTATTCAGAGCTATGGCCCCGGCGCCTACCCGCAGGGCCGCTTCGCCGGCTTTACTCCCAAGACTAAGCAGTGCCTTCAGCTAAGCGCCGACATTGCTTACAGCTACCGCGCGCGGCTTATCGGTACCGAGCACATCCTGCTCGCGCTGATAAAGAACGCCGACTGCGCCGCCTATAAGATACTCCGCTCCCTCGGCGTCTCCGCCGAGGCCATGGCTGAGGCCGAAAACGAGGTTCTCCGCGCCTACCGCGAGGCCCGCGGCGAGTCTGCTGCCGGCCAGAGCAAGACCCCAACGCTTGACAAGTTCGGCCGCGACCTTACCGAAATGGCGAAAAGCGGCAAGTTCGATCCTGTCATCGGCCGCGAGCAGGAGATAGCCCGAGTTACGCAGATACTCTCCCGCCGCACCAAGAACAACCCCGTATTGCTGGGCGAACCCGGCGTTGGCAAGACCGCCGTTGTCGAGGGACTTGCCATGGAGATAGCTTCCGGCAGCGTGCCGGAACTGCTTAAGGGCAAGCGCATTGTGTCGCTGGATATGGGCGGCCTTCTCGCGGGCAGCAAGTACCGCGGCGAGTTTGAGGAACGCCTTGAAAAGGCCATGGACGAGGTAGTCAAAAGCGGCGACGTTATCCTGTTTATCGACGAGCTTCACACCATAATCGGCGCGGGAGCCGCCGAAGGAGCCGTGGACGCCGCCAATATACTTAAGCCCAACCTCGCGAGGGGCGAAATGCAGATAATCGGCGCCACCACGCTTAACGAATACCGCAAGTACATCGAAAAGGACGCGGCTCTCGAGCGCCGCTTCCAGCCCGTGACTGTGAGCGAGCCCTCCGTCGAGGACACCGAAAAGATACTATTTGGCCTGCGTGAAAAGTACGAGGCTCATCACGGCATAAAGATAACCGACGAGGCTGTCACCGCCGCCGCCCGCCTCAGCGACCGCTATATCAACGACCGTTTCATGCCCGACAAGGCCATAGACCTCATAGACGAGGCGTGCAGCCGTGCGAGGCTCGGCTCTCTGACCGTTCCCGATGATATCAAGGAGCTGGAAAACCGCGTCAGCGCGGCCTCGGCAGAGAAGGACGTCGCCATTAACAATCAGGAGTTCGAGCGCGCCGCCGCATTGCGCGACGCGGAGCGCGCCCTCAAGGCCGAGCTCGAGGAAAAGCGCGATGACTGGAAAAATCAGAACCACGGCAAAGAGGTCTCTATTTCCCGCGCCGACATTGAGGAGATAATATCCCAGTGGACGGGTATTCCCGTCAAAAAGCTGGCCGAGGAGGAGAGCGAGCGACTGAGGAACCTTGAGGACGTACTGCACAAGCGCGTTATCGGCCAGAATGATGCCGTTACCGCCGTCGCCAAGGCCGTGCGTCGCGGCCGCGTCGGACTTAAGGACCCCAAACGTCCCATCGGCTCCTTCATTTTCCTCGGCCCCACAGGCGTGGGCAAGACCGAGCTCAGCAAGGCTCTGGCCGAGGCTCTGTTCGGCGATGAAAGCGCCATGATTAGGATAGATATGTCCGAATATATGGAAAAGCACTCCGTGTCCAAGCTTATCGGCTCGCCTCCGGGCTATGTGGGCTTTGAGGAGGGCGGCCAGCTCACCGAGCAGGTGCGCCGCAAGCCTTACAGCGTGTTGCTTTTTGATGAGATTGAAAAGGCTCACCCCGACGTGTTCAACATGATGCTCCAAATACTGGACGACGGACGGCTGACCGACAGCCAAGGCCGCAGCGTGGACTTCAAGAACACCGTTATAATCATGACCAGCAACATCGGCAGTAAGAACATCGTCGAGCCCAAGAATCTCGGCTTCTCCAGCGGCGAAAAGGCCGCGGCCTCAAGCGACGCCGACATCAGGAAAAACGTCATGACCGAGCTTAAGCGCGCCTTCCGGCCCGAGTTTCTCAACCGTGTGGACGACATAATCGTGTTCAGCCAGCTCACCAACGACGAGATAAAGCGGATAGCCGAGATTATGCTTAAGAGCCTTTCGGCCCGCCTCGCCGCGAACGGCATTACCTGCGCCTTTGACGACAGCGCTCTTGAGCTTCTTGCCAAGGAGGGCTTTGACCCCGTATACGGCGCACGGCCTCTGCGCCGCGCCATACAGAGCAAGGTCGAGGATCTTTTCGCCGAAGAAATGCTTGACGGCAAGGTCAAAGAGGGAGACAGCGTTACCGTTGCTGCCAAGGACGGCAGCATAGTTATTGAAAAGGCCGCCGCCGAGGCTCTTGTTTGAGAGCGGCGCGGCAAAGAATAAATAATAGATGAAAGCAGTCGTTTCACTCCGGCGGGGCGAAAGCTCCGCCGGTTTTTCGTCGTCGCAAGCTGCGCATCGCGGTTTCGGTTTTTACAAAACCAAAATCGGGCTCGCTGTGCTGCTCCTCCTCTCCCCGCAAATCCGGCTTCGCCGTCTTTGTGGGGCCCCTCGGCCGAAAAAATCAAAAATACCGTCCTCCGTAGGGAGCGCCGACATCGTCGTCGCAAGCTGCACATCGCGGTTTCGGTTTTTACAAAACCAAAACCGGGCCCGCTGCGCTCCCCTCCTCTCTCCACAAATCCGGCTTTGCCGTCTTTGTGGGGCCCCCTTTGAAAAAATCAAAAAAAGTTTTGAAAAAGGGGTTGACAAACGAAAATATTTGTGGTAGACTAATGAAGCTGTCGCGAGAGGCGGCAGC
>CANRCD010000022.1 GCA_947629005.1 uncultured Clostridia bacterium
CCAGAACCACCGGGGCGTGTATATCCTTCCTTCCTTGAAGGTTGACGATATCACTTCATCGTCCGGGATTGCATCCTCTGTCACGTTATGCCGATATACCTTCTGGTTGAACGGGTCTCTTTCCATGTAGGCGTTTTCCTTCAGCCTGATGTACTCAAACTGCCCGTCTGCGTTGATATGCCCAAATACCATATTGTTAAGGCAAATGTCCTTTGCCAATGACAGGAACGTCAAGCTGTCCGCGTTCATGTTGTCCGGAACATAGGCATCGTCGTACACCAAATCCATCTCCGCCTGCACAATCCCGACATATGCGAACAGGCTGTCGCGGAACTCTTTCTGTGTCATTGGGAATGTAAGCGTGCCGTACCACTGCCGGAGCTTTGTACCGCCCTTTTCTTTTAAACAGTCGTACGCAATGATTTTCCGCTTGTTTATCCCGCCAACCCTGTCCGCACTGTCGATCGTCCCGGTAAATATTTTCAGCGATTCCCCTCCAACTTCTAGGTACGCCTCAATGTTACCCTCCGGGTATGCGTCGGGCTTTAGGAATTGGTCTGAGAAGATATTCACGGAAAACTGCGTCGAGATGCACCCGCCAAACCGCAGGTTTTTGTCGTTCCCGAGTGATTCCGTGAGCGACATGGATTCGCTCTCGATCTCGTCGCCGGTGATATCCTTGTATTCCCCGTTCGGGAAATGGATTCGCAACGCCCTGTCCGCGTTGTACCCCGCAAAAGGATTGTCGCCATTTTTCGTTACCGCAACCGAAAACTGCGTAGTATATATCTGGTATTTTGACCCAGTATTTGTAAGGTTCACGGTTATGTTCTTTATTCCGGTGCTCGAGCTGCTGAACCCGTATAGGCTATAGTGCTCGGTTGGCATTGTGCTATTATCCGCATATACAATGGAGACCTCAAGCCCTTCCGGTTCAAAAACTTCCCCGAGCGCGTACCTCGTTTTGTCCGGGTATTTCGTGACCATTATGCCGGATATGCCGACATACACAGTCAGTTTCGCCGTTACGGTTTCAGCCCCGTCCGTGTAGCTTATTGTAACTTCTTTCGCGCCGACCGTCGTATTGTCAAATTCCGCAACCCTGTATCCGCTTACGGCTTTACTCGAACCATCCGCATAGAACGCCGTGACTACCATGCCGGAAGGGTCGAACGGCTGGTTTAAGGCATAATTTAACTTGAATGGGTCGTTTGTTACCTCAATCCGCTCAAGCTCAAGCTCATATTCAGCCGTAACGGTCAAATCTTCGTCTGGCATCGCGAAAGTCATTTTGTATTCGTATCCGGTGCATGACGGGATAATGCGCGCGCCGATTGCAGAGCCATAACGGGTTGCCATAGCGGATGATACGCTCGCCCGAAAACTGACCGGAGGAACGTTCTCATCAAACAAGACAGAGAACGCCTTTGATGCCGAACTGTCCACATCCGGGAAATAAGAAACTACATCTGGCTGCGTGACCCATCTCCTGCTAGTAGACCAATACATTGCATACAAAAACCACAAATACAAGTCATCTGTTTCCTTCTTGCACAAGAAACTGTTTGCGCTTGTGAGAAGAAGATTTTCCTGCCTTGTGCTCTCCTGCAATTCAAGAGATTTTGCGTTTTCAACCTCAAAAAAGTATCCAGATTGGCCTGTTGCAAGGTTCCCGTCATTTATCTTGTGGTATATGTGCACATATGCGACATTCTCCGTGCTGCCCGCATCCTTGTCTCCGGATTCAGTTAAAGTCCCATCATATGCCCACCCGCTTATGGTAGAAGAGCTTTCTTCGCTTTTGTAATCCCAATACGCAAAAACGAGCAAATTTCCGTCCTTGAACCCGGACGGAGAATAACCGGAATACATATTTGCAATTTTAGGTTTCTGTGAGAACAATTCCCCGTCTTTCACCCATCGGAACCTGTTCCCGGCTTTTTCCTCCGCCTCGATTGTCACCAATTCCCCCGGAAGATACAATCCAGAGCCGCTCCCTCCGTCCACTGTGAGCGTCCGCATATTTTCCTTGATGAAGTTGTGGTAGTCGACCTCCATCGTCCACGGCTTGCCCTCATATGGGCTGTCCGTGTAGAAGCTTGCTTTGAGCGGTTGGCTGAACGTGACAGGAATCTCTATTTCTCCTTCGCTCCAGCTTAATCTGCTTTTCAGGGAACTGCTTTCCGATTGTGGCGTCGAGATGATATTAAGGAAAATGCTATTATCATCAAACAAGAACAGCTCATAATCTGCATAATAATCCGCAAAAATCGGCTCAACTTTCAATTTGAAAAACTTATGGTCGTTTTTCAGCCTCCCTTCCTGCGTATATGCCCTATTGACCGTACTTCCATTTTGGCATATATCAAAACCTATGTTATCATTAAAAAATATATTGCTTCTGTCCTCAAGACCAATTTTTTCGACTGCCTTTCCATCAAAGACAAACCACGAAACATCCCCGAAATAGTTGATATCATAACTGCTAGACGGTGTTTCTACCATGCCGTCGCTCGTATTCAGCAAATCCAGGATATTGTGTGGGTCGCCGTATACGACCACGGTCGCAGGCGCGGTATACTCCGTCCCGAGTATGGTCGCCTTGACCGTGACGGTGTACCTGCCCTCTTTCTGGTTGTTAAACGCAGACGAATCAACCGTGTAATCCGTAACGTCAAACGATGTTCCATTGTCAAGGTTTGCTTTTACAGAAAACCCATTCTTATCAAAGTATTCACCGATGGCGTACTCCCTTTTTGTGGCGAAGGCGAAAATAGATCCGACCGGCTCGAAAAACTTGTGGTATGCATACTCAGCCGTCCACGGCTTTCCAATCTTTGTGTCTGTCGTGTAAAAGCTTGCGACAAATGGCTTTTGGTACTCCACCGGGATTTGGATGGTTCCGTCAGACCATTTTAGGGTATATTGGGTCGTGTATTGGTTGGTAGACGTCTTTATCACATTAAGGAACATGCTGTTGTCGTCAAAGAAAAACAGCTCATAAAGAGCGTTCTGGTATGCCGAATTCTGCATCGCCCTTATCTTAAGGAACCTGTGGCCGTTATCGAGAACCCCCTCTTGCAACCCGTAAGTCCTCTTCTTGCTTGTCCCCCTATCGCTAAAATTTTCTCCCTCGTATCCTGTGAAGGAAAGGTAATTGCGGTCGTTCACCTCTATGTCATTCATTTCTTTGCCGTCAAAAACAAACCACGGGACGCCGTAAATATGCCCATGCGTTATCCCGCTAAAATATAGCAGTTCAAACTGCATCCCGTGTTCCGTCCCTATCAGGCTGTAGATGCTATGTGGCTCACCGTATACGGCTACGAGGGTCTCTGCAGTGTATTCTTTTCCCCCAATCCCGGCTGTGACGGTGACGGTGTACCTGCCTTCTTTTGTGTTGTCAAAATTTGCGGAGTCAACGGAAAAGTCCGTGATTTTCTCTGTCCTTCCGCCAATCCACGTCGCGGTCACGTCGAACGCTTTTTCGTCAAGCCCGTCGCCTACGTTGTATTGCCTTTTTGTCGGGACGGCTGTCAGGAGCCGCACTGACTCTTTTGTGAAATCATAGTCGTAGTATGAGGCCTTCCAATCCTTGCCTTGCGCGGGGTCGCTTGTATAAAAACTGATCTTTTTCGGGATGCCCAGCTTAAATGCAAGTGGGATTGTATTGCCAGACCATCTAAGCCCGCTCTCCCCGAGGTAGTCGCCTTCCGTCGGAACCTGCAAAACATTCAGGAAGATTCCGCCGTCGCTGAACAGGAACACTTCATACTTGACCGCAGTTGTAGACTTGAAGCTTTTATACGAATACCCTTCAAGCCTTATCTTGAGGAATAAGCACCCGTTGTCGAGTATTCCTTCTTGGCGGTAAAGATAGTTGAATACGGTATTGTTGTCGTAGCAGCACACAAGCAGGTTTGTGCTGTGCGTGCCAGAACCACTTTTGCGGGCAAATTCTATTTTTGCCCCATCGTATATCCCAATGTACTCGCTTTGCTTTCCGTCAAAGTTGAACCACGGGACGCCGTCAAAGTCATATTCGTCCGACTCGACCCCATCTACAAGTGTATCCATTCCCTCTGTGGTGTCCAGTAAATCCTCAAGCTTTTTCGGCTCCCCTGCGATAACTGTCCACTGTTTCCCTTGCACCGGGTCGCTCGTTAAAAAATGGAATTCCTGCGCCTTGCCTGCCTCTACTGTAAACGCCGTGTGCGTGGTTCCATAAAGAAGCTCACTTGTGCCGAGATAGGACGTGTTCGTCGGAGCTTGCAGGATGTTTAAAAACATACTGTTGTCGTCGAACAAAAACAGCTCGTACTTGAGGGCGTATTCGCTTGCGGTTGAGCCGTAATGCGTGTACCCCTCGATGCGGATTTTAAGGAATTTGTGTCCGTTATCGAGCTTTCCAACCTGTGAATAAACGTAGTATATTGCACCGTCCCGACGGCAGATTTTTATGTGCTCATTTGTGTTGTCAAAGCTTATGAAGTTGTTCCCGCTGACGTAAATATTGCTTGCCGTGTTGCCGTCAAAGACGAACCAGTCTACGCCCGGAACGGTGTCTTTGTTGTCGTCGTTCTTGACATTGTTCCGAATGACCGTCATGCCCTCGGTCGTGCCGAGCAAATCTTCGAGCTTTTTCGGCTCGCCGAACACGTAAACTGTGATGGTTTCCGTGTACTCTTTCTCGTCCACCGTCGCCTTGACGGTAACCGCGTAGCCGCCCTCTTTCGTGCTGTCGAATTTGCTCGAATCCACGAAAAAGTTGTAAATCGGGCGCTCTGTGCCGTCAAGATACAGCGCCGTCACCGTGATTCCCGTCGGGTTGAATTTCTCCCCGATGGAATACTCGGATTTCGTCGGGAGTGTGACTTCCAGCTTTTCCACGCCGTTCTTGACCGTAATCTGGAACGGTTCGGCGTAGAGCGTAGTAGTGCCATTATACCAACTCACGGTCACATCGAATGTTCCCGCTGTTGAGAGCGGATAGCTCACGCCGGAACAGTTTGTGTTGTCTCCGATTTCCGCGGTGTCGCCGTCTTCAAGATGCCCGGTCACGACCATTCCGGTTGTGTTGAAATATTCCTTGATGAGATAATCCGTCTTGTCCGGCAGTCTCGTCACTTCGATGGATTCAACAGGCGATTCCGGGCTGACCGTGTAATACAGTGTCTGCGGAAGAGATACGCTGTATTCTTTGCCACCGCCGAACTGAAAACTGCTGTATTCTACACCGACAGGGTTGTAATGATAGTAAAAATACGGAACATATCCGTTTCTGTATATCTTGTCGTTTTTAAAGTAAGAGTATGAGCGGCTATTCGGGCTTACCTCGTCTGTAACGTCTCTCTGCGTCCCGTCATCGAGGTTGAGATAAACTGTCGTCCCCGTTACGTCGAATGGTTCGCCGAGTTTGTAATCTTTTTTTGTTGGAGCGCCTACAATAGTAAGCATCGTGCCGGATTGAGCCGCCATCACGCCGCCATAGGAAAAGTCTGGCTTTTCGACAAAAAGCTTTTCCGATAGGGAAAGTGTGGTTTCGTCCACAAACCCAAACTGACCGTCCTGTGTCTTGCACTGATGCCATATTTTCGCTCCGCTTGTACCGGCAAAGTTGATGTAGCCTATCTGCACGTCGGAAAGATTTTGTGCCTCGCCGCCGACATTCACTGCGCCGATATAGACAGGCAATGTCATTTCGTTGCTCGGAGACAGCGAAAACGAAACAGACGGCATGGAAACGCCGTCAATATACCACGTTCCGACGTTACTGAGACTGAAATAATGCGGCTCGCCCAACTCATATGTTGCCGGAGACTCCGCAGTCTGGTCGCCGAAATGCCAGATGTATTTGCCGTCTTGGAACTGCAAGGCGAACTTGTCCGCAGAATCCTCGGAGGTCATTGCGCCGAACAGGTAGCCCCCGTCTGCAAACGCGCAACCGGCGAACTGTACGCCGAATCCATACCCCGCATTCCACTGCGTGTCAAGATAGTCCGCCGCGTTCGTCCGTGCGGATTCCAATTGTATGTATGGTAACGGTAGCCAAGACATAGCGATTCCTCCGAATACTCATTTTAACTCGTTTTAATTCGTTTTAACTCATTTTAACTCATTTGCACGCATTTAAACTCATTTGTGCAAGTTACGTGCAAGTTAATACTCAATCAGCGCAAGCCGTATTTTGTTGAACAGCACTTGATTTGTTTCATCGTCCACGCGGATGATCTTGAATTCCGTGTCCGGGATGTAGAATTGCCCGGTCTTGTACGTGTTCTCCTCCGGGTCGTAATACTCCACGTTGTATTTCCTCTGCAAGGCGTTCACGAGACCGTTTTTGAGGATGTTCTGGAACGCAATCTTCTCGTCCTCGTACATGACGTGCGTCTCGCAGTCAATCTTTGTCTTCGGGAACGGTATCGTCTCCCGGTGCAGCTTGTTCAGGTTTTGGTCTCGGTACGCCTCAAGCTCCGTGCGCTGGTTGGGAGTGATTGTGTAGCTGTCGTATGCGAGATAATCGTCCGGCAGTTTTGTGTTGCCGAATTTCAGCAGATATCCTTTATAAGCCACGCAATCACCCCCTACACTTCAAAAATCCCGAGACCGCCGTTCTGGTTCCGGGATTCCATGTTCTTGCTTTGCAGGTAGCCGATGATATAGCCGTCAGCCACGACCGCCATGCCGTTCAGCGCATCTTTTACCGCCTGCCCGATGTTCGTGTTATTGTTGAACGTGTTCGACGAAATTGCCGCGATATCCCGGCGCATATCGTCCCCGAAGCTGTCGGAATACGTACTCCGCTGGATGTTCGCTGTCGTGACGTATGGAGCCTGTGAGCGGTTTATCTCGATGTTGCCGATGTCGAGTCTCTGCGGCATCCTGTCCACGATAGCGTCCGCGATCATCGACATGGTTTTCTGGTTCTCAAGCGGCAGGACAGCTTCTTTGCGCCTATTCTCGCCCATGACGGCAAGCATCTCGTCGGTAATCAGACCGCCCTTTGCAAGGTAGCTGAGACTAAAGTTCGGGATGGAAAACTGGCTGTTCCCCATAAAGTACTTTGTCCAGCTTACGGAAATCCTCGGCAGGGAAATGTGCTGTGAGTTAATCCCGTTCTGCAAGGAAATCATGAGGTTTTGCCCGGCGGTCTTGAAATTCCGCGCAAGGTTGTCAAACGGCTTTTCCAACTTGTCAACCACGCTGTCCATAACAGTTCCGAGGTCGTTTATTTTCGCCTTTATGCCGTTTATCAGGCCTTGCCCGTAATTCTCGCCAAATCCTTTCGCCACGCCGGACGGTGAGTTAATGTCAAGCCCTGTTTTGACGGTATCGTTTGCGGTATCGACCAGCTCCTGCGACGCGTCCTGTACATCCTGCGTCTTGCCTTCAATGCCCTGTGCGAATCCTGCCGGGTAGTTTTCGCCGGTCTTTTTGCCCTCGTCAAAGACCGTCTGTGCGTTTGTGGAGAGACTGTTCACAAAGTCCACAATCTTACCACTCAAGCCCTTAATCTGCTCGCCAGCATCTTCGCTCCCGGTTTTGATGGAGCCGAGACCGCCTGCCATGAGTGCGGCTTGGGCGATGAATCCGAGAATGTTTCCGACTGCGTTCTGTGTATTCGTGCCAACGTTGCTTGTCGCTGTAGATGCATTTTCCGCATTCGTTGCGAGATTTCCAAGGGCGCTGTTGACGTTCTGGTTGAGCGTATCCGAAAGCGTAACGGATTTCCCATTAAGTTCGTATGTCTTATCCCCAATGTCTTTGAGGTGTGTAAGCATGCTGTCATACGCTTCATCAACATTTCCGAGAGCCGGATTGTAGGTATCGCGGAATGTCTGCAACAATTCATCATTTACAGTCGCGTAATCTTCCGTCTGCTTTGCGGTGTCCATGATGGCTTGCTCGATAATTCCGAATGCTTCATCTGCATTCGTTCCGGCTTTAACATATTTCCCAGACATTGTGTCGGCAACTCCGCTAAGCCCATCTATCGTTTGCGACAGGAATTTTCCTTGTTCATCCGTGACATCCATCGTGCCGCCCATTTCTGCGACAGCTTCTTTTAACTGATTACTCGATACTTTGCAATCAGACAATTTTTGCACAAATGCTGTAGAAAACTCGTCGGTTCCGGCCTTTGAATTTTCAAGTTGTTCCTTCAATTGCCGCAACTCTTCTGCCTGTGTGCCTGTTATCGCACTCGATTCTGACAGCCGTCCGATAAGTGTATCAATGGTTCCGCCTAACTCGGTAATATCTCCGTTTCCGCCATTTACTTTGTCGAAAAACTCAGCAAGTTTTACGCCGCCAACAGCAATTGCCCCTATAAGTCCGCCCTCGGAAAGTCCGCCAAGCACAGTTTTTAATTTCGCAAATGCGCCTGCGGCACCGCTTGCCGCCGTGCTTGCTGTGCTTGCCGCTCCTGCCCCGGTTGCCGATGCACCTCCTGCCGCTTCCGCTACACTCGCCGCGGCGCTCCCGGCGGCTTCTGCCGAGCCGGATGCAAATGCTTTTTTGAACAACAACTTCACGCCGCCTGCGACCACTTGTATAAGTGATTTTCCGCTAAATGCTTTTGCCAGTCCGTTTGCAAACGGAAGAAGTGTTGCGGACGCAATCTTGAACCCGATAATTCCTTTAACGACTTTCCCAGCAAATGTATCTCCGAGTCCTTCCCAGATACCACCGAGGACTTCCTTTAGTATTTCAACAATTTTACCGAAATGCGTTCCCCAGTCTATCGCTCCGAGAAAATCTGCAATACCTTTTCCAAATTCTTCCCAATTTACGTCCTGCGCCACGCCGAGCATGAAGTCGCCAAGATCGAGCAGGAACTGATTGAGAGACTTTCCGGCATCTTCCCACTTCATGTCTGTGAATGCCGTGTTTAATCCGTTTGAAACGTTTGTGCGAAGGCCTTCCCAATCAAAATTGTTCGTAAAATTAAGAAGAGACTGAAAAACGCCATTGATAAACCCGGTTACCGATTTCGCAATTGTCTTTAAATCAATTTTTTGGAAAAGTCCACTCATCGCTTCGGCAACGGAGTTTCCAAATTCTTGCCATCCAGTAAGACCTGTTATGTCGCTCTTTCTCCACATATCATCAACAAATCCATAAAACATTTTCCATGCAATCATGAATTTGTTTCCGATAAGGTTTCCGAGGTTTGTCCAATTTACCTCGTCAAGCATCCCGCGAAAACCTGTGGACAGCTTTTTCCCTAGAGTTTTCCAGTGCGTGCCCTCAATAAGCTGATTGAGCGTATTTACGACCGTGTTGACTCCGCGCCCAACCGTCCGCCCGAGCAAATCCCAGTCGAAGTTATCAACAAAGCTGTTGAATGTGCGCGTTACGCCGTCGGTAAAGCCGGTGATTTTCTTTCCGACCTTATTCCAATCAAGCGCGTCGTATAGCTTTTTCAGTCCTGTGTTGAGTCCGTCTGCGATTGTCGCCCCAAGACGCTCCCAATCTTTCTTGAGGAATGCATCACGGATTCTTGAAGCCCATTCATTTATAGGCTGTTCAATATTGGAATTCTTCAGCCAATCCTCAAGGCCGCCGTCCGCATCTATTCCAGTGTCTGCGCCGCCGAGGTCTCCAAGTCCGCTTCCGCCGACATTGCCAAGCGACTTCGATAAATCGTCCGCATCTTTCTTGAGGACTCGCAGTTCGTCGTAATCTGCAATATCAAGATTTTTCTTGAGTTTCTTTGCGCTGTCGGATGCATCGTCAAGCCCGTCAGCCACGCCGCCGCTTGCGTCCGAAACGTCGGACATATCCTCCGCCATGTCGCCGAAATCGGTTGTGAAGCCGCCGCTCGACGGTTCAAACTTTTTTCCGGTCAGCACATACATGAAATCGCGGAATACTTTCGCAACCTTTGTCAGTCCGGTCATGAGTACATTCAACGCCTTGACCGCTGGGAGAATCGCCGCGATAAGCCCTTGACCGATAATGCCTCCCAACTGCTGAATGTTCTGCTTTAAAATCCTTGTTTGATTCGCCCATGTCCCTGCAGTCCGAGCAAAATCGCCTTGCGCCGCGCCTGTGTTCGCGAGCACGTACTGATAGCGGAGCATGGTCTTTTCCAACTGCGACATAGAGCTTATGTTGGAATCGAGACCGTTTTTGAACGCCCACTCTTTCAGAGTTGCTTGTGTGAGGTCAAGTCCAAACTGTCTCAGCGGGCGTGTTTGTCCTGTGAAAATTGACTCAAGCGATTTAGCAACGTCTGACTGCTCGACGTTGTAAAACGATGCCATGTCCGCCGCAAGCTTTGTCAGTTCGATGGACATATCTGACATTTTGCTCTGTGAGAATCCCATCGCGGAGCCCATTGCCTGATACCGGCTCGCAATCTGTTTCAGCGTCAGCTCGGACATGCCGAATGAACTTATGGACGTTTTCGCCAAGTCCTCAAGCTTGTACGCCATGTTCCCGAACGTCACGTCCACGACGTTCTGAACCTCGGTCAGGTCGGACGAGAACTCTACGGCTTCTTTGCCGAAATTAACAAGACCGCGCAAGGCTCCGAACCCAACCGCGGTCTTTAATAATGTCTTTAGGTTAAATGATGCTGTTTTTATATGCTTGCTTGAGTTCCCGATTTGCGCAAATGCGGAAACCATTCTCTTTGCCGCTCTCATCACAGCGCTTGCGACTTTTGACACCGTGTTCGACAGTGTACTGCTCACGCTTGAAAGTCTGCTGAATCCGCTCGAAATGCTGTCGGCTGCCTTTCCAACGTTTCCTCCGGCTGATGCAAGCTGTGCAAGAGCCTGCGTCATGCGGATTGTATTCTCGCTTACCTGAGGAGCATTCTGCATCGACGCAAAGAAATCTTTCGTCTTTTCGGCGAGCGCATCAAGCCCTGCCGCCGTCTGCGTGGTTTTTCCTCCGGCTGTCGCCAGTCTGCCGATTGACTGAGTGAACATGTTGGTTGCTTCGGATACGGTCGCCGCTCCTGCCATCGTGTTCACAACGCTTCTCAGCGAACTGCCAAGTCTCGGAAGCTCACTCGCGACAGGCGTGATTTTGTCTCCGGCATTTGCGAGTTTTTGCAGAGAAGATACAAAGCGGTTGAGACTATTCGACACGTCCGGGATGTTCGCAAGCTGTCCGACGGAGGATGTTATCTGTGAGAAGTCCGCGCTGTTGAATTTACCCATGTCCACAGACGCAAGATCTGTAAGTGATTTCATTACTTTATTTATTGATTTTACATCAAAGGCTGTCCCGCCCAGCTTTGACAGGCTATCTGCAATCCCTGAAAAATCTGGTATCGTGACTTTTTTGAGGCCGCGGATTGCGGACGTAAATGTCTTTAAATCCTGCGCAAACGTTCCGAGCCCTTTCGCATTCAGTCTGTCTGTCGCTTTTCCTAGACCGATAAGTGAACTTGTCAGCCGGTCAATGCTCTGAAATGACTTTTTTGCATCGGACTCTATCTGTAACGATAGCGTGTCAATGGTATTCTCTGCCATAAAAATCTACCTCCAACTGTTCGAGGTCAGCGGCTCACTCCGAATGTGAGTCGGTCTGCATAAAAATAACAGGGTGCAAACCCTGTCGAAATAAGAACTATCGGTTTTTTGCGTCCAGAACAATAGCTTCTAATTTTCTTACTTCTTCTGTAAGAGTTTGAAGCGCGTTTTGGATTTCTCCAAGACAGTCGAGCAATACTGCGCCGGTTGCTTCCGAAATCGGCGCTCTTTGTGCGTAAATAGATTCGCTTCTTTTTTTAAGCATTTCCTTTTCTTCCTCTGTGTACGGAACGACATATGTTTTATTCATTTTGATTCCCCCATAAAGTATTAAAAATTTTGTCGAAATATGATATAATTTCTCCATCTTACTAAGGAGAAAAAGTATGAAAATTACGAATGATAATGATTTCCTCGGCGCGGCTATCAAGCTTGCCAACGAATATGATGATTGCACCATTACAAAACTTGCGAAGGAGTATGGCATGACAACGAACGATTGCCTTCCCTTTATCAAGAGCCTAGAATCTCAAAACTATATTGCAATGAACGGATCAGATTCTTTCCACATATTCCCGCAAGGAAAAGCCGCTTATGTAAGCCCTGCCAAGAAAAAGGCAAAGTCAGTATTTAAGCTTTCCGTATCGCTTTTGAAATACGTCGTTTCCTACATTCTCGGAATCATCAGCGGACTCGTTATCGCTTACTTCACACACAAGTTCGGGTGGTAATATGTTGAGATACTTGAAAAGAAGCATAACCCAATGCGTCGGGGTCGTTTTGCACTCTTCGCTGTTTGCCATCAGATTAATGCAAACCAAATCCTCAAATTGCTCTTTGGTTAAATTAATACCAAGTTCCCGGTACGCCTCTATGCTCGTATCTATCATATTTTGTGTTTTTTTCTTCTTTTTCCAGAACATATTTCCTCCACAAAAAGAGCGCCCCGAAGGACGCTTGAAATTCTTACTGTTTTTGAATTTGATTTGTATTAAAATGTTGTCTGGGTACTATCGGGGAGGACGGTTGTGGCTGACCTCTTTCATTTAATGAAAGGGGGAATGCTTATGGTTACATACGGTGATTTGTTCGCGTATACGGCGGTTTTGATTGCCTTAGCGACTTTAATCTTCAATGTTTCCAGAAAGCGCTGACAGCCCGACCAAGGTCTAAGCGCTTTCTGTGCTGGCCGAGGTCAACCACCGCCGTATAGTGCCCTTTTTATACTACCACTTCTCCGCCCCATTTGCAACATTAATTCAGCATTGCCATTTCCCCTTTTTATGATATAATTGTTTCGTTGCCACCCCTATACTGGCAGGAAAGGGGGTGCTATTATGCAAGCCTTACTATCTTTTCTCGCCGCTGTTGCGGCTGGTGTAGTTTGCCACTACATCATCAAATGGTTAGACGGCGGCGAATAGCGGCAACTAGCCTGTGGGGTTAAGCTCTCCCACTGCCGAAATTGAGAATAGAAAATCCCGGAGAAGCCACCTCCGGGGTTTTCGTTTTGCGCTACTATGCAGTTTTTACTATCCTTTCTTGCCTAACGGCATTATAGCATATGCGTTTCGCGATTTCAATATGCAAAATCAATTTTGCGAATTCTCCCCGGCAATCTCCATCGCAAGGAATTCCGGCGGCGTCCACGTCTCCGCGATCTCGACCGCCTTGCCCATCATTCCGCGCTTGATTTCCTTGTACCGTTTCGTTCCGAAGTTATAATTCAGATACAGATACAGTGTACGGTAAACTTTCGCCCGGATTGACTTGTTGCGGTATGCCGCCGAACGCTTGCCGCCCAGAACCTCGACTCCGCGCCGCTTTGCCGCATTGGAAACTTCCTCGGCTTCGGACGGGAACAACGGCAAGTCCATCTCCAGCTTATCCATTCTCTCCGTCAGCGTGTCAACCTTCTTGTTCAGCTCGACGTTCCCCTGCGCGAGAAGCTGTATCTTGCCCTCGGTCGTGGTGGGGAGCGTCTGCTTCGG
>CANRCD010000023.1 GCA_947629005.1 uncultured Clostridia bacterium
GGTCTCGTAGCAGCGCTTCTTATAGGTGCCGGCCACGGGATGCTGGAAGCGGGTGGGGTTGGTGGAGTTGCCGGTGATGGAAACGTCCACGCTCTCATGCTCCATTATAGCAACGCCCTCGCGGACGTCGTCGGCGCCGTAGCAGCGAACCTTGGCCTTCTCGCCGTCAGAATAAGAGGTTTCGCTGACGATATTGAGCTTGCCTGTGGAATAGTCGAATTTAGTCTCGACAAAGGTGAAGCCGTTGATACGGGAGATTATCTGAGCGGCATCCTTTCCGAGACCGTTCAGTATTACCTGAAGGGGCTCCTTGCGAACCTTGTTTGCGCTCTTGGCTATGCCGATAGCGCCCTCTGCGGCGGCAAAGGATTCGTGGCCGGCGAGGAAGGCGAAGCACTTGGTCTCCTCGCGCAGGAGCATGGCGGCCAGATTGCCGTGGCCGAGGCCAACCTTGCGGTCATCGGCGACGGAGCCGGGTATGCAGAAGCTCTGAAGGCCCTCGCCAATAGCCTCGGCGGCGTCGGCGGCCTTGGTGCAGCCCTTCTTTATGGCGATTGCCGCGCCGGTGATGTAGGCCCAGCAGGCGTTTTCAAAGCAGATGGGCTGAACTCCCTTTACCAGGTTATATACGTCTATGCCCTTGTCCTTACAGATTTTTTCGGCTTCCTCAAGGGAGGAAATGCCGTACTTGTTAAGGGCCGCGTTGATTTGGTCAATTCTTCTTTCATAGCTTTCAAACAATGCCATTGTCGTTTCCTCCTCTCTTATTCCTCACGGGGGTCAATTATCTTGACCGCCTCGTCAAATCTGCCGTATTGGCCGCTCGCCTTTTTAAGGGCGTCCTCGGCGCTTTCACCCTTGCGGATAAATTCCATCATCTTTCCGAGATGAACGAACTGATAGCCGATGATAAGGCCGTCCTTGTCGAGGCCTATCTTGGTAATGTAGCCCTCGGCCAGCTCAAGATAGCGGGGGCCCTTGGCCTTGGTGCTGTAGAGCGTGCCGACCTGAGAGCGCAGTCCCTTGCCCAGATCCTCAAGGCCCGCGCCGATGGGAAGGCCGCCCTCGCTGAAGGCCGTCTGCGTCCTGCCGTACACTATCTGGAGGAAAAGCTCGCGCATGGCGGTGTTGATGGCGTCGCACACGAGGTCGGTGTTAAGGGCCTCAAGGATGGTCTTGCCGGGAAGTATCTCGGCGGCCATAGCGGCGGAATGGGTCATGCCCGAGCAGCCGATGGTTTCCACGAGAGCCTCCTCAATAACGCCGCCCTTAACATTGAGGGTCAGCTTGCAGGCGCCCTGCTGGGGAGCGCACCAGCCTATGCCGTGGGTGAGGCCGTAGATGTCGGTGATCTGCTTGGAATAAGTCCAGGCGCCTTCCTGAGGAATAGGCGCGGGCTCGTGCTTTACGCCCTTTGCCACGCAGCACATATTCTCAACTTCTTTTGAATAGTTCATAATGACAGTCTCCTTTCACTTTCGTTTGATACCATTTTAACATTTTTTCCTCTTTTTATCAAGGGGAAATTTAAATTATTGTCCTATTGATTTTATCTAAAAAAAGCTTTCAAAGCCTCGCGATTTATATCAATATTGCACAAAAATGTATGTAATTGAAAATTTTTCTTGAAATTAATGAAAAGTGGAAGTATAATCTATTTTGAAATCAAAATAATAGGAGGAAAAAACAATGAGCAAAAAAATCCTTGCGCTCGTCCTCGCCCTTGCCCTTGCGCTCTGCTTCGCGGGCTGCGGCAATAAGGACGCGCAGACACCCGACACCAACGACGTTCAGTCCGACGCGGATACCCAGACCGAAACAGGAGACCTTCCCGTTCTCAAGATCGGCGGTATCGGACCTCTCACCGGAGCCACAGCCGTATACGGCACCGCTGTAAGGAACGGTATGCAGATTGCGGCCGACCTTCTTAACGAGGCCGCCGACCAGCACGGTTACAAGGTCGAGGTCAACTTCCAGGACGACGAGGGCGACGCCGAAAAGGCCGTTAATGCCTACAACCTTCTCAAGGACGACGGAGTTCAGCTTCTCATCGGTACCGTTACCACCGCTCCCTGCCTTGCGGTAAACGAGTATACCAACACCGACAATATGTTCCAGATAACCCCCTCGGGCAGCGCGCTTGACTGCACACGTTACGACAATGCCTTCCGCGTATGCTTCACCGATCCCGGCCAGGGTGTTGCCGCCGCTCAGTACATCGCTCAGCACAGCCTTGCCCAGAGCGTTGCCGTAATCTACGACAGCTCCGACGCTTATTCCAGCGGTATATATCAGGCCTTTGTTGAGGAGGCCGCGGCTCAGAACCTCACCGTAGCGGCTGAGGAAGCCTTTACCGCCGACAGCAAGACAGACTTCTCCGTTCAGCTCCAGAAGGTTCAGGAGAGCGGCGCCGAGCTTCTTTTCCTTCCCATTTACTATCAGGAGGCCGCCCTTATTCTTCAGCAGGCCAGCCAGATGGGTATTACCATCCCCGTATTTGGCGCCGACGGCCTTGACGGTATCCTTGCCCAGCTTGAGGGCGACACCGCTCTTGCCGAGGGCGTTATGCTTATGACCCCCTTCGTTGACTCCAAGGACGACCTTCAGACTAAGACCTTTGTCGAGACCTACAAGGAACTTTACGGCGAGACCCCCAACCAGTTTGCGGCCGACGGCTACGACGCGGTTCTTGCTATGGCTACCTGCTTCGACGGCAATGTTGATCAGGTAAAGGGCGACGCTTCCGCCGTATGTGAATTCCTTAAGAAGAGAATGACCGAGATCAGCATTGATGGCCTTACCGGCAACATCACTTGGTCCGCCGACGGCGAGCCCACAAAGGATCCCATTGTTGTTAAGATTGTAAACGGCGCTTACGAGGTAATGTAATCGCCGCAGACAGTTAAAGACCTTAAAACCAACGAAAATCCGCTCGTTATGAGCGGATTTTCTGCGTTTTGGAATGATTGCAAGGCCGCCCGCGCGGCGGCAGGCTATTGTCGCCCGAATGGTGTGCGCTGACACAACCACCGCTTCGCGGACGCGCCTGCGGGCCCCTTAAAAATTCCCATGACGGGGGCTTTTACGGAGCGAATTTGTTTTCGCTCGGTGCGAATTGTTTTGCAATTTCAATCCGTAGGGCGCGCCGACGGTTATTGCTGCAAAAATATGCACACTAATACCCCCTCATCCGTCACTCGCTACGCTCGCGCCACCTTCTCTCCAGAGGAGAAGGCAAGACTGTGTGCGGGAATTGTACTTATGGCATCGTCTTTGAATGATGATAATTACGCACAACAGCTCTTGGCTTCCCCTCTGGGGGGAGCTGTCGGCGAAGCCGACTGATGAGGGGTAGGCGTACAATATTTACATACCGCCCTCCCCGCACAGGCAATACCCTACCGCCGCTTACCCAGCATCTCGCGGCGGACATACGCGAAAACCGCGTCTTCACCCTCGTCTTTAAGCATGATGAGCAGCTTCATCAAAAGCTCCTTCGTTGCGGGGTGGATAACGGCCCGCTCCTTCGAGCGCATGAAATAGTCGTAGGGCGAGGCGTCGGTATAGTTCCTGCCTTGATACACCTTACAGGCGGCAATGCGGTCACAGAGCATTTCCGCGACGTAAACGGGCGGCATCTCAACGGGCACTATTTTCTTTTCCGGCCCGAGGGCGTAATCCGTCCAGTATTCGAGGTGGTGCTTGTTGCGGCCCTTGTGGTGGAGCCATGCCGAGCTGTAGCCTTTATCCTCACGCTCTGCGTTGTTGGGGCTGCGGTCGCCCTGATAGTACCTTGCACCGGGAATGAATTCCGATGGGCTGTACTTTGAAAGGTCGTGGCACAGGCCGCGCCAGTAAAGCCCCGCTTTGAAGCAGTACCTCATCACCAGCAGCTTATGCTTGGTTATAGTTCTGAAATGTCCGATGACGTTCATTCTTATCCCTCTGTTTTCGGGCTTAAATCTCCCAGTCGTTACTTTCGGCGTGGCCCTTGCTGTATTCGAGCTCCGGCGTTTTGGCGCTGACCTTCATGCCGTCGGGCACCGAGCTGACGATAAAGGCGTTGCCGCCAATGGTTACGTTGTTGCCGATAACCGTATCGCCGCCGAGTATGGAGGTGCCGGAGTATATCGTCACGCCGTCGCCGATAGTGGGATGGCGCTTTACTCCGTGGAGCTGCTGGCCCTTGCGGGTGGAGAGCGCGCCGAGCGTCACGCCCTGATATATCTTCACGTTGTCGCCTATTTTCGTGGTTTCGCCGATAACTATGCCGGTGCCATGGTCGATGAAGAACCAACGGCCTATTTCGGCGCCGGGGTGGATGTCAATGCCGGTTATGCTGTGGGCGTATTCCGTCATTATGCGCGGTATCATCGGCACGCCCAAAAGCAGAAGTTCGTGGGCGATACGGTAGATGGTTATCGCCAGGACTCCAGGGTAAGAGAAAATTATTTCGTCGGTGCTGTTGGCGGCAGGGTCGCCGGCGTAAGCGGCCTCGATGTCGGTCGCAAGGCAGTCCCTAAGAGCAGGTATCCGCCCGAGAAAGGCGTTCACAATGTCCTCGGCGCGCTTTCGGGCGGCGCAGCGGCATTCCTCGTCGTTTTTGTCGCAGTCGCCTGTAGCGCGGGCAATCTGTTTGCCTAAGTTATACTGTATAAACTCCAGTCTTTTGCCGACTATGTACTTTATATACTCGCCGCGCAGCTTGCTGCCGTCAAAAAAGCCGGGGAACAGGAGCTTTCGTATTTCCTCCGTTATTTCGATAAGCAGCTGGCGATTGAGCATATTGTCCTCGTCGAGGCGGCAGATGTTTGGGTGACTGCCGTAGCTTTCTATTATGTCGGACACCAATTTTTCGGTATCGGCCTTCATGGGGTATGCCTCCTTATTCGGTTTTGGATAAATATATGGGCTTCGGGGGAAAATATGACCTGTAATTATAGGAAAGCAGGTGATAAAATTGAAGCCGGACGACAAAAGCCTCGAAGCCTTCGAGGCCGCCTCCGCCACGGACTGCACCGGCCTTATGGCCCGCGCGCCCGAAAACGAATACGAATACGAGTCCTATATGGATGTGATGACCTTCTCGCCCAAGGATTTCCACTCCGGGGTGAACGGCGAAAAAATCCCAAAGGTAAGGTAACAGATGTGCATAGGGGAACCCCTATGCACTTATTATACATAGAAATGCAAAAAAAATCAATATAATAATTGACTTTTTGGAACAAAAATGGTAGAATTCTATGGTAAATCTTTTTTGGAGGCGGCCCCATGAACAAGACAAACGCCATGCGCCTGCTCGACGGCGCGAAGATAAAATATACCGTTCTCGAATACGAGGTTGACGAAAACGACCTCACCGGAACGCACGTTGCGCTCCAGCTTGGCCGCGAGCCGGCGTCGGTGTTCAAGACCATCGTCACCCGCGGCGAAAAGCGCGGCGTGGTGGTGCTATGCGTCCCCACCGACATGGAGATAGACCTGAAAAAGGCCGCCCGCGCTGTGGGCGACAAGCGGCTTGAGCCTGTTCCGCTAAAGGAGCTTTTGCCGCTGACAGGCTACATACGCGGCGGGTGCAGCCCCATAGGCATGAAAAAGAAGTACCCCACATATTTCCACAAAACGGCTCTCGACCTGCCCGACATCTCCGTCAGCGCAGGGGTGCGCGGGGCGCAGATAGTTATGCCGGCGGCGGAGCTTATCGCCTTCATAGGCGCCGGAACAGCCGACCTCTGCGAGGAGGCCGGAGAATGAGCGAAAAGCAAACCGGCGTACTTGCGAGGCTGGCCCTCGTCACCTGCACGCTTATATGGGGCAGCAGCTTTTTCATAATGAAAAACACGCTCGACAGCGTGGGAAGCTTCTGCCTGTTGGCCATACGCTTCACCATGGCTTCACTGCTGCTCGCGGCGGTGTTCTGCCGCAAATTCCGCAAAATGAACGCGGGCTACATAACCGGCGGCGCGGTACTGGGACTGCTTATCGGCGCGGCTTACGCTTTTCAGACGGTGGGGCTCAGTTACACCACGCCCGGGAAAAACGCCTTTTTTACGGCGGTATACTGCCTTATCGTGCCGTTTTTGTATTGGGCCGTGGCAAAGAAGCGGCCCGACCGCTACAACATTGTAGCGGCGGCTCTCTGCCTCGCGGGGGTGGGGCTGGCCTCGGCCGCGCCCGAGGGCGGCAGCGTAAACGTCGGCGATTTGCTCACGTTGTTCTCGGGATTTTTGTACGCCTGCCACATTGTGGCTGTAAACCGCATAGCGCCAAACAAAGACGTTATTTTACTGACGATATGGCAGTTTATTTTTTCTTCAGTACTGATGTGGGCGGCGGCTCTCGCTGTGGGAGATTTCCCGGGAAAACTCGGCGGCGGAGCGGTAAGCTCGCTGCTGTACCTCGGAATAGTATCCACGGCGGTGGCGCTGATGCTGCAAAATGTCGGGCAGAAGTACGCCCCGCCCTCGACGGCCGCGCTGATAATGAGCCTTGAATCTGTGTTCGGCGTGGCGTTTTCGGTGATTTTTACACACGAGCGGCTCACGCCGAGACTGCTGCTCGGGTTTGCGCTGATTTTCTCCGCCCTTGTTGTGTCCGAGGCAAAGCCGGGCAAAAAGCCGAAAAGCGCTTAAATACATAACCTCTTATGGCGGAATATAAATATCTGCCGTAAGAGGCTTTTGTTTTGCCGATAGAAATCCGACGCAAGGACATTAAGATATAAATGCAATAATTAAGAACCGTGAGTTGGATTTTTTTACTAAATACGACAATAAAAAGGCAATATGAAAGATGTCAGGGCAAAAAGCAAAAACGGCATGAAGCTTAAACTTCATGCCGTTTTCGTGGTCTGAGTGGGGAGACTTGAACTCCCGGCCTCTTGAACCCCATTCAGACCTCACGCCGCTTCGCGGCTCCGGTCCGGGGAAACCACTGAAATAACGGGATTTTTGTCCCATCATACGTCTCTTTTGTCTTGAAGTTTCCGTGTCTTATGCGAATGATTTTGATGTAATTATAATACCACAAAATGGCTGAAAAGTCAACACTTTTTATGGCATTTTTTTATTTTCTTAACGGGCCTTTTTACAGGCCCATTTCTTTTACCCTCCGATAGAATGTATTCGGCTTTAGTCCTACTTCTTGCATGGCGGCAGTTGCCGTTATCTCTCCGGCTCTCCACCGGGCGCAAGTGCTTTTGAACTGTTCCGCGTCAAGGCCTATTGGATGTATACTAAAAAAGTGGACAAAAAATAGGAAGTGGTATAAAATAATAGACACGAAAGGAGAAGTATTAT
>CANRCD010000024.1 GCA_947629005.1 uncultured Clostridia bacterium
AAAGAGCCTTATTATTAACTTTTCTAGTTGTTGGGACAGCGCCAACATCGGAGGCCGTCAGAGAAATATCCGCCGAGAGCGCTTTGTTGTTGACCTTTCGGGTGGTGGGAACAGTTCCTTGTGTTTTCGGGTTCAATGGGTTCAGTACCGCCATATCATTTCACCTCCACGAACCGCACGGTAAACTCCGCCGTCGGTTTTGTTTCGCTCCAAAGCGTCACGGTCCCTGCACCAGGTACGGCCACTGCCCACGTCTGCGCCGCTGTCAGGTTGCCACTCACAAACTCTGGCAAGCCTAGCGCGGTACTTGCCGTCATGCCGGCGGCAGTGATCGTCGCCTTTTGCGTACAGGTAAAGGAAACTCCGCCAAATGTCGCGCTATAAGTCCCGGCCGTCCAACTTGTTGCGGGTACGGTTATTGACCAAGTGTTCGATTTGGCAGCGGCGATATCTCTGTCGATTGCGCTAAAGTTCTCATTGAGGTCGCCGATATCTACAACATCCGCGTAGTCTGGTAATTTGTACTTGTATGTGCTCGTATTCTTCACTGTATCACCGCTTTCTCTTATTACTTTTTGCCGCACAAGGCGCCCCATGTCACGGTACTGGTCGGTGCAACAGCGCCTGCGTTCCCAACACTGAGCAACTTGCCAGCATTCGATGCGCCAAGGTTTGCGGCAAGCTTCCCATTAACGGTATTTCTCAGCGCGTCGTCGGCAAAAGCGAGGGACGCGTACTTGGTTTTCCCGTCTCCGATTTTTATCCGCACGCTTCCGTCCGTCATCGTAACGATAACGATCTCCCCATCAAGCGGCGTCGGGTTTGCGCTCTTCCAGTTTGCTTCTGTGTCGCGCTTTTGCTTGATTCGCCCTTTGAACTCCGCCATATAAACCCTCCCAAATGCAAAATACCCTACCGCTGCACGCGGTAGGGTATATTGTTGCGCATATTTAGTTAGACGTTCTTGGTCGAGCTGCCGCAGTCAAAAACCACAACGGCGGTCTGTGTCAGCGCGTCGATGTCGTGCGTGTGCGACTTTGCAGCGAACTCGCTCGCATTGTGCGTGATGATGTCACCACAATCGCTCTTGTTGACTTTCTTCGCAAGCTCTGTGTCATACTTCGTCAGGTCGACGAACCCACTGAGCACATCCCACTTGTAGGTGCTGCTTCCATCAAGCACGCACACCACGTTCGTACCGGCAGAATACTTCTTGCCAGCGCCCTCAACAAAGCTTGCTGTCGTCGTAAAGTCGTCGCTAACATTGTATACCTTGCCAAGCACAGCCTTGCTGAGTTCGGGTAAGGATGCGAATGCTACGCTGCCTGCCGGTGCATAGACGGAGCCGAGCTTGGCGTCGATTTTGTCATCGGCATACTTTTTCGCGCCGTAAATGGTGTTCGCGCCGGCGGCATCTCCCTGCGCTCCAATCACGGCGGCTTTCGCTTCGTCGGTGTACTTTTTTGCACCATGAACTGTGTCCGCGCTAGAAGCGTCGCTATCATTGCCAATCACGGCAGCCTTGGCAGCATCGGCGGAACCTTTCTTGTCAAACGCATCAGAGCTGGAAATATGCGTATCCACGTACGCATCAAGTCCTTCGATCTCTGTTGCAGCATATGTAGGCTTATTCTTCGCTTTCGCCCAGGCATATACGTCAGCCGCAACGCTGCTCGTGAACTCAAGGTCGTTGAACGCCTTTGTCCCATCGCCGACTTTCATCAGAATCGCAGGCTCGTTTGCCACGGCACCCGCCTGTGCGGGCACGACAACCACAGCGATTTCGCCCGCTTTCAGCGTTGGGTTGTTTTCCTCCCAGTTTGCGTAGGTGTCATATTTCATTTGAACGCGTACGTTAAAAGTCTTGTCTGCCATTTCACATACCTCCATTTGTTTTTGATGTGCCACCGTCAAGGATCAGAACATCCCCATCTGTCTGCACAAGCCTGTCCACATTCAGGCTTGCAAGTTCCATCGTCCCGTCCTTGCTCACACTCACTTGATTTTCGGCGTCGGCGCCGCGTACAAGCCCAGCAACCACCCGTGTGGCACGCGGTATATCGACGGCGCCATCTTGAACACTCAAAACAACGCCGGCCGCACGAATGGTGTCAATCACGTTGTGCTGCGGCCCGCACTCCTCGTCCCGCCTGCAAAGATCCTCATAGGTCGATTTTCCATCACCGTACACAACGCGCATCGTATCGGTGTTCAGGCAAGGTTCTCCGGCGGCGGGTACTGTCAGTTTGTTTGTCTCCCAGTTCTCGGTCGTGTCCCTGCGGAATTGGATCACTACAGGCGTAGTTCCTGCCATACAAAACCCACCCCCTTAATCCTCGCCATTCTGCCCTATGGCCGTGCCACCATCAATATTCCGGATATCCACGATATTGACCCTGTCGCCAATCGGCACGCCGTCGGCCTCAAGCTGTATTCCGCTGTCGTCTTCTGTGTAGATCAGATTGTCGGCTTTTCCTGCTGCTATGATCTCTACGCGAGCCGCCAGTCTGTCGATCTGGCTCAGAACACCAGATGCGTAGTAGTCCGCGATGTCCTTGCGCTTCTCGACCTTTACATGCGCTGTGCCGCTCTCAAGAACCTTATTATCCTGCCTGTCTATAGCACACAGCCACAGCTCGATCGTGCCAACATCCTTTGTGAAGCGCGCGTCCATAGGCAGGCGGTACATGTAGTAACCGTCGTTATAGGGCTCTGGCTCCAGCTTTAGCTCGATGGTATCGCCAATTCCGTCCTGTAAGATGTACTCAAGGTACACGTCGCAATCGGAAAGGCTCACGTCTCCATAGAACTTCGGCAGCAAAAATACGATTGTGTCCGCATTCCTTTCGTACTGGTATATCGTTGCTCTGATCGTTGTCGAGAGGCTCTTATCCGCATTCATTTTGATTGAGTACATACAAAAAAACACTCCTCCCGTTCGTCAACTTCCGGCCGGCTTCACGCCATTTTTCAGCATACCCCACGTAAAGGGTTGCGTGTCATATGCCTTGCACCGGTCTATGACCTCGCCCACCTTTTCGTCAAGGATCATCATGTTTGACGTTTTCCCGTCTCCGGCAAGCTCGTCACGAAAGTCGATGAATCGTTTTGTACCCTCTCCTCTGGGCGTAAGTGTCAAGCCCAGGTTTGGAGATTTGTCCATAAACATCTCCCTTCCGGTCTCAGTCGATCGTGATAAAGTCCACTTTATCCATTTCCAACTCGTCGAAATCGCCCAAGGTAAACTCGACGCTCTCCACACTGCCGTCCGCCTCGCTTAGCAACCTGTAGCGTACAAGTATAGCATTGATATTGCTGTTTGTAAGCTCCAAAAGGCCATTCGTGCAACTTGCAAACTTTGTACTGGCTGCCTCCGCCTCCTCTGTGAGCAGGCGCATAGCGTTTTCCGAGCGCTCGTACACACTCCTCACAGAAGTTAGATCCTGCTCTTTCAGCAACATTGTGTTGTTTTCCATGCCGCTCACATATTTTGTTGCGGTCATAAGCGTGTCTCCGGCAAGCAGCTGTATGTGGTGTTGTACAGCTGTTTCTATATATCTGGCAAGCTCCCGGATGGCAACGTCAAGCTCGGTAATTCGATTTCGCAGATAGATTTTAAATACTTTCAATCAAATCACCGTCCAGCCATATTTATGTCGGCCTGTCAGGTCGCGGCTGGCGGCTCAAGCATGATCTTCAGCTCGCCAACTCTAATGCTGATGACAGTGTTGGGCTCAACATTACGGCTCTGTGTAAGGGCACCATAGAATAAAAGGTTTCCGTTTTCCGCCGCATCGTATACGACGTAATACTTCATATCGCCCCAGCTTTTCAGGCTCTCGGCAAAGGTGATGACCTGTGTGTTTTTGATGACACCTTTGGTCGGCGTCGATAGACTCGTCAGCTGTACGCGCGTGTACCCGGTGCCAGATCTGGATGGCTCTCCTGTGCACACACCGTTTGCGGGCTCTGTGGAGGAAAGCCCGATATAGTATGCCGCCGGCAGGGCAGGGTTCGGTTTCGTATGGAACACGTTACCCATGACCTGGTCTAAAAAATATGTGGTATTCATCACATCCTCCTTGCGTATCTAGCCGTCACCCGGTGATGAACGGCTTATGTATGTTCCTTGTGATATTGATGATGCCCTGCCCGGGTATCTCCGTCTCGTCTACCTGATCCCGCACGGAGATCTGGTAGATGTATCGCCCCTGAAAAGCGACGGTGTCCTCCGGCAGTAATGTAACGACAGCGACATTATTTACGCCCTCGTCTCCTGTCTTGATTTCTATATCCGGGCTTTTTTTCACAAGCAGCGGTTCGTCATTTTTATTTATATAGTTGATGATAGCGAACCCGAGCGTACACTTGCTCGCGTCGTAAGGCGTGCCGGAAAGTGTATAAAGGTGAAATAAAAACATCTGTGATTCGCCGCCGACAAAGCTGATCTCCGGCAGGTTGTAAATTGGATTTATCAACGCTTGTCACCCCCCAACACTGACCGGAAACTCGCACACGAACCGAACGCTCGCGTTCCCGCTGAAAGTAAGGTAGTTGTCACCCCGCACAAACCGCAAGAAATGCATATTAAAATACGGATAAAGGTCAATCCCTGCGCTGCTTGTGATGATCTGGTTCTTGTTATCCACGGTGATCACATGCCCGCCTGTGCTCGGAAGCCCGCTGAAAGCAAACAGACGGTTTTTGTCAGTCTTGTTCAAAATGGAAAAATCTCCGCCGTCCTTTGGCGTTATTTCTATGACGGGCCTGAAAAAACCGTTATAACTGCTTCGGTTCCAAAAGCGCACATCAAGCTTTCCGTTGACCGCATATTCGTATTTATCCGGGAACGTATAGGCGAACGGGCTGTCGCAATTCACCTTACAGGAGAATGCCCACGGGTATTCTCCGTCCGTGATCAGTTGTAGGTCTGTAATAAAGCATTTGTAACGGAAAATTTCCGTGTCCGGCTGCACGATGGTCAGCCACTTGCGCGTCTGGTGCCCGGTCAGCCACGATGCTATGGCCTCCACCTCAAAACGGTCGATGCTCGCCCCGGCGTCTATGCTATCCATATTGGCGCCAAAAACAAGCGTGTATTCCAATGGGTTGTTCTGTGATACGCCATACGTCATCGCGTCATAGCGCGATGCAAGTCTTTCCTCGACGATGTCTCCGCTCGGGAACACAACATCGCTTTGCCTGTTGGAACCAAAGCTGTAGACCATCAGGCCGTATTGAGTACACGGTACGCCGTCAAACAGGAACTCGCAGCCCCAGAATGCCATGATACACCCCTTTATGCTTTGGCGCTTCGCCAAATGTTATTTAAAAACAATAAATCCCTCAAGAGCAAAGATGTCGGCAGGGGAGATGCTGGAACCAGCCATATCCGACTCCGTCAGCGTGACCGGCTTGATTTGTCAGCTTCAGCGACAGAGCAACCACCGGCTATGCCGGTGAGTGTAAAAATCTTTAGATACAAGAAAAGACCTCAAGGTATAATAGAGATGCGGTCAGCCAACTGCATCAAAATCATATCAGGAGGTCTTTTCACAATGAAAGAAAAAGATATCGGGAGTTTGTCACACACCACATGGAGATGCGAGTATCATATAGTGTTTGCGCCAAAATATCGCAGAATGGTAATATACGGGCAAATCAAAAAAGATATCGGCCAGATACTGCGGCAGCTGTGCGAGCAGAAAGAAGT
>CANRCD010000025.1 GCA_947629005.1 uncultured Clostridia bacterium
GTCATAATATCTGGCATTGCTGCCGTCTAACTCTATTGCTTTATTTGCGTCTGACAGCGCCTCGTCATATCTGCCCACTTCATGCAGGGTTATTCCTCGGCTTTCATAATATCTGGCATTGCTGCCGTCTAACTCTATTGCCTTATTTTTATCTGACAGCGCCTCGTCATATCTGCCCATTTCATGCAGGGTTATCCCTCGGCTGTCATAATATCTGGCATTGCTGCCGTCTAACTCTATTGCTTTATTTGCGTCTGACAGCGCCTCGTCATATCTGCCCATTGCATGCAGAGTTATTCCTCGGCTGTCGTAGTATCTGGCGTTATCTTCATCGGATTTTATTGCCTTACCTATCTCCTCAAGAGCCCGGTCATAATCTAGTTGATTATAATATATTATACTTTTTAGGTACCAGACGTAAGCATTATTAGGAGATATTTTTATTATTTTATCACAAAGCTCCAAGGCTTCATCATAATGTCCTTCTGCAGTTTTAACACTTGCGTCAGTAAACAATTCCCATACCTTGGCCTCCTCTCCTGTGCGCACTGTACGCCTATCATCATATTCGCCTATTGCACGAATCATGTTAGAGAGGTGCCCCGTCTGCTTGTCGGATCTTTCATTGTTGCCGCTTGCATTATTCTGAATACTGTATTTTTCCCTTATAGCGTCGAGATTTTTTTTGTGTTGGTCGCAGCGTTTTTTCGTCTCTATTATCATATGCTCACATCCGTCTCCAACCTTTGCTTCATCCCTAAAACGCTCACCCAACTGAAACATAATCTCATCAAATCCTGATATTTTAACAAGATAACCGTTTTGTTTTTCTATAACTTTTTCTATTTTTTCGCCAACTTTATTGTCTACCGTACACCAATATATATTATTAAGTTTTATATTATCAAGCAGTGACATAAGAGTTCTATCGCCGCCGGCATAACCTATGACAATCGGTATGTACTTTGATAATGCTTTTTTTAACGGTTCTTCCCAACCATCAGCAAGCTTTTCCATATCCTCCTTTCGGTTTTTTGGTTGAAACAATAGGTCGCGATGAATTTTTGCTATTACAGGTCTACGTGCATCATTACCCAAAAATGAAGCTAGGCTCTCATGCCCTACCACCAGTGGATGTTGTCCTCTATATATAAATAATGCATCCTCGGCAAGTGAATCAAAATTAGTTGTTATTACGAGCTTATTACCAGTATTGGCGAGTATCATCGACAATGGATAATACCCATAGCTAGGATATTTGTTTGCCATTTCTCCTTCTAAATATGCAAATGCTGCATTAGGCTGCCCTGCAAAGCGCAAATCAAATAAAGTAAAATAATCGTCATTTTTCAACTGATAATCTTCTTTAAATATTTCTTCATAATCACTACTATGTAATCCCAATTCTTTTGCAGATTCGTCTATGTAGTCTTTTCCTCGCTCCATCAGATAATCTTTCCATTCTCTCATAAGGTGCTCACCTGTTCTTATACCCGATGCACGCGAGGCACCCGCACCTAAAATAAAACAATATCTATCTCCTGCCTTATATCCGTTATATACGTGATCTAGGAATCTTATTTCAGACATGTGTTTTAAATTATCCATTTTATTACCTCTCAAATTCTACATCATTAGACAATATTTTCATAAAAATAATATCACATCAAATTTAAAATGTCAAGTTTATCTATACATAATTACAAATACAATCGTTTCCCGTAAGACCGCATAGTTGGCATTCTCCACAAGACTATATTTCCGCTTCTTATATTTGACGGATATATGACGGAGAAATTTCTTTAAATGTGTAACACATCATTGATAAACCCTCAACATTTGAAAAAGCGAATTTTTTCAATTCTCAGTAAGCCGTCCGCGCTCCCGTGCCGCGACACACCTCGGCGGTCAGCCCCGCGAGGTTTTCCGGCGAAAGCTCCGCGGTAGAGGCGCAGCCGGTATAGGCGCAGATGAGGGTCAGCTCCTCCTTGAGCGAGGCAAACCACCGCTCCAGCCTCTGCGGCTGCGCGTCGGGGCCCAACGCCTCCAGCACGGCTGAGGCCAAGGCCACGGCCGACGCGCCGAGAGCGAGCGCCTTGGCAATGTCCGCCGCTGTGCGCAGACCTCCGGCAGCAATTATGTCCAGCTCCTCGCCGCGGCTCTTAAGAAAGCGCCTCGCGCGGCTCACGGCGTAAAGCGTGGGAATACAGCCTCCCCCGAGCCCGCCGCAAAAAACGCTTCGGCCGTCAAGCGTTACAAAATCCGCGCCGGCCTTCAGCGCGAAGTCTATATCCTCCTCCACGCGGCCGGCGGCAAGCTTCACGCCGACAGGCTTGCCGCCGCAGCCCTCGCGCAGACCGTCAATGGTTATTTTCAGGTCGGCGGGAGAGCTTATTTCGGCAAAACGCCCCGTCGGGTAAGCGGAGCTTCCCGGCTCCATTCCGCGCATCAGGTAAATTTCGTCGGGCAGACCGTCCGGCAGGACCTCTCCCAACGGGCCTCTGTCCGAGCGGCCTATCTTTATTTCCACCGCGGCGCAGCGGTCAAGCACCTCGGGCGTAAGGCCGAGCAGCCCGGGCGTATATTCGTAAATGTAAGAGGACGAAAGCTCCATTTCGCCCCTGAGCACGCCGCCCTCACCGCCGCCCACGGCGGTTCCCGCCGCAGAGGCGGCCCTTGCCGCGGCGAGCTTTGCTTCCCGCTTGACAAAGCCGCAGCCCATGTGCGATACTATAACCGGCAGTCTAAGCTTCAACGGCACGAGCGCACGCCTGCCAACGACGGTCTCCGTTTCCGCTTCGGCGGGGCTCAGCAGAGGAGGCCGCGCAAGCTGCGCCGGCAGAAAAACGAGCTCGTCCCACAGCGGTTCGCGCCGTCTCTGCCCAAAAATCAATCCACTCATGGCAAAAACCCTTCGCTTATATTTTAGGCAAACTGTTCTTTATCCTAATAATACTATTTTTTTCGGCAAATTTCAATAGAAATTATATAAAAAATATGTTGACGGAAAAATTTTAACGTGCTATACTTAAATTGCCAACATCAAAAAACAGGAGGATACCGCAATGACAAAACTCAAATTTGACCGCGGCGCGGCCTCGGCCTTTGTGTCAGACGGCGAAATAGCGGCTTTCGCGCCCTATATAGAGGCGGCGCATAACACACTTCATGGCGGAACCGGCGCGGGGAATGACTTTCTCGGCTGGGTAGACTTGCCCAGAAACTACGACAAGGATGAGTTCGACCGTATCAAAAAGGCAGCGGAGAAAATCCGCTCCAACAGCAAGGCCCTTATCGTAATAGGCATCGGCGGCAGCTACCTCGGCGCCAGAATGGCAATTGAAATGCTAGGGCACACCTTCTACAACGTGAACGAGGCCGCCCGCGGCGGAAATCCGCAGATATTCTTCGCGGGCAACAGCATAAGCTCTACCTACCTCAGTGACCTTATCGAAACCGTTAAGGAAATTGACTTTTCCGTGAATATAATATCGAAGAGCGGCACCACTACCGAGCCCGCCATCGCCTTCCGTGTGTTCCGCGCCCTGCTCGAGGAAAAATATGGCCGCGAAGGAGCGCGCGAACGCATCTTCGCCACCACCGACAAGGCCCGCGGAGCTCTTAAAAAGCTGGCCGATGAGGAGGGCTACGAGACCTTTGTGGTTCCCGACGACGTGGGCGGGCGCTACAGCGTGCTGACGGCCGTCGGCCTGCTGCCCATCGCCGCCGCCGGCATAGATATTGACGCCCTTATGCAGGGCGCGGCGGACGCCATGGACGCCTACGCGAGCCCAAGGCTCGCCGAAAACGAGTGCTATCAGTATGTGGCGGCCCGCCATGCGCTCTACCGCAAGGGCAAGACCGTTGAGATGATGATAAACTACGAGCCCCAGGCCCACTACTTCTCCGAATGGTGGAAGCAGCTCTACGGTGAGAGCGAGGGCAAGGACGGCAAGGGCATTTTCCCCGCCGCCGCCGACTTTTCCAGCGACCTGCACTCCATGGGGCAGTATATTCAGCAGGGCCTGCGCCTAATGTTCGAGACGGTGCTCTTCTTTGACGAGCCGCGTAAAAATGTTGAAATCGGAGTTGACCCCGACAATGTGGACGGTCTCAACTTCCTCGCGGGCAAAACCGTAGGCTATGTGAACGGACAGGCCATGCGCGGCACGCTTCTGGCCCACGCTGACGGCGGAGTGCCCAGTCTGGTGCTGCACGCCGAGCGTATGGACGCTTACTGTCTCGGCAACCTCATCTACTTCTTCGAGAAGGCCTGCGGCGTCAGCGGCTATCTGCTTGGCGTGAACCCCTTCGATCAGCCCGGCGTCGAGGCTTACAAAAAGAATATGTTCGCCCTGCTGGGCAAGCCCGGTTACGAGCAGGCTCAGGCCGAGCTGACCGCGCGGCTTGGCGAGTGACCCATAAAATTTTTATAAGTTTTTAACAAAATACTATTGCATTTTCGACGGATTTATAGTATAATATTTACAAATAAATTTTGAAGGAGGCCAACCATTATGGTTAAAGTTATTATAGGCGAAAAGGGCACCGGCAAAACCGCCAAGCTCATCGACGGCGTAAACGCCGCCGAGGCCGCTTCCGATGGAAGCATCGTTTTCATCAACAAGGGCGACCGGCACATATTTGACCTCACTCACCGCGTTCGCATTGTGGATACCTGCGAGTACGCTATCAGCAATTATGACGAGTTTTATGGTTTTGTCTGCGGAATCCTTTCCCAGAATTACGATATTAAGCACATTTTCGTTGACAGCATAACGAAAATTGTCAATATGGATATGGACGCCCTTACCGTCTGCCTTGACAGGCTGAACGCCATTTCCGATAACGCCGGAGCCGAAATCATGGTAATCGTAAGCATGAAGGAGACCGACGCTCCCGAGGGAGTCAAGAAGTACATCTAAAATAGAGCGTCATAAAAGAGCCGGCATTTTGCCGGCTCTTTCTTGCAAGTAAAAACACAAAAACCGCAGGCGCGCATTATACCAAAAAGGCGGCCGCGAAGGCCGCCCAAATGGGTGTTGATCAAAAGTTAAATTCAGGCGGTTTCGCCCTCGGCCGCAGCTTCCGTGGTCTCTTCGGGAGCCATGCCGGGCTTACTTCCAAAGCCGCCGCGACGCTTGCCGCCGAGGCCCCGCAGGTCGCCGCTTTCGATTTTAGCGAGCATTTCATCATACTGCTCCTGTGTCAGCTCACCCGAGGCAAGCTTTTCGTCGAGAGCTTCCTTGGCCTTTTCGGTCAACTCGGCCTTTTGCTCATCGGTGAGTTCCGGCTTTGGGAACTCTTCGGGCATAAAGCCCTCGGGGCCGCCGTGGCGTTTGCCGCCGAAGCCCCGCAAATCGCCGCTTTCGATTTTCGCGAGCAGTTCATCGTACTGCTCCTGCGTCAGTTCACCCGAGGCAAGCTTTTCGTCAAGAGCCGCCTTGGCCTTTTCGGCCAACTCTGCCTTTTGCTCATCGGTAAGCTCCGGCTTTGGGAACTCTTCGGGCATAAAGCCCTCGGG
>CANRCD010000026.1 GCA_947629005.1 uncultured Clostridia bacterium
CTTGACGAAAAGCTTGCCTCGGGTGAACTGACGCAGGAGCAGTACGATGAACTGCTCGCGAAAATCGAAAGCGGCGATTTGCGGGGCTTCGGCGGCAAACGCCACGGCGGCCCCGAGGGCTTTATGCCCGAAGAGTTCCCAAAGCCGGAACTCACCGATGAGCAAAAGGCCGAGTTGACCGAAAAGGCCAAGGAAGCTCTCGACGAAAAGCTTGCCTCGGGTGAGCTGACACAGGAGCAGTATGATGAAATGCTCGCTAAAATCGAAAGCGGCGACCTGCGGGGCCTCGGCGGCAAGCGTCGCGGCGGCTTTGGAAGTAAGCCCGGCATGGCTCCCGAAGAGACCACGGAAGCTGCGGCCGAGGGCGAAACCGCCTGAATTTAACTTTTGATCAACACCCATTTGGGCGGCCTTCGCGGCCGCCTTTTTGGTATAATGCGCGCCTGCGGTTTTTGTGTTTTTACTTGCAAGAAAGAGCCGGCAAAATGCCGGCTCTTTTATGACGCTCTATTTTAGATGTACTTCTTGACTCCCTCGGGAGCGTCGGTCTCCTTCATGCTTACGATTACCATGATTTCGGCTCCGGCGTTATCGGAAATGGCGTTCAGCCTGTCAAGGCAGACGGTAAGGGCGTCCATATCCATATTGACAATTTTCGTTATGCTGTCAACGAAAATGTGCTTAATATCGTAATTCTGGGAAAGGATTCCGCAGACAAAACCATAAAACTCGTCATAATTGCTGATAGCGTACTCGCAGGTATCCACAATGCGAACGCGGTGAGTGAGGTCAAATATGTGCCGGTCGCCCTTGTTGATGAAAACGATGCTTCCATCGGAAGCGGCCTCGGCGGCGTTTACGCCGTCGATGAGCTTGGCGGTTTTGCCGGTGCCCTTTTCGCCTATAATAACTTTAACCATAATGGTTGGCCTCCTTCAAAATTTATTTGTAAATATTATACTATAAATCCGTCGAAAATGCAATAGTATTTTGTTAAAAACTTATAAAAATTTTATGGGTCACTCGCCAAGCCGCGCGGTCAGCTCGGCCTGAGCCTGCTCGTAACCGGGCTTGCCCAGCAGGGCGAACATATTCTTTTTGTAAGCCTCGACGCCGGGCTGATCGAAGGGGTTCACGCCAAGCAGATAGCCGCTGACGCCGCAGGCCTTCTCGAAGAAGTAGATGAGGTTGCCGAGACAGTAAGCGTCCATACGCTCGGCGTGCAGCACCAGACTGGGCACTCCGCCGTCAGCGTGGGCCAGAAGCGTGCCGCGCATGGCCTGTCCGTTCACATAGCCTACGGTTTTGCCCGCGAGGAAGTTGAGACCGTCCACATTGTCGGGGTCAACTCCGATTTCAACATTTTTACGCGGCTCGTCAAAGAAGAGCACCGTCTCGAACATTAGGCGCAGGCCCTGCTGAATATACTGCCCCATGGAGTGCAGGTCGCTGGAAAAGTCGGCGGCGGCGGGGAAAATGCCCTTGCCGTCCTTGCCCTCGCTCTCACCGTAGAGCTGCTTCCACCATTCGGAGAAGTAGTGGGCCTGGGGCTCGTAGTTTATCATCATCTCAACGGTCTTGCCCTTGCGGTAGAGCGCATGGCGGGCCGCCACATACTGATAGCACTCGTTTTCGGCGAGCCTTGGGCTCGCGTAGGCGTCCATGGCGTCCGCCGCGCCCTGCATAAGGGCGTCAATATCTATGCCGGCGGCGGCGATGGGCAGCAGGCCGACGGCCGTCAGCACGCTGTAGCGCCCGCCCACGTCGTCGGGAACCACAAAGGTCTCGTAGCCCTCCTCATCGGCCAGCTTTTTAAGAGCTCCGCGGGCCTTGTCGGTGGTGGCGAAGATGCGTTCGCGCGCTCCTTCGCGGCCATATTTTTCCTCGAGCAGGGCGCGGAACACACGGAAGGCGATGGCGGGCTCGGTAGTGGTGCCGCTCTTCGATATTATATTCACGGAAAAGTCAATTTCCTTAACGGTTTCGATAAGGTCACTGAGGTAGGTAGAGCTTATGCTGTTGCCCGCGAAGAATATCTGCGGATTTCCGCCGCGGGCGGCCTCGTTCACGTTGTAGAAGGTGTGCCCTAGCATTTCAATTGCCATTCTGGCGCCGAGGTAGCTGCCGCCGATGCCTATTACGATAAGGGCCTTGCTGTTGGAGCGGATTTTCTCCGCTGCCTTTTTGATACGGTCGAACTCATCCTTGTCGTAGTTTCTGGGCAAGTCTACCCAGCCGAGAAAGTCATTCCCCGCGCCGGTTCCGCCATGAAGTGTGTTATGCGCCGCCTCTATATAGGGCGCGAAAGCCGCTATTTCGCCGTCTGACACAAAGGCCGAGGCCGCGCCGCGGTCAAATTTGAGTTTTGTCATTGCGGTATCCTCCTGTTTTTTGATGTTGGCAATTTAAGTATAGCACGTTAAAATTTTTCCGTCAACATATTTTTTATATAATTTCTATTGAAATTTGCCGAAAAAAATAGTATTATTAGGATAAAGAACAGTTTGCCTAAAATATAAGCGAAGGGTTTTTGCCATGAGTGGATTGATTTTTGGGCAGAGACGGCGCGAACCGCTGTGGGACGAGCTCGTTTTTCTGCCGGCGCAGCTTGCGCGGCCTCCTCTGCTGAGCCCCGCCGAAGCGGAAACGGAGACCGTCGTTGGCAGGCGTGCGCTCGTGCCGTTGAAGCTTAGACTGCCGGTTATAGTATCGCACATGGGCTGCGGCTTTGTCAAGCGGGAAGCAAAGCTCGCCGCGGCAAGGGCCGCCTCTGCGGCGGGAACCGCCGTGGGCGGCGGTGAGGGCGGCGTGCTCAGGGGCGAAATGGAGCTTTCGTCCTCTTACATTTACGAATATACGCCCGGGCTGCTCGGCCTTACGCCCGAGGTGCTTGACCGCTGCGCCGCGGTGGAAATAAAGATAGGCCGCTCGGACAGAGGCCCGTTGGGAGAGGTCCTGCCGGACGGTCTGCCCGACGAAATTTACCTGATGCGCGGAATGGAGCCGGGAAGCTCCGCTTACCCGACGGGGCGTTTTGCCGAAATAAGCTCTCCCGCCGACCTGAAAATAACCATTGACGGTCTGCGCGAGGGCTGCGGCGGCAAGCCTGTCGGCGTGAAGCTTGCCGCCGGCCGCGTGGAGGAGGATATAGACTTCGCGCTGAAGGCCGGCGCGGATTTTGTAACGCTTGACGGCCGAAGCGTTTTTTGCGGCGGGCTCGGGGGAGGCTGTATTCCCACGCTTTACGCCGTGAGCCGCGCGAGGCGCTTTCTTAAGAGCCGCGGCGAGGAGCTGGACATAATTGCTGCCGGAGGTCTGCGCACAGCGGCGGACATTGCCAAGGCGCTCGCTCTCGGCGCGTCGGCCGTGGCCTTGGCCTCAGCCGTGCTGGAGGCGTTGGGCCCCGACGCGCAGCCGCAGAGGCTGGAGCGGTGGTTTGCCTCGCTCAAGGAGGAGCTGACCCTCATCTGCGCCTATACCGGCTGCGCCTCTACCGCGGAGCTTTCGCCGGAAAACCTCGCGGGGCTGACCGCCGAGGTGTGTCGCGGCACGGGAGCGCGGACGGCTTACTGAGAATTGAAAAAATTCGCTTTTTCAAATGTTGAGGGTTTATCAATGATGTGTTACACATTTAAAGAAATTTCTCCGTCATATATCCGTCAAATATAAGAAGCGGAAATATAGTCTTGTGGAGAATGCCAACTATGCGGTCTTACGGGAAACGATTGTATTTGTAATTATGTATAGATAAACTTGACATTTTAAATTTGATGTGATATTATTTTTATGAAAATATTGTCTAATGATGTAGAATTTGAGAGGTAATAAAATGGATAATTTAAAACACATGTCTGAAATAAGATTCCTAGATCACGTATATAACGGATATAAGGCAGGAGATAGATATTGTTTTATTTTAGGTGCGGGTGCCTCGCGTGCATCGGGTATAAGAACAGGTGAGCACCTTATGAGAGAATGGAAAGATTATCTGATGGAGCGAGGAAAAGACTACATAGACGAATCTGCAAAAGAATTGGGATTACATAGTAGTGATTATGAAGAAATATTTAAAGAAGATTATCAGTTGAAAAATGACGATTATTTTACTTTATTTGATTTGCGCTTTGCAGGGCAGCCTAATGCAGCATTTGCATATTTAGAAGGAGAAATGGCAAACAAATATCCTAGCTATGGGTATTATCCATTGTCGATGATACTCGCCAATACTGGTAATAAGCTCGTAATAACAACTAATTTTGATTCACTTGCCGAGGATGCATTATTTATATATAGAGGACAACATCCACTGGTGGTAGGGCATGAGAGCCTAGCTTCATTTTTGGGTAATGATGCACGTAGACCTGTAATAGCAAAAATTCATCGCGACCTATTGTTTCAACCAAAAAACCGAAAGGAGGATATGGAAAAGCTTGCTGATGGTTGGGAAGAACCGTTAAAAAAAGCATTATCAAAGTACATACCGATTGTCATAGGTTATGCCGGCGGCGATAGAACTCTTATGTCACTGCTTGATAATATAAAACTTAATAATATATATTGGTGTACGGTAGACAATAAAGTTGGCGAAAAAATAGAAAAAGTTATAGAAAAACAAAACGGTTATCTTGTTAAAATATCAGGATTTGATGAGATTATGTTTCAGTTGGGTGAGCGTTTTAGGGATGAAGCAAAGGTTGGAGACGGATGTGAGCATATGATAATAGAGACGAAAAAACGCTGCGACCAACACAAAAAAAATCTCGACGCTATAAGGGAAAAATACAGTATTCAGAATAATGCAAGCGGCAACAATGAAAGATCCGACAAGCAGACGGGGCACCTCTCTAACATGATTCGTGCAATAGGCGAATATGATGATAGGCGTACAGTGCGCACAGGAGAGGAGGCCAAGGTATGGGAATTGTTTACTGACGCAAGTGTTAAAACTGCAGAAGGACATTATGATGAAGCCTTGGAGCTTTGTGATAAAATAATAAAAATATCTCCTAATAATGCTTACGTCTGGTACCTAAAAAGTATAATATATTATAATCAACTAGATTATGACCGGGCTCTTGAGGAGATAGGTAAGGCAATAAAATCCGATGAAGATAACGCCAGATACTACGACAGCCGAGGAATAACTCTGCATGCAATGGGCAGATATGACGAGGCGCTGTCAGACGCAAATAAAGCAATAGAGTTAGACGGCAGCAATGCCAGATATTATGACAGCCGAGGGATAACCCTGCATGAAATGGGCCGGTATGACGAGGCGCTGTCAGACGCAAATAAAGCAATAGAGTTAGACGGCAGCAATGCCAGATATTATGACAGCCGA
>CANRCD010000027.1 GCA_947629005.1 uncultured Clostridia bacterium
CCTATGAGGTGAGCGAGGTCATCCCGGCGGAAGGTGACGAAGGCTATGACCCGGCGATCACGTACAGCACGCAGAGCTACACGGTGACAGTGACCGTATCGGACAGCGGGACAGGCGAGCTGACGGTGACGCCGGTGTACGACGACGGCGCGATCGCGTTCGTGAACACCTACACGGCTACGGGCAGCGTGCCGGCAGGCGGGCAGAAGCAGGTGAACGGCACCGCCGCGACGGCGGACCAGGCCGCGAGGCTGAAAGACAAGGTGGAGTTCCTGCTCGACAAGAAGGTAGACGGCAAGTGGGTGAACCAGCAGGGCGTGGGGCTCAACGACGACGGGACGTTTAACTTTGAGGCGCTCGGGTACACGCAGGAAGACATCGGGAATACTTATGAATACCGGATCCGTGAGGCACAGAAGTCCGGGGTGACGGACATGGGCGGCTTTACGGTGAGCACGGAAGAATACACGTTCACGGTGGAAGTGAAGGACGGACCGGAGCATAACGGGGAGCTGGCGCTGACGGTGAAGGACGCGGCAGGCAACGTACAGTCCGGCGTGAACATCGCAGTGACGTTCAACAACACGTACACGGCGACGGGCAGCACGGAGGTCGACACGACGAAGACGCTGACGGGGCGTGCCCTGGGCGCGGGCGAGTTCACGTTCGAGCTGTGGGCAGCAGATGAGAGCTGGAACAAGACCGGCACAGCGGCGCTGCAGACCGTGACGAACGGCAAAGTCGAGGACGGGAAAGAAGACCCGAACGCGGTGGACTTCGAGGCATTGGGGTATACGCTTGCGGACCTTGGCGGCGAGAAGACGAAGACGTTCTACTACGTGATCGTGGAGCAGGCGAAGGACGACGACCCGGGGGACGACGTTACAAAGGCGGCCGGCATCACGTACGACACGGAGCCTGTGAAGGTGAAGGTAACAGTGACGGATGACGGTGACGGGAGCCTTGAGGTGACACCGGAGGTCATCGGGGAGCATGAGAGCTTCAGCAACACATATGAGGCGGACGGCAGGTTCAGGCTGAACGGGAACAAGACCCTGACGGGCAGCCGCGGCGAGGGCGTGAAGGCCGACGAGTTCAGCTTCGTGGTAACGGAGGACGGCAATCCGGTGGCGACCGGCAAGACGCTTGAAGGCGGCGCGATCGACTTCACGGAGATCGAATACACGCTTAAGGATGTCGGAACGCACACATACATGGTGAGCGAGGTCATCCCGGCGGAAGGTGAGGAAGGCTATGACCCGGCCATCACCTATGACCCGCACAGCATCGAAGTGAAGGTACTGGTGCTTGACCGTGGGAACGGGACGCTTGTCGTAAGCCCGAGCTATGCGGCAGGCGGGATGGATTTCGTCAACACGTACAGTGCATCCGGCAGCGTACCGGCAGGCGGCGAGAAGCTGGTGAACGGCGAAGAGCCGACGGAGGAGCAGCTTGCGGTGCTGCAGGGGAAGGTAGAGTTCCAGCTGTGGCGGACGAAGACGGATGGTGAAGCGGACGAAGAGAACCTTAGCGTGGCGGCACTTGGGGAAGGCGGGAAGTTCGACTTCAAGGCGGCAGACGGCACGAACCTTCTGAGCTACACGCAGGATGACATCGGGAAGACCTACACGTATGAGATCCGCGAGGTGCTCAAGGCCGGTGCGGAAGCAGGGACATACACACTGGATGACGCGAAGGAGTTCACGGTGGAGGTGCAGGACGGCCCGGCTCATAACGGGCAGCTGGCGCTGACAGTGACGGTGGACGGCGAACCCCAGGCGGAAGCGCTAGTGAGCGTGACCGTAGACAACACGTACACGGCGACGGGCAGCGCGGATGTCGACACGACGAAGGCGCTGACGGGGCGTGCCCTGAGCGCGGGCGAGTTCACGTTCGAGCTGTGGGCGGCGGACGAGGACGGCATCGTGACCGGTGAAACGGCCCTGCAGACGGTGACGAACGGCACAGACGAGGGCGAGACCGCGGATCCGAACGCTGTGAAGTTCACGATGGATTACGATCTTGAGGATGTTGGTACGCACCACTACGTGATCCGTGAGCAGGCCCCGGCGGAGGATGCGGGCGGCATCGCTTACGATCGTGAGCTGGTACATGTGACCGTGACGGTGGCGGACAACGGCGACGGTACCTTGGATGCGCAGACGACGTTGGATGGCGGGCATACGGCATTCGTGAATACCTACACCGCGGATGGCACGTTCAAGATGAATGGCAGCAAGACCCTGACGGGCGGTCGTGCGGCGGCGATCGGCGCAGACGAGTTCAGCTTCCTTGTGGAAGAGGTGACGACGGCTGAGGACGGCACGGAGAGCAGAACACAGGCGGCGACAGGCACGACCCTTGCGGGCGGCATGATCGACTTTACGGAGATCGCGTACGCACTTGAGGATGTCGGAACGCACACCTACGTGGTGAGCGAGGTCGTCCCGGCTGAGGCGGACAGAGACCCGTCGATCACCTACAGCACGCAGACCTTCACCGTGACGGTGACGGTAGCGGACAACGGCGACGGAAGTCTGACCGTGACCCCGGTTTATCCGGCAGGCGGAATAGATTTCATCAACATGTATAGTGCGTCCGGCAGCGTACCGGCAGGCGGCGAGAAGCTTGTGAACGGCGAGGCGCCGACAGCGGAGCAGCTTGCGGTGCTGCAGGGGAAGGTAGAGTTCCAGCTGTGGCAGACGGCAGTGGACGGCGCGGAGGAAGTGAAGAACCTTGGCGCGGCGGCACTTGGGGCAGACGGGAAGTTCGGCTTCAGGGCGGCAGACGGCATGGACCTTCTGAGCTACACGCAGGATGACATCGGGAAGACCTACACGTATGAGGTCCGCGAGGTGCTCAAGGCCGGTGCGGAAGCAGGGACCTACACACTGGATAGCGCGAAGGAGTTCACGGTGGAGGTGCAGGACGGCCCGGCTCATAACGGGCAGCTGGCGCTGACAATGGCGGCGGACGGCGAACCTCAGGCGGAAGCGCGTGTGAGCGTGACCGTAGACAACACCTACACCGCATCCGGCAGTGCGGAGATCAGCACGGCAAAGACCCTGACCGGCCGAACCCTGAGCGCAGGCGAGTTCACGTTTGAGCTGTGGGCGGCGGACGCGAATGGCAGCGTGACCGGCACGGCGGCGCTGCAGACCGTGAAGAACGGCGCGGGCGCAGATACGGGCGCTGTGAGATTCGCACCGGTGGAGTACACGCTTGAGGATGTTGGCACACACCACTACGTGATCCGTGAGCAGGCCCCGGCGGAGGACGCAGGCGGCATCGCTTACGACCGCGAGCCGGTGCAGGTGACCGTGGAAGTGACAGATAACGGCGACGGCACGCTGGGCACAGCGGTGACGCTGGACGGCGAACATACGGCATTCATCAATACCTACACGGCGGACGGCACGTTCAAGATGAACGGCAGCAAGACCCTGACCGGCAGCCGTGCGGCGGCAGTCGCGGCAGACGAGTTCCGCTTCCTTGTGGAAGAGGTGACGACGGCTGCAGACGGGACTGAGACCAGGACGCAGGCGGCGACGGGCACGACCCTTGCGGGCGGCATGATCGACTTCACGGAGATCGCCTA
>CANRCD010000028.1 GCA_947629005.1 uncultured Clostridia bacterium
GCGGTCGATACCGCCGAGGACAACGCTTCAACGTTTATAGTCCCCGGCTTAATATTTACGTTGGTTGTGATGTCAACAGAATTTCCGTTTATCGGATTAGTTCCGACGGAGCTTATTATCTGTGTTGCGGTCGAAACTGCCGAGGACAGCGCTTCAACATTAATTGTTCCCGGCTTAATCGTAACATCCGCCGTAATTTCCGCCGATTCAATCCCTTCGGTAATCCCGGTAGTGTCCACCTTATTAGGCTGAACGTCAACATTAGGATCATATTCTATTTCCGCCGCTTCCGCCGAAGTACCCCAATTAAGATTTAAAATCCATTCTTCGATTTTTCCCCAAAAGCCCTTAGAACTATCGCTTTCCGCAGCCCCTGTTCCACCGCTGATTGTAAATTTAGGCTCAATTTGAACATCTACCGGAACATTAACCGGTCCGTTTCCTTCTTTGAGTAAATCGGCTAAGTTTTTAGATGAGCTGCCGCCTGCTCCCCATGTAGGCTTTATCGGTACTTCTATGTCAGGTATGTTCGGCTCTTCAATCTTGCCTGTCTTATAATTTGCATTGCCCTCACCGTCGGGAATCTCCGGCTTTTCAATTTCGCCCGTTTGATAGTTTACAGTTACAACGACATTACCGTTCTCGTCAAGACCTTCAATGTTACCGGTATCCATATTAATCTGAAGATCAACAACGCCCATATCCTTGAGCTGCTGAATTTTGCCGGTTATATTATCTAAAACAGAAACATCGCCATCGGCATTAACCGACACTGTAACATTGCCGTTTTTCGCTAAATCGCCGACCTTCTCGCCCGCTTCGTCAAGCATTGCAACAGAACCGTCCGCCTCAACCGTAAGCGACACCGCGCCCACGCCCTGAAGCGTCTGTATCTTGCCCGTTGCCTCGTCAAGTATTTCAATATTGCCTTCGCTGTTAATGCTGACGGTGCATTTCTTTCCGTCCATTTCGGTAACGACCTCGGTAACGTTATCCACTACGGACATATCGCCGTCAACAGTGATCTCGATATGCTTTCCTTCGGGGATCATATTAAGCGCCGTCGCCATCTCGCTTATTTGAGACGCGCTGAAGCCCTGCGTTTTGCCGAGCTCCGCAAAATCCTTAAAAACCGCGTTTACGGCGTTCGTATCTGTGGACGCTATAGCCTCGGACATATCAGTAAAGCCGTTTTTAAATAGCGCCATTTGCGCCATGGTATATTCTATAGGCAGATTAAATTTACTGCCCCATTGCTTCATGTCGCCAAGAACCTTCTGTACCGCTTTATCTCCGGCGCTAAATACCTCCTCGATACTGGAATAGCCCGCGCTGTCTATCGCCCATTCCTGTGCAACCCGCGCAACATTCTTAAGTCCCTGTCGAGCCTGTTCAATCTGCGCCGTATTGTTTGCTATAGCTTCGCCCCATTCTTTGGTTTGAGTTGTTATCTTTGCAACGGCAGAGCCGTCCGCAAGGCTTTCCGCGCTCAATGCCGAACCGGTTAAAGACTCATAATTCTTTAAAAGCTCGGAGTTATCTTTAAACAGTTTATTTATAGCCGCGCCTTTATTTTTATCATCAGAAAGCAATATCTTTTGATACGCTTTCGCCATTTCCTCTATGCTGCCGGTCATAGAATCAGCCTGTTTTTTCTTCGAAAACAGTTGTTCATTAACTTTATTCATATCGGAAATTGTATCAACCGCTTTTTGGGTATCCTTTGGAATTTTGTGAACATTCGTTCTTAAATTCTCTATGGAATCGCCAAACGAAACGGTCTCTTCACGCGAACTTATAAATAGCTTTTGCAAACCTTTTAATGCCGCATAATACCCTCCGAATATCGCCGCCGCAGGAGCTGCTACTTTTGCGCTCGTTACTAACGCCGAGCCAAACGCTCCGACCGCTTCACCCGCACCGGAAGAAATAACAGCTTTACCGGCGCCTGTTTCTGCAATTTTACCAAAGGCTTCCGTAGCTTTTCCTACACCCTTAACAACCTTCGACGTAACCTTCGCCGCCGCGCCTAACCCGACAATAACCGCGCCGGTATTAACGTACGCCTTCTTTTCCTCGTCGCTCATGCCGGCAAGCCCCTGCGCGAACTTCGACACGCCCTGCGTCACGTCGACCACCGTCGGCAGAAGCACCTCGCCGAACGATCTCGCTGCTTCGGTGATATTCTGCTTCGCGATTTCCATCTGTCCGGCTGTCGTCTGCGTCATAGCGTCGGCTTCCTTCTGCAGCGCCGTGTTCTCGCTCCATGCTTTATTGGACCGCTCGATCGCCTCAGTCAGAACGCCGAAGCCCTTTTCACCCGCCAATGCGAGCAACGCGCGCTGATCGCGGACATTATTGAAACCGAGCTCGTTAAGTACGCCGACCTGATCCTCGCTTTCGTTCAGACCTTTCAGAAAATCACGGAACGCGCCGTCCGCGTCCTTGCCCCACGACTCTTTAAACTCGTCAGCGCTCTTGCCGCTGAGCTTTGCGAACGCTTCCAATTCTTCGCCGCCTGATGAAACGGCGTTCTGCATATCCATCCAGATACGCTGAAGCGCACTGCCGCCCGCGGACGCTTCTATACCCATACTGGATAACGCCGTCGCATAGCCTAATACCGCCTGCGCCGATATTCCCACGGTCGCTCCGGTCGAGCCCATGTCGAGAGCCATGTCCACGATTTCCGCCTCGGACGTAGCGAAATTATTACCTAAATCAACGACCGCGCTGCCTAAGTTCTTGACTTGATCCTGCGACACATTCGCGACATTCATAAACCGCGCCAGGGCTTTCGCGCCGCCCGCGCCGCCTAAGTTTGTCGCGCTCTGCATCTGCGCCATAGCTTCGGTAAATTCGACTATATTCTCGGTCTTGATACCCAACTGACCACCCGCCGCCGCAAGCTCCGTAAGCTCCGCCGTGGTAGCGCGTACGGGATTTCGTCCGTTAATGCCGGTCGTCGTAAGGTCGATAAGTCCCTGCTTTACGGCATTGAGCTGTTCCGGCGTACCCTCGACGGTTTTCTTTACGCGCGCGAAATTATCCTCGAACGAAATCGCCGTCTTACCCGAAGCAATACCGAGCCCCGCGATACCGACCGCCGCGTACTGTAACGG
>CANRCD010000029.1 GCA_947629005.1 uncultured Clostridia bacterium
TGTCCGAGGTGAAATTTACGATCGACGACAAAGTGACCGGAATCTATGAGAACATGGTCACGACAAACCCGAAATTCCAGATTCGGGAGACCGACGAGGGATGGCTTGAAGCAACGTTCGGTCTGCGTGAGCGGAATGCGGATGAACTGCACTACGAGGATTTGTCGCGGCAGGTCACGGACGCGCAGGTAGCAATAGCTGAAATCTATGAAACGATGTAGGGGGCGATGATATGGCGAAAGTATATGCAGATTTGATTATCAAGGGTTTGCGCACAATTGGTGAAGTGAAAGAAACAATCCGGGAGCAGGTACGCCAGATTCTGATTGAGCGCGGATACCCGGAACTGGCAGAGTAGGAGGCTGATTACATGAACATCATCAAAAACTATCTCACAAAAAACCGCTGTTATCAGCAGAACAAAAAACGCACGCCAATCGGCATACAGTTGCATACGATAGGAACGGGGCAAGGAACGGCGCAGAGCGTGGCTGATTATTGGAATCAGTCGGCAGTAAGCGCGTGTGTGACATACATAGTTGACGCTGACACGCCGGGAAAGGTACTGCAATGTCTCCCGGAAGATGTGTACACATGGGCAGATGGTGGCTATGGCAACAAAAATCTGATTACGTTCGAGATTTGCGAATCGGACTATATCAAATATACGTCCGGCGCAAATTATACCGTGTCCAATGCGGATAAGTTCAAAGCGGACATTCTCCGGGGCTACAATACCGCTGTCGAGCTGTGCGCCGACATCTGCAAGCGGTACGGATGGAATCCGCAATCAAAACTTCAGTCCGGTCTGTATCTGATTTCTTCCCACGACGAGGGCAGACGCGCCGGACTCTCAACCGCGCACGTTGACCCGACGCACGTATGGGACAGGTTCGGCTTGACGATGGACAAGTTCCGGGCGGACGTGGTTAAAGCGATGAATGGACAAGCTCCCGCACAGCCTGAGACAGAAAAACTGTACCGTGTGCGCAAGACTTGGACGGACGTAGAGTCGCAGATTGGTGCGTACACGGTGCTTGAGAACGCGAAAAAGGCTTGTCTGCCCGGGTATTCTGTCTACGACGAGGACGGCAAACAGGTTTACATGGTCGAGGTGCACGGTTTCCAAGCGTCCGACCTTCGCGGACTGTCCGAAGCTGACCGCATCAAGAAAGTAGCGCCGCTGTACCAAGAGAACATGAAGAAAACCGGGATGCTTGCGTCCGTAGGTTTGGCGCAGTTCTGCCTTGAATCCGGCTATGGAACAACCGACCTTGCGGAATTTGCGAACAACCTGCACGGAATGAAATGTTCTCTGTCCGGAAATACTTGGAGCGGCTCGGTGTGGGACGGCGTGAGCAAGTACACCAAAAAGACGAAAGAGCAGACCGCAAGCGGGCAGGAATACACAATCACGGCAGATTTCCGCAAGTATCCGTGCTGCGAGGATTCGATCGCCGACCGGGCGGCGTACTTTATCGGGGCAACGAACGGCTCAAAGAAGCGCTACCCGGGCATCAACAAACAGACGGACTACAAGAAAGCAATTCAGATTATCAAAGATGGCGGCTATGCGACGGATGTGAACTACGTGTCGAAGCTTATCAATCTTGTCGAGCGGTGGAAACTGTACGAATATGACAAGGGAATCGAGGTTCCCGACACAGGCGGCGACATCCTGCCGGAGACAGATGCGCCTTGGTATCGTGTCCGCAAGTCATGGGGCGCAACGATGGACGGACAGCTCGGGGCGTACCACGACCTTGAGAAAGCGAAAGAGAAAGTGGACGAAAACCCGGAGTACAAGGTGTATGACGAATCCGGGAATGTGGTCTACGAGGTTGCCAAGGAAGAAGCCACGGAAAGTGGCGTAATCAAGGCTTGCAAGAAATTCCAGAAGCAACTCAAGGCAGATATCAAAGCCGGGAAAAAGTGGACATACAGCACCAACAATAAAAAGATAAGGGAGCAGTGGGCACAGGCGCTCGAAGAGAACAAGCGCGCCTGTAACTGCGCACTCTTGGCACGCTGGGCGCTGAAAGAAGCCGGGCTGATTCCGCAGGATACGGGCATCTTCTATGGCACGACCGCAGGGACAATTAGCTGGAGCAAGGAGACGAAAGCCGCCGTCGAGAAGACCTGTGATGTGATCAAGGTCAACAAGAAGACGGTCAACCAGCTAATAGCCGCAGGCGAGCTGCTTGCAGGGGACGTGTTGACGTATGCAAACTTTGGGCACACAAACATCTACGCCGGGGACAATAAGTGGTACGATGCCGGGCACGCGTACTGTTCAGGCTCCGGGCAGGGTGCAGTGTTCAAGAGCTGGCACGGCGATACGGTCTACGGGAACAGCCAAGTGTCCTATATAATCAGGAAGAAAGGCTCTGCTAAGCAGTCATACACCGTGCAGGCGGGTAGTTTTTCGGTCAAGGAAAATGCGGACAAACAGGTGAGCGCGGTGAAGAAAGCCGGGTTCGATGCGCTCACGAAGCTTGAGGGCGGGCAGTACAAGGTGCAGTGCGGCGTGTTTGAAGAGAAGAAGAATGCGGACGCGCTTGTGGAAAAACTCAAGAAAGCCGGATTCGACGCGATCATCAAGACGGCATAATTTTATGGGGCGGTTTCATACCGCCCCTTTTTTGATTTAAGGGCAAAAACAATTGAGGGATATATTTAATAATATGTTACTCCAGATTATGTTATCTACTCAATTCTGTCAAAAAAAGTCGAAAAGATTAAATTGCAAAATTGATTAATTATATTACAATAATGTTACAACACGCCCACAAGGACGCGAATCTA
>CANRCD010000030.1 GCA_947629005.1 uncultured Clostridia bacterium
TCCTGCCGTAGCAGTCACGACTAAATGTAGTTCCCTCGGCTTTTCGTAAACCGGGACGGTTGATGTGCCGACGATATTCTCTGTGATTTTGGCAAACCATACGCTCTGCCGGTCTCTCGATAAGCTTCTCATGCCGTCTCCCAGCCCTCTTCCTCGAGGATTTTCCGCACCTGCGCTTTCAGCTTCTCCGGCACTTCGTCCATGCTCTTTCTTCCGTCCCTTATTTCAATCGCCCATAATCTCGCTACCATGCCGCACACCTCCTACGAATACACCGTCTCGCTTATTTCAAGGATGCAGTCCGCGAGCAACTGCATCTTTTCCTCGAGCGGCGCTTTCGCTTCTGCCATGAATTCGCCGACGGAAATCTTTTCTATTTCCCCGGCAGGATAATCGCCCGAAATCGCCGAACCCGCAAAGGCGAAAATCTGCGACCTGTCCGTGTTCAAAAAGCCGTCTGCCTTGTCTGCCCTGCACAGGACAACCGTGCCGTTAGGCTGTCTGCGCACATACGGCACATTTTCTGTATACCGGATTTCTTCTCCGCATTTCAGTCTGTACAAAATGAGCACCTTCTTTCTGATAAATGCTGTTGAAGTAGTCTATCATGTTCATCCTTATATGGTAGGAATGTCCGCGTTTCTGCGAGCAAAGCCACGAATAAAAGCTCTTGCATATATGCTCAAGAGTCATTTTCCCACTGCGCAAAAGTCCTCTGAACTTCCTTATCCTATGCCGTTCTTTCTTGACTGCCGCCCTGCTTATCCTGCGGACAATCTTTCCTGTTTTTGCAATAAAGAACCGAACTTTGAGAAAGGAAAAGCTCTTGTGAATCTTTATGATTCTGCATTTCTTTCTGTTTAGTTTGATTCCGGATTCTATGCATTTTCCCTCGAAAAACTCGACAAATTGTTTGAGTTTTTCGATGTCATTGCATATGATGTATCCGTCGTCCATGTATCTTCCATAGCCATTTATTCTCAGCCTATCTTTCATGTAATGATCAACTTCGTTCGGATAAAAAATCGCACTTATCTGCGATATCTGGCTTCCGAGCCCCAAGCCGATTTCTCCGAACGCATACACAAATTTCTTGTATATATCCATGATTTTTTCGTCTTTTACCTGATTTTTCACCTTGGTGACGAGCAAATCGTTTTGGATGTTTCCAAAGTAGTTTGAAAAATCAAAGAAATAGATCCCGCCTGTCACGCCGTATTCTCTTATGTGCGACCTCAAATGCCCCGTAAATCTATCAAGCGCAAAATCCGTGCCTTTTTCTTTCAAGCAGGCTCCGTTGTCGTAGATAAGGTTTCTGCTCAAAATCGGGACGAGGCAGTTGTCGCATAACGCCCTCTGTATGCACCGCTCGGAGATATGCACGCTTTGAATGTGCCTGCGCTTTCCGCGCTCAATGATGTCAAATTCCTTGAATCCGCGGCTTTTCCACGTTCCGTCACGGAGTTTCTGCGCGGAATCTGCTGAATTTGTAAGCAGATTTGCCCTATATGCCTGTACGCTTGCTTTCCACATGACCTTATTTTTGCATTTCCCAAAAGAATTTACGAGTGCTTTGAAGCCAAGCACGTCATCGAATTCTGTATGTTTTTCTGCAAATTCTTTTCTTTTTAGTTCCCTCTTTGTCTTTCTCCTCTGATACCGTTTTTCGTGTCTCTCAACACTATTCATGTCAAAAAAGCATATAACGCGTGTGGTTATTATGGATGCGGGTTGTACACACATCTGCGCGCCGGAATGAAACCGTTTACCGCAATACACAGCCATGCAAGAAGCGTCCGCCGACGGCAGGCGTTATATTTATTTACCTTTCCGGAAGGTCATCCGCTCCTTCTCATGCAGTTCAGATTTCACCCAAAGGCTACTTTGTCTCACTGCACGGAATCCGAAGGCAACGCCGTTTGTGTTGTTCGCGTTGTTGTTGTTCGTGTTGCCGTTGCTGTTGACGTAGCAGAAGTTCGTCGAGTTGCCGCTACGAGGCGAGCCCTATAGCGAATAACCTATGCCTATTTTTATTTCAAATCTTTGAATCTCTTTCTGTCGTTTTCCATTGCGCCTTTTATAAGGGAAAGTTCCTTATACATCAGGTACGACCATTTCTCTATCTCATGCGCCGTCACTCCCTTTGTTTTCTTTTCATCTTTGTAGTTCAAAGCACCGGATGATTCGGAAAGTATTCCCGCCCTGCTGATGAGCGCCTGCAATTCTGCCCTCGCGCGGATGTAATAATCTATCCGCATCTGCGCTTCATGCGCGTTTGTCGGGAATACCGAATTTGCGCATTTTGTGTAATCTGCGACATTTCCTGCTAACTCAACAATCGGCTGTAGCACGAGGAATGTATATCTTTTCGGCATCTTCAAGCAAAGGCTCAAGGTAAACTTGTAGAGGTCGAGCGCATTGTTCACGACCTCAAATTTCGACTCATCACGCTTGCTTTTTGGTACGCTCATTTCTTCCTTTCCTCACGCCCAAAGCGGGCGCGATTATATGGGATTCAGTTAGATTGAGAAGCCGAAGGCAACGCCGTATGCGCCGTCCGCGTTGTTGTGGTTCGTGTTGCCGTTGCTGTTGACGCCGCAGAAGTTCGTCGAGTTGCCGCTACGAGGCGAGCGAAGCCACCAACCGTGTGCAGTTCCCGACTCACCCTCATAATATTTCTTTCTGGAATTTGCATCCGTGAATATCGGATATGTTTCGCCTTCTCCCTCAACGGAATAACTGTGCAGTCCAACTTCAATTTC